>JASBUN010000006.1 GCA_030147845.1 Gammaproteobacteria bacterium
AGAAGTGGACCCCAAAAATTGGACAGCGCGATAAGTGCCGCCTCGGTTCATGCTGCCATCCTGGCGGCATCCTGGTAATACACACTGTCCGGCGTCTGCCTGTCAAGCGACTGATGCCGACGTTTGGCATTGTAGAACGCAAAATACCTGCCTAACGAAGCACGGGCGTCACCGATGCTGTCGTAGGCCCTGAGATAGACCTCCTCGTACTTCACGCTGCGCCACAGGCGCTCGACGAAAACATTGTCAACCCAGCGGCCCTTGCCGTCCATGCTGATGCGAATGTGGTGTTGCTTGAGCACGCCGGTAAACTCCTCGCTCGTGAACTGGCTGCCCTGATCGGTATTGAAGATTTCCGGCGCACCGTACGTGTCGATCGCTTCCTCCAGTGCGTCGATGCAGAAGCTCGCATCCAGCGTATTGGACACGCGCCAGGACAGCACCCGCCTTGAATACCAGTCCATGACAGCGACCAGATACACAAAACCCCTGGCCATCGGGATATACGTCAGATCGGTCGCCCACACCTGATTCGGGCGCTCGATCGTGAGCCCCCTGAGCAGGTACGGATACACCTTGTGCGCCTGGTTGGCCAGGCTCAAGTTGCGCTTCGGATACAGCGCCGCCAGACCCATGGTGCGCATCAGGCGCTGTACCCGCTTGCGGTTGACCCGATAACCCTCATCCTCAAGCCAGTCCCGGATGCGTCGGCTGCCGTAGTAGGGATGCTCCAGATGACAGCGGTCGATCAGCGCCATCCGTTCGAGCTCCTCCTCGGTGACCGGCTGGGGCACGTGATAAAACGTCGAGCGTGGCAGATCCAGAAGCGCGCACTGGCGGCTCACGGGCAACGGGTCCGTCCGGTCTACCATTTCTTTCCTCTGGGCCCGTGAATCCGTTCGAGCCCGTGTTCTAAAAAATCGTTCTCTGCCTCGTCAGCTGACCGATCTTCGCGTGCAACGCCTGAACGCTTTCCTCGGTATCCTCGGCCTTCCTGGCACCTTTACCAAACACGTCCGGTGCACCGTTCAGGAGCTGTTTCTTCCACTCGGTGATCTGGTTGGCATGTACATCAAACCTCTTGACCATCTCCGCCATCGTCAGATCCCCCTTGATCGCCGCCAGGGCCACCTTGGACTTGAACTCAGGTGAATGGGTACGTCTCTTTCGTTTCATTGCTTCTCTCCAGAGCCTGTTGCTCATCATGGAGGAAAGCACTTATCATCGTCCAGTCTCTGTCCAACCGGTGGGGTCCACTTCTGACATCCTCGGTGACTTCTAGTAGTCTATGATAATTTATCTATTTGTTGCCAAGAAGAAGACATGAGTCCTCTGTACGATTGACTTTTTCCTGCTCGATTTAAAGAAATTTCTGAGCATGGTATTTTTCATGGTATTATCATTTTCAGAAAGAGTAACCCATTGAATATAAAATATAAAAATGGCTTATTGATAATAGAGTGGGAGTGAGCTGTATTTTAACCTGATTAATCATTAATTATTTTATCAATCAAGTTGATAATGTAATTACCAAGGCCACACCCGCGCACTGCACCCGTATGTCAGAGTCAACTGTTGTTAAATCGGAGTGCGCGCAGTTACTGCGTGTTGGAGGGGGATGAATTGAACAGCTTATTGAGTACCTGTTCGCCTTCTATCGGTTCGCCCGTCAGCGCCATGGCCAGCAGCTCGCCCCCCAGCACCTGGGGCGCCAGCACCATGTCGGGGTGCACTCGGCGTACGCGTGCCAGGTTGCGCGCACTGCTCACTGCCGCCACGGTTTTCGCCTCTTTGCTGACCTCGCGCGCGGCCAATACCACGAAGGCATTTTCCGAGTCGTCTTCGGTCAAGGCGATAATCGCCTTGGCACGCTCGGCACCCGCGGTGCGTAACACTTCAATATCACTGGCGTCTCCCACCACGACATCCGCATCCTCAAACCCCGCCTCGTTCGTCCCCATGGGGAGGATCAAGGTAACGGATTCATTGCGTGAACGCAGTTCCCGGTAGGTGTTGCGGGCCAACGGCGTATCACCGACCAGGATATAATGATTAACCCGTTGCATCTGTTGCCTCCTCGGCTCAAGCAATACGCGCATACGTCCATTGATCAGGGGTACCAGTACCGCACTCAAGGATGTTGCAAATACGGTCAAACCCAGCGCGATGAGTGATATCACAAAGAATCTGGCTTCGTCACTGACCGGTAATATATCTCCATAGCCGACGGTGGACATGGTGACCACGGTAAAATACAGCGCATCGGTAAAGCTGTTGATGACCGGCTTGAATTGGGCGCCAAGCACGTAACTACCCACCACCCCGTACCCCATGACCAACACCATACTGGCCGCGGCGAACAAGGTGCCGACTGTCAGGCTGCTCCTTCTGAAATGCCCCTGCCACAAGATCAACAGGATCAGCAATACGACGAGATAGGTTTCCTGGAAATGGTCGGCAACAGAGCGGGGGTAAAACAGCGCAAGTGCCAAGCCCGACAGGATCATGACCAATGCCCCGATCCAGGCCAGACGTGAGCGCCAGAGTAGTCCAATGCCGATAATGAACTGCACAAACCCCAGCGCAAAGTGCGGCAGTCCACGGAAATTGATATAGGTCGCACCGCCGGTCAGGGGCTGAATCAACTCACTGAGGCCGTGACTGAGGCGAACGTGCGTCAACGAGGGCAGCATTTCCAGCACACCGGCCAAGCCGACGGCAATCGCCATTGGCACATGGGGGAACCACAGCGCCATACCGGTAGCGCGGTATATCTTCATATACATCCGGCGCCACCAAACGGGCATATGCCGGGCGATGAATAGTTTGGCTTGTCTGAACACGCGCAGTATCCTCATGTGCACCCTGGACGACGCCAAGTAATCCGCTTCGGTGCGGCGAAGATAAACCAGTCAGTGTTGGAGCGCGATGCATAACGCGCTTAGCTGTGTGCGCTCGTCGCCTATCCGATCAAGCTTTCCCTGTCGAATCAATCAAAATGCCCGCATCAGTAAAAAGCTTTCTTACCGACAATATGCCCGGTTCGCGCGCGTAGTTCACGCGTCACTTTCTGGATTCCCCCTCCCAGTTTAACGGAACACTGACTCATGGCTTGTGGCCATCTGTTCGAAGGCCGGTGCGCCATCATGCCTATATGAGAATAGCAACGCTACGGCGGCAAACCGCAGTTGTTCGGCCAGTTGAACGCGCTCCAGATGTCGGCTCATGGTCGGCACCGGACCTTGTGAATAGCACTCCAGTGGCACGACCAGTCCGAGGCTCAAATGCTTGGGATGGAATACGCTGTTGTGGCCCCGATGCATGGACTGGAAACCGGGTTTGCCGTTGACGGACCGGTGCACCGTGTTGTTTGCTTGTTCGGCCATTTCGCCTTCCCGTTCTGTAAGGGGGTCGGCTGCGGCGACTTCCTCAACCCGCTCTTAGATATCGATAACCACCTTACCGATCGCTTGTCCGCCGGTCAGACGGTCGTGCGCCTTGCCAACTTCTTCGAGGCTGAATGCGGTTTCATCAAGCAATGGCTTGAGTGCGCCGGTGTCTGCAATCTCGGCCAGCTTCGCCAGAATAGCGCCGTGTTGTTCTCGCTTGTGGTTGTATAACATCGGGATCAGCATGAAGACGACATGCAGCGTCAGGCCCTTAAAGTGCATTGGCGTCAAATCCAGTTCCAGTAGGGCTACGGTCGACACCACCTGTCCGTTCAGTGCCGCTGCGGCGAAGGAGTTGGTCATATTGGCCCCACCGACAGAATCGAACACGACATCGAAACCCGCATCGCCGGTATGTTGCGTGACATAGTCTGCGACGTTTTCGGTCTTGTAGTTGATGGGCGTGGCACCATACTTTTTAACTATTTCCATCTGTTTTTCGCCGGAGATGGTCGCATAGACGTCAGCACCGAGGTGCCTGGCAAGTTGCACGGCAACATGTCCCACACCACCCGCGCCGCCGTGAACCAGTACTTTTTCCCCGGCCCGGGCGCCGGCTCTTTGCAGGCCTTCAAACGCGGTAATGCCAACCAGTGGCAACGCCGCGGCCTCGCGCATTGAAAGGTTCTTCGGTTTGTGGGCAATCAACCTGGCATCGGCCAGCATGTACTCTGCCAGCGCGCCTTGTAGATCCGCGAGCCCACCCGCGCAGCCGTAAACCTCGTCGCCCGGGGCAAATTGGGTCACGCCCTCACCGACCGCTTCGACGGTGCCGGCAAAGTCCATACCGAGTACCGCCGGCAGATCAGGCGAAAGCGGTAGATCCTTGCCCATTTGACGGATCATGGTATCGACGGTGTTGACACTGGTGGCGCAGACACGCACGATCACATGTCCCGCTTCTACATCGGGCCGGGGTAGTTCGGTTAAGCGGAATTCGGCGTTGTCGCCATAGGCGTTGAGAATCATTGTTTTCATAAGACGTCTCCGTTTCGTGGATGTTCAGATGCTGTGAGTTACGATAATGATTCGTGAAAGTTAAATAAATGCCGTATAATTGAGTTCAGTATTCGTTAAATGAATATAATTATATGGACACTGAAAGCGTTCGGTTGTTTGTCCTCGCGGCCGAAAAACTCAATATCAGCGCCGCCGGTCGAGAACTGGGCATGGCGCCGGCCGTGGCCAGCACCAAACTGGCGAAACTGGAAAAATTGTTGCAGGTCGATCTTCTGCGTCGTTCCACGCGTAAGGTGGCTTTGTCCCTGGAGGGGGCGGATTTTCTGCCTTACGCCAGGGAGATCCTCGCCCAGGAGGACGCCGCACGCGCGGCGTTGGGGCGCGGCGGTGTGACGGCGACAGGCACCTTGCGATTCACCGCGCCAAGCACATTCGCCCAGCTCTACATCGCGCCGATCCTGCCCGAGTTCCTGGCGTTGCATCCGGGTATCAGCCTTGATCTTCGGCTCACCGATATGGAGTTCGATCTTATCCTGGGCAGCTTCGATCTGGCGTTGCGCAATTCGGCGCTCCCGGACAGCAGCCTGAAAGGGCGCAAACTGGCCGACGATATGCGTATCCTCTGCGCTTCACCTGACTATCTGATTCAGCATGGCACGCCCGCGCGCCCGGATGAACTCGCGATACACCAATTGATCGCATTCAAGGAACCGTCACCGATCCGGTTGGTTGGGTGTGATGGCAACGCAGGGCAGTTCATTCCGCGCCTGGCCGGTTGCCGACTCATCGTCGACGACGGCTTGAGCCAGAAGATCGCAACCCTCGCAGGGGCGGGCATTTCGATGAACTCACTGTGGAGTATTCACCGCGAACTTGCCAGTGGTTCACTGGTCCGTGTCTTGCCCGACTATACGGTCGATGACCAAGCGGCCCTGTGGCTCGTCTATCCGAAATCGAATGTCCTGACGGCAAAAGTCAGGATCTTCATCGACTTCTTGATAGAGCGGATCGGTGACGCGCCGGCTTGGGTCGACGCTTGAGCACGACGAGGCAGCCCGCATATTCGGTCCGAAAGGGGACGCCCGAGAGCACCGTCTGTTTGCGATGGTCGATCCTCGGCAGGAAAGGAGGGCAAGTCGAAGCCGGGAAGCTTGCCCGGGTTGCTGTGTGGCAGCGTTCAATCAGCGTTTTTTCCGACCGCTTGGCAGGATTATTTGAACATCATCATTAGCACGGCTCGTTTACAATCGAGTGGGAGTGACTGGCACTGGCAGGCGTGTAGGACGAGTTTTCCAGTTCACACAATTGAGAGATTGGCTGCAAAAAGAACAGCGTGTCTAGCGCTGCAATCATGTACTCGGGACAATTGAACCGCACCGAGTATCGCGGAGGCCGCGGACCGATCTGTTCCTGGCGCTGGAAGTAATGTGTTTAGACCTCGCCTGTGAAACGTTGCGGCACCATTGATTACTTACCTCTGACGACCAGCAGGACGCCAAGACTTACGGGGACGACGCCGAGTAGTTCATTCCCGGTGGGGACTTCGTCGAGTAAAAGCCATGCGAGGAACAGGCCGAGGGGAGGGTTGAGGAAATGTAGGGCGCTCGCCTTGCTTGCGCCAGCCATCCGAATGAGCCAGAATCACAGAAGCATTGCGCCAATTGAAACCACGAACACAAGATACCCTATCGTTCCGAGCAGCGTTGCGTTCCACTTCACGGCCGTGATGCTATCTAGGGTAAGCGCTAGCGGAAGTAGCATCAATGCAGCAAAAAGCGTTGACCAGGCGTTGACCCAGAGCGCGGGAATTTGCGCGGCGTAACGTTTGTAGACGACGGTGCCACTCGCAAGCGCGAGGGTGCTAATGCTAACCAGTATAATCCCCAGCATTTCCGAAGAATCGCCGCTGTCGATTCGAGGGTACACAATGATGCCCACGCCAGCGAGGCTGACGAGCAGGCCGATGATCTTCTGCGCCGTCAATGACTCGCCCACGGCGAAGTAAGCCATTACCGCGGTTACGATAGGGGCGGTACTGACTATAAGAACGACCAGTCCCGCAGGCAGGCCCTGTAAGGCGTAGAAGCTCATGCCCAGATACAAATCGTTATTTAACAGACCTAAAAAAAACACCACGAGCCACGGCTGCCATCTATCGGCGTAATAAGGCCGGCAACTTGGGATGACGATAACGGCTGATGTCATGAGTATACCGGCTACCAAAAAGCGCGCTGCGAGAAGGTAGAGTGGAGGTGCGGCATCCAGACCCACTTTCCCGGCGATGAATGCCGAACTCCACAGGGTACTGAACAGAATGCCGGTCGCCGCAATTATTAACGTCTGCTGGGAAGCGGACGCTGTAGGTTTCATGCCGCTTCCGTGTGAGACGTGGCGCTCATCTGAAGTCGTTCTCAACGGGTCCGGGTGCATCCTGCGATGTGCATCCAGGTATTGTCGTAGAACTTAGTCAGATACTTCAAGCCCGAGTCGGGAATGATCATCACGATACGTGCTGGGCTCTTCAGACGGCGGGCTAGTTCAAAGCATTCCCAAATGTTGGCTCCGGTGCTGCCGCCGCCAGGAACCCCTTCGTCTCAAGCGAGCTTCCGAGCGGCGAGGAATGCTTGTTTGTCGCCGGTAACAATCCGCAGTCTGTGACTATAAAAACCCGCTATAACGAATTACCAGACCACAGGAGAGGCTGGTCGGAGGCAGCGGTATTGTCCACCGTTTCCCGCTTTGCTCCCAATAGCTGCGAAAACTGTTCGGAAGGTACCGGCTTGCCGAGTAAGTACCCCTGCACCTGGTTGCAACCCAGGTCGTTCAATATCGCCAATTGACGCTGTGTTTCCACGCCTTCGGCGACCACTTCCATGTTCAATGCGCGCGAAAGCGCAATGATTGCGGCGACGATGGCCTGATCCTGATCGCCTCCTCTGTCCAGCCCCTGAACGAAAGACATATCCACTTTGAGTTGCTGCACGTGAAATTGCCTCAGGTAACTGAGACTTGAATATCCTGTGCCGAAATCGTCAATTGCAATTTGAAAGCCCATGTCTTGAAATTTTTGCAGTGTGGCGACATTGGCCTCAGCATTTTCCATCACCACGCTTTCCGTGATCTCAAACATAAACAGTGAAGGCGCCAGACCATAGCCTGATATCAAGTTCAGAATGTCTTGCGCAAGGTTGGCCTGGCGAAACTGTTGCGGCGACAAATTGATGGCAATTTTGATGGGAGTTCTGTTTTCTTCCCTCCATATACACAATTGACGGCATGCTGCTTCCAATACCCAGTCGCCAATTTCGGAAATGAGCCCGGAATTCTCTGCGATGGGAATGAATTCGGCAGGCGAGATGTTTCCAAATTCCGGGTGGTTCCAGCGCAATAGCACTTCCGCGCCTACCAAGCGTCGGTCTTTGCCGTTGAATTTCGGCTGAAAGTAAAGACTGAGTTGCTCGCTGCCGATGGCCTCGCGTAAACCTGCCTGGATTTGCAAGGTACGCAGTGAATTGACGTTCATGGACGGCTTGAAAAACCGATAACTATTGCGCCCACTTTGCTTAGTTTCATACATCGCGGCATCTGCATTGGCGAGAAGCATGTCTACCGTATCGCCGTCCTGAGGAAAAACCGCTATGCCGATGCTGGAGGTTACACTAAGACTTATATCGGAAATCTCGCATGGACTGCCGACGTGAGCCAGTAGCTTCAGACAAACCATCGCCAGGTCATTCGGTTCTTTAACGTCTTCAATCAGGATGACGAATTCATCGCCGCCCATACGCGCCACCATATCTTCTTCACGCAGTTGCGCCTGAATGCGTTGAGTCACCTCTTTGAGTAAGTCGTCACCTACGGCATGTCCGAGCGAATCATTGACCGCTTTGAATCCGTCCAGATCGAGAAATAATACACCGCAATGGTGGTGGCTTCTGCGTGCAGCATGGATGGCATGCTGTAGACGGTCAACAAACAGTCTGCGATTGGGTAGGTCGGTTAAGGCATCGTGGGTAGCTTGATATAGTAGTTGCTCGTTTGCCTCCTGCAACGAATAGGCGAGTTTTCCCGTGGCGGACTCCATGCGCGCATCCAAGATAGACAGGATCAGCGTAATGGTCATTATTGCCAGGGTTGTACCGGTGATACCCATGGCCATCCATGTGTGGTTAATATCTGTTGCCGCTAGGCACACGCTGCCCGGTGCGAACACCGCAGCAGCCATGCCGGTGTAGTGCATCCCGGTGATCGCCAGGCCCATGACCAAGGCGGCTCCCAGCCGACTCAACATTTCAAACCTGCGCGATCCGCGGCGTAAGTGAAATGCGATCCACAAGGCTGCTATAGATGCAGCTATGGCAATGGCGATGGATGCCGCAAAAACCCAGGGGATGTAGGTGATGCTTGGCTGCATTTGCATTGCGGCCATGCCGGTGTAATGCATGGCGGCAATACCGATGCCCATAATCAGGCCGCTAATAACAAGTCGAGAAGTAGAGAGCTGTGATCCCGTCACCGTATGAAGAACCAGTAATGATACCGCTATGGCGATGATCATCGACAGCAAGGTGATGGGTAGGCTATATCCAAGTGAAATGGGCATGGAAAGTGCCAGCATGCCGATGAAATGCATCGACCAGATACCGATCCCTAGTGCAACGGCACCTCCGGCAAGCCATATGCGGCGATATTTTACCGTCTCAAGTGTGCCAATGCGGCGCGCCAAGTCGAGTGCCGTATAGGATGCCAGGCACGCGACGGCGATGGACAGCAAGACTAGAACGGGGTTGTAGTGGCCAGCCATTTGGATGCTCTTTATGCCTCTATTCGCGATATGCAGCTGAAAAAATAGCTGGTTTTTGTCGCCATCCAGGGCTGGCGAGCGACGCAGAACCACGCCGCAGGCCATATCGAAAATTCCCACGCTAGTTTTTGAGGACGCGTTCTTTGAGGCAGGTTAATACAGTCAGGTCGTTTTACCCGTAGGCGCCCTCGTTGGGCATAGTGATCGGCTGGAAGACAGGTTACTTGAAGGCAATTTACGCAAAAATTTTCAATTCGGCCGTCAAACGCGGTGGCATGCTGTTTGAGCCCCCGAGTAAAGCCCTCGCTCGTGAACTGGCTACCCTGGCCGATATCGAAGATCCCCCGGGTGCCGCGTGTATCGATGGCCGCGTCTAACGCGTCGATGCAAAAGCGCGCATCCCGTGTGTTGGACACTCGCCAAGACAGTGCATAGCGTGAACGCCGGTCCAGGACGGCTGCCCGATGCACAAAGCCCCTGGCCATCGGGATATAGGACATGTCGGTCGCCCATGCCGGCTGTCTGCGCGGTGGGGCCTACTTGTGTGAATGGCCGCTGGATTTGATCAAAATGAGCGTTTATTCTTCTCCATTCCCCAACGAAAATGCAGACGCGAGTTACAGCATCGATGTCTAGATTGCATCGCCGTTGATACGCGCAGGCAACCGGGTGACGCTGTTCCTTTTCTGCTTTTACGATATAAACTCTCGCCATATTTATCATCGCAATGAGGACAACCTATTGGCATCCAATCAAGCACGGGCCTACTTCGCGCTGAGTGGTTATCACTTCAATCCAGATGACATCACTCGCCTGCTCGGTATACAACCCACCTCGATCAATGCCGCTGGTGCAAACAGCGCATTGGACAAGCCTGTGATCAGTTCGTGGGAGTTATCGACGGACACGGTCACTGATGACGTAGACGTTTACGACCTGACTCGAAATCTCATCAAGCAAGTGGAACCGGCCAAGGAAAAGATCCTGCAGGTGATTAAAAGCCACAATTTGTCTCCCAGAATCGGGCTGGTTCTGGTTTTGTCAATTGATAAAAATGAATCAGCACCCGATGTTGGCTTTGGCGCCAGAGCGATCCGTTTTCTTGCCGATATTGGCGCTTTTATCGATGTGAATTACCAGCTTTCTGAGCGTATTTGAGGTATTGCAACAAGACTCGCAAGGAACGATTTCCGGACGAGATGGCTACAGTGTTCTGAGCCGCTTCGGGTTTTGAAGCGGCTATACTCCGAAGGAGAAATCGGCCGGCGCGCCTAAGTGTGTTTGTACTCGCGACCACAAATGGCGGCGACTACCGCTTCATCTAATCCCCATAGGCGGTGTACAGCGCCTGCTGTCAGCGGTTAAGGCTCCGACATGCGAACTACCGGAGCAGGCTCGCGCAAGCCATCGATTTTCCGGGTTCGTCAATTCGTTGACGACGTATTTTTGTGCCCGCTCGCATATTTTTATACATATATAATAATAATATATGCAAGATTTGCTGCTGTTCCATTGTAAGCAGCCCACAAAAATCCTATAGTTGCGCCAGTCTGATGAGGGTCAAAAATCTCAACACCAACGACATGATCCACGCCAGCCGTAGGTTGGCCGGTCTGACGGTGGGCACCGAAGAATAGTAGTAGATTGGCAGTCTGAGTGACGAAGGATTGAAGACGCCACCTACTTCGGCCAAATAGCTATCTCTCATCGTAGTGTAGTTACCCTAGGGCTTATAGGCTGGGCAATTTCGTTCATACTTAGTGGTTTGTTTATACTCGCCGGTGAGCTGATTCTAAGGGTACACTGGCGACTAAAATACTTGAGGATTACCAAATGTTCATGAGCAATCCCTTTTCGGAGCTTTCCGCGTCCATATCACCCGCGATTATGCAGGGGTATATCGTCTTGATGATCCTGCTGGTAATCGGCGGGACGATACTCGACATGATTCATAAGAAAAGCGCCCAGTACTTTTTCGAAAATGCCGAAAAGGCGAAGAAAAGCGCAAAACGTACAGTGGGTACCGGCGAAAAAGCATCGATTGCAATTAAAGTGCTGGCCAACGAAGTGCTGACATCTGGCGAGTTCCAGAATACACGACGCAGGCTTTCGCATCTTTTGACCATGTACGGCTTCGTCATATTCGTTGTCACTACCGCCATCATGATCTTTGGTTATCCAACGCCGGCGACGCCGACTCCCACCATCCTGCCGGAGCTCTGGCATATCGGCGCGCTGATGCTTTGCGTTGGTGGATATTGGTTCTGGTTCTTTATCCGCGTTGATGTATCTGCGGAAGGCCTGCCGTGGTATCGCTTCGAACGAGCTGATCTGTTTATTCTGTCGCTGTTGACAACTGCGACGTTCGCATTGCTTTGGTCCTTTACGCAGTCGAACGGAATTGCCGGGTGGTCAACCCTGTTCCTCGTTTTGTTCATCGCTTCAAGCACGACACTTTTCGGCACTGTGCTGTGGTCGAAGTTCGCACATATGTTCTTCAAGCCCGCCGCTGCTTTTCAGAAACGTGTTACCAGAGCTGATGGGTCGAGAGAGAATTTACCCGGCGACTACGATTTGACGGATCCCGCAGTGCAAGCCAAATTCCCGGATATCCCCGAATACATGGGCAAGAACCCGGCCTACATGGGACACGGTATCAAGCGTGAGTCAGCAAACCATTACTAACACCAATTTAACTTTTACTTAGGTAAAGGGAGAAGTTTATGCCAACTTTTGTATATATGACTCGTTGTGATGGTTGCGGACAATGCGTTGATATCTGCCCATCGGACATCATGCACATTGATAAAACTCTTCGACGTGCTTACAACATTGAGCCCAATATGTGCTGGGAGTGCTACTCCTGCGTTAAAGCCTGTCCTCACCACGCCATTGATGTGCGTGGTTATGCCGATTTTGCACCACTGGGCCACTCGGTACGTGTGCATCGTGATGAAGAAAAAGGCACGATTGCTTGGCGCATTAAGTTCCGCAACGGTAAAAAAGACATGGAGCTGTTAGCGCCTATCACGACAAAACCGTGGGGCACGGCGATTCCCAAACTCGCAGACCAGCCCGCTCCAAGTCAGGCAGTGCGTGACAGCGAGCTATTGTTTAACGAGCCTAAGTATATCCGCCTTGATGACGGGAATTTGCATACGCTGAAATCAGCTGGCTTGAAACTTAAAGCAGGGGTGTACTACTGATGGGCTACAAGACAATTATTGAAGATGACATCGATATTCTGGTAGCAGGTGCCGGCCTTGGCGGCACGGGCGCTGCATTCGAAGCCAGGTATTGGGGCAAGAACAAGAAAATCGTTATTGCCGAAAAAGCAAACATTGATCGTTCCGGCGCGGTGGCCCAGGGCCTATATGCGATCAACTGCTACATGGGTACACGCTTCGGCGAAAACAATCCGGAAGATCACGTCCGTTATGCGCGTATGGATCTGATGGGTATGGTGCGTGAGGATTTGGCCTTTGATATGGCGCGCCACGTTGACTCCACTGTGCATCAGTTTGAAGAGTGGGGCCTGCCGCTGATGAGAAACCCCAAGACCGGGGCCTACATGCGGGAAGGGCGTTGGCAGATTATGATTCACGGTGAATCATACAAGCCGATTGTTGCCGAAGCGGCGAAGAAATCAGCCGACAAGGTATTCAACCGTATCTGCGTGACCCATCTGCTGATGGATGATTCCAGAGAGAACCGTGTCGCGGGCGCTGTTGGTTTCAACGTTCGTACCGGCAACTATCACGTATTCAAGTCCAAGACCGTTATCTGTGGCGCCGGTGGCGCTTCCAACATCTTTAAGCCGCGCTCCGTCGGTGAAGGTGCGGGTCGAGTCTGGTATGCCCCATGGTCATCGGGATCTGCGTATGGTCTTATGATCGAAGCAGGCGCGAAGATGACGCAGATGGAAAACCGCATCGTGCTGGCCCGATTCAAGGATGGTTACGGCCCTGTCGGTGCCTACTTCCTGCATCTCAAGACGTATACCCAAAATGGTCTGGGTGAAGAGTATGAATCCAAGTGGTTCCCGGCGCTGACCGAAATGGTTGGTAAGGAATACCTGGATACGGAAGGGCAGCACTTGTCCCACAAGCCCATACCGACCTGTTTACGTAACCACGCCTTTATCTCTGAGGTGAACGCCGGTCGCGGTCCGATTCACATGGTGACCATGGAAGCCTTCCAGGATCCTCATCTTGAAGAGATCGGCTGGCATAACTTCCTCGGCATGACCGTTGGTCAGGCGGTGCTTTGGGCTTCCACGGACGTTGATCCGAAATACGAGAACCCTGAATTGACGACTTCTGAGCCTTACGTCATGGGTTCACACGCCACGGGTTGTGGCGCATGGTGCTCAGGTCCTGAAGATGTTTCCCCTCCCGAGTACTACTGGGGTTATAACCGTATGACTACGGTTGAAGGCCTGTTTGGCGCGGGTGATGCGGTCGGCGGTACGCCACACGCATTCTCATCGGGCTCTTTCACCGAAGGCCGTTTGGCAGCAAAAGCGGCGTGTAAATATATCGACGACGGTAAGGGCGAAGGTATTGTTGTTTCGGACAAGCAAATTGCCGATCTTAGAGAAAAGATCTATAAGCCACTCGAAACCTACAAAGTTTATAGTAACGAAGTGGTTGCCGGCTCGGTTAACCCCAATTTCATCAACCCACGGCAGGGTCTGGATCGTTTGCAGAAACTGATGGATGAGTACTGTGGTGGTTTTGGTGTTAACTACATGACCAATGAAAAACTTCTCCAAATCGGTCTTCGGAAGCTCAAAATGCTTGATGAAGACATGGCGAAGATTGCGGCCAGCGATATACACGAGCTGCTGCGTGCATGGGAGTTACATCACCGTGTCCGTACTTCTGAGAGTGTGTTCCAACATACTTTGTTCCGTAAGGAAACGCGCTGGCCTGGTTACTACTACCGTGGTGATGCGATGAAACTGGATGATGAAAACTGGCACGTGCTGACAGTTTCCCATCGTGATCGCAAAACAGGTGAGTACACTATGGAGAAAGCACCCCTTTATCATCTGGTAGCTGATGAATAGGGGATCGGCTGGGTAAAAATTAACGGTAGTTTTTACTTATCTTTAAAAAAGACCAGCATATTATTTGTTGGTCTTTTTTTTCCATAGTTCATAAGTCGTGATGTTTATGCGGTCGAGAACTTTGCAAAATCGATATGCGTTTTAATTGAACCAGAGAATGATGAATATTATTGAAAAAACAGATGAAGAGATTTTAGCCCTGGCGAACCCGATGTGGGCTGATCTGGTTAAATACTCGAATGAGCAAAACTACGGCGCTTTCACCCGTAATTTCGCCGCCGCCATGCTGATGGGCGCCAATGAAATCGAGATGGGTAAACAGTTTGCAAGAAGTGAACTAACAAAAAACCTGTCTACCGATTACGAATATATCGGCATGATACGCCGTGGTGAACATGTAACGGTTTTGTATAAACAGAGACACACCAAGAAAGAAGGGGAGTGGCTGGGCAGACTGGTGCTGGGCTATGAGAAGGACAAGGTAAAAATCTTTGGTGCCACGCTGTTCTAAAACGGAACTTCCGACACAGGCTACTCCGGTTATGTCAGATACGATACAAAACGAAAAATTCGTTGAACTGAATTATAAGGTCATCGATCAAAAAACCGGAGACGTACTGGTTACTGTTGATTATCCCCTGGGTTATGTTCATGGTGTGAATGATGTTTTGTCTGAGCACGTAACAAAACAACTGGATGGCAAGAAAGCCGGCGATATCATCGAAATACCGGTTGATACCAAATTGTTATATGGGGAGAGAGACGAATCGCTGGTGTTTACCGATCGTATCGAAAATGTGCCCGAAGAGTATCGAGAGATCGGCATGACCATTACGATGGAAAATGAAAAAGGTGAACCCAGAAACTTTATCGTTACCCGATTCGATGACAAGACATTAACCGTTGACGGTAATAATCCACTTTGTGGCAGGGATGTGGTCTTCAGGCTGGAAGTTTTGACCGTACGCGAAGCGACCGATGAAGAAATCGACCTTGGCGGGGCGGTTGATGCCGACCCGGACTTAAATGAAATTCTTAGTCGGGCATAAATGAAATTCTCTAATACCTATATATTTTACCCGGTCAATAAGGCCCTGGAGCTTGCAATAGCAAATTCGATAGGCCGGCTTGGTGACGAGTTTACCGAAGTTGCTGCCGCCGATACCGGGGTGACTGCAGCTGATAATTTTCTTTATACACGGGGAAATTACGAACAGCACCGATTTAGCTCTAATATTCTTGGCGGCGTGCGCGAGGCTCTGGAGATAATACTCACGGATGAATATCGCAAACAGGAGCCGGTAGCCTGGGCAGAGACTCAGAACAGTCTTGGTAATATTCTTGCGGCACAGGGCCAGCAGCAGAGAGATGTCGAATCGTTTAAAAAGGCCATCCAGTGCTTTAACAATGCGCTGGAAGAGTTTAATCAGGAGAAGTCACCCTTCGAGTGGGCGGCAACACAATATAACCTGGGAACAGCGAACCAAGCCTTGGGCCGGCAACTGGATAACGCGAAATTATTGAAAACATCCATCGATGCTTATACCAACGCATTATTGGTATGGTCCCGAAAGGAGACGCCTGGTGAATGGGCGTCTGCCATGCATCAACTTGGCGCCACTTTCCACACATATGGTAGACTTCTTAAAGGTGACCGTACTTTTCAGAAGTCCGTTGTCGCCTACAAAAATGCAATCGCGGAGTTCGACGCTGACAATAACGCTTTCGAGTTAGCTGCCACCCACAATAATTGCGGCGCAGTACTGCATCATTTGGGTGAATCGGAAGAAAACTTGGATCGTTTGCAAGAAGCAATAAGGTCTTATGAAACGGCACTGACGGTATGCATGGAGCAGCAACTCCCGATTCATCTGGCAGTGTTATGCAGGGTAAATAAGTCTACTGCGCTTAGCGTACTGGCTGAGTTAACAAAAGATACTGCGCTAGCCTTTGAGGCGGCCGATGAGTTTGAATTGATTATCGAGTGTTTTCCGCATGCGCTTCAGCCGCTGTGTTTAAAACATTGCGAGGAGCAAAGTAAGACGGCAAGTATGCTTGCGATTGGCTCCGGCAGTTGACTTAGCTAATAGGAGCGCCAGATTTTCTGATTTACGTCAGTTAAGCGGGAGGGACTGACATATGGTTTACCTTCCTCCCATTAAAACCATTTAGGAGTTATGACTATGAGCGACGCACCAAAAACCCGGCCCAAGGTTCCCGAGGGTAAGAGTCGTTATTTGATAACCCGTCAATTACCACCAAATGCAAAGGGTTATGTGGGTTATGAAACCATCTGGGAACCCTTCCAGAAAGAAGTTCCCTACAGCACGCCCAAGAAGCCCTAAGGCGATTGGCCACGCGCGACCGGATGGTCGCGCGGCTAATTAGTTCAGATTTGGCTTGTGATAAGCACGCTTTTTATAGCGTGCTTTTTTTGGAATCTGGAAAATGGCAGGGAGAGGGTGTCCAAAACTCTGTGTCAGCCAATCGTCATAGGCCATATGCGCCGCCAGCCTGCCCTCGAAATGAATCGCCAGTTGCGACAGGGTAACGTCCCAATGCTGCACCGGGTGCGTCCAGCGCGCGGACGCGCCCGGTATGCCGGCATAGAGCCGCGTCAGTAAGCTATTCTGGTTGGCGAAGCCGCCTTTGGTCTTGGGGTTTGCGGCATTGGCGATGCACGGCTTCGACCGCGTTGGTGGCGTAAATCGCCATACGTACACAATCAGGATATTTGAAATAGGTCCGATGCCCCGCTGTCTTGAGTAGCGGCCGGGTTTAAAGTCCGGTTGTCACGGTGGCTGACTTTTCGGCCAGCGTGATTACCGATCCCGTGCGTGCGGCGCGCCTCTGATACGGCCACGCCCGATTCGACTTCCTTCAGGACCGCCAGGATCTGGCTGTCCGTGAAGCGCGATCTGTTCACCGTAGAATCTCCTTTCAATTTGTAATAGCGACCATTTTCCGGGTGGATTGCCACCGAATTGACTGACCAGCGTGGAAAACGGCACTTTCCCTTCTTATACTTCCTCAGCACCCTGAGTCTCGCCCGCGCGGTCGTTGAAATCGCAGTCAGTGGCGGTGGCTATAATGGCAGCCCTGCGGCTGTGAGGCGAATTCATGCGCTGGCGTTCGAAGCTTACGTTATGGCTGCTGTTGGTGGCGCTGGTGTTGGTTGCCGCGCGTATTGCGCTGCCCTATGTGGTGCGCGACGCGCTAAACCGCAAGATGGCGCACATGGGCAACTATAGTGGGCACGTCGCCGACGTTGGTCTGTCGCTGTGGCGCGGTGCATACAGCTTAAATAAGCTCACTATCCATAAGCTAGGGGGCAAGGTGCCGGTGCCGTTGCTCGATACGCGACGGTTGGATATCTCGCTTGGCTGGCGCGCGCTGTTACATGGAGCGATTGTCGGCAACGCCACGTTCTGGCATCCCGTCGTGAATTTCGTCGATGGCGCCGGCCATAGCGATTCCCAGATTGGTAAGGGTGTGAACTGGAAGCAACGACTGGAGTCGTTAATGCCGTTTCAACTCGACGAAGTGCGCGTGGTCGATGGCACGGTGACCTTCCACAACTTCATCTCCAGCCCGCAAGTCAATCTACCTTTGACTGACGTCAACGCCAGTTTGCTCAACCTCAGTAATGCGCGCGGCAACGCCGGCAAACGCAGCGCGTCGCTAAGCGTGCACGCAAGAGTGCTCGGTGAAGCGCCGTTGGTCGCCGACGCCAAATTCGACGCCTTCGCTCCTGCCCGCAACTTCGACTTTAACCTCAAGGCGCACGATATCGAGCTGAAGAAAGCCAATGACTTCGCGCGCGCATATGCGCATGTCGATATCAACTCCGGCCGCGGACAGTTCGTGATGCAGATGAAGTCGCGTGACGGAAAACTAAACGGTTACGCCAAGCCGCTGCTCCGACATCTCGAAATCTTCAGTTGGAAACAGGATGTGGAAAAGGAAAAGAAGAATCCGCTGCAGCTGGCTTGGGAGGCCGTAGTGGGCGGTTTGACCAATTTGTTCAAGAACCACGCCAAGGACCAGTTTGCAATGCGTATCCCTATCAGCGGCACCATCAAGCATGAGGACACCGACGCCTTCGGCACCATTATTTCGATTCTACACAATACGTTCATCGCCGCCCTCAAGCCGCAGTTCGAACATTTGCCAACGGCGCCGCGGAGCAAGGCCGGTCGTTAGTGTTCTCAGGAAGACACTCCCTTGCCGACGCGCCGTCTGCTTGGCCAGCCTGTCTTGGCCGGCGCACAGCAAGCGACTTGTTCACGGCCTCTTTAGCGCAGCAATAACACCGGTATCTGAGCGTCACGTATCACAGCGGTGGTTGTACTGCCGACCAGAAAGCGCCGTATGACCGAATGGCCATAGGCGCCCATGACCAGGATGTCGATTTCCTGTTCGCGGCGATAATCGCAAAGGCTGCGTTCGACATCGCCTTGGCGTAGGGCGGTAATGACGGTGAAGCCGGCCGATTTGAGAGTATGTTCGGCCCACTCAAGTTGTCCGCGGTTGTGCTCGTTGTCGGCGCCGATCATCACCACATGGCACGGCATGCCGCGGAACAGCGGACTACCGGCAACCATGTCCACTGCCTTGTGCGTGGTGTCACTACCATCGAAGGCGATCATGATACGCTGAGGTTTTTTATAGACCGCCGGGCAAACCAGCATGGGCCGATGCAGACTGCGCACCAAAGTTTCGAGCCGGCTGCCGACGTGTGCGGCCAGATTATCGTCATGCTTGCCCAACACCAACAGGCGTGTGTCTTGTTCGATGGCCAGTAGGGAGTCCAACAGATCGCCATGACGCTGATGTACGATGGGGTCGCCAACGCCGTCGGCGCGCGCGCGCTGCTGTGCCGCTTCCAGCATGATGCGGCCTTGCTCTAACGCCAGCCTGCCACGCTTTTCATCCAGCTCCGCCAGCTCCTGCAGCAGCGCTTCGCGGCTCCCCAGGCCGATGTTGCCGCTGAGGTTGCTTTTTACCGGATAGGTCGACTTGTCGAGTACGTGTAGCAGAATGAGCGGCGCCTCCAGCCGCAGGCTGCTCCATGCGGCATAGTCGCTGACGGCGGTGGAGACATCGGTGCCATCGATGCAGGCGATTACATTGGTCTTCGTCATGTGATGTCCTCCGGGTCAGTGACCCATCAGTTTTTCCACCGCCTCCGGCTTATCGTGCACGGCGAATTTATCGACGATGGTGGCGCTGGCTTCGTTGAGGCCGATCAGTTGCACCTCGGTCCCCTCGCGGCGGAATTTGAGCACCACCTTATCCAGCGCGGCCACGGCGGTGACGTCCCAGAAGTGCGCCTGAGTGAGATCGATGACGACGGCGTCCAATGCTTCTTTGAAGTCAAAGAACTCGACAAACTTGTCTGCCGAGGCGAAAAAGACCTGCCCGACCACCTGATAAGTGCGCACGGTGCCGGCGTCGTTCAGCCGCGAGGCGACGTATTTGTACTGGGCGACCTTGTTGGCAAAAAACATCGCTGCCAGCAGTACGCCGATGAGTACGCCCCAGGCCAGATTATGAGTGGCTACTACCACTATTACAGTGGTAATCATCACCAGGCTAGAGCTTTTTGGGTGTGTTTTCAGATTGCGCACGGATTCCCAACTGAACGTGCCGATGGAGACCATGATCATCACCGCCACTAGCGCCGCCATTGGGATTTGCGCCACCCAGTCGCCAAGGAAGACGACCATGATGAGCAGGAAAATACCGGCGGCCAGGGTCGAAAGACGAGTACGGCCACCGGATTTGATGTTGATCACGGATTGACCGATCATGGCGCAGCCGGCCATGCCGCCGAGCATGCCGGTGGCGATGTTGGCTATGCCTTGGCCTTTGCACTCACGGTTTTTATCACTGCCTGAGTCGGTCAGGTCGTCGATGATGGTCGCCGTCATTAACGATTCCAGTAGACCCACCATCGCCAACGACACCGAATAGGGAAAGATGATCGCCAGGGTGTCGAAATTCAGCGGCACCTCGGGCCAGAGAAATACCGGTAGCGTGTTTGGCAGTTCGCCCATGTCGCCGACGGTGCGGATATCCAGATGCAGGAATATGGCGATGGCCGTCAGCACCACGATGGTAACCAACGGCGAAGGCACCGCCTTGGTCAGATAGGGAAACAGGTAGATGATGACCAGTCCGCCTGCGGTCATTGCGTAGACCTGCCATGACACGCCGGTGAGCTCCGGCAATTGCGCCATGAAGATGAGGATGGCCAGCGCATTGACGAAGCCGGTGACCACCGAGCGTGACACAAAGCGCATCAGCGAACCGAGCTTGAGGTAACCGGCAATGATTTGCAGTACGCCGGTGAGCAAGGTGGCGACCAGTAGATATTGCAGGCCATGGTCTTTGACCAGCGTTACCATCAGCAACGCCATAGAGCCGGTGGCGGCGGAGATCATGCCGGGGCGCCCGCCGGTGAAGGCGATGACCACTGCAATGCTGAACGAGGCGTACAGGCCCACCTTCGGGTCGACCCCGGCGATGATCGAGAAGGCGATCGCCTCGGGGATGAGGGCCAGCGCCACCACCATACCGGCGAGCAGGTCGCCGCGCACATTGGCGAACCACTGGGCACGAAGAGAAAGGTTCATACGAATTTCCTGGCAAAACACGACGACCGCCTCGGTTAGGCGGATACGTCACGAGGGTGAGAGCGAGTTGAGGCGACGAGGCGCGCCAGGGTGAGCGCTATGGCAGGGTAATCGGCTGCTCGGATGACGTCATTCTAAAAAGCGCTTCTCGTGTTAGAAATAGCTGAATATTCTAATATAGTTTAGTAAATGAAGCCACCGTTCCTGTTCGAAATCAGCAAACGGAGCGGAGCAGTGGATCCCGCCGGAGCTGGTCGATTGTTCCGGTTTTCTCCGCATATTTAGCATTGATCGGAAACAAGGAAGTGCGCACGGGCTGCGCTTCGCCCGATGGTTAGCCGCAAAAATCTTCGGCGAAGTAAAGCGAGCGTTTGCCGCTCGCCAAATCCGAGCGCCCGGTCTGATGGTTGGCTCGTGCAGATAAAAGTAGTCGCTAACCGCCGCCCGTGGCGGTGTGTCTCCGAGGGCGGCGAACGGCCCGTAGCGTTCCGCTCGCGCCGCCGCCGCAGAAGAGCCGATCGCCACCATCGGATTCGAGTCCCGACACGCCCATTCCCGGCGGCATGTCGAGCCGGTTCAGGACTTTTCCTGTGTTCGGGTCGACATGCCTCAACTCGCTCTCGTCGCCTTCCCAGGTACCGTGCCAGAGTTCGCCATCCACCCAGGTGACCCCGGTGACAAAGCGATTGGATTCGACAGTGCGAAGAATGTCCCCGGTCTGCGGATCGATTTGATGGATCTTCCGCTGCCGATACTGCCCCACCCAGAGCGACCCCTCGGCCCACGCCAGCCCCGAGTTTCCGCCTCCGGCAGGGGCCGGGATCGTGGCCAGGACATGGCCGGTGTTGGGGTCAATCTTGTGGATGAGATCCTCTGCGATCTGAAACAGATGATGGCCGTCGAACGCCGTTCCTGCATGCGCGGTGACGTCAATCGAGCGTTCAATCCTTCCGTGCTCCGGGTCGAAAGCGATTAGCCGGTCGCCGACGGCAAACCAGACGTGACGTCCATCGTAGGTAACGCCGTGCACGTTTTCGACGCCGGCAAAGGGTCCGTATTCGCCGAGTATCTCGGCCGTTGATCGGGGCATGGCACCCCCCTGGTCAGATGTATTCTTACGTCCATTTTAGAGACTGGGTAATGGACCGGGGAGTAACAAAATTGTCGGGAATCCCGGTACCGGCGGTGTCATCCAGCGCCGGGCGCGCCCGCGCCCGACTGATTGCACGCTGCCCGATCGGGCCAGCGATTCGAGTGAGCGCTGTACAGTGCGTTGACTTGCGTCCAACGCCACTGCCAGCGCCGAGCTTGTCCATGACTCACCGTCGGCGAGTAAGGCGAGTAACGCCGCATGGTCGTTATCGACCGGTGGCGCCAGCACGACGATCTCACGTGCGCCGCGCGGCACCAGACGAAAGCCACGCTTGGTCGCACGTACATCGGCCAGTGTACCGAGTGCCGCACGCAGCCGCCCGGCTTCGACACGCAAGCGCGCGCGATGCGATTCATCGCTGTGTTTGGCGCGGAACGCCTGCGCGATGAGCGTCTCTCTGGGTACGTCGCCCGGCCACGCTTCGCCCAGCACGCGCGCGAGCGCGAATAGCACCGGACGCCGCGCCAGCGAGACGATGTTGCGCTCGTTACGTACGACATGACGGCAGGCATCGACGATGAGTACGGGTGACACCAACAACGCTTCGACTTTGTCGAGCAGCAGCAGTCGTTCCGTACCGCGCGCAATCAGACGTGCTGCGGGTGCGTCCAGGAACCGGGAGGTATTTTCGACCTCTGCCGTTAGGGCTGGAATGCGTGCGCGCTGTGCGGCGCGGTTGGCGCGAGCGAGCGCAGCGCGCGCCGCTTTCGTCTGCAGGCGGCGCATGGCGATCCCGGCGACGATCAACTCATGGGCGACTCTCGAGGCGGGTGCCAGGAAGGCCGCGTTAAGCTCGACAAGGGTGTGCTCGGCTTCCTCGATGCGTCCGATCAGAAGCAGGCGCCGGGCTTCGAGGCATCTCGCGTGCGCGGCATTCGCGAAGTCACCCCGCGCCTCCAGCGTTTGCCGCGCTGTATCGAGCGCCTTCGCCGGCCGGCCCAGGTCACGCGAAACGAGTGCGATCTCGGCCTCAGCGATAATGCACCGCGCCCGCGCCATAACCTCTTTAGGGCCGAAGGCGCGCGCTGCCCGGCGCAGCAATTCCTTGGCTCGGGTGAGATCGCCGAGCTGCGCCATGGCGATACCACGAAGCGCGAGCGCCG
This sequence comes from Gammaproteobacteria bacterium, assembly GCA_030147845.1. Taxonomy (GTDB): domain Bacteria; phylum Pseudomonadota; class Gammaproteobacteria; order JASBUN01; family JASBUN01; genus JASBUN01. The sequence continues at coordinate 23,179 of JASBUN010000006.1, forward strand.
CTGGATCGTCGCGCAGGGCGACCCGATTCAGTGCGCCGAGAGGATCGCCGGCGGCGAGTGCGCGCGCCGCAGCCGTGATCAACGAGTCCATTGCTGGAATACCGTCACACTTGTTACTCCCGCCAATCGAGGTGCTGAGCCTAGTCTATCTCACGATCAACCACTTCAGGAGAACGACGATGACGAAGCACATGACCGGTACACGTCAACAGTGGCTTGCCGCGCGGCTCGCGCTACTCAAAGACGAAAAAGAATTGACGCGGCGCAGCGACGAGATAGCACGGCGGCGGCAGGAACTGCCTTGGGTTCGGATTGACAAAGAGTACCGATTCGAGACCGAACGAGGCAGCGCCTTGCTCACGGACCTCTTTCGGGGGCGTTCGCAGCTACTTGTTTATCACTTCATGTTCGGGCCCGATTATGCAGCGGGGTGTCCGGCCTGCTCGGCGATCGCCGACGGCTTCGACGGTTTCGTTGCGCATCTGGCCAATCACGACGTCACGCTCGCGGCAGTGTCACGCGCGCCGCTCGCCAAGCTACAGGCCTATAAGCGACGGATGGGATGGACCTTTCCTTGGGCCTCGTCGTTCGGCGGCGATTTCAACTCCGACTTCAGCGTCGGCTTTACCGAGGAGCAACAGTGCGAGGGCATCGAATACAATTATCGGCGCGAGGAGCCGCTCGCCAAGATACCCTCGAGCTTGACACCCGACGGCGCCGCGGCGATCGCCGCTATGAGCGGAACCGACGTGGCCACCTACACGCGCGAGCGGCCGGGAATGAGTGCATTTGCGCTCGAGGACGGCGTCGTCTACCACACCTATTCCACTTTTTCACGCGGACTGGACGGTCTGTGGGGTATGTATCAGTGGCTCGACCGCGCTCCCAAGGGTCGCAACGAGACCGGTATATGGTGGCGTCGTCGCGACGAGTATGGCGAACACTGCGATGCCCAAGCCGTGAATGTCCGTGGCGCAAGCGCGGCAGGGCAGATCTGAACACGTATGATTTGCGGGTGCGACCGCGCATATCTCGTGCGGCGCCGCCGTGAGCAGCACCCGGGTCGGCTGCGCATCGATGTTCACGGTGAGCGAGATGCGGGCGCCGGCCGGGAGCATGCCGATAACCTGGCTGCCGCACGGTCCACGAGTTCGACCGTGACGGGCGCAGAAAAGGACTTCGATTCGTCCTATACTTTGGACGAGCCCCTGCGGACAGAGGTGGTTGGCGCGATGGGGACGCGCGATGTCGTTCTAGGGTGAGGGCGCGATGTTCGGTGGCGCCGAAGCCATGCTTGATATCGTCGTGTGTGACGCAAAGACCGTTAGTCGTGGCGCGAACGCGCGCCGTTTGTTGCTACGGCTAGCGGTCCTCGGAAATGAGAACAAATATGCGCGAGTGACCGGGGCCGTAGCGCCTCGCCATGTGCGACAAAAATGGCGTGCGCATTGCCAACACTCGTTGATGATGCTGGGAGGAAGCCGCACCAGGCACCTCGCCCATATCCGGTTGGCATATGCACCTGCCCTGTGAGTCGGACTACTTGTTGCATGACCGATGGAACGCGCATGAATCGAATCGTCAACTCCCGCCGCTGGCGCATGGGGAGCCGGCATGGCTGACGGCAAGCGACTTGGACGCGTGCTGGCGCTTGCACCCGGCGAATTTGCGCCTGTAGCGATATCGTTTAGTTGTTTTTTTTGCTTGTTGGCCGGTTATTTCGTGCTGCGTCCGGTACGCGACGAGATGGGTATCCGCGGCGGCATCGATGCGCTGGCCTGGGTGTTTTCCGCGACTTTTGTGCTGATGCTGGCCGTGGTGCCGGCATTCGGCTGGGCGGTGGGGCGTTATTCCCGCCGCGGTCTCATTGTCGCCAGCTACGGTTTTTTCGTGGTCAACCTGCTGACCTTCTTTGTACTGATGCGAGTCGGTGTCGCGCCTGAGTGGGTGGCGCGGGCCTTTTTCGTATGGCTGAGTGTGTTCAATTTGTTTGTGGTCTCGCTGTTCTGGAGCGTAATGAATGACGCGTTCAATGCGCGCCAGGCAAAGCGCCTGTTCGGCGTGATCGCAGCCGGTGGTAGTTTGGGCGCGATCGTTGGCCCGGCAATCACGACATTGTTGGTAGAGGTACTGGGGCCGATCAACCTGCTGCTTGTTTCGGCGCTGTTGTTCATAATCGCCACCGTCCTTGCGCTCAAGGTTGTGGCTATGCCGTCGGCCTGCTGCCCGCAATGGCCACAGGACCGGGGGCCATCTGAGCGGACGCGCAATGAGGGCCTATGGGCCGGTGCGGTACATGTGGCACGCTCGCCGTATTTGTTGGGCATCTGTGTATTCATCGTGCTGTATTCATCGCTATCCACGTTTCTCTATTTCGAGCAGGCGCACATCGTTAAAAATGCTTTTACCGATTCTGCGCGGCGTACGCAGGTGTTCGCGAGCATGGATCTTGCGACCAATGCGATTACGTTGGGCTTGCAGTTTTTTGCCACGGCACGAGTGGTGGCGTGGCTGGGTCTGCCGTTGGCCTTGGCCATGATTCCGCTGGCCGTGGCCGCGGGTTTTGGCGCGTTGGGCTTTATGCCCACGCTGGTTGTGCTGGTCGTATTTCAAGTGGTGCGTCGCGCGGGCAATTACGCCATTACCAAGCCTGCGCGCGAAATGCTGTTTGGCGTGGTGTCGCGCGAAGACAAATACAAAGCTAAGAACTTTATCGACACGGTGGTCTACCGGGGTGGCGATGCGGCCAGCGGCTGGCTGTTCACGGGGTTGGCTGCGCTCGGGCTCGGCCTGGCGGCGCTGGCGTTCGTTGCCGTGCCGTTGGCCCTGATTTGGGCGGCATGCGGTCTCGCGCTGGGTGCGTCACGTGAGCGTCGCGCCCAGGACCCGAGCTTGCCGGGCGGGCAAGCGACATAAATCGGAGCAACAGACAATGAACAGAATATCGAGTCAGTCGCCGCAGAACGTGGCGCGCCGGCGCCTCATGAAGTATGTGGCGGCGGGTGCGGGGCTGGCGTTGTTACCGTGGCGGCGAGCACTGGCGGACTCTGCGACGCACGATACAGCGAATAGTCGAGAGCATGAAGCGGCGCCGGCGCGCATGCGCGTGCGCACTATTCCCACTAGCGGCGAGGCGTTGGCGCTGGTGGGTCTGGGCTCATCCGGCGCGTTTTCCACGCGCAGTGATGCGACTCTGGCCGATCTGCGCACGGTGATGAAGGAGTTTGTGGCGATGGGGGGGCAGATGATCGATACGTCGCCCACCTATGGCAACGCCGAGATCAACATTGGTCGCATCGCCATACAGACGGGTGTGCGCGACGAACTATTCATGGCGACCAAGGTCCATATTCATGGTGAGCGCGCCGGAATTGAACAGATGGAACAATCCGAAAAGCGTTTGGGTAAGCCCATCGATCTGATGCAAATCCATAACTTCATTGACGCGGATACGCAGTGGGCGACACTGGAAAAAATGAAGGCGGAGGGCCAAGTACGCTATATCGGCATGACACACTATTTGACCAGCGCCTTCGAGGAACTGGAACGACATATGAAGGTCAAGAAATTGGATTTCGTGCAGTTCAACTATTCAGTGATGACGCCCGACGCACAACAACGCTTGCTGCCGTTAGCCGCCGATCGCGGCATCGCCGTGATTGTCAATCGTGCTTTCGACGACGGCCGCTTTTTTGCCCGAGTCAAGGGCAAGCCGCTGCCTGGCTATGCCGCCGAGTTTGATTGCCATTCCTGGGCGCAGTTTGCGCTCAAATACGTGCTCGCGGACGCGGCGGTGAACACGGTGATCCCGGCCACCAGCAATCCGGAGCATCTGCGCGACAACATGCGCGCCGGCTACGGCGCATTGCCGGACCGAGCTATGCAAAAGCGTATGCGCGCAACGATCGCCCAGTATTGAGCCGGATGAAATGGAAAATCGATCAGGGCAAACTCTTCTTGGTGACCGCGCACGCTGTCGGTGACCTGGGGTGTGGTTCACTTTGCGGCTCGATGGGTGTCGCCGCTAAATCGTGGTGGTGGCCCGCAGCGTAGCAGGATGATCCTTCGGTTACTGCGATGGATCCAATGACGATGCCCGCAGCATGTTTCCGATGTGCTCGGGGGCTTGCGGACGCGCATAGCGGTAGCCTTGAAGGTAGTCCACGCCGATACGCGCCAGTGCCTCGGCCTGCGCCTGCGTTTCTACTCCTTCGGCCACCACCGACAGACCCAGGACGTGGGCCAGCCGAGTCACTGCATCGACAATCGCCTGATCGGACTTGTCCTCGGCGATGCCGGTTACGAATGACAGGTCTACCTTGACCGTATCGATCGGGAAACGTTTCAAGTAAGACAACGATGAGTAACCGGTACCGAAGTCATCGATCGATAAGTGAACGCCAAGCTGACGTAAAGCGCGTAGTGTTTCCGCTGCCGCTTCCGGGTCGCGCATGACTACGGTCTCGGTTATTTCGAGTCCGAACTGTATACGAGACGGATCGATCGCAGCCGATGCCAGCGTACGCTCAACCATCGCCACCAAGTCCGCCTGCGCCAATTGTCGTCCCGAAAGGTTGACCGATACCCACAATGGCAGATCAGCACGATGTTCGAGCGCCCAATGTCGCGCTTGCCGGCAGGCTTCTTCGAGTACCCAGGCGCCGATTGGTACGATCAGCCCGGTCTCCTCGGCAATATGCATGAATTCGCCCGGCAGCAGCAAGCCGCGCTGCGGGTGTTGCCAGCGTAGGAGTGCCTCCAACGCGACCACGGAGGCATCGGTTGCCGAGACGATGGGTTGGAAATGCAGGCGCAATTGCCCTTGGTCCAGCGCATTGCGAAGTTCGGATTCGATGCGCAGTCGAGAAGCTACCTGAATCTGCATACGCTGGTCGAATAGCTCGTAGTGCGCGCGTCCGGAACTCTTGGCTTCGTACATGGCAATATCGGCGGCGCCGATCAGCGAGTCGGGATCGCTGTCTGCTTCGGCGAATGCAACCCCTATACTTGCGCTCAGAAAAACGCTGTCGTCTTTGAGGCGAATCGGACTGATTAGTTCGGCGAGCAGCCGTTGCGCGATGATGACGGCATCGCGCGGTTTGCTCACTTCCGGGCATATCACCAGGAATTCGTCGCCGGACAGACGACCTGCGGTATCCGCCGGACGCAGGCAGCGTTGCAGCCGGTCGGCGACTTCGTTGAGTACCTGGTCTCCGGCCTCATGACCGAACGAGTCGTTGACACGCTTGAAATGATCGAGGTCAATGAACAGCACGGCGAGCCCGAGGCGTCCGATGTCTCGGCGCGCAAGTTGCTGCGCCAGACGGTCGCTCAACAGGGCTCGGTTGGGTAGGCCGGTGAGGGTGTCGTGCAAGGCGCGGTGTTTCAGGTCTCGTTCGGCAGCTTTGCGTGCGGTGATGTCACGCGCGAAGGCGTAGAACGACCACTGGTTGTCAGTGCGCAGCGACCAAAGCGTGATTTCTATAGGGAACTCATGGCCGTCCTGATGTATCGCGGGCAGTTCGAGGTGTTGCCCCAGCACACGCGGCACTTCGGTGTCGAGGAAGCGCTTGAGGCCTTGCGCATGAGCGCCTCTGTACTGTTCTGCGACTATGGTTTCGGTAAGGGATCGCCCCAGTATCGCCGTGCGCGGCCAACCAAATACGTCCTCGGCGGCGCGATTCCAGGCGGTAACCCGACCGTTCGCATCCATGCCGATAAATGCGTCGCCCGCGCTGTCCAGTATCTGCTGGTTGCGTCGATTGTGCGCCGCTATCGCGTTGTCGGCGGCCTGACGTTCAAATACGCGGCCGAGTTGCACGCCGACATGCGTCATGACGTCGAGCAATTCCGCAGACGGCGGTCGGCGCTCGATGGCGAAAAACTCCAGTACCGCCACTACCTCGGTGCCGATGTGAATCGGAAACGCAAAGCTGCTAGTGAGATTTGCGTTGCGCGCCAAATCTCGCCGCACGTAGTTGCAGTCCTTGTCGGCGTCTGCGATCCAGGCCGGTGACCCGTTGGCGAGCACTCGTCCCGGCAAGCCCTCGCCGGCAGAGAAGCTACGCGCTTCGGTTTCCGTGCGGAAGACGTCGAAGCCCTGGCCCAGACCGGCGTCATCGGCCACGTGCCAAATTTGTGCGGATTCGAGCTGGCAGCTCGCGGTGCTCAACAGCACGTGCCCAACCGGCCATCGGGTGGTTTCACACACACTTCGCAGTGAGGCGACGAGGGCATCGCGCGAAGTCGCCGCCTCGTTGGCGGCGATGGCGATGTCTTTGAGCAAGTTGAGGTAGGACATCGCCGTGTCGGTATTGGCAGCGGTATGTGTCATAGGCGGGTGCTAGCGTTCGTTTTCGGTTCGTCTGATCGATTCAACTAAGCTATCGACCGGCGCGTCATGTACTTGAGATAACGCAACACTTTGACACAAATGTGATTTGGGTAGAAAATGCGCGTTCCACGCCGGTCGCTGCGCCGTACCGTTGCGTATCACGCAGTGGTATTGTGTCGGACTCACTGGCCGTTCATCAGTATTCCTGACATGCGCGCCCGCGCCGTCTAATGCCTCATGTGTTGTCGATATCGGTATTTTTCATGGGATTGATATTTGTGAGCATTATAAAATCAGGATCGATAGCGACTATTCGCGGGCTACGTATAAAAAGCGTCGATCTGTTACCGTGAGTGATTTCCCTCGACAGCCGCACGTCGGTTCTGGTGACGCGCAGTGGATGCATCATGCGCTGATGCTCGCACGTCGCGCCGAAGCGGCCGGCGAGGTGCCGGTGGGCGCGGTGCTGGTACGCGAAGACGAAATTCTTGGAGAAGGCTGGAATCAGCCGATCGGTGGCAGCGATCCGACCGCGCACGCGGAAATTATAGCGCTGCGGGCCGCCGCGACGCGCGTTGGAAACTATCGTTTACCGGGTGCTACGTTGTACGTGACGCTTGAACCTTGCGTGATGTGCACGGGTGCGATGATTCATGCGCGCATCGAACGTTTGGTTTATGGCGCGCAGGACCCGAAAACCGGAGCAGCCGGTAGCGTCTTTGCGCTGTTACAATCACCGCTGCACAATCATCGCGTGCTTTGTGAAGGCGGTGTGCTCGCCGAACAATGCGCGGATGTGCTTAGGGCGTTTTTCCGCGACCGGCGGGTAAAAGGCGTCTGAGAATCCCTCGGTCGCCGGCGTGGCGCCGAGCGCTGTCGTAGCGCATGATCCATAGTAGTTGACGTGCTAGCGGATATCGGTCATGCGCCAACTAAGATTTCCCGGTGCGAAGGCCTGTGTCGTCAGATGATCGAACCGATGTGGTTTTGGTTACGGGCAGTCAGGACTACAGCACAGGCGAATCAAGCGCTTCGGGTTTGGGCTCAGGGGCGGTCGTTTGAGTGGCGTGGTCGCGCTGTTCGGACCACACCAATAGGTCGTAGTAGCTGCGAATGTTCTCGACGTAGAGCACCGGCTCGCGACCGCGCGCATAGCCGTAACGGGTCTTCTTGTACCATTTTTTCTGACTCAGCAGTGGCAAGGTTTTTTTAACATCCACCCATTTGTCGGGATCGCCGCCGCGCGCTTGGGTCAATTTGCGCGCATCTTCGAGGTGACCGAAGCCGATGTTGTAAGCGGCCAGTGCCAGCCACGTTCGGTCCGGCTCTTGTATGCGATCGGGGATTTTTTTCTTCACCAGAAGAAAATAACGCGCGCCGCCATCGATACTCTGGGCGGGATCGAGGCGGTTGTCGATTTCAAGTTGCCGGGCCGTTGGCAGTGTCAGCATCATGATGCCGCGTACGCCGGTGGGTGAACGGGCATGTGGGTTCCAGTGCGACTCTTGATAGCCAATCGCGGCGAGTAAGCGCCAGTCGAGACCGGTATCGGTCGCTGCTTGCCGGAATGCGTTGCGGAAATTAGGCAGGCGCTGCTTGATGTGGCGCAGGTACAAGCGCGTTCCGACATAGTCGAAGTCTTCGACATGGCCATAGTAGCGCTCCATGATCTGCGCCAGCTCGCCATTTTTTTTAATGCTTGCGAAGAACTTTTTAGCGGCGTTATACAGGCTGTCATCATCGCCGCGGGCAAAGGCCCAGGCCAGCGGCTGCGGCTCGGTTAGATCGAACGCAACGCGCAATTCCGGGTAAAATCGTTGATTTACGGCGACTTCGTTCGAGTCGGCGACGGTATAATCGATAAGCTGTTGCCAAACCAAATAAAGTAAACCTTCACTATCCTGATCGCGGTCGGCCTTCCAGCGCATGCCCGGGTACTCGAGCGCGAGCTGTCTCAGTTCTTCTACGTGGCTGCTACCGGATACGACCTCCAGCGAGCCGCCGCGCAGGTCGCCGATGGTGCGTGGACGCGGTGTACCCAGTCGGTATACAAGCTGCTGCGTGATTTTTTGATAGGGCGGCCCGAAACGTACGCGGCTACGGCGACTCGCGGTCACGGTTAGCCCGGCGGCGGCGATATCGGCGTTGCCGCTGGCTACCATTGGCAGGATTTGGTCAAAACGGTCGGCTACGACCACCCGCAGCTTTACACCCAGTTGCTGTGCGAACAGGCTGGCCATGTCGTATTCAGGCCCGGATTCGCCGTCCGCTCCAACGTAATAGGTCGTGGCGCTATTGCGGGTTACCACAATCAGTTCGCCCCGCGCTTTGACTCTCTCAAGCAGGGTCTTCGGTTTTTCGCCGCATGCGCTCAGCAGCGAAAGGATCAGAATCGCAGTTAGCGCACGCAACGACCGCTCCGGAAAGGCTCCCTACCACTATTGTAACGGAATTCCCGTCGAAACATTTAGCAAAGACCGGTGCGAATATTGTAAAATGCGCCCTGCGTGCGGCTTTTGCCCTGACCGAATGGCCACGCGCGCGCAAAACAGGGAGAGGTGCCAGAGCTGGCCGAACGGGCTTGACTCGAAATCAAGTGATCCCTTACGGGATCCGTGGGTTCGAATCCCACCCTCTCCGCCAATCAATAAAAAAGGTGGCCCGAATGGGCCGCCTTTTTTATTGATCCTGTTGGTGGATTCGAAGCCACGGATCTATCGAAATAGGCCGGTTCGAGCCGAGCGCAGCGAAGCGGCGCGAGACAACGCCGGAGACTTGGCGACGGCGGCCCGCAGGGCGAGGGGCAAAGCCCCGAGTCATCCCACCCTCTCCGCCATAATCAGGCGCTCACTAGATAGCCCGGAACAACCGGCACGGGGCCAGGGAAGAACCAAGACACGTTGAATCCGGGTATCGACGAAAATCGACGCCTCAGGCGGCAAATCGCTTTTCGGGTAGGCATGCGCGCCGCCATCGACGACGCGTCCGATTCGTCGTCCATGATGCAGACAACGTGATTCGAGCGTATCGAGCTTGTGAAAAAGCGGAGGCGAATCGGGTCGCCTAGCAATTCTTTGAATTCTTTGTTTGGCGCAGGAATGGCATAGCGGAGCAATTATGTTCAGTGAGGGCACGTCGACTTGCGATGACCACCAAGACTTAGAACCGCATTCTAGTATAGACACTGCGCTCAGTAACGGCGTGCGCCCCGCCCGAGTCCGTGCCGGATGAGGCCTAGGCTCGATTACCATTGAGTTATCCGAGGCGCTATAGCTGTGCGCGGTCATGGTCGTTGATTAATTGTTCGATGACCGTGTAATTGAGCGGTTTCAATAAATGATGATCAATGCCGGCGGCCGTAGCCCGAGCATGGTCTTCATCCCGCCCATAGCCGCTGATGGATATAAGTAACGCGCATTTAGTGGCCGGCGATTCACGCAGTCGCCTCGCCAGAGTGTAGCCATCCATATCGGGCAGACCAATATCTAATAACACGATTTGCGGCTCAAACGATTGCGCGATTTTCAGCGCCTGGGTCGCGTCATACGCAATCTGAATCTCTCGTTGCGCATGTTCGAGCACGAGCGCGAAGCTGTCGGCAACATCCTCGTTGTCGTCAACGATCAGGATTCGCCACGGACGTTCCGGTTCTGCCATTAATTAATTTCCTCTATGGGGGCGCTGTCGGGTGTTTATGAGTTATGTTAGGTGAGAGGCGCGATGCAGTCAGGGTCAATCCGAGAACCGCCGCGGTCCCCTCAATCATACTGATGTGACGCTAACTGCCGCAAGTTCGGGTCTATTGATGCGCGGTCACTCCGATCGGAGTTAGCGACACGCTAACCTCGCGTTTAAACGGGAGAAAGACAGACGATGTGCCCGAATAAACGACATGATACATCGACCTTATTCCTCAAGCGTTTCAGGCGCCGTATCAGTTCTGGCGGGCGCTGGCGCGGATCGCGCGACTCCGCGTACGGAAACGCTTATAGGTGTTCGGACTCAAGTGGATCTTGGCGTTTCGGCGCCAGCGGTCGAGGCGCTAGTGGTGGTTCGCCAGACTGTGCGGTTCGGGGGCGCGGTGGTGGCGAGCAACGCCCGACGCGCGCTAGGTAATACGTTGCGTTACGATAGGAGTCCTGTGTGAGGTAGACGTGGTTCGGCGGCATTGGCCCGGCTCGCGTCGTACTTTTGCTGGCACCGATCGATTGAATTAATCGGTCGCCCATCCATGTCGAGGTTCCGATGAAAAAGCTAAAGAACGAAAAAGAACTAATCAAAAAAGCCATCGCCGACGGCGTCGCGTATGGCGAGAAGCGCGGCGTAGTGGAATTTGAGCCGACGGACTCTGCCGATGAAAAAATCCAATACATTTATCGCTTATTGGTGCACGACAAAGTCATACAGCCGATCCCGGAAGACCAGATATCGCAGAAATCGATGCGCCATAAGCTGGCGATCTGGGCTTCGAAGCAATAGGCTGCACGGTATGTGCGGTCTGTATTCGGCTTAGCTAGGTTTTGCGAACGGGATTTGGCGTGCTGGGCATAAAAATCGCGGCGTAATGGTAAGGCCCTACATCGACTGTCTTCTCGAACTGAAACCCAGCCGGTTCTACCGCCTGCCGTACCTCGGCCGGCCGCATACGTAGTTCCGTGTCAGGGCCGCGCGGTTGACCGAGGACGATGGTTTCTTCTCGCGGCCGGCGATGCCAGTTGATAACCGCGAAGCGGCCGCCCTGGCGCAATACCTTGCGCACCGCCGTACTCAAGCCGGTTTTGTCGGCGACGCCATGAAAGGTATTGGCCATGAATACAAAATCGACAGCGATGTGCAGTTGATCTAGTGATTGCAGTGCATCGCCGAACACGGGGTGTAAATTTGGGTATGCGGCACACGCTTGCACAGTCTGATCGAGCAGGTCGCGGTCGAGATCCAGCGCCCAAACCTTACCGGATTGTACCCGTTCACACATGAGCCGGGTAAAGTATCCATCGCCGCAACACAGGTCGACGACATCCATACCCGCTGTGATCCCGACCGCCGCCAAGACGGATGCCGGGTCTGGCCAGAGCGTATGCCACCAGTCCGGGTCCGGCATGGCCGTGGCAGGAAAAAGTCGCGCGTCGTGCAAGATAATCGCCTTGTATGTTTTTCAACCGACAAGCGGCTTCAACAATAACGGAACCCGACCCATGCCGGCGGCGGATCATATCGGAGAGGAGTATCCAACAACATCAGGGAAATCGAATTGATCCAGAGCAAGGCATGGCGTCAAACTTGCTGCGCATGCCCGTATTGAGGCGACCAACGTACCGCCTTGGGCTACAGTGCCGCACCGCGAAAAGTTTTTCCGGCCAACGGGTTAAATGCCTACGACGGTTGTTGCCGCGTTTCATCGTTCAGGTGATCGAGGTCGGCTTGTTGCGCGGCTTCCTTGTCGGCAATTTTGCCATGGTCCTTGGCCAGATACAGGTACATTAACGGTGCGATGTAGAGGCTAAACAAGGAACCGATGCCAAGACCGGCGGCGATGACGATGCCGAGTTGATTGCGTGCCGGGGCACCGGAGCCAGTCGCAATGATCAGCGGAATTACACCCAAGACCATGGACAGCGTGGTCATGAGAATCGGACGCAAGCGGATACTGGCCGCTTTTTCCACGGCTTCGCGCAGGCTGAGTGATTCACTCTTTTTGATGTCGTTGGCGAATTGCACTACCAGAATGCCTTGTTTGGTAATCAGCCCGATCAACGTTATAAGGGCAATTTGCGTATAGATATTGAGGCTGGCGAGCCCGATGGTCATGAACAACAACGCGCCTGCGGCCGACATCGGCACCGTGAACATCACGATGAGTGCGTCGCGAAAGCTGTTAAACTGTGACGACAGCAGCAGGTAGATCAATATCAACGCAAGCACGACCGAAATCACGAAAGTGTTGCCTTCCTGTATGAATTGACGCGACGAACCACCGTAGTTCACGGTTGCGGTCGGCGCGACGGTCAGCGCCGTTTGTTTCAGGAAGTTGAGCGCGTCGCCCTGGGAAACGCCCGGAAACGGCACCCCCTGAATGCTGACGCTGTTGAGCCGGTCAAACTGTGGCAGGCTCTCGGGGATCACTTTGGTTTTGAAACTCACCAGGGTGGATAACGGCACTAGCGTGCCATTGGCGGCACGCACGTGGATCTGCTCCAATGCTCGGGTGGTATCGCGAAAGTCGATCGGCGCTTCGGGGATGACCTGGTAAGCATAGCCATCCATTGTGAAGCGGTTGACGTAAGCGCCTGATAGCATGGACTGCAGATTGGCGGCAATCTGATTCATGCTGATGCCAAGGTCGGCAGCCAATTTTCGGTTCACCACCAGCTCGTGCTGCGGCTGATCGATTTTCAGGTCCTGCTGCAAAAATAGAAATTTGCCGCTTTCACGCGCCTTGGCGAGCACTTGGTCGGCAACGCGACCGAGATCGTCGTACGATGCCGACGACGTGATGACGAAGTCGATCGGCAGCAAGCCGGTCGAGGCGGGTAGCGGCGGCGGGGTGAAGGCGGCCGCTTTGAGTCCGGCAATCTGGCCGAGCTTGGCTTGAATCTGCGGCTTGAGATCGGTCGCGGTCTTGGTGCGTTCACTGAACGGTTTGAGTAGCATGCCCGCGATGAGGCTATTGTTGCCGCCGCCGGTCGGGCTGAAACCGGTAATCATGAAGGTACGCTGTTTCTCGGGGAAGCCATCCATGATGTCGACCAATTGCTTACCGTAGGCGCTCAGGTAATTGGTAGTGGCATTCGGTTGGGCAGTGCCAATCGAAAACACGATACCGCTATTCTGCGGCGGTGATAGTTCGTGGCGAACGCCGGTGAACAGAAAGTAGACGGCGATAAGGGTGGCGATGACGAAGATCAGTCCCACCGACGGAAATTCGAGAAACGAATGCAACGATCGATCGAAGCCACGATTGAGTTTACCGAACACGGTATCGAGAAAATGGTTGAGGCCATGGGCGGGCGTCTTACGGAGTATTGCACCACTAAGTACCGGCGACAGCGTCAATGCGACGACCATGGAGATCAACACGGCAAAGACAATGGTGAAGGCAAATTCGGTAAATAAAATACCGGTCAAGCCGCCTGAAAACGCCACCGGAAGGAACACCGCGACTAAGGTCGTCGACATGACGACAATCGGCGTAGCCAGTTCGCGCGCCGACAATATAGCGGCCTGAAAGCCAGAACGACCTTCTTCGATATGCCGGTGTACGTTCTCGACCATAACGATGGCGTCATCGACCACCAGCCCGATGGCAAGGACGAACGCCAGCAGCGTCAGCAGATTGTAGGAATAGCCCATGAAGTACATGAGAAACCCGGCGCCGGCCAGAGACAGTGGAATCGCTAAAGCCGGCACCAACAACGCGCGTACCGAGCCCATAAAAAGAAAAATGACCAATACCACTACCGCTAGCGTGATGCCGATGGTCACGGCGACTTCCTCGATCGAGCTGTGAATGAAGTCGGCGGCGTTGTAAGGCAGACCGATCTTGAGGCCGGGCGGCAAGCGTGTTTTCAAGCCCTCGAGCTTTTGGCTGACACCGAGCGCGGTGTCGAGTGCGTTCGCCGACGGCGTGGTCTGTATGCCGATGGCGACGGCGGTTTTGCCGTTATAGTAGAACTCGGAATCGTAGCTTTCATTGCCCAACTCCACGCGCGCGACGTCCTTCAAATAAATTGGAATGCCGTTGACGGTTTTTACCACCAAGTCACTGAATTTTTTTGATGAGGTTAAGCCCAGATTGCTGGTCAGCGGTATGGTGATGAGCTTGCCTTTGGTGCTTCCGGTGGCGGCAATGACATTCTGCGCCGCGAGCGCATCACGCACGTCGGCCGGCGTAACGCCGTGGGCCGTCATCTTGACCGGATCCAGCCATACCCGCACGGCTTGATTGTTACCATTACCGCCCGATGCGCCAGGTGGAAGTATCTGCGCCTGTGATACGCCGGGGACGGTTTGTAGCAGCGGTTGCGCATTGCGCACCACGTAGTCGACGATTTGCGCCGTCTTCATTGAATTGTCAGGACTATAAAAGGCGATGTAGAGCAGCGCCGTTGAGCTGCCTGATGACGAAGTCACTACCGGCGGGAAGCTGCCTTGCGGCAACAACGCTTCGACTTGTTTGATCATCGTCAAGGTGTTGGTCAAGGCACTGTCTGAACTGGTGTTGAGCTTCATGTTCAGCGTAACGGTGGAAACACCTTGGCTGCTGCTGGACGTCATATAATCCAGCCCGGCGACGCTACCCAACACGCGGCTGAGCGGCTGCGTGATGTAACTCTGCACGGTTTGCGGGCTGGCGCCAGGATAGGCCGTGCTGACGTTGATCACGGTGGAGGTCAGCTTCGGGTATTCGCGTACGCTCAGTTGGCTCAAGCCGAATGCACCGAGCACAGCCACCACGGTGGACAGCGTGATGGCGAGCACCGGGCGGCGGATGAAAATATCGGTCCAGCCGCTGCTGGGAAGATAGCGGGCCATATCTTCAGTCTCCAGAGGCTGGGGTAGGGGAGGCGTCAAGGCCGGAGGGTAGCGGAACGACCTTGACCCGTGCCTTGGGATACAGGTTCACCTGGCCGGCGGTAACGACGACATCGCCCGGTTTGATGCCGTGCGTGATCTCCACCAACCCGTTGCGCGTGCCGCCGCTGCGCACGATGCGTTGCTCGACGATTTTCCCGTCGCCACTGTCCTTGACCACATAAACATATTCGCCATAGGTGTTGTAAGTGATCGCCAGACTGGGTATCGCAACCAATTGACGCTGTTTCGCCAGGCGCGCGACGACATTGCCGAACATGCCGGGCCGCAGCGCGTCGTCGGCGTTTTGGACTTCGGCTTGAATGGTCACGGTGCGCGTGTCTGTGGAAATGGCCGATCCAATCGCCGTGATCCGGCCACTGAAGGTTCTGTTGTTGATGCCATCGACGGTTAAACTGAGCGGGTTGCCGACCGTGATTTTGGCCAGATCGCGTTGCGGAACACTAAATTCCACGCGCAGCGGATTCCATTGCTGAAGATCCACCAGTCCCGTTCCAGGGGTGACGTATTGACCGAGGCTGACCAGGCGAATACCCAAATGCCCGTCGAAGGGCGCACGTACTTGTAGGTTGTCGAGTTTCGCGCGGTCGGTTTCGACCACGGCCTGCGCCGTACGGTAGGTAGCCTCGGCTGCCTGCAGTGTAGTCTGGCTGGTGGCCTTGCGAGTGTAGAGTTGGCGTTGGCGCTGCATTTCCTGTTTGGCGTTGACCAGGCGGGCTTGATCGGCGGCAAGTTGGGCGCGCTCGACGTTGTCATTAAGCTGTACCAGAATTTGACCTTTCTTGACTGTTTGCCCTGATTTGAAATGCAAGGCGGTAATGATGCCGGAAGCCTGCGCCGTCAGCACGCTGCCTTGGTCGGCCTTGAGACTGCCGACTGCGCGAACCTGGTCTGGCCAGGTTTGATTTTGCGCCGTCGCTACCGAGACGCTGGCGACCGGTTTTGGCATCGACGCCATGGCCTCGAGGATTTTCGCGCCCATGAAGCGATTGAAGCCGATTACGCCGCCATAAATGACGAGGATAAAAATCAGCATAAAGGTAATACGGCGCGCCAGGCGGAATTTTCGGGAAGCCATAATCAATATCCTCAGTCGTGCACGGCCGTGGTGGATGATGTGGCTTCATGGAGCGGCCACGCGCGTCCACCCAAGGCGATATATAACGCTGTGGTGTCTAGATAACGCTGTTGCAGCGCTTGCAGGTAATCGATGCGCGTATTACTGGCATCGATCTCGCGGGTGAGCAGAGTTTGAAAGTCGATACTGCCGAGCCGATATTGATCGCGCGCCATGCCCAGCGCTTCGCTCGCGGCGGCGAGCGCCTGCTTGCGCGCGCGCAAGGCTTGGGCATCGTTGTCGAGCGCGCGCAGACTATTGGCAACTTGCTCAAAGGTTTGCAGTACGGTATTGCGGTAGTTGCCGAGGCTGGCTTCAAAGCCGGCTTTGGCCGCCTCGGAACGGTATTTGAGCGCGCCGGCATCAAACAGTGTAGCCGTCGAATTGAGCGCGATATTCCAGACGTTGAAAGCGGCGCTACCGACATCGCCGAGGTTGGGTGCACTGCTGCCAAAGGCTGCCGACAATGTGAAATTGGGGAAACGTTGCGCGTACGCCAAGCCGTACTGTGCATAAGTGGCACGTAACGCCGCTTCGGCGGCGCGTACATCCGGGCGCGCTCGAGTCAGTGTGCTCGGCAGACGCAGCGGTATATTGGCGGGTAGAACCAGCGCGTCGAGTCGCGGTAAATGCCGCACTAGATCGGCCGGGTAGCGGCCTGTCAGCACCGCCAAACGGTGCCGGACAACCGCCAGGCTCTGCTGCAAGGCAGCGAGATTCGCTTGTGTACTCGCCACCTGGCTGCGTTGGGTTAGCACGTTGCCGTAGGGTTCGGCGCCTAGCCGATATTGTTGTTCAACTACATCGAGCACACGCTGTTGGTCGTGTAGGATACGATTGCTGGCATCGATCTGGGTTTGATAGTGGGCCGCCTGTATGGCGCTAGCCGTAATATTGCCGGCCAAGGTTTGGTAGGCGGCTTGCAGTTCGAAACGTTGTTGTTGGGCCTGGGCCACAGCGCTCTGGCGAGTGAAACGGCTACGGCCGAAAACATCCGGGTTATAGCCGACCGTCAGTCGCCCGGCTACGGTATTGAAGATAGTCGGCGATAGCGGCCCTTGTTGCGGACTGCGCTGGCGACTGACCGATGCGTCCACACCGACGGTCGGAAAACGTGCCGCGCCGGCCGCCTGCGCAAGGAAGCGCGTTTGGCGCAGCGTGGCGCGCGTACTGGCGAGCGTTGGGCTATGCGCAAATCCATCCTCGACTAACGCGTCGAGTTGGGGCGAGCCGAATTGCCGCCACCACTCGGTGGGCGGCGCGCCGGCGATCAAATGCTGCGCCTTGCCGCCGTGCGTATTGTCGTCGGTGCGCGCCGTGGTTTTGTTCAACGGCGCGGCGGTAAAATGCAGCGGCGTGGTATTTTCCGGCGCATGGTAGGCGGGAATGACGGCGCAGGCGCTCACAGCGAGACTCAAAGCAGCCACGAGCGCGGTACGTGGTCGCCGTAACGGGTCGCCGGCCACCGTCGGCGGTTTACTTTTGCGGTGGCGAGGGTGAGGCCGGAAAGACGCGATGTACATGTCCGCACCTTGGTGCGTAGCGAAGTCGTTACCGTCATGGGCAAGTGCGCGGCAGAGGCCGAGAAGCCGGTGCGGAGTGGCGAATCGCGGAGTATGTGTGCCACCGAACTATCCTTTGATCTTGGCCGATATACGGCCGGAGTATCGCCCCCGATCGCATCAGAGTAAGCGAACGGCGACGCGCCGCAAAAACGACGGTTGACGATTCCTTGCCGGTAGGAATAGATCCAGTAGGCAAATATAAATACTAGAATGAACGTTTATTCTATTTTCTGTATCTGTTAAAGTCAAGCTACAAAGCATTCATGTGTAATAGTTACTGCCGACCTGTTCAAGGCCGATCAAATGAACGAGACATTGCCGCGATGACCGAAGCGAGCGACACTCCGACGCGTGCTGAGCAACGTCGGCAACAAATTCTCAACGCTGCGGCTGAGTGTTTTCGCCGCTACGGTTTCCACGGCGCCAGCATCGCCAAAATCTCCAAGGAGGCCGGTATGAGCGCCGGTCATATCTATCATTTCTTCGAAAACAAGGAAGCCATCATCGCCGCCATTGTCGAGCAACGGGTCGAACAATCGATCGACTTGGTGACCTCGTTCGAGTCAGAAACCGATGTGTTCGGCGCCATGGTGGAGCGGGTCGATCTCGGCTTCGAAGACTGTACCGACCCGGCCTACACCGGTCTTTGGCTCGAAGTACTGGCTGAGTCGGCGCGCAATCCGCAGATCGCCGAGATCGTGCAAAACGCCGACCGCAAAATGCGCCAGCGCATAACCCGGCTGGAGGGTATGGCGCGCCGCTCGCGCGGACTCGAAACGCGGCTCGATCCGGAGGCTGTCACCGAAATCATCATGGCCTTGTTCGGTGGGTTGGCCAATCGCGCCGTACAAAATCCTGATCTGAATAAAACCGAAGTGTTGAAGGTTCTGCGCATCGCCGCCAAGGCGATTTTGGAAGCATAGCTACGACGCTTGATCTACTTAATCGAACTCGAAAAAGCTCATTCCCAAATTGCCATAATCGAAGCCGTGGTGAACACGCCGGCCTGGTAGACGCTGGTTGCCGGCGGCCCAGGCGACGATCAAAGGCGCATAGTGTTCGAGACTCGGATGTGCGTGCTTGAATACCGTCGACGAATCGCTCGGCGTCAACAGGCGCTCAAAGTGATTTTCTTCGACCGTTTCGCGCAACCACTGTTCGAATTGCAGGGCCCAACCGGCAGTTGGCCCGTGCGCTTGAATGGCGGCGAGATTGTGCGTCGATCCGCCTGAGCCGATGACCAAATGCCCCCGCTTTCGCAGTGGCGCGAGCGCGTTGCCCAAATGGACCAGCGCCGTCATCTCCGCTATCCCGTCTATCCCGCCCATTTCCGTGGCCGGCAGGGACACTTGCACCACCGGAATATCGGCTGCAGGGTACATGACCATGAGTGGCATCCAAGCGCCATGGTCGAGCCCGCGGCGCGGGTCGCATTGCGCGTTGAGTCCTTGTTGACGTAGACGCCGTTCGATATCGGCGCTCAGCGCGGCGTCGCCTTTGGCTGGGTAACGCAGCGCGTACAAGACCTCGGGAAATCCATCAAAATCGTGCACGGTCGGCAGTGCTTCGCTGTCGGTTATGCCGATCGGTGTAGCGCGCCAGTGCGCCGAGATGATGATGATGGCCCGCGGCCGCTGCAGGCGTGCCGCCAGCGTGCGTAACGCGACCACGGCTTCGCCTTCGCTCAGCACCATGTCGGGGGCGCCGTGCGAAATGAACAACGAGGGTAGGGCGGTGGCGTACCGGGGCTGCGATCCTTCCGTCATTGCCGTCTGCCGTGGTGATACGCTGTCTCGTTTATCGATCATTGACGTTGACGGCCGCTGCCCGGCCCCCGGCGTCGTGACGAGCGACATTGCGTGCGAATAAACTCCGCGCAGTGTAGGCGCCATCGCCCAATAGCGACTGTGCCAAAGCGGCGACGATGAGGAATGCCGGGTACTCCCAACCGCCGCCCTTGTTGGTGAATAGCCAGCCGTTGGCGCCGTGCACCAAGACGATCGTACCGATTAAAACCGGCACCAGGAGCAGCGCCATCGCGCGCGTCCCGATTCCGGCCAGCAACAGCAAACCTGCAATCAGTTCCACGCCCATGATTGGATAAGCCAACCAACCCGGTACGCCGAGAGAGGCGAAGTAGGCGGCCGTACCGGCCGGCGTGAACACCAGTATTTTCAGCAATGCATGTGCCACGAACATGGTGCCGAGTGCCAGCCGTAGCAGCAGCGCGGCGTAGGGTGCGGTGCGGGAGTCGATCATGGTCTGCTCCTGTGGTTTAGTGATAGCGCTGGAGTCAGTATTAGGTTTGGGATAAAAATAAACAATACTCGTATTTATAGCTATACTGTTTACATTTAACAGACAATACAGGGTGAACAATGGACCAACTCAGCGCCATGCGCGCCTTTGTCAGCGTCGTCGAGAGCGGCGGGTTCTCTTCAGCGGCGCGCCGTCTGGACGTGTCCAAGGCGCAAGTCAGTAAACAGCTTGCGCAGTTGGAAGAGCACTTGGGCGTGCGCCTGCTGCATCGGACCACGCGGCGAGTTAGCACCACCAGCAGCGGCCAGGCTTATTTTGAACAATGCAGACCGCTGTTGAATGAACTCAGTGAGCTGGATGATGCGGTCCAGTCCAATCACTCCAGCCCACGCGGTGAGCTCCGAGTAACCGCGCCGACCACATTCGCCGAGTTGCATTTGATGCCTGCAATCGCCGAATTCGCACGCCGCTTCGACGCTGTCCGCGTAAGTCTCGATTTGAGCGACCGCTTCGTGAATTTGGTCGAAGAACGCATTGA
>JASBUN010000020.1 GCA_030147845.1 Gammaproteobacteria bacterium
TTTGGCGGGTGGAAACGCTCCTTGTTCTGGCCGCTGTATATGCACGGGTCGTATGGCGTGCGATTGTACACGCGCCTGAAGACCGTTACCGCCCGCTGGACGGACGGTGCGCGCGCCGCTCGGCGTCGTCGCCGGTATCACGCCCTTCAACTTCCCGGCCATGATCCCGCTGTGGATGGCGCCCATGGCGATCGCCTGCGGCAACACCTTCATCCTCAAGCCGTCGGAGAAGGACCCCTCCTTCGCCCTGCGCATCGCCGACTTCTTTAAGGAAGCCGGCCTGCCCGACGGCGTGTTCAACGTGGTCCACGGCGACAAGGTGGCGGTCAACGCGATCCTCGACGATCCCGACATCAAGGCGGTCAGCTTCGTCGGCGCCACGGCCACGGCCGAGTACATCTACCAGACCGGCTGCGCCCACAACAAACGGGTCCAGGCCCTGGGCGGCGCCAAGAACCACATGATCGTCCTGCCCGACGCCGACATGGAGCAGGCGACCGACGCCCTCATGGGCGCCGCCTACGGCTCGGCCGGCGAACGTTGCATGGCCATCTCGGTGGCGGTCGCGGTCGGTGATGCCGGTGACCGGCTGGTGCAGGAACTGGCGCCGCGCGTGCGCGCGCTCAAGATCGGCCCCGGCCAGCAGGCCGATGCCGAGATGGGGCCGGTGGTCACGCGTGAGCACATGGAGCGCATCAAAAACTTTATCGATGACGGCGTACGCGAAGGCGCGCAGTTGCTGGTCGATGGGCGCGAGGCGCATACGCATGGGCAGGAGCGCGGTTTTTTCCTCGGCGGCACGCTGTTCGACCACGTGCGCGCGGACATGCGCATCTACCGCGAAGAGATCTTCGGCCCGGTGCTGGTGGTAGTGCGCGCGGCCGACTTCGAAAGCGCCTTGCGCTTGGTCAATGAGCACGAGTACGGCAACGGCACGGCCATTTTCACGCGCGACGGCGCCGCCGCACGCCAATTCAGCCACGCCGTGCAGGCCGGCATGGTCGGCATCAACGTGCCCATCCCGGTGCCCATGGCCTTCCATAGCTTTGGCGGCTGGAAACGCTCCTTGTTCGGGCCGCTGTATATGCACGGGCCGGATGGCGTGCGCTTTTACACGCGCCTGAAGACCGTTACCGCCCGCTGGCCGGATGGTGCGCGCGGCACGGCCGATTTCATCATGCCGACCATGAAATAGGCCGGCGCTACAGGTGGCCCTGTTCGATGATATAATGCCGTACGCGAACACGGCTGCGATCCGCGCCCGAGCCGGGCAGCCACCAAGTTTGCAGCAATAGTACCGTTTTGCGCCCGTAGCTCAGCTGGATAGAGTACTGCCCTCCGAAGGCAGGGGTCGCGCGTTCGAATCGCGCCGGGCGCGCCATTTTCCTGAAACTGCAATTATTCTTCCGCATGAAACCTTGGCGTGAGCGCGAGCCCACTACGCCAAATGCTCCAGATCGTATCGTCATCTTGCCAGCCGCGCGAATCAGGCATGAATAGCATCCTCATCACCGTTTTCGTGCAGCACAACCTGATCATACGCAAAGTGCTTGAACTTGAACTGCTCCATTGCCGCCACAATCTTTTCGCTGTAGTGGCGTTTAATCTTCCGGCTCCCCGTATTTACCAGCGTCTTCTTGCACTTGGGCAGTTTGTTTGGGCAACTCGCCAATAAAAACCGGCTTACCGTCTTGCCAGATAACGGCATACTGATTCAGCAACCGCTTGCGCTCAAGCGCCTTGGCGACCGCCTTGCGAAGCGATTCCAGTGCCATCAAGCTATCTTGCGAGGGTTGTTGATTCATCTCGACTCCTGTTGCAGCAATGCAAAAAGGGTATCGTTCATTATTCGGCGTTCATCCCCCTGTTGCTCGAATATCAAGTCGGGCGCAGGACCGGCATTGTAAAAACACCGCACCCGGCTGACGCCACTCCCATAGACATGCAACAAGTTATACACGCTACGCGGGAAGCGCCGCTCGATATCCGCCGCCGGGATATTGTGGCCGCCATGCGTCACACGTTCGGCAACACGCAGCTTGGACATTGCGACATTGGGCAGCGCAAGGTACATCAGCTCGACCTGCCAGCCCTCGCGTTTAAGGCGTTCAATCAAGCGCAAATAAGTGCGCCCCGACAAGGTCGTTTCAAAAGCAAAGTCTTCCCTTGCCGCTACATAATTTTCTATCTCGCTCAAAAGCAAACGACTCGCAGCGATCAACTCCCGTTCCGGCGCCAGTGGTGAAAGCCCAGCTGCGATAAGATCGGCATTGACAAAATTTCGGCAGCCGAGCAAAGGCAGATACTCCAAAGCGAAGGTGCTTTTCCCCGCGCCGTTCGGTCCGGCAATGATCCAGCAGGTTGGCGTAGTCAACTTCCACCCCCGATCACATCCATGCGCGGCTTTGCCATTACTTCAGTGACAAAAGCATCCTTTGCATTTTTCATTTGAGTCCATTCCTCCTGGCGATAAATTTTCGGATTCACCTCCCGGCCCAGCGTTGCCTGCACCGGATAGAGCGCGCTGGCCACCTCGGCAAAACCCGCAGCGCCGATGATCAGCAGGTCGATATCGCTGGCCGCGTTCTCCTTGCCACTGGCCATGGAACCGAAGATAAAGGCCTGGTCGATTTTCTCCGCCAGCGGCGCAAGCGCCCGGCGGATGACCTCGGTCACGCCAAAGGTCTTTTTAACGATGCCCAGCAACTCGCCGTAGATCGGGCACTGCGGGTTGGCCTGATAATGATGCTGATTGCCAATCCGGGTCATGCCCAAAATACCCGCCGCCAGCATACGGTCCAGCTCGCGCTTAATGGTCGCCACCCCCATCCCCGTCAGGCGCACGATCTCCTTGGTGTAAAAACTCCGATCCGGTTGGCCGTACAACAGGCCCAATACCTTTTGCTGGGTCTCGGTAAACAGGGCATCGCTAAGCTGGCTCATGGGGCCAATCCAATAGTTCACATTTAATGAACTATAGTTCACATTTAATGAACTATCAAGCCTGGTTACGCCCTGGGTGTCTGTATTACTGTCGCCAACCACCAGCCGCACCATCAAATCCTCGGCCCTCGGGTCGCTCTCGGCGATCAGCAGCGTCAGCGCCATGAGCCCGTTTTCATCCAGAGTCAGGCGCATGCCCTCCTGGCGCAAATAGAGCAGAAACAAAAACGCCCCGGAACGTTTGTTGCCGTCCGAAAATGGATGATTCTTGATGACGAAATACAACAGATGCGCAGCGCGTTCTTCGCCGGTTTTGTACAGCGGCTCGCCAAACATGGTTTGCTCGATGTTACCGAGGATGGCCGCCAGACCCTCACCCCGATCGCGGGCGAACAACTCGCCGGCCTCGTTGCGCTGGCGTAATTCCCCGGCCAACGCATCCAACGCCCGGCGCGCTTCTTCCAGCCGCAGGACACCGTGCGCCGGCTGCGCACCGGCGGGAATACTCAGCTTGCCCTCGTCGTAATCCAGCAACAAGCGCCAGGTCTTGGCGTAACCCAGAATAAGCCCCACCACCTGCCGCCCGATGTCGGTCACCAGCTCTTGCCGAGTCAGGGTTTTACCCAGCAGATCAACCGCCTGCTCCAGTTCGGTCAGCCCCTGCTGCGCCAGCCGGTGCTCGTTAAGGCTGTAGCCCTGGGTCAGATGCTCGCGCAGGACGCGGGTGGCCCATTGGCGGAAACGGGTGGCCTGGCCGGAATTCACTCGGTAGCCGACGGAAATGATGGCATCGAGGTTGTAGTGTTTGAGTTTTCGCCGCACCTGGCGAGCCCCTTCCTGCCGAACTACTAAGAAATCCTTAGCAGTTGCCGTCTGATCTAACTCGTTGTCTTTATATATGTTTTAGGTGCATCAGCACGTTTTCAGGGGATGTGGCAAATAACTCACCCACTTGCTTTTGCGTTAACCACAAACTTTCACTCTCCAGACGCACTTCCACTGTCTGGTTTTCAGCCTCAAAAATCACGATGTCACTCATACAGCCTCCTTGCTGCGCCATCTCCCGATCGACTGACCGGCTGATTGAACGTTTTATGAGCGGCCAAATGAAAGCCTTCTCTAGCGCAGCACCTATCATCCCAAAGATGTTTGTACTGCGGCTCGATCCAGGAGTAGGTGCGCCGTGAAATGGGGGTGACGAACTGGAGTGACTTTTTCAGGAAGTCGAGGAATTTGGCTTCGGTGGCTTTCATGGGGTCACCAATTCATTCTCTTCTGTTCGACAGCATATCTCATGCTAAGTAGCATAAGAGGCTTCTGTGTGTTCATTATCATTCAACCGATAACTTATCTATTCTGCTCAACAAGCCTAGCGATAGCATCGACGGCACTTGTTATCTTTGGGACTAGAGAATCACGCTCCAGCTTAGTTAGCCATTTATTTTTCGCGCCACCCTTTTGGTCGTAAGGATGTGAACCAGGCAATTTGTTTCTGCGTTGGTGAATATCCCGCAGTTTACTCGCCACAAACGGATACGCAGTGTCGAATGGTGAATTTGGGGAAATCAGCGAACCGTATTTAACCAATCCTCCATTCCTGTCCCGTGCTCTTGAATGACCGTCCATATCCTTGCGCTGTAGAAAAGCAAAAAACTGACGGATGACTATGTCTGAAGAACTGTCTTGCAATCCGAGCCACTCTGAATATGCACCTGGAAAACGTGCCTTCGCTTCTATCAAAAATTGCATTGCGTGTTCATACTCCGACGTCACCCCAAATAATCGATTCCAGGCCTGTGCCCAGCGTTCTCGGTCGCCATCGTGCTTCGTCGCACAAAGCGCTCGAAAATAAGCTGGCCGCCAGCGGGCACAGCAGGTTTTCGGAACGCAACCGCCGATTTCTGCGCGCCGACAAGTCAGCAGAAAACGGGAGCTTTGGTGCGCGCTAGTCATCACGAACGTAACAGCACAGAAGCGAGCTCAAGATCGCGTCCAGCCCGGCGGACGGTATGCGCTGACCGAGCGCGAACGACCCGGCGACTGCAAGCGCTCCGCGATATCCGGGAAACTAGGCCGAGCGTGCCGTATCTGCCATCGCCTTCAATGCGGTCGCGTCGCCACTGAGGTCTGCAAAGACATAGGGATTAAGGAACTGGCGGCCCCACAGGAAGGCCCGGTCCGTGGTGGTAAGGCCGGCTTCGGCAGAGACGGCATCCCAGTGATCGATGATGCTGGCGAGCTGGTGCCGGGTGATGGCAATAGCCTGCTCGCGGGACAGCAGGAAATGCCCGGCGGCGTTCAGGCAGGATGAGATCCGGCTCCGGCGATCTTCGCCGGCAATCAGCATCGCTTGCGAAGCTTCGTTGCCGGTCCGGCTT
>JASBUN010000027.1 GCA_030147845.1 Gammaproteobacteria bacterium
AAGCCGTGCCTACAAAGGTTGGGCGGATAGATTCCGTGTGCGGGGTTGATTTTGTAGGCGCGGATTTATCCGTGCAGGTGAGTGGATGGCTGATACGTGCACGGCTGAAGCCGTGCCTACATGGGTGCGCGGATAGATTCCGTGTGCGGGGTTGAGTTTGTAGGCACGGATTTATCCGTGCGGGTAAGGTGGAAGGCTGTTATATGCACGGCTGAAGCCGTGCCTACAAAGATTGGGCGGATCGGTTGAGGTACGGGGTGGACCTTGTAGGTACGGATTTATCCGTGCAAAATTCAGACGTCGCGGCACCACGCAGCCTCTTCACCCCAGCGGGCTTTGCGCCTCGGCGAGAGCAATATTCGCCTTTTGGACACCGACCAATCGCGACTGACCCCGGTTACTTGCCCATGCCTTGGCTCGAACTATCTCTCAACCTTGCGGCCACCGATGACGTACAACGCGCCGAAGACGCGCTGTTCGCCGTCGGCGCGCTGTCGGTGACGTTGCAAGACGCCGCCGATCAACCTGTATTGGAACCTGGGCCGGGCGAAACACCGTTGTGGCCGCACATGCGTGCGATCGCTCTGTACGACGCCGACACCGATATGGGTGCGGTAAAGGATAAGCTGGGTACGCTACTGCCATTCGCGATCGTGGCAAGCATCGCCATCAATCCGCTGGAAGACCGCGACTGGACGCGCGCATGGATGGACCGATTCCAGCCTATGCGCTTCGGCCGACGTCTTTGGGTGTGCCCCGACGGCTTCGCACCGCCCGAACCGCAGGCGGTTAACTTACGCCTCGACCCTGGACTCGCCTTCGGCACCGGCACCCACCCTACCACCGCCCTGTGCCTGGAATGGCTGGATGGACATGATATTACCGGACTGCGGGTAATCGACTTTGGTTGCGGCTCCGGCGTCTTGGCCATTGCCGCTCTACTGCTCGGCGCGCAACACGTCTGGGCGGTCGACAACGATCCCCAAGCGATCGTCGCCACACGCGATAATGCCGCTAAAAATCACGTCGCCGAGGCGCTATTTGTCGATCAGGCGGACCGGCTCCCGCGTATGCAAGCCGATCTACTTATCGCCAATATACTCGCCGCACCGATCGTGGAACTGGCAGCCCGATTTGCCACGCACGTCCGGCCCGGCGGTACGGTGGTACTGTCGGGTATACTCGATCATCAAGCGGGCGCGATCGAAAGCGCCTACTGCCAATGCTTCGACATTGGCCCGATTGTTCAACGCGACGGTTGGGTGCGCTTGGAAGGCATACGGAAATAGGCTAATGTGGTTTGCGGTATCGCCGCCACGCAACAACGCCAGCGCGTGCGAACCGTATTGGGGACGAACACCACCACATGCTCGCACGCTGCCCAGAGTGCAATACGGTATTTCGTATCACCGACGACCAACTGAAAATGGCCGGCGGGCGCGTGCGCTGCGGCGAGTGTGCAACCGTTTTTGATGCCGGCGCGGCACTGCTGGCCGAACCCGGCGCGAACATAAAACACGACCCCGGCGGTAAAACCGGCACGTCGACGTCGACCGCCGACCGCTATCGCACCGACTACTCAGAACTGCTGGCGAACGCGCCGTCGGGTGGCGCACAGAGCGACACTGCCGCGCAGCGCCACGATGTCGAGAATGCTGATCGCGCCGCGCCCTCGACAGCGCACGACGACCACCGATCAGAGCCGATGGCAGGCGCGGATTCGCCACCCGTGGACGCGGTGGCGCCATCAGCCAACGCTCGCGCCGTCGAGAATACGCGGGCCGACGAGGTACCGGAAATACTGCAATCCGACCTGTACGCCCTTGGTCGGCGCGGCGGCGCCAGGCGCGTGCTTGCATGGACCGCGATTATCGGCGTGTTGTCACTGCTGCTGCTATTTCAATATGCCTATTTCATGCGCGCGGACCTCGCCCGTCATGCGGTTTTGCGTCCCTGGTTGGAACGCATGTGTGCCGTTGCGAACTGCACCGTACCGACGCTGCGCGACTTGGCGCACATACGGTTATTAAGCAACAGCGTCACCATTGACCCGCAACATAGCGACCGCCTTATCATTCGCGCGACCATGGTCAATGACGCCGACTTTCCGCAACCGTACCCGGTGTTAGAAATAAAATTTACCGACTTGAACGGCGCCGTGTTGGCGATGCGTCGCTTTCAACCCGCGCAGTATTTAGCCTCCGAAACCGCTGCTCGCGTCGATATGCCGCCACGCACACCGGTGAACATAGAACTCCGCGCTGTCAAGCCCAATGGCGAGGTAACCAACTACCAGTTTGATTTTCTATAAAGAATTTGTGTGACATAGGCACAATGCAACACACACAGGGATAGCGAAATAAAAATATAACGGAGTCGACGCACCGCTTTATCGCCGGTGCGAATGCGGGTATGATTAGTCGCTCCCCCCAGTCAGCACATATTGATAACAGCGACGTCGAGCGCAATGAAGATCGGGCCTTACCAACTCAAAAACAATCTGATCTTGGCACCCATGGCAGGGGTTACCGACCGCCCGTTTAGGCAGTTGTGTAAACAGCTGGGCGCGGGCATGGCTGTGTCCGAGATGGTGTCATCAAATTCCTTATTGTGGGGTAGCGAGAAAACCAAACGACGCGCCAATCACGAAGGCGAAGTAGAACCGCGCAACATTCAGATTGCCGGCGCCGATCCCGCAATGATGGCGGAAGCCGCGCGTTACAATGTCGAAAACGGTGCGCAAATCATTGACATCAACATGGGTTGCCCAGCCAAAAAAGTCTGTAACGTTATGGCCGGGTCGGCATTGCTGCGCGACGAACCGCTGGTCGCCGCCATCTTGGAGGCAGTCGTTGGCGCCGTTAACGTACCGGTCACGTTGAAGATTCGCACTGGCTGGGACACGGACAACCGTAATGCGGTAACAGTGGCGCGGATCGCCGAACAAAGCGGCATCCAGGCGCTGGCCATTCATGGCCGTACGCGCGCTTGCATGTACAAGGGCGACGCCGAGTACGACACAATAGCCACGGTAAAACAGTCGGTAGGCATTCCTGTGTCCGCCAACGGCGACATCGATTCACCCGAAAAAGCGCGCTTCGTACTCGATTACACTGGTATCGACGCGCTCATGATCGGCCGCGCAGCCCAGGGGCGGCCATGGATCTTTCGCGAAATCGAGCACTTCCTGGCTACCGGCGACAAACTGCCGGAACCCTCGGTGGAAGAAATTCGTGACATCATGCTGGGCCATCTTGAAAATCTGTATTCCTTCTACGGCGACTACACCGGCGTGCGCATCGCGCGCAAACATATCTCCTGGTATAGCAAAGGACAGCGTGGCGGCGCGCCGTTCCGTAATGCCGTCAACCGCGTCGAGACGCGACAACAGCAAATTGCCATGACGCACGAATTTTTCGATTGCCTGGCACAAACCGGTGAGGGAGAACTGGCCGCATGAGCACCACCGCTTCGGGCGCCGTTGTCCACAACGCCGAACCCATCGGTATCACAACTGCGCGGCGCGACGTCGTCACTGTGGCTGGCGCCGTACGCGAGGCCGTGGAGGCGTATTTTGCCGACCTCAACGGGCACGCTCCGGGCAAGCTCTATGAGATGGTGATGGCCGAAGTCGAGCGACCTCTGCTCGAAACAGTCATGCGTCAAGTGCACGGAAATCAAAGCCGCGCGGCAAAAATGCTGGGCATCAACCGCAGCACACTGCGCAAAAAATTAGCGCAGTATGGTTTAAACACCTGAGCGCCACTGCGCCAGCGCATCACTCGCCAGGACCATTTTTTCGACGATAGCTGAACGCGGCCAAGCACGACCTGGACGCCATCGGCGCTTCCGATCGCAGGCAGGAATCCAACTCATGAACAAGATAAAACGCGCACTTGTCAGTGTGTCCGATAAAACCGGAATAGTTGAATTCGCGCAACAACTGCAGGCCATGGGCGTTGAGATTCTCTCCACTGGCGGCACCGCCAAGCTGTTGGCCGGCAGCGACATCAACGTCACCGAGGTATCGGACTACACCGGCTTTCCGGAAATGATGGACGGCCGACTGAAAACCCTACATCCGAAAATCCACGGCGGCTTATTGGGTCGGCGCGGCACAGACGACGCCGTCATGCAAAAACATGGCATCGAGGCTATTGATCTGGTCGTGGTCAACCTCTACCCGTTTGAGCAAACAGTCGAAAAGCCTGATTGCGACCTGAGCCGCGCAATCGAGAACATCGACGTTGGCGGCCCTACCATGTTACGTGCCGCAGCCAAGAACTACGCCTCGGTCGCGGTCGTGGTCGACACACACGACTATGCGGTAATTTTGGAAGAAATGCAGGCAAACGACGGCGGCGTCAGCGGGCCGACGCGTTTTACCCTGGCACTCAAAGCATTCGAGCACACCGCGCACTATGATGGCGTGATCGCCAATTATCTCGGCGCCATCGGCGCCGACGGGCATCCGCAGGGATTCCCGCACACTTACAACGTACAGTTCGTTAAATCACAGGAAATGCGTTACGGCGAAAATCCGCATCAAAAGGCTGCGTTCTATGTCGAGTCGGCGCCCGGCGAAGCGTGCGTAGCCACGGCCACCCAGTTGCAAGGCCAAGCGTTATCATTCAACAACATTGCCGACACCGATGCCGCACTCGAATGCGTGAAGCAATTCGACACACCTGCGTGCGTCATCGTCAAGCATGCCAATCCGTGCGGCGTAGCAATAGATGCAACTCTACTCGAAGCCTATGAACGCGCCTACAGCACAGACCCGACTTCGGCCTTTGGCGGCATCATCGCCTTTAACCGCGCGCTGGATCCGGAAACGGCCGGCACCATCATCGACCGGCAGTTTGTCGAGGTCATCATTGCGCCGTCGATCGACGACGATGCCTTGCCGATATTGGCGAAGAAGGGCAATGTGCGCGTGCTGGCCTGTGGCAACTGGGATAGTCAACGCGTGCCCGGACTCGATTACAAACGCGTCACCGGCGGATTACTCGTACAGGACCGCGATCTCGGCGCCATCACACGCGAGCAACTGTCTATCGTCACCAAACGCGCGCCGACGGCGCAAGAAATGGACGGGCTCCTGTTTGCCTGGCGGGTTTGTAAGTTCGTCAAATCCAACGCCATCGTCTATTGTCGCGACGGCATGACCCTCGGCATCGGTGCCGGTCAAATGAGTCGTGTCTACAGCGCCCGTATCGCCGCCATCAAGGCGCTCGATGCCGGGCTCGAGGTCAAGGGCTCGGTTATGGCGTCGGATGCGTTTTTTCCGTTCCGCGACGGTTTGGATTCGGCCGCCGAAGTGGGTGTTACCGCCGTCATCCAACCGGGTGGGTCGATGCGCGATGACGAAGTCATCGCCGCCGCCGATGAACACGGCATTGCCATGGCGTTTACCGGCATGCGCCATTTCCGCCACTAAGGCAGAGTCGTCCGGCCTTGCAGCGACTGCCTTAGCGGAAGCGCTGTAGACAAAAATTCATCCGTGCGGTGCGGGGGCCACGGAGTCCGGTGCACGGCTAAAGCCGTGCCTACATAGAACCGGATACCACAGCACGGACAGTTGGGATATGAGTGGGCCCGTACCCGGAAAACCTAGGCGGGAACACATAGCGCCACATGGCGCTTAGCCTGCTCGGCTGCACTGTCTGTCCCTTGTAGGCACGGATTCATCCGTGCAATGCGGACGGGGTCACGGAGTCCGGTGCACGGCTAAAGCCGTGCCTACATAGGACCGGGCGCCACGCAGAGCGAGGCCGGGTACGCAACACCACGGCAGTTAGCCTGCGGACCGGCTCATCCCGGTTCGGCATGGCATACGAAAAGCGCTCAGGGGAGTAGCCATGAAGGTATTAGTGATTGGCGGTGGCGGACGCGAACACGCGCTGGCGTGGCGCGCCGCGCAATCAGCGCAAGTTGAAACCGTCTATGTCGCACCAGGCAACGCCGGCACGGCAAGCGAGCCGGGCGTGGAAAACGTTGCTATTGATTCGGGCGACATCGCCGCTCTATTTCGCTTCGCCCAGGACAACGTCATCGACCTGACCATCGTTGGTCCCGAAGCACCGCTGGTGGCCGGTATCGTCGATACCTTTCGCGACGGCGGCTTACGCATATTCGGTCCGTCCCGCGACGCGGCCCAGTTAGAGGGTTCGAAGTCGTTCAGCAAGGATTTTCTGGCCCGCCATCGCATACCAACCGCCGCCTACGGCGTATTCACGGACATCAACGAGGCCATCGCGTTCGTCCATGACCGTGGCGCGCCGATTGTCGTCAAAGCCGATGGCTTGGCGGCCGGCAAGGGCGTGGTGTTGGCCGAAACACAGGCGCAAGCGCTAGCTGCGATCACCGACATGTTGGCCGCAAACAAATTTGGCCAGGCCGGCCACCGGGTGGTTATCGAGGAGTTCCTCAGCGGCGAAGAGGCGAGCTTCATCTGTATGGTGGATGGGCGCAACATTTTGCCGCTCGCCACCTCGCAAGACCACAAAGCGCGAGACGACGGCGATCGCGGACCGAATACCGGCGGCATGGGCGCCTATTCACCGGCCCCGGTGATCTCGGCGAAACTGCACGCACGGGTGATGGCCGAAGTCATGCGGCCGACGGTCGAGGGCATGGCGGCCGAGGGCTGTCCGTATACCGGCTTCCTTTATGCCGGCCTGATGATCGACGCTCAGGGCAATCCCAAGGTCCTGGAGTATAACTGCCGCTTCGGCGATCCGGAGACACAGCCGATCATGATGCGCTTGCGTTCTGACATCGTCGCGCTGTGCGACGCCGCCATTGACGGCCGCCTGGATCAGGTCGAGGTCGAGTGGGATGCGCGCGCCGCGCTCGGCGTCGTTATGGCGGCGGGCGGCTATCCTGACAACTACCGCCGCGGTGATGTCATCCAAGGACTGCCGCAGGTGGAACAGGACGATTGCCACGTGTTTCATGCCGGCACCTCGATCCGCGATGGCCAGGTCGTCACCGC
Organism: Gammaproteobacteria bacterium; assembly: GCA_030147845.1. Lineage (GTDB taxonomy): Bacteria > Pseudomonadota > Gammaproteobacteria > JASBUN01 > JASBUN01 > JASBUN01. The sequence goes on from JASBUN010000027.1 coordinate 6,998, forward strand.
CGGTGGCCGCGTGCTGTGCGCCGTCGCGCTGGGCGACGATGTACGCCAGGCACAGCAGCGCGCCTATCAGTTAACCGCCGGCATCCATTGGCAGGATGCCTTCTACCGCACCGATATCGGCTATCGGGCGGTTGCCAGGGAAACCAGTCGGAAATGAAATCTGCACTCGCGTGCCTGGTCGGCGCGCGGCCCCGCAGAAAAAATAGTGTAGACTATCAAATTAATGTATAAAATATATTTACTCTTTACACTTATTGCTGTCAGCAACGGCCCATTCTACCCAGTTGAAGAAATTTGAACTGTACTACAATGAAACACCTTATTGCCTTACTGATCTTGGTCGGCCATACAGGGGCTTATGCCGCTACCCCGGGGCTGGACGAAATGCGCCCGCCGGTCGCCGCACCGAATCTGGCGCTCAAAGACCTGGGCGATCACTTGCATCGGTTGAGCGCCTATCGCGGTCATGTCGTGGTGATCAATTTTTGGGCTACCTGGTGCCCGCCATGCCGCCAAGAGATGCCCGATATGCAGGCCGCCTGGCAACGTCTCGAACATAGCGGCGTAGTGCTGCTGGCCGTTGACCTCGGCGAGGACAAGAACGCCGTGGCCGAATTCGCCAAGGAATATCCGGTCACATTCCCTCTATTACTCGACCCGGCTTCCCGTTCCGCGCGCCATTGGCCGATCCGCGGCCTGCCGACCACCTTCATCCTCGACCCGCAAGGGCGTGTCGTTTACCAAGCACTGGGCGCGCGCAAGTGGGATGACCCGGTTTTGTTGCAAGCCATTTTGGACCTACGCACGCGCCGCCCGGCGCCGATTGCCTACCGCTCGCCCGCGGCCGAATAAGTCTCAAGCTCAGAATTGCAAATCCCCTACGCATGGGGCACTCTTTGGCGTTCACCCGCGCGGTTCAGGTAAGCGACAAGGAATCTCACATGGGCGTGTTCGGTTGGATTGTTCTGGCACTGGTCGTATTTGTCGTGATCTCGATGATCGCGATGTATAACCGCTTGGTGAGCCTGCGTAACCAGGTTCAAAATGCCTGGCGGCAAATTGACGTGCAGCTCAAGCGCAGGCACGACCTCATCCCCAATCTGGTCGAGGTGGTCAAAGACTACATGTCATACGAGCAGGAAACCCTGCAAAAAGTCATTCAGGCGCGCAATTCAGCCGTGCAGGCCAGCACACCGCAGGACGCCATCGCCGCCGAAGGCATACTGTCCGGTGCCATGGGCAAACTGTTCGCGCTCATGGAAAACTATCCCGACCTGAAGGCGAATCAGAACGTCGCGCGGCTGATGGAAGAGCTCAGCGCCACCGAGAACAAGATCGCGTTTTCGCGCCAGTTTTACAATGACAGCGTCATGGCCATCAATAACGCCGTGCAGAGCTTCCCGTCCAACCTCATGGCCAACATGTTCAATTTCCAGCCGGCGACCTATTTCGAGGTCGCCGAAGCCGACACCGCAGTGCCATCCGTGAACCTGCGTTGAGCGGCGCACACCGATGGCACTGGGCGAGCAACGATCATGCCCCGCATGCGGCGCCGCCAACCGCGGCGACGCCAGCAGCTGCCGGCTTTGCGCAGCAGCGTTCGATACGTCCGCCCCAACAACCGCCGGCGAGCATGGCAAGGTGCTGTACCGCACTGACTTCCTGGCGGCGGCGCGCGCCAACCAAGCCAGCACGCGCCGCCTGGTAGCGCTGCTCGTTCTGATCGGCACTGCGCTCGGCTATCTGTGCGGATGGGCCTTTCAGGCTACCTACGGCGCCGCCGCCAACGCCACGCAGTCGGTCTGGTTCGTCAGCAGCTGGGGGCTCTGGGGCGGTTCGGCACTGTTGGCGGTGAGCGTGCTGTGGACCGTCATCGCATTCAGCAATGGCGATCGAATCGTCATGCGCATGACCGGCGCGCACGAAGTCAGCGCCGACGAAGAGCCGCAGCTGCATAACGTGGTCGAGGAAATGGCGCTGGCCGCCGGCCTGCCGAAACCGCGCGTATTCGTCATCGAAACGCCGGCCCTGAACGCCTTCGCCACCGGCATGCGCCCGCAACGAGCCGCCATTGGCGTGACCCGCGGTCTGATCGAGCAACTCAATCGCGACGAACTGCAAGGCGTAATCGGGCACGAGATGAGCCACATTGCCAACTGGGACATCCGCTACGCCACGGCGGTCAGCGTCATGGTCGGTTTGATCGCGCTGGTCAGCGATGGCGTGCTACGCTCGATGTATCTGGGCGGCGGCCGGCGGCGCGGTAACAACCGCGATGGCGGCGCCGCCATCCTGATGGTGCTGGTGGTGGTCTTCGCTATCATCGCGCCGTTGGCGGCTTGGCTGGTCCAGATGGCCGTATCACGCCAGCGTGAATTCATGGCCGATGCCACCAGCGTCAAACTAACGCGTAACCCCTTGGGCCTCATTTCGGCACTGCAAAAACTGGCGCAGACCGCGGAGCCGTTCAAGGGCGCCAACCGAGCTACCCAGCACCTGTTCATCGTCAATCCGTTCCGCAATTTCAGCGAACACGCCAGCGCATTGATGGCTACCCACCCGCCGCTGGACCGACGCATCCAGCGGCTACGTAATCTGGGCACGCTCTGATTGATCCGATCCAGGACGTGGCGGCAAGGCGGAAACTGCGAACAAGCGCAATTGGTATGACGTAAATGCGCATTCTGTGCCGTCTTCCGACTCCGCCAACGCCGCATCGGCAGATCAATCGTGGCCTCCTTGGATGCTGTATAGGACCGTCGCCGCCCTTTACGGCGCGCTACCTTGCTGCTACATCTTACAACACGGCATCAACCCCTCGCGCGCAGCAGCCGGCTGCATCCCCGGACATGGAAGCATGTATGAAAGGCAAACCAAGTCTTTTTCATCACAATTACCTCGGCCTGGACGCCGCCTCGCTGAAGCGTTCGCTACTCAACCGTCTACTCTATGAAATGGGCAAGACCCACGTCACGGCCAATGCCAGGGACTGGTACCACACCGCCGCCAACGTCGTACGTGATCGTCTGGTCGAGCGTTGGATCGATACCATGCGCAGTTACGAAACATCCGGTAGCAAACGGGTCTACTACCTGTCGCTCGAATTTCTTATGGGACGAACCCTACGCAACAGCCTGCTGAATCTTTCCATCGAAGAGGAAACGCGCCAGGCGCTCGATGAAATCGGCATCGAACTGGAACGTATCGAAAACGAAGAACCCGATGCAGCGCTTGGCAATGGTGGCCTGGGACGGCTGGCCGCCTGTTTCCTGGACTCTATGGCGACCCTGCGTCTACCGGGATTCGGCTATGGCATTCGCTACGAATACGGCATTTTCAATCAGCGTATCGAAAATGGCTATCAAATCGAGCATCCCGAAAACTGGCTGCGCTATGGCAACCCTTGGGAATTTCCACGTGCCGAAGTCCTTTATCCGGTGCGCTACGGCGGACGCGTGGTGAATTATCGCGATGCACGAGGCCGCGAGCATTTTCAGTGGACCGATACGCAGGAGATCATGGCCATGGCGTATGACATACCGGTGCCCGCCTATGGCAGCAACACCGTTAACCATATGCGCCTGTGGTCGGCGAAAGCTTCACGCGACTTCGGGCTGCGCTATTTCAATGAAGGTAATTACATTAAGGCGGTAGCCGATCAAGTGGCCTCGGAAAATCTATCACGCGTGCTTTATCCGAGCGACACGACGGCCATGGGGCGCGAACTGCGACTGCAGCAGGAATACTTTTTCGTCAGTGCATCACTGCAAGATATCGTTGCCGATTATCTGCGCCAGCACGAATTCTTCGCCGAGTTTTCCGATACGGTCGCGATTCAGCTCAATGATACTCATCCGGCCATTGCCATTCCCGAATTGATGCGACTGCTCGTCGACCAGCACGCGGTGGAATGGGAACAAGCCTGGGATATAACCGTACGAACGTTTTCGTACACCAATCACACGCTCATGCCGGAGGCGCTGGAGACATGGCCGGCGGCGCTGATGGAAGAATTATTGCCGCGTCACATGCAGATCATCTACGAGATCAATCATCGCTTCCTGGAACAGGTACGACACCGCTACCCCGGCGACACCGCGCTGTTGCAGCGCCTGTCATTGATCGACGAACAAAAGGAACGCCGCGTGCGCATGGCGCACGTCGCAGTGGTTGGTAGTCATCGGGTGAACGGTGTGTCGGCAATTCACACACAGCTGATGAAACAAACCATATTCAAGGATTTTGACCAACTGCAGCCGGATAAATTTATCAATTTAACCAACGGGGTTACGCCACGCCGCTGGCTTAATCAAATCAATCCGCAACTTGCCAAGTTGATCGGCGAACAACTCGGACACGGCTGGGTAACGGATTGTGAACGTCTCGAAGAACTCCGCGGGTTGGCCGAAGTCCCCGAGTTCGTCGAGCGCTTCCGCGCTATCAAGCAGGACAACAAGAAGCGGCTGGGTGGATTGATCGCCGAGCGCCTACGCATCGATATTAATCCGGACTCATTGTTTGACGTGCAGATCAAACGCATTCATGAGTACAAACGCCAGTTACTCAATCTCCTGCATGTGATCGCGTTGTACAACCGCATCCGCGAACACCCCGATAATGCGCATATCCCTCGCACCGTCATCTTCGGCGGCAAGGCTGCGCCGGCCTATACGCTGGCCAAGCTGATCATCAAAGCTATCAATGACGTCGCCGATGTCATCAATCAAGACCCAGCCGTCGGTGATCGCCTGCGGTTGGTTTTCATCCCCAATTACGATGTCACCACCGCTAGCGATATCATCCCCGCCGCGGAACTGTCTGAACAAATCTCATTGGCGGGAACGGAGGCGTCAGGCACTGGGAATATGAAGCTTGCACTCAACGGCGCACTCACGATCGGTACGCTCGACGGCGCCAACGTCGAAATTCGCGAACATGTCGGCGACGACAATATCTTTATATTTGGCCAAACTGCGGACGAGGTGAAGCAACTGCGCGCATCCGGCTATCATCCCCGGACCTTCTTGCGCGACAACGCCGAACTCATGAAGGTCATGACCATGTTAGGCGAAGGGTACTTTTCCCCGTCGCAACCGGATCGCTTCAAGCCACTGATCGATAATCTAATCGAGCATGACCCGTACATGGTGCTGGCGGACTTCGCATCCTACTGCGCCTGCCAGAAGCGCGTCGAAGCATTGTATTTGGATCCGCTGGATTGGAACGCGCGCGCTATTCGCAATGTCGCGGGCATGGGCTATTTTTCCAGTGATCGAACCGTGCATGAATACGCCACAAAGATATGGGACGTAGTGCCCGTAACACTGGAATAGCGTAGCCTGGCGCGTAACCCCATCGAGTCCGCGCCCGCGACATATAAAGGATTAGGCAGGTGCAATCAGCGCTTCATCGAGCCGAAGAAATCAGTATTGGTCTTGGTATCTTTGAGCTTATCGAGCAGAAATTCCATCGCCGCCAACTCGTCCATAGGATGTAGCAACTTACGCAAGATCCACATTTTCTGCAATTCGTCCGGGTCGGTCAGATACTCTTCGCGGCGTGTACCGGAGCGATTGATGTTGATGGCGGGATATATACGCTTTTCAGCAATGCGTCGATCCAGATGCACCTCCATATTACCGGTGCCCTTGAACTCCTCGAAGATCACGTCATCCATGCGCGAACCGGTCTCGATCAACGCAGTAGCCAATATGGTCAAGCTACCGCCTTCCTCGATGTTACGCGCGGCGCCGAAGAAACGCTTAGGACGATGCAGCGCGTTGGCATCGACGCCGCCGGTGAGCACCTTACCCGACGAAGGCACGACCGTGTTGTAGGCGCGCGCCAAACGCGTTATCGAGTCCAGTAGAATGACGACATCCTTCTTATGCTCGACCAAGCGCTTGGCTTTTTCGATAACCATCTCCGCGACCTGCACGTGACGGCTGGCCGGCTCGTCGAAAGTACTGGAGATCACCTCGCCGCGCACCGAGCGCGCCATCTCCGTTACTTCCTCCGGGCGCTCGTCGATCAGCAGCACCATCAAATAACATTCCGGATGATTGCTCGCAATCGACTGGGCGATGTTCTGCAGCATCATGGTCTTACCGGCTTTTGGCGGCGAGACGATCAAACCGCGTTGGCCCTTACCGACCGGCGCCACCAAATCGATGATGCGGGCGGTAATGTCCTCGGTACTACCATTGCCGAGTTCCATAACCAAGCGCTGCTTGGCGAACAACGGCGTGAGATTCTCGAACAACACCTTGTTCTTGGCGTTCTCGGGTGAATCGAAGTTGATTTCGTTGACCTTCAGCAAGGCGAAATAACGCTCACCTTCCTTGGGCGGCCTGATCTTGCCCGAAACGGTATCGCCAGTGCGCAGATTGAAACGTCGGATCTGACTGGGCGAGACATAGATGTCATCGGGTCCGGCCAGGTAAGAGCTGTCTGCCGAACGCAGAAACCCGAACCCGTCCTGGAGAATCTCCAAGACGCCATCACCGAAGATGTCCTCGCCGCTCTTGGCGTGGGCCTTAAGGATGCTGAAGATGACATCCTGCTTTCTGGACCGCGCGATCCCTTCGATTTTCATGCTCTGGGCGAGCTGCACCAAATCGGATGCGGGTTTTTTCTTGAGCTCAGTAAGATTCATAGCGGGTACTTTCGGATTGGGCGGACCGACAAAACGCAGAAATACCCGGGAAGGGCAGGATTCTGTCGTTTCCGGGGGAAAGTGGTTTGCAGGAAGAAACAAAAAACGTAGTTATACGACTTTTACGCCAGACAAATCTAGCACGTTGGGAGCCAGACGTCCAGCCCTACGGGCCAGACGCCTGCATCGATACTAAAGATTGCTGTCGAGGAAAGCGGTCAACTGCGATTTCGACACTGCACCCACCTTGGTGGCCTCAACGTTTCCGCCCTTGAACAACATCAAGGTCGGAATACCGCGAATGCCGTACTTCGGCGGTGTATTCGGATTTTCGTCAATATTGAGCTTGGCGATCTTGACCTTGCCGGAATACTCGTCGGCGATCTCGTCCAGGATCGGCGCGATCATTTTGCAGGGACCGCACCACTCCGCCCAGTAGTCGACCAGCACCGCCTGATCAGACTTCAGGACTTCATCCTCAAAAGAATCATCGGTCACATACAGTATTCGCTCACTCACGCTCTACGCCTCCGTCATCAAAAAATCCAACGCGCCCCACAGGGTGCGTACGAGATTCGTCCGTCTCCGACAATCGAGACTATATGGCTGCCACGGGCGGCCGGATTCGCGCTACGCTCAGCGGCCCAACCAGCCTGTATCCCAAGGTGCGTCGCGTTGTCTGCCCGTTACCAGAGAAAAAATAAGGTGCAGAAATCGAAGGGCGGGTGCCGGGACCGCGGCCCTGAACTGACATTTGCGTCAATTTGAGCCGAAACTTTCCCTGATTGCAAGTCCCCACCGGCGTCAATTTGCGATATGCTGTGCAACCATGGCAAATCAGCATCTGACTGAAGTTACATTCAAATCCCTGAACTTACAGCACGCTCTCCTCGAGGGCGTCAACAGTGCCGGATTTGTCGAGTGTACTCCCATCCAAGCCGAAACGCTGCCGTTGGCGCTGACCGGTGTCGATGTGGCCGGCCAAGCGCAAACGGGCACAGGCAAAACCGCCGCGTTCCTGCTCGCGGCCATGCACCATCTACACACGCACCCGGCGACGCCCACCCGCGCGATCAATCAACCGCGCGTGCTCATCCTGGCGCCAACACGTGAATTGGCGGTCCAAATCCACACGGACGCAGCGCTGCTCGGACAACACACGGAGCTGAAGCTGGCGCTTGCATACGGCGGCACGGGCTACGAAACACAGCGCGAGCAAATCAGCGCCGGGGTAGATATCCTGATCGGTACACCGGGACGCATCATCGACTATTTCAAACAGCACGTATTCGACTTGCGGGCGCTGCAGGTGATGGTCCTGGACGAGGCCGACCGCATGTTCGACCTCGGCTTCATCAAAGATATCCGCTATTTGCTTCGGCGCATGCCGCCGCCGGAAAAGCGCTTGAGCATGTTGTTTTCGGCGACCTTATCGTACCGGGTCACCGAATTGGCTTACGAGCACATGAATAATCCCCGCATCATCGCCGTCGAACCAGACCGCGTAACGGCGGAAAACGTCACACAAGTGGCCTATTACACCGCCAACAGCGAGAAGATCCCGCTGTTACTCGGTATGCTGCAGCACATGGATCCACGGCGCAGTATCGTCTTCGTCAATACCAAACGCACGGCCGAGCGTGTCTGGAGTTATTTGGAAGGCAACGGCTACAAGGCCGCTATGCTGTCGGGCGATGTCCCGCAGACCAAGCGCCTGCGTTTGCTGCGGGAATTTCAGAGCGGTGAATTACCTATATTGGTGGCCACGGACGTCGCCGCGCGCGGATTGCACATCCCCGAAGTCAGTCATATCTTCAATTTCGACCTGCCACAGGACGCGGAAGACTATGTGCATCGCATCGGGCGTACCGCGCGTGCCGGCGCCAGCGGCGACGCGATCAGTTTCGCATGCGAGGATTACGCCTACTCGCTGCCCGAAATCGAAGCCTACATCGGCCATAAAATTCCGTCTGAAAGCGTATCGCAAGACTGGCTAATCACGCCAAAGGCGCCGGTCAAAATAGAACGCCGGCCGCGTAACGGACCGGGCGGCAAAGCCGGTGGCCGGCGCGCTGGCAACCGCGCTGGCGGCCGACCGCGCCGGAGCGGTACGCGCAGCTAAGAAGGCCCTGATTTATTTGCTCGAGGGGATGAAGCAAGGCGAACCGCGGCGAGCTGGTGCAATAAGCGGGCAGTTTGCGCGCCTTTTCCAATGTCGCCAAGGCTACTTCAACGGACTGGCCGGAGCTTCCTTAACTTAGACCCGAAAAAAAGTCGAACCCGTAGACTGAGACCCTTTCAGTGGCGACGAACCTGGATCAAATACCACCGCTCGCAGCCTTGGTTGAGGTTGCTCACGACTTCCATCGACGCGGTTGGATGGTCGGCACGGCCGGCAATCTAAGCGCACGTACGCAATCACATCAATTCTGGATCACCGCCAGCGGCAAGCCTAAAGGGCGACTGCACGAGTCTGACTTCCTGCTCATCGATATCGACACCGGCGCCGTGGTGGAAAAGGCCGCTCCCGAGGCACAACCGTCGGCCGAAACGGCCATTCACCGCGTAATCTACCAACTGTTTCCGGCGGCCGGCGCCTGCCTGCACGTGCACACCGTGGAGGCGGTGCTGGCCGCGCGCAGCGTCGCGCCGACAGCCGCGCGCCTGCCGCTACCGGCGCTGGAAATGATAAAGGGGTTGGGCGTATGGGAGGCGGAACCGAATGCCAACCTGGAACTGTTCGACAACCTCACGCAGGTGCCTGACATTGCCGATCTCATCGCAGCCCGCTTTGCGGCTAACGCGCCGCGGTTGCCGGCGTTGATGATCCGCGATCACGGCGTCACCGTGTGGGGCACGTCCATACAACAAGCCTACGACCGTCTCGAATGCCTCGAATTCATACTCAGCGCGGTCGCACGCGGCGTAAAGGGTAAAGATTCCGGAGTTAGCTGACGCTATCTGTTGCAAGCGCGGTAAGGCAGCCACTGTCGCGCCAACCGATAAAACTACCACCAACTACATGGGCACGGCCGCATCCATCGGCTACACCAAAAACGTGACTTCACTACTACTACAAGTTCCGCCGCAACACGACTACGCCAATCCGGCGGTGGAGACCAACCCGAAACGCCTGGCAAAGTGGATCAAGCAGTTACCACTAATGAACTTGCTCGCCTCGGTACGCGACCTGGTCGATGCGGTCGAACCGTGCAATCTACAACGCATGTCGGGCAAGACGCGCATACGCTTGTTGGAGCTCTACCGGGAAACCGTACTCAGCCTGTTTGCAGCGGTAGATGACGACAGTATTCGCCGTCTGCATCTCAGCGCCGCGCAACGTGCTCAAGTAAAAGACGATATGGGTCGGTTGTGCGCGGCTCTTGCCTGCGGCTATAAACTCATGGTCAAGGAGTATCACAGCGAAAATGCCGATCTGCGGCGCAACCCGATTGCCTTACTTGCCCTATATCGTGCACTGGAGACATGTGCGCTGACGCTGTTACACGCCTACCGCAACTACCAGCCGGCGCCACCGTTCATGTTACTTGATGCGCATCAATTACTGCGCCATGCCGAACGATGTGATGTCACGGACGCGCCTGTTGTCTACGAGAAGAAAGCCGTCGCCGCCCATGGCGTGGGCGGCCAGTACAAAAAACTCATGCTGCTCGCGGTCACCGACCCGTACCACCTCACGGCCGGAACCGCGGTGAATTTATATCAGCTGCTCGACGCCTACGCGCCACTGTGCCGACTGAGCAAAGGCAGCCAAGGCCAGGGACTCAAGCAGTATGTTATCGATCTGGAAAGTGACAGTCCGCCTACGTCATGCGCAAAATCGACGGCAGCGGTAAACGTCGAGGATGGCCGCCTTCTCGACATCCAGCCGGCCGTGGTTCGCGCGCAGCAACGCCTGCGCGAATTGCACGCCGTTCAAGCCGGCGCGACGCATCAGGAAATCCGATTACTGCACGTATTAGTGCCCGAATTGGAGAAGAGCCGGGTCCGGCAGTCACCGCGACAGACGGTCAACCGCGAGGCGCGGATTACCTTCGGGATCGACGCCATCCACTACTATCTGTCGCGCGGAAAACACCACTTGAGCGACATGCCGGGTACGAGTCAACCCGGCATCGAAGTTCGTGATGTCGATACCGAACAAGAAATCCATCACAACCTGGAGACCTGGTTAATCGTCAATCAGAGCGCCAACGGTTACTTGCTCAGCAATCACGGCAAGTGGTCTGGTGAAGTGCGCATCGGCAACGCCGTCGGCATTTTCATACCCCATGGCGCCGAAAGCAGTCCGCGACTAACGCTGGCGCATGTACGCTGGGTTCGCAACAATAAGAATCAGCGCGTAGAAGTAGGCGTCGAAGTGATCCCGGGCGACATCGAAGCGGTCGTCTGCGATCCGCTTCAACAGCACGCAGACAAATTTGGCGCAATGGCCGCACTGCTACTGCCGCCGGTGGTTGCCTTGGATATCGCACCGAGCCTGATCACGCCAAAAAAACTCTATCAGCCCGAGCGTCTGTTCACGGTACGCACCAGCAGCCGGTCCTTCCGTGTGCGTGCCGGTCGCGCGGTGATGGACACAGCGCTGTTCGATCGTTTCGAATTCGAACCTTTATCCGGCTGACCGCCGGCTGCGCAGCGCGCGGTCAGCGTTCCCAATGTTTAAAGCGCTTACGACAGTATTGATGTAGCGCATCATAGCTGTCGAAAAAGAGTTCGAAACCCTCCTCTGCGGGCTCATCAAATTCGCAGAAGTCATTGTCGTACTCCCGGCAGATCTCCGGACGCCGCTCGTAGATCCCACATCGCCCATCGGACTGCAGATGTGTGCAGCGATTGCGCATAAGCAGGCACCAGCCGTCTTCATCCTTATAAATATTGACGTTCTGGTGCGATATCTGCCACAACAAATGCTCGAAATCATACTTCGAGCGTGGTGTTTCGATCTCCTGGGTGAAATAAGTGCAGCACAACGAATTGGTGCAGAATCCGCACTTGTTCTCCGGCGTGATTTCCACTTTGATGCGAGAAATAGCGTCTTGGCGTGGCATATTGAACCCGATCGGTCTAGCGTGAAGGCGGCATTATAACAGACCACGCGCGCAACATAGCGCAGCCGCGGCAGACACCGGCGCTTAAGGCGTTGGGATGATTTCGTCAAACTGCCCGATCGCCTCGAACTCCAGCACTTCACGCAACGGCCCCTTGCTGTCAGGTTGCAGCACGGCCAACAGATAACGAATACCATACTCACGCGCCGATCGCAGCACCGACAAGCTATCGTCGACCAGCAACGTACGTGTGGCATCGAAGCGTTCGACGGTTTGCAGGCGTTGCCAGAAGCCGCGCTGTTCTTTCGGCAGACCGAAATCGTGCGCGCAGATCAATGCGTCAAAGTGACCGCCCAGCTGCGTACGATCCATCTTTAGCGCCAGGCTTTTTCCGTGCGCGTTGGTCACCAGCACGATTCGCTTCCCGGCAGCGCGCACGGCGTCAAGAAATTTAATCACATACGGGTGGACGGCAATTAAATGATCGACCTCCTGCTTGAGCGCGGCGATGTCGAGCCCAAGCTCGCGTGTCCAATAGTCGATGCAATACCAATCCATGGTGCCTTCCTTATGACGGAAGCGCGGGAACAGTTCCGCCTTGGCGTCATCCAACGCTATTCCACGCAGTTCCGAGTAACGCTGCGGCACGTGATGTTGCCAAAAGTAGTTGTCGAAATGCAGATCGAGCAACGTACCGTCCATATCCAGGAAAACGCTGTCGACCAACGCCCAGTCTAGACTTGCCATGTTCATCCGCATGCGTTTACGCCAACGCGTCAGCGACACCGGGGGAGGCCCGGGCTCGAAACGATTCTAACCCATCACAGAAATATGTGCTGTGCCCGTGACGTGCCAGGCGACGCGCGAAGCTGATAGAATGGATACCGTGCGCGGCGCGCGCGCCGCATATTACCGTTCAAGCGTCGCATCGAGCAGAGCCGACGCGCAACCGCACCGAAAGTGGTGCTGGTGTGCGCAACCATGTCGGCGTCACCACTTCCAATGCGCCGGAAACATTAATCGGGTGGTATGGCATCGAGGCGAAAATAGCGCCTTCCGAACGAGACCGACATGCGCCGTAAACCGCATATACTTCAATCACGGACCATCGCCCAAACGCACCTGTTCACGGTCGAACAGGTTGACTTGCGATTTTCCAACGGCGTTACCGCGCGCTACGAGAAATTGGTGAGTTCGCCGTACGGAGCGGTACTGATCGTGCCGATAACCGCTGACGAGGAAGTGTTGCTGGTACGTGAATACGCCGCCGGCGTACACCGCTATGAACTCGGTCTACCCAAAGGCCGTGTCGAAGCTGACGAAGACATTCTGCAGGCCGCTAACCGCGAAATAATGGAGGAGATCGGCTTCGGCGGCCGTCGGCTTGAACAGATCACCGCATTGACCGTGGCGCCGGGCTATTTCGATCATACTACCCATATAGTGGTGGCGCGGGATTTATTTGAACAGCGTGCCGACGGCGACGAGCCCGAGGAGTTGGAAATCGTGCGCTGGCCATTGCACGCGATCGAGGCGCTCGTGGCGCGCCAAGACGTTAGCGAAGCTCGTAGCATAGCGGCACTGTTTTTGGCTAGAGAACACTGCAAACGTGTCTGACTTCGACGCACCACTGCCAATCGGCGAATTGGTCGAGCCCTTGATCGAACTGGCTCGCGAGGCAGGCGCGCGCATCATGGACACCTACGCGACTTCGTTCAGCGTCGAATACAAGTCCGATCACACGCCGGTCACGGCAGCGGACTTGGCTGCTCACAACATCATCGAGGCCGGCTTGCTGGCGCTGGCGCCGGATCTGCCCGTGCTCTCCGAAGAAGGCACCGCGGTAACCTACGAGGAACGTGCGTCCTGGACCACCTATTGGTTGGTGGACCCGCTCGATGGTACGCGGGAATTCATGCGCCGCAATGGCGAGTTTAGCGTCAATATCGCCTTAATCCATCGGCAGCGTTCGGTGCTCGGCGTGGTGCATAGGCCCATAAACGGCGTCAGCTATCATGCCACCGCCGGGCAACCAGCCTATCGCCGTAGCCCCGACGACGGCGACAGCGAAATACACGTACGCGCTGAATGTAGGCAGCCGCCCGTGGTGGCGGTCAGCCGCGCACGTCCCAATCATAGTCTGGAACATTTTCTGCAGCATCTTGGCCCGCACGTATGCCTGACCATGGGCAGTTCACTCAAATCGTGTTTGGTGGCCACCGGCGAGGCCGACATCTATCCGTGCTTCGGCCCAACCTCCGAGTGGGATACGGCCGCCGCGCAATGCATCGTCGAACAGGCCGGCGGCCGGTTGACCGACTTAAATCTGCAACCGCTGCGTTACAATACGCGCGAATCGCTACGCAACCCCAAGTTCCTGGTCTACGGCGATCGCCGCGAACACTGGACGCGTTTCCTGCAGACCGATTGATGGCATGCACAAACAATCTTCGGTTGTCGATCCAAACTCGCGGGAATACCGAGCGGGCATGCCTCACGTGCGGACGCACAAGTGATTAATCAGCCCGATCATAAACCGACATGATTGCCTTCAATTCCTCGAGCACTGCGGCGCGCTCGGACGCCGCCAGCCCGTCGATCTGGACTACCGGCAAGCGAGCCTCGAGTGCCAGTATGGTGGCGCGCACCGCTTCACAGCCGTTCAGGCACAGGGCCTCGACGCACTGCTGGACCCGCAGCTTATTGGACATAGACGGATACCCCCACAACCGCCGGATGCATGTTCGATTACTCTAGCGCAAATTTCACCCAACGTTAAGTGCCGCCACGTTTTACGCTTGCAACTGTAACCATTGGCGCTCAGCGCGTTTGACCGACACCGGATAGGCGGTCTTTAGTTCCTGAGCGAACAGCGATACACGCAGCTCCTCAAGCATCCAACGATATGCCTCTAAACCAGCATCGCGCACGCCTTGGCGCTGCTGTTGATCCAGGCGCTGGCAGCAACGATTCCACAACGGCGTCAACTCACGCTGCATTTGGCTGTCACGGGCGGGATTCTGCTCCAGCTTCTGTAGACACCGCTCCATGGCGGCAAGATAACGAGGGAAATGCGACAGTGCCGACCACGGAGTCGTGCGCAAAAATCCCGGTGCAATCAAACCTTGCAGCTGTTCGCGCATATCGTTCAGCGCGTGCAAGCAGGCCGCCGATGCCGGTCGCTTGATTAGCTTGGCAACGCGCTGGTAAGCGTCCAGCGTCGTCGACAGCACCGCACACACCTCGTTGCCGATCGGGATCAAACACCCGCGAGCGTGCCGGCGGCGCGCCTCATACTCCGACGCGGTGCGAATCTCGGCGCTCTCGCCCAACACCGCGCGCCGCAATATCAAGTCGACCAGATCGCCTTTGAATTGTGCGCACGACCCGATAGGGACATAGCGCAAACACATACTTTGCAGGTTCGGTAAATTGCGCCGAAGATAGTCGACTTCCTTACGCTGTTCTAGCGCGAACAATGCGCACACGCCCAAGCGCGTCGCTTGGCGGGCGCTCTCGGCACTATCCAACAGGCGCAGAGCGACTCGCCCGCTGTCCCGGACCAGCGCCGGATAGCCATGCAGGGTCAGATCACCGCGCGTGAACTGTACCGACTCGGCCAAATCACCAAAGTCCCACGTCTCGAGTTCTTCACGTTCAAAATTTTGATCAGTTATATCGTTGAAACTGGTCTGCGCCTGGCCGCTCAGGCGCGACTGCAACTCGCCGATGTCACGGCCGTTCGCCAAACTGCGGCCCTGCGCATCGACGACGCGAAGGTTCATACGCAGGTGATCCGGCAAGCTGGCGGGCTGCCACGCCTGGCGTGGCACCGCAACGCCGGTCATGCGCCGCAGCTGCTGGCCGAGTGCGTCCAACAGGTCCTCCGCGCCAGGCGTCAACACCTCCACACACGCCTGGGCAAAATCGGGCGCCGGCACGAAATTACGCCGCAGCGATTTCGGCAGCGTTTTTATCAGGGCGACAATCTTCTCTTGCAGCAATCCCGGAACCAACCATTGCAAACGCCCGGCGTCAATCTGATTCAACGCAAGCAGCGGCAACACTAAAGTTACGCCGTCGTCTTCGGCACCCGGTTCGAACCGGTACTGCAGCGCGAAGCGCAATCCGTCGTATTGCAGATGGTCGGGAAACTGTTCTTGGCTGACGCCATGCTGCGCTTGCCGCAGCAAATCTTCGCGCCGCAAAAATAATCGCCGCGGCCGTTCGCGCTCTACCTCTCGACGCCAGCGCTCAAATGTTTTACCACTGTATACTTCATCGGGAATACGCCGAGCGTAAAACTCGTATAAGGTTTCGTCGTCGACCAAAATGTCCCGGCGGCGCGCTTTGTCTTCCAGTCGCACGATCTCCTGCACGAAGTCACGATTGTGTGTGAAAAATTCCGCCTGGGTCACGTAGTCACCGGCAACCAGCGCGCCGCGAATGAACAACTCTCGCGAGATTGCAGGATCGATCGACCCGTAGTTGACTTTGCGCCGAGTCACCAGATCGATGCCGTAGAGACTGACTTTTTCGTACGCGGCCACCTGTGCCGGGCGCTTTTCCCAATGTGGTTCCGCATAACTGCGCTTAACAAGGTGGCCGGCCGTGCGCTCGATCCACTGCGGCTGGATGGCGGCGACCACGCGCGCATACAAACGTCCAGTCTCGACCAACTCAGCCGCCATGATCCATTTCGGCGCACTTTTGAACACACCCGAGCCAGGGAAGATCATAAATGACTTGCCATGACCCCCGACATACTCACGTGCTTCGCGCTTGAAGCCGATGTTACCGAGCAGCCCCGCCAGTAACGCCTGATGAACGGCGTCATAGTCGGCCGGCAATTGGTTCATCGGCATACCCATCTGTTTGATCTGGCCTGCCAACTGTTGGTGCAGATCGTACCACTCGCGCATGCGGACGTAGGACAGGAAGTTCTCGCGACACAAACGACGCAACTTGTTTTGCGACAGGTGTCGACGTTGTTCGTGGTAGAAATCCCACAACTTGAGAAAGCCGACAAAATCCGACTTCGTGTCACGAAATGGCGCATGCGCCGCGTCTGATTTTTCTTGCGCCTCAAGCGGCCGTTCACGCGGATCCTGCACGGTCAGAGCGCTCGCGATCACCAGCACCTCACTCACGCAATTCAGTTGTTGTGCGGCAAGCAACATGCGGCCGATGCGTGGATCGAGCGGCAGCTGCGCAAGCTGACGCCCGAGGTCGGTCAACTTTCGTTTACCATCAACCGCCCCCAACTCAGCCAGCAAACGATAGCCGTCGTTGATATAACGCTCGTCCGGCGTATCAACGAACGGGAATGCCGCGACATCGCCAAGACCAAGATCGAGCATGCGCAAGATCACGGCGGCCAAGTTGGTGCGCTGTATCTCGGGCTCGGTAAACTCCGGGCGCACAAGATAATCTTGCTGGTCGTAAAGACGTATACAAACGCCCGGACCGGTTCGTCCGCAACGACCCTTGCGCTGATCGGCAGAAGCACGCGATATTTTCTCGATCGGTAGACGCTGCACTTTACTGCGATGACTGTAGCGGCTGATGCGCGCGTAACCGGTGTCGATCACGTAGCGGATGCCGGGTACCGTCAGTGAGGTTTCGGCAACATTGGTTGCCAGTACGATACGACGCTGACCGTGCGCCTGAAATATTTTGTTTTGCTCCGTCACGGACAAGCGGGCAAACAATGCCAGAATTTCAGTTTGCGGCGGATGATGTTTGCGCAAGGCCTCGGCGACGTCACGTATTTCGCGTTCGCCCGACAAGAACACCAGCACATCGCCGCGCTCGCGGCGCGCCAGCTCATCGACTGCGTCAACAACGCCCTGGGTCAGGTTGCGGTCCTGACTGTCGTCATCGTCACTGCGCAGCGGTCGATAAAGCGTCTCGACCGGATAGGTACGCCCCGACACTTGCACGACCGGTGCGTCACCAAAGTGCTGCGCGAAGCGGGCCGTATCAATCGTCGCCGAGGTTATGACCAGCTTCAGATCCGGCCGGCGCGGCAGTAACTTTTTGAGATAGCCCAATAGAAAATCGATATTGAGGCTGCGTTCGTGCGCCTCATCGATGATCAAGGTGTCATAAGCAAGTAAGTCCGGGTCGGACTGCGTCTCGGCCAACAGAATACCGTCGGTCATGATTTTGAGCGCGGTATGCTCGCCAACGCGTTCCTGGAAACGCACCTGAAAGCCGACCGCTTGGCCGATCTCGCCACCGAGTTCGGCCGCCACCCGAGTAGCTACGCTGCGCGCCGCGATGCGCCGCGGTTGAGTATGCCCGATCCTAGCCGCTGCGCCGCGGCCCAAGCCCAGACAAATCTTCGGCAGTTGCGTGGTCTTGCCGGAGCCGGTCTCGCCGGCGATCACGACGACTTGATGTTTGAGTATGACCGCGGCTATGTCATGACGGCGGGCGCTGACCGGCAGGTCCTCGGCATAGCTCGGCTGCGGCAACCGCTGCCGCCGCTGCGCACAGCGCTGTGCGGATGACTGAGCGTCGGTCTGCAGCACTGCCAAAGCGGATCTGACCTCGTCGCCGGCGGCGGCGCGTCGGCGCAATTCGCCCAGCCGCTGTCGCAGGCGCGGACGGTCCGCCAGCATACACCGCTCTATCAGTTGGATCAGGGAAGCAAAAAATTCAGACACGGCGACGATCAGGCGTTCTGGAAGTTCACCTTGCCATTGTAACACTGTTCGGCGGCAGCCTCGGCGCGCGCCGCCACCAACCCGCGCGCGGGCTGGGCGCTCAGCACCAAGCAAGCACTCAGCCCGCGATCCGCGTCGCCATGCAGCCGCTTACTGCAACAGGCTGCGTAGCATCCAGGCGGTTTTTTCATGCACTTGCATGCGCTGCGTAAGCAGGTCTGCGCTCGGTTCATCGTTGGCCTTATCCACCAGCGGGAAGATACTGCGCGCGGTACGTACCACGGCCTCCTGGTCGGCGACCAGCTGCTTCAGCATCTGGTTTGCCTGAGGAATACCAGTCTCTTCTTTAAGCGAGGTCAGCTTGCCGAACTGCGCATAGCTGCCCGGTGCCGGTACACCGAGTGCGCGGATGCGCTCGGCAATGGCATCGACCGCCAGCGCCAGCTCCATGTATTGCTGCTCGAACATGAGATGCAAGGTATTGAACATAGGCCCGGTGACGTTCCAGTGAAAATTATGCGTCTTGAGATACAGCGTATAGGTATCCGCCAGTAGATGAGAAAGACCCGTGGCGATCGCTTTGCGATCTTTATCGCTGATGCCGATATCAATCTTGGCTGCTGCTTTACCCATTTCAGTCTCCTCGTGGTTTCGTTCTTAAGATGGATAACATGCGCAAACGCGTACGAATAAATCATAGCGATTACGCGCGCGTCGCGTCAGTCCGACTCGACCCGATCCGCTGCGCCTGTGGCTACCGCAACCTCACGCGGCCGCCCGGCTAACCGCACGGGCCGGCTCACGCGCATCCTTGAGGGTGACCAACTCCTCGGCGCTGGTCGGGTGAATGGCCACGGTTTCGTCCAGGTCCGACTTCGTGATGCCGGCCTTCACCGCCACCGCAAAGCCCTGCAGCATCTCGTCGACGCCGTCGCCGATCAGATGCACGCCGACCACGCGCTGCTCGGCGCCAACGCACACCAGTTTCATGGCCGTGGTCATCTTGTGTCCGGCCAGTGCAAAGCGCATGGGCGTAAACCGTGTCTGGTACACGCTTACCGCGTCGCCGTGACGTTCACGCGCCTGTGCTTCGGTCAATCCGACTACGCCCACCGGCGGGTGCGCAAAGACCACCGTCGGCACGTTTTCGTAATCCAAACGGCGCTGCGTTTGGCCGCCGAACAGACGCGCGGCCAAGCGGCGGCCGGCTGCGACCGCCACCGGCGTCAACGGTGCGCGTCCGGTGACGTCGCCGATGGCATAAATACCCGCTACATTGGTATTTTGCCAAGCGTCGGTCAGCACCGCCCCACCGCCATCGGTGTCCACGCCGGCAGCCGGCAGATCGATGTCGGCGCTATTGGGCATACGTCCAACCGCCCAGATGACGTCATCGAAGCCGCCCAAGCAACGACCATCGGCAGCGCGCACCGACACGCCACCGGATGTGCGTTCTAGCGCCGCCACGGCGAACTGCATGTGCAGGGCAATCCCTTGTTGTTGCATGACGGTCATCAGTTCGTCACTGATCATGTCGTCGAACACCTCGAGCAGGCGTGATTCGCGCGCCACCACACTGACCTCGCTGCCCAGAGCACGCAGCATGCCGGCCAACTCGACGCCGATGTAACCGCCGCCGATAACCGCCACGCGCCGCGGCTGTTTACGCAGCGCGAAGAAGCCATCCGAAGTCAGACCCAGTTCGGCGCCCGGCAGCGGCGGTACGATCGGCCGCCCGCCGGTTGCGATCACGATGTGCTCGGCGCTGTACACTAGCCCGTCGACTTCGATGGTATGAGGATCCTGAAAACGCGCCCGTCCGCGCAGTACGTCGGCACCGATGAGCTGCGCATAATCGTTCCAGTAAGCGTTGATGCTGGCGACGTAGGTTTCGCGCGCGGATACCAGCCCGGCCCAATCAACGCCGCGATACTGCACCTCGAGACCAAACCCGGGAGCATCGGCGACGGCCTGCGCCAAATGCGCGGCGTACCACATCACTTTCTTGGGTACACAGCCGGCATTAACGCAAGTACCACCAAGTTTGTGCGGCTCGATGATGGCCACACGTCGACCCAACTTGGCGGCCTCTTC
Source organism: Gammaproteobacteria bacterium (assembly GCA_030147845.1). GTDB lineage: Bacteria > Pseudomonadota > Gammaproteobacteria > JASBUN01 > JASBUN01 > JASBUN01. Next base: position 27,490 of record JASBUN010000027.1, read on the forward strand.
CGCCACCGCCAAGCCGCCGCTACCACCGCCGATGGCGATCAAATCGTAATGTCGATCGGCATTCATAAGTTCAATCTCCTCATTATTGCCCCCTCAGGGGGCCGGACTTAGCCGGCCCCTTGCGCTACTGACTTAGGCCGCGTCTTGATGACGGCGCCTGATCCATTCGGCCACCGCGTCGGAATCACCGACGTAGTCGCCGTTAACGAACATCTGCGGCACATGATCCTGGCCGGTGGCGGCGCGCACCGAGCGGATGCTGACTTCGCGGTTCAACTGAATCTCCTCGAAGGCATAACCATACTCGGACAACATGCCCTTGGCGCGGGCGCAGAACGAACAGCCGGGCTTGGTGAACAAGACCATATCGGCCGGCTTTTCGGCCTGCGGGTTGATATACGCCAGCATGGTGTCGGCATCCGAAACCTCGTACGGGTCGCCCGGCACGTCCGGTTCGATGAACATCTTTTCGATGACGCCATCACGTACCAACATGGAATAACGCCAGGAACGTTTTCCGAATCCCAGGTCATTCTTGTCCACCAACATGCCCATGGCGGCGGTGAAGTCGCCGTTGCCATCGGGTAGAAAGGTGATCTGATCGGTCTGCTGGTCCTTTTGCCACTCGTTCATGACGAAGGCGTCGTTGACCGATACGCAAACGATCTCATCGACGCCATTGGCGCGAAACGCATCCGCCAGTTCATCGAAGCGCGGCACATGGGAAGACGAACAGGTCGGTGTAAACGCACCCGGCAGCGAAAATACCACCACATTGCGACCGCCAAATACCTGCTCGGAGGTCTTCTCGACCCACTCATTGTCGCGGCGGGTTTTGAAGCTGACGCTGGGAACACGCTGCCCTTCTCGATTCTCAAACATTTTTGCTCTCCTTAACTCAATTCGCTGAAAGTTGGGCCGGACGGCGCACCAGAGCCGTTGTCGGCGACCATCTCTAGACCCTGTGTGCAGACTACAAATGCCAGGGTGTTTTGTGAAATTTATTTATTCTAACCAATTAATAGCTTTTGACTATTATCTCGACATAGCCTCCCCAATATTTCGGGAATCGGATGAAAGTTTCAAAAAAACAGCTAGTTAAATGTTTATTTCAGGCTCCGGCGGGTGGCGGCGACGGGCCCGAATCGGCCTCCGGCACGGGCAACGGCTGCGAAAGACTTGGGCGCCGGTGTAGTCGGCAGTGTTGCGTCACACCCCCAGCCGATAACACTGGCGCGCATACAGCGAACGCCTGCTTCGTACCGCGAAGCTACGCTTCTACATAAGTAACTGATTGACAAATATGAATATTGATAAAAAGCCAGATGTTTCTGTCACGTTTAGGTGTACCGACCAAGTCGGCCATCACCGGCAATCCCTTGTTTTATTTGTAATTACTCTTTTGGCACACAAGCTGCTTTCACTCCTCGACGAGGGAGCCGTGCATGCGCGGCTCTTAACCACAAAACCGTCAGGAGGAGCCTGAAGCAAGAACTGGAAACACGCAGCAAGCAGTATGACCATTGGGCCACGCGCCGTCGTTACGGCGCCGAGGGCCCCAACAATCGCCGGCTATGGGTACTGGCCTGTATGGATGAGCGTCTGCCGGTCGACGAAGCGCTCGGTATTCGTGTCGACACGCCGGTCGGTGGTGGCGATGCGCATTGTTTCCGCAACGCCGGCGGCATCGTCACCGATGACGCCATTCGTTCTGCGATGCTTACCTGTAATTTCTTTGGTACCAAAGAAATCGTCATCGTCCAACACACGCAATGCGGCATGTTGTCGGCGAACGCCGCCGATCTCGAAGCGGCGCTACGCAAGAAGGGTATCGACCCCGACCAGATCAAACTCGATCCATCGCTGCCCGAACTCACCCTCGCCAAAGGCGCCTTCGCAAAATGGATTGGCATGATGGACGACGTCGACCAGGCCTGCATGAAAACCATCGATGCGTTTAAAAATCATCCACTCATACCCAAGGACGTCACCGTCAGCGGCTGGATCTGGGAAGTCGAAACGCGGCGCTTGCGCGCCCCGACCCACGACGCCGAGAAACGCGCACGCACCGATGTCACGGCGGCACAGTTCGGCGTCAAGGGCAAACAACCGCCGCGCTGGGCCTGATACCGGCGAGCCAAAAGGAGAACGCATGCCGAAATACGACTATCGTTGCAGCGCTTGTGACAACCAGTTCGAGGCATATCACTCCATGTCCGCGCACCGACCCGCCTGCCCGAACTGCGGTAGCGACGTCGAGCCGTTGTTTCTGCACGCACCCGCGGTACATGGTTACATGGCGCGCGGACGCGAGCAGGCTATGCGCTCGCTGGAACCGTCGGTGGACAAGCCGAATCACGGCCCACAGTGCCCGTGTTGTCACTAGGTTGACCGCGCCGCCGCGAACCAAGCCGATGGTTCGCGGCGGATGTCGGCCCGCTGTGATTTCTTACAGGTAGCCTATACTCGAGGTCCGAACACTCCTGATCGTTCCCAGCCAATTCAACGAGAGGACAACATGGACGATAGAACCGTGAAGCCTCTGAATCCGATTATTTTTCTGCAGGCGTTTATCTCCCAGAGCGCGCGCGTAGCCGAGCAACATTATTGCGACGACAGCGGCGGCTTCGGCCGCTACGTCGAGCATGTCGGCCTCACTGCCAGCCATTGCCTGGAAGAATCCGCCCGCGTCAGTCTAGGCTATCGCAACGCCATCAACCCGGATCAGTACGCCGATGTCATCATCAATATCAAAAATCAGATTGGCGGTAATTTCTCGCGCACCTCGTCGCAACCGGGCAGTATCCGCGTCATCAATACGCGCTGCCCATTCGGCGATAGTGTGCGCGACGCACCGGAGTTGTGCCGCATGACGGCGAGCGTGTTCGGCGGCATCGCCGCGCGCAACTTCGGCTACGGAAAAGTCGAGCTGCAAAAACGCATCGCGCTGGGCGACGACCACTGCGAGGTCTGCGTTTACACCGATGAGCAATCGGCGCGCGACAAACCGGGCGACGAATACCGCTCGGTCGGCACTCAGATCGTTTCTACATCCGCCTCGTCGGAAGTTCGTGCCCGTGTCGAAGCCAAGTTGGAGCGGGTTTGGTGCTCGCCCGGCCGGAGTTGCCGAAGGCAACGCCAGCCGACGATCGTGGCCGAATCGAGCGCCATGCGGCGCGCCCTCGAGGCGGTCGAAATCGTGGCGCCGACGCCGGCCACGCTATTGATTAGCGGGGAAACCGGCGTCGGTAAGGAAGTGATCGCGCGCGCCATCCATGCCCTGAGCGAGCGTTCGGTACGCGAACTGGTAGCGGTAAACTGCGGCGCCATCGCCGAAAACTTGGTCGAAAGCGCCCTCTTCGGACATGAAAAAGGCGCCTTTACCGGCGCCTATAATGTACACCACGGTTTTTTTGAAAGGGCCGATGGTGCGACCCTGTTCCTGGACGAAATCGACTGTCTGCCGTTATCGGCACAAGCGCGACTGCTGCGCGTGCTGCAAGAAGGCGAATTCGAACGCGTCGGCGGACGGCAGACCATGCGCTCCGACGCCCGCATCATCGCCGCCTCCAACCAAGCACTCGAACGCTGCGTCGAGCAGGGCAATTTCCGCCGTGACTTGTACTATCGACTCAATGTCGTACCGATTTGCCTTCCGCCACTGCGCGAACGCACCGACGACATTCCGCCGCTGGTACATCATTTTCTGCACCGCTTAGCCGAAAAATACGCCACCCCGACCAAGGTGCTCGGCGAGCAGGCTTGGAGTCAGGTGCTGGCGTATGACTGGCCCGGCAACCTGCGTGAGTTGGAGAACCTGCTGGAACGCGCCTTTCTGTTCGCGCGCGGACCGGTCATCGAGAGCGTCAGCGAACTGCCTGCCGCCACCGATCTGGATGCCGACAATCGCACCAATAACAGCCTCAGCGATTTACGCCAACACGCCGGCCACGCCGCAGAAGCGCAAGCCATTACGCAGGCGCTAAAGCAGTGCCAGGGCAACGTCAGCGCGGTCGCGCGCGCCATCGGCATCACGCCGCGGGCCGTGCATATGCGGCTGCGCACGCTCGGCATCGATGCGTCCAGCTACCGCCGCCCGGCCAAGGCGCGCTCGACTTGATTGAAACGCGTGCCGGCAACCGTGCTGGCAACGCCGACGGCGCGCGGATATTGATCGTCGTGACTCGATGCCCGTTTGCACCAGCGCATCGGCACCAAAGTGGAAATCATGCTGGCCGTCCGAAGGGCGTTTGTGCAGGGCGGTTTAGGGAAGACGATGTGCACACGGCGAACCGCCACTTCGCGCTTTTGGCCGCGGTTGAAAGCACAACTAATTGACCACTAAACCTATTTGATTTTGGCACACGACTTGCGGGCACCGGTCAACGCCGCCATCGTGAGACCCGTGCCATGCCAAAACTGATCCGAGTATTTGCTTTATCGCTTGCCACTGCCGCCCTGCTAATTTTCAGCACGGCGAGCTTCGCTGCCGCCGGCGATTGGCTGGTGCGCGTGCGCGCCCTGCAAGTGAACCCAAACGATGACAGCGGCGTCGTATCCGGCATTTCCGGCTCGCGCGTCGGCGTCGAATCCGACACCACGCCGGAATTGGACTTCACCTATTTCATTACCACACGGGTGGCGGTCGAAGGCATTCTCGGCAGCAGCCGCCACGACATCAACGGTCAAGGCAGCATCGCCGGCCTCGGCAAAATCGCAAAGGCTCGCACCCTGCCGCCGACGCTGACACTGCAATACCACTTTCAACCGCAGGCGCGCATACGGCCCTATGCCGGCATCGGCGTGAACTACACCAAGTTCTACGATGAGACCGCCACCGACAGTCTGAATAATGCGCTCGGCCCGACCCAGGTCAGCTTGTCCAGCTCATGGGGCTTGGCCGGCCAGCTCGGCGTCGACATCGCGATCAAAAAAGATTGGTTCGTCAACTTCGACGTCAAATACATTCGCATGCGCACCACCGCAACACTCGACTCGGGCAGTACGGAACGCAAAGTGGACGTCAACATCGACCCATGGTTCATTGGTATCGGTGTCGGGCGGCGGTTCTAATCGATGTGCCGACGCCGATATTGTAAACATACAGTAAAATTTTGCGGCGCCGCCTCATTAAGGACGGCAAGTCTGCGCGCTTTTCCCTTGATGAGAGAGCGCCGCGCCGATTAGCGAACTGCTGTTGTGCGGCGTAGACTGCCGGCGACCTACGCGACGGCCGGCGCACTGCACGACGGCCTACCTGCGCAAAAACGGTTAGCCATAGTGGTAGCCAGACACGGAATCGCGCCGCAGCAGCCGAATCAAAAGCCCCGACCCGAGTCGTACTACAGATAGTTTTCTCGCCTCATCGACAAACCATCATCTATAAATCAAATGCCGCGCAGGTCACCACAGGCGCGCAGCAGGAGACCTTCGAGTTGGGACAGGGTTAGTTTTTGTTTTGTCATTGAATGTGTTCGAGTTGTGGCATTTGTTTTGTGCTGTCTTTGGTTGTTTACGTGCGTCGATATTCCGTGTTGCCGAAACCCTCAAGTACATCCTGAATAATGCTTTCCAGCCACCGCAGCGTCGTCCTCGGTCACGAAATCGCCAATGCATTGACGCGTTTCGCGACTTCCTGCGCGACGCGGACCAATGCGGCGACGAGTTGTTCATCCATGTCCATGTGGCCCTCATACTCAGCGAGATTGCGCTTGCGGTGCGCCTGGTCAAGGACGCGCCACTGCTCGTTAGGCAGATCGATTGTGTGTTGCAGACATTGAAATACCAAGTAACGCGATTCGGATCGGTAACCCCGGAAACGCAGTGCCGCCAGAGCCAGCGCGTGGGCGGCGTTGTAGGCGAGATCGAAGCGGCTTTCGAGGCTGAGTTCTTCGCGCTCAGCATCATCAAGCCGACGCAGGCCTGAACGTAGCGGGCCCTGGCATTCGACGTCCGACGGCGGTTCGGCCTTTAGTTTGCCGATACGGACGAGGTTATCAAGTTGCGGGTGGCTCATATTCGTTGCCCATTAGGAGCAGATGCTCGCCGGCGAACACGCGAGCGAGAAACGAGGCGCCGGACGCCCTGCGATCTGCGAACTCCGCTGGTGTATACAGAGTCGGACTGATCTTGCGGCCCAGACCCGCTTCCACCGACGCCAGGACCGCGAAGATGTCCTCCAGCGTTACCTCGCCGGCAACGATTAGAACATCGATGTCACTCGTGGCGGTATCGGTGCCCTTGGCGACCGAACCGTACAGCAAGGCCAGCTGAATGCGGTCCGCCAACGGCCCAAGCGCCATACGGATCGGCTCGGCCAGCGCCACGGTCTTATTCACCACACTGCGCAGTTCCTCGAACACCGGCGAATCGGGATTCGCCTGATAGTGTTTTTGATTGCCGATGCGCTTGACCGTCACGAGGCCACTCGACGCGAGCCGCTTGAGTTCACGTTGCACGGCGCCGGAGCCGGACCCGGTCCGTTCAATCAATTCGGAGGCGTAAAAACTGCGGGCGGGTTGGCCAAACAGCAACGCCAGCACCCGCTGCTGCGTAGTCGTGAACAGCGCGTCGGCCAAGCTGGTAGGTGCGATCGGCAACGAGGCAGCCGCCTTGCGGCGGGCGGGTCGGGAATCCTTGCTGGTGGTAGTCTTACCCATTTCGGGCAGTTTAATGCCCAATTTGGGTATATTGCAAGAAGCTGCGAGGCGAGAAAGATGTGGATGCCACCGGACTCGCACGACACACCCCCCCGCCCGAATTCCGGCGTAAGGGTATTCAACGGATCGCCTAGTGAGAGAAAACGGTACGCCGGTCTGCGTTCAGGCCTCTCGACGCTCGTACTTCTTCAGCAGTACGCCTTCATCGCCGCAGCAACTGGCGGCGCATTTCTTGACCTGATGAATTTGTTCGGGACTGCTACCCAGATAGACTTCGATCGGCAGATTTTCCTGCGCGCAATCGCAGCCTTTGTCATCGTAGACGTACACATTGGTCAGACCGACCTCGCGCGCCGCATCATGCGCCGCCCAGAGCACTTCCGATGACGTCGGCGGCACATCGCTGAGCTTGTAGGCCGGGAAAAACTTGGTGATGTGCCAAGGGCTGTCGGCGCCAAGATGGTCACGTACCCACTCGGCGATGGCGCGCAACTCGTCCAAGTTATCATTCTTGCCGGGGATGACATTGGTGCGCGTCTCGACGTGAATGCCGAGTTGCGCCGCCTTCTCGATCGACGCCAACACCTGTGACACCTTGGCCGGCTTACAAATCTCCTTATAGAAATCGTCGCTCAGGCTCTTGACGTCCGAGCACAACACATCCACCAGCGGCGCCATCATCTGCAGTGCCTCGTCGGTGACAAAGCTATTGGAAACGTAGACGGTATAAAGACCGGCCTGCCTGGCCACCTCGGACACATCGAGCACGTATTCCAACCACACGGCGGGTTCGGAATAAGTAAAGGCAATGCCGTCGGCACCGGCGCGCTGCGCCGCCGCAACCAGTTCCTCAGGCGTGACATAGGCGGAGGTCGATTGGCCGCGCGCCAAGTCATCGAGCGCGGTAACGCCCCAAGAGATCTCCAGATTGTGGCAACCACCACAACGAAAATTACAGCCGTAACTGCCGACCGACATGACCTTGGTGCCGGGGCGATAATGGCGCACCGGCTTGCCTTCGATCGGGCCGACGTCGATAGCGGATAAAATGCCGTAGGACAGATTGTAGAGCGTGCCGTTGCGATTGACGTGCGCCTGGCAGAAGCCGCGCTGGCCGTGGCCGAGCTTGCAGCGCCACAAACACAGATGGCAACGCGTGGTGCCGTTGTCGAGTTTTTCCTGCAGCCGGGTTTCCACCAATTGATAGGATTGCGGTGCTTCGCGGGCGAGGCTCATGATGTCGGTGTCCTGGACGATTGCGTGGCACAGACACTAATGCAGCGGCGGGCCGATAGCAACCGCGGGCAAGGTACGCCTAAAGGTGCGCCCAAATGTACATCCGGGCGCGCTAAATGCCGGTTTTCAAGAAAAATTGTTGTCGCCGACTTGACTAGCGCCATGGCTCCCGGTTTAATTACGCCCTTCCAGAGCGCCGCGCCCACGCCGATGCGTTGAGACGATGCGCCAAATCCGGCCGCATAGCCTCATGGATGGCGGTGATTAGGCCCTTCAAGTACGGCCAGGTAGCTCAGTTGGGCGAGGCCGAAATTGAAAAAGGTCCAGTGGACCTTTTTCCGGACGAGCGCCCCGCCACGGATGGCGGGGCAGGTGCGCATCAGAGCCACCACGGTAACGCCATGGATGGCGGTGATTAGGCCCTTCAAGTACGGCCAGGTAGCTCAGTTGGTAGAGCAGGGGACTGAAAATCCCCGTGTCGGCGGTTCGATTCCGTCCCTGGCCACCATATAAATCAAATACTTATTCGAACGGCGCGGATAGTCGTTAAGATGAAGGCCTAAAAAATCCCCACACCGTCCCCATTGGTGCGGATTTCGCGCTTCAGCAGGAAGATCACCGGACCTGACCTTAGCCAGAAATCGTGTGCTACCGGGCGAGCTTTCCGGTCTAACTCTGCTGAGCGGTATACCGGGTAAGGTGGTCCCAACTATAAAGCAGCTGGACACGCATTGAAAATCGGTTCATTGCTGTTTATCCATCGCCTTTTTGGCGCTGCGTCGCAAGCCGAACTTGCGCCGCTTATCCTCGGCAATAATGTCCATTTGATGATCAATGTTTGCCTGAAGAACGGCTTCTTTAGCAGCTTCGCATACGATTTTGCATGCCGCCCAAATTAATTTGCATGCCGCCCAAATTAAGGTTGCCCAAAACGCGAACAGGAAAACGATGTAGTCCCATCGGCTCAGTCTCAACGCGGCCCGTGTCTTCATTTTTTATCCTCCGCCATGTTAGCTGGGCGTCGCAATTTACACTCGCGACCACGCTGTTCATAATCTGTAAATTTAGCTTTTGATCAATGAATATTCGATATTGGTGATCTTTACCTTGTTAAATGCTATATCGTATAATCTCTACTGCGCCCTTACAGGGCAACCATAGGGCTGTTGTCCAGAACACAAAAATGTTCCACATACTAGGCGGTTGGACTCGCATCGCCACCGACCCCACTTTATCCGTTATCCCACCGCCGCTTCCAGCCCTTTTCGCGAGCGCTTTGTTTTATCTTTCCATAACGTATTGATTTACGGCTATCAGGATCGTCTACCACCTCACCGCTCGTAGACCCTTCGGCGACGGCGCTCCTAATCAAGCATGTCGAGCCGCTCAGTAGGGGCAACGGGACCTCCCAGTCAAGCCCTTGCACCTCGGCTTCGCCTCTCTATGTCTCGTCGATTTCTAACCGAAGCTTATTGATATTCGGCTTACAAGCCGCCGTCGGACGCACTTGCGGAGTAGACAGCTGTGCTGTCAATCACGCCCGCTTCCGTGCGACGCCTATTTAGTTTGACAGGCCAGTGTAAATACGAATAATTCTTATTTAACTTATTGTCGGAATCTGAGCGGCATCCTTCCATTTCAGATAGATCGTCCCCGTCACCGGGCGCGCATATCCAACCTGCGGCGAAGGTTGAGACAGAAGGCGCTTTCGATGTGCGGACGCCAGCCGCCAAAATAACTCATGCCACGTTGCCCCCATGTTCCCGTTGCCATGCGGCCGCTTGTTTTCGCCAGCGCCGATATGCCCAGCGCCGACAAGGTACCACGTACAGCAGGCAGGGTTCATGCCCATACCGGTTCGGCAGCGTGAACCGTTGCACGTCATCGCGCCGGTTGTTCCAGCCTGGCAAGCGTTTGGCATCGCGCAGCGCCGCCAGTACATTGTCGGGAAGTTTCGCTTTCATCATTCGGCCTTCGCTGTGTTGAGCTGGTCGTTTTTCATGCGCCTTCCATCCCCTATTCGCTATCCCCTGTTTATCTATGTAGGGGGTACTTTTTTGGGGTTGGCGCAAAGGTACTTTATTGGGGTTGGCGAACGTCGCGTAGCCACTTCGGCGCAATGTTGAACAAGTCGGGTTTGCGGCCCGTTTGTGTGATCCGTCCTTCGCGCACGCATTGCAGTATGCCTGCGGCTACCGTCTCGCGCCGCGCCCGATAGAACGTCTGACTCTTTGCAAAGCCGGTCCGCCCGTCAAAATCCGCCCACGTCAAAGCAATCCCCGCACCGGTGCCGTCGTAGCGCCGGAATGCCATTATCACAACATCATGCGCGCGCGGCGTAAGCGCCTTCCATGCGGGCGAGTCCAGCAGCGCGTGCGGCAGCCTGGCGAAGCCTTCGGAACCGTAGGCGATGGCTTGCGCGGCGATGTGGTCCACTTCCGACGTTTCCAGCGGCGGCATGCAGCGGTCCGCGTTAATGCGGTGTAGACGCTGCCTTACTTGTATAAGCGTGTGGCCCTTGCGTACCAGCCCGGCGGCAAGGCTTAAAAGCGTCTTGTTACGTTCGCCCTCGGGTATCGCGTCGGGCAGCTTGCGCCGTTTCGTCGGAGGTCTTGTTATCACCTTGGATACTGGCGTTACAGGCTCGAAAGTGAACGCCTTACGAAACGCGGCCACGGTGTACGGCGCAGTGTCGTGCACGTCCACGATGCGCGACGGGAACGGGTCGGCCTTGCGATGCAGAAAGCCGGGCAGGCGCATTACGCGCGGCAGGTCGTGAACCGTTGTGTCCGCGTCGAAGCGTTCGGCTAATGCCTTTTGCAATGGCGTGAAGTCCGCCAGCGGGCAATCGGCCATGCGCCAGTACGCATGCCAGCGATTCGGCGAGCTTTCGATAATGCAATGAGGTCGCAGCGGCGCGGCTTGCACGGGTTCCAGCGGCGAGCCGTCGAGATCCACGAACAGCGCCCGGACGCGCTGCACGTTCGATGCCTTACGCCCTTTGCCGTCGCCCGCGGTCACCATCCAGAAAACGCCAGCGCCGCGCCCGTTCATCGCTACGAGGGTTTGCCGATGTTGCGCCAGCGTACCGTGAAGGATGCGGTTTAGTCCGCGTGCGCCCTTGGCGGTGCCTTCGCCGAAAGTCTGGAACGTCACTTGCTCGCCCGATGCCAGCAGGCCCAGGAACACGCCCGCATCGTCAGGAACGCTGGCGAGCTTGATGGCGGCGTTCATGGCGCACCCGGGGCCGGGGTAGGCTGCCCTATTGCTTCGGTGTTGTGCGCCCTGCCGTCGGCCTGTACGGCGCGGGCGGAAACCTGATCGGCTATCCAGTCGCGCATCATTCGCACGGTATCGGCTTGTTCGAGCCTCGCCCAACCGTCGGGCAGGTCGGCGGGATTGTGACTCTTTATCCAGTCCGGGCAAGACTTCGCGTCCTGCAACGGTCGAAACCGCCATAACGAGCAATTAGTGGATGGGCAGGCGGCCACTTGTTCGCGCCAAGTGCCGAACGCGGCGGAATCGTGGATGCACTGTTGGCAAAATGCGGCAATGGCAGCGCCGCGTGTCTTTGGCTGTTTCATGCCGCCCCCTTGCGGTCAATGAAAGCTAACAGGTCGGCGCGATGATAGCGGACCATGCGCTGACCGACCTTCAGGTAGCGTGGGCCGTCGCCGCGCCAACGCCAGTTACGCAAGGTCTGCACTTGCGCACCAAGGATCGCGGCGGCTTCGCGTTCGTTCACTAGGTCGCCGGGGCTGAGTTGTGCCGCAGTATGCGGCGTCGATGATGTTGCGGTTTGCATAGCCGTGTACTCGCATGAGCTGGCAATACCAGCGGTATGCGAATACTACGCACAGGCATTTGTTAGAAAAACGCGCGAGCTAGCACGATGGCAACGGCGCTAGCTGGGTGGGTATCGTGTTAGTTCGGTGCCTGTTTTTGGCGTTTTGTTTGTGCTTCCTTGCGCCACTGTGTCGCCCAACGTTCAACAGATTTGGGGTTTTCGATTACTGGGAACGCATCAACCACATGGCGAGCGAACGCGGCTTGTGACTTGTGCAGGGTTTGGCCTGTCTGCCAATTGTTCCACAGCTTGCGAGCATCAGCCTTTGCCGCCTGCTTCGGGTCGTTTCTAAGCTTGGCTTCTATGCCTTTGTGTTGCCTTTTTTTGACTTGAGCCAACGTTGCCAGTACGGATGTGGCGCTGATACAAGTGCCTTTAAGTAGTTCTTGTTTCGCTAGCATGGCGCACATAACATCGACCAAAACGTCTGTCAGTTCTTGCTTGGTTGCTGTGGCGCATCGGTTAATAATTTTCCGTCTTGTTTTTTTGATATCTTCGCCCAGCATTCCTAGTGCATCGCGCCACTCTTGCGATAATGTATCTAATTCCAGGTCATGGGGTAAGTCTGGCCATGCGGCCGCTTCGAAAAAGATGTTGATGTTTTCGTTCTTCTTGGCCATCGGTGCACCTTTCCTGCACCCCTTCAAATAAACACCACGGCAGCGGGTGAAAGGTTCCCCGCGTTCGGCTGGCCTGCCTAGCCGTGGCGAGTCGGTTAAGCAGCGTGCCGGTCGGTAGGTTCGACGGCAAGGCGCAAGCCGAAGGCTTCCAGAATTGCGGCCACGGTGCTCAGTCGCGGGTTGCCGCGTTTGGATAACGTGCGATACAGCGTTTCA
>JASBUN010000033.1 GCA_030147845.1 Gammaproteobacteria bacterium
ATTCACGTGGTCGGGCCGGTCGCCGACGTGATCACCGAGGTTGAATGACGCGAAGGCGTCATCGCTGACGCCGCCCGCCCGGGTCGTAGTGCAAGCACGGACGCACGTCGGCGCCGGCCAGTCCGGCAGGATGAATTCGGGTGTCTGGTGGGCCAAATCGTATACCTCTATTTAATCCGTGCTATCCCTCAATCGGCGCGGTTACTCATAGATCAGTAGATTAGGGAACAAAATGGCATCGACTGCGGTCCAAGCTGGCATGAAGATCGATGGCCGGACATTGACCCGCGAGACGCTGGAAGCGATGCGCTTCATGGCGCTGGACCGGATGGCGGAAGGCGAGTCGCCGGCGGCGGTCTCGGCGTCGTTCGGGATGAATCGGAGCTGGGCGTACAAGGTACGGTTGAAGGCGCGCGGGCGCGGCCAAGGCAAGCGGGCCGTGCAGTTGCGGCGGGCCCCTGGACGGCGGCGGAAGCTGACCGCGGCGCAAGAGCGACAGGTGTTCCGGTGGGTCAACGGCAAGAACCCGCGGCAGTATGGCTTCGACTTCGGCTTGTGGACCCGCCAGATCGTGGGGGAGTTGATCACGCAACGGTTCGGCGTGACGCTGAGCCTGGCTTCGGTGGGTGCGCTCCTGGCACGGGTCGGGCTGACCCCGCAGAAGCCGCTGCAGCGCGCCTACCAACGAGATCCCGCAGCGATTGCCCGCTGGCAGCGCGAGACCTACCCCGCCATCGCCCGCCAGGCCAAGCGCGACGGGGCGGACATCTACTTCTGGGATGAATCCGGATTCCGGGCCGATGCGGTGCACGGCAAGACCTGGGGTGCGAAGGGTCAAACACCGGTGGTCGACGTGCCGGGGCAACGTCAGGGCATCAGCGCCGCGTCGGCGGTCAGTGCCAAGGGGGCGTTTTGGTTCACCACCTACCCCGGTGGGTTGAACGGCGACTTGTTCGTGACCTTCCTGCGGCGCCTGATGCGCGGTCGCCGCAAGCCGCTGCACCTGATCCTCGACAACCTGCCCGCGCACAAGACCCGCGCCGTCAAGGCGTATGTCGCCAAGTCGAAGGGCAAGTTGACGTTGCACTTCCTGCCCGGCTATGCCCCCGAGCTCAATCCCGACGAACTGGTCTGGAGCCACGCCAAGCGCACCGGCAATGCCCGTCGGCCGCTGCGTGCCGGAGAACGTCTGGAAGATCGCATCCAGTTTCAACTCGCCGACATGGCCGCCCAGCCGGACCTGATCCGTTCATTCTTCAAGCATCCAAGTGTTGCCTATATTACTGACTGCTGAGTAAAACTCTGCCTACAGCGTCCTTGCCGATCCGCCAAGCCCGGTAGGCACGGATTCATCCGTGCCGGTTTCGACAATAAATCTATATGCACGGCTAAAGCCGTGCCTACATAGAATCAGGTGGCGCACGACCGACCCCTACCGATCCGCCAAGCCCAGTAGGCACGGATTCATCCGTGCAGCCGGGACAATGACGCTATGTGCACGGCTAAAGCCGTGCCTACATAGAATCAGGTGGCGCACGACCGACCCCTACCGATCCGCCAAGCCCTGTAGGCACGGATTCATCCGTGCAGCGGGCACGTTGAAGCTATGTGCACGGTTAAGACCGTGCCTACGAAGTCCCGATCGACCCGAGAACGCCATCGATTTGATTCGCCGGAGCCATCTCACCCGAGCCGGCCGTCAGCCGCCCTCGCCGTGCGCCGCCGCATCCTCGCGCAGAACTTCGAGCAATGCCGCCATGTCGTTCGGAACGTCGACTGACCACTCCATTTCGCGCCCGTGCAGCGGGTGATTGAGCGCCAGGCGCGCCGCGTGCAAGGCCTGTCGCCGGAATCCGCGCAGCGCGGCGGCCATCCGATCGCTACTCGATGGCGGCAAGCGCAAGCGCCCACCGTAGACCGGGTCGCCCACTATCGGGTGGCGCAAATGCGCCATATGCACGCGAATCTGGTGGGTGCGCCCCGTTTCCAGACGCACGCGCAGCAACGTATGTGCTCGAAAGCGCTCTGCGACGCGGTAGTGCGTGATCGCCGCTTTCCCGCCCCCGGTCACGGCCATGCGTTTGCGATCGACCGGGTGGCGCCCGATCGCTGCGTCCACACTTGCCCCCGCCGTCAGTACACCGTTCACCAGCGCATCGTATTCGCGCCGCACGGTGCGCGCCGCCAATTGTTCGACCAACGATTTGTGCGCGGTCAAAGTCCGCGCCACCACCAACAAACCCGACGTATCCTTGTCGAGACGATGAACAATACCGGCGCGCGGCAGCGCAGCCTGGGCGGGATCGTAATGCAATAACGCGTTCTGCAAGGTGCCGTCGCGATTGCCGGCCGCCGGATGCACCACCAATCCCGGCGGCTTGTTGACCACCAGGAGCGACGCGTCGGCGAACACTACGTCAACATCGATGGCTTGTGCCCTGACCGCCTGTTCGCGTTCGATGCTGGCGTCGATTTCGATGTGCTCGCCACCATAGACGCGGTCCCGCGGGCGCATGACCCGGCCGTCGACCCACACCTGTTGGGCCCGAATCCACAGCTGCAGACGCGCGCGCGAGTAATCCGCAAACATGGCGGATAACGCCTGGTCCAGGCGTTGCCCGGCCAACGCGTCCGGCACTTCGCCGGATAGCCGCACGCACTCCTGTTCGGCGCCTTCGGCGGTGCTCCGCGACCCCGGCTCAAGCGGTTTCAAGTCTTTCCTGTCATGCACAAGTACGGTACTCTTAGCGCCACTATGCGTACTGCAAAAATGATTTTGATCGTGTTACTGCTGGCTGCTACCAGCGCCTGCTCCTGGCTACCCAAGGAACAGGACAAGACCAAAAATTGGTCAGCCAACCGCTTTTACACCGAAGCCACGAGCGCACTCAACAATGGCGACTACGAACAAGCCATAAAGTATTTCGAGACGCTCGAGGCGCGCTATCCGTTTGGCCGCTACGCCCAACAAGCGCAGCTCGAAGTCGCCTACGCCTACTACAAATATGACGAACCTGAATCGGCCATAGCCGCCGCCGATCGCTTTATCAAGCTACATCCGCGCCATCCGCACGTGGACTACGCTTATTACCTCAAAGGCTTGATAAATTTCAACCGTGGCAAAGGCTTGCTACAACGAATTTTTCCCCAAGATCCAGCGACTCGCGATCCCGGCTCGGCGCGCCAGGCATTTCTCGACTTCCGCGAGCTGGTCAAGAAGTTCCCGAACAGCAAGTATGCCAAGGATGCATACGAGCGCATGAACTTCCTTCGCAACAATCTGGCCACGCACGAGGTCTACGTTGCGCAGTATTACATGAAGCGTGGCGCCTATGTCGCGGCCGCCAACCGCTGCACCTATGTGATCGAACACTACGACAAGTCGACCTCGGTGCCCAAAGCGCTGATCATCCAGGCCCAAGCCTATGACAAACTGCAATTACCGCGCCTGGCCGCGGATACCCGTAAGGTGCTACGGGTAAACTTCCCGAGCTACGCGGCCGCCAAACCGGTGTCCAAATGGTGGTGGCCGTTTTAAGTGCATAAGCGGCACGGCCGACCGCCACTGGCGTAGTTAGTCGAACCGGGCGCGGACACGCACCATGCTTGGGCGCAGGCGTAGGCATCGCTGTCGAATCACCCTGGAGAGCCGGTATGTGGGACCTGTTTGAGACCGTTCACCGCCGTCATTCGATCCGCAAGTATCATGCTGACATGCCGGTGGAAGACGAGAAGCTCAATGCTATCGTCGCCACCGCCTGCGCCGCACCCTCGGCGGGCGACTTGCAGCCCTACCGCATCATCGCAGTCCGCGATCAGGGTCTGCGCGACGCCCTACGTAAAACCGCCAGCGATCAGAGCTTTATCTCCGAAGCGCCGGTGTGTTTGGTGTTCTGCTGCGACCGCAGCCGTTCCGAGGACGCCTTCGGCGAGCGTGGACGCTCGCTGTACGCGATCCAGGACACCACGATTGCGGCTGCCTACGCGCAGTTGGCGGTGGTGGCCGCCGGCATGGGTTCGACTTGGGTCGGTTATTTCGATGCCGCCGAAACGCAGCGAATACTTGCAATCGCAGACGATATGGAACCCATCGCCCTGCTTAGCCTGGGGTATCCAGCGGAGTTTCCAGAGCCGACCCGCCGCCGACGCATCGACGACGTGGTTGAATACCGCTGAAACAGTCAAAAAACCGCCGTGCTGCGCTCAGATCGCGGCCAAGTCTTCCTCGCCGGTACGAATTCGAATGACCTTCTCGACGTTGCTGACGAATATCTTGCCATCGCCGATCTTGCCGGTACGCGCAGCCTGCGTGATAACATCAATACAGCGCTCGACCTGATCATCGCTGACGACGATCTCGATTTTCACCTTGGGTAAAAAATCGACCACGTACTCAGCGCCGCGGTAAAGTTCCGTATGTCCTTTCTGGCGGCCAAAGCCCTTAACCTCAATGGCGGTCATGCCCATGATGCCGATTTCGGACAAGGACTCCCGTACGTCATCCAGTTTAAAGGGTTTGACAATCGCCTCGACTTTTTTCATCTCGCCGTCCTCTATCCAACACGGTGTATAACGATACAGTAATGCCGGGCACCGCGACAAGCAGGCAACGCGCGGTGTCCTTTAACTATCGCCGTTGTGAGCGAATCCGGAGGTTATGGGATAACGTCGATCGCGTCCGAAAGCGCGGCGGGTAACACGCACGCCGGGCGCCGCCTGACGACGCTTGTATTCATTGCGTGTGACCATTGCCGCAATCCGCGAAACGGTCGCACGCTCGTAGCCGGCAGCAACAATATCGTCGATGGATTTGTCCTGCTCCACATACATCTCCAGGATCGGATCGAGTATCTCGTACGGCGGCAGAGTGTCTTCGTCTTTCTGATCCGGCGCCAATTCCGCCGACGGCGGCCGCACGATAACGCGTTGCGGGATCACTTCGACGTCGCGGTTGCGGTGATTGGCCAAGCGGTAAACGAGCGTCTTAGGTACATCTTTGAGCACATCGAAGCCGCCGGCCATATCACCATAAAGCGTGGCGTAACCGACCGCCATCTCGCTCTTGTTCCCGGTAGTCAACACCATCTTGCTCTTTTTGTTCGAGATGGCCATCAAAATGATACCGCGACAGCGCGCCTGGATATTTTCTTCGGTGGTATCGACCGGCAAACCGGCAAATTCACCCGCCAGGCTGTGTTGAATAGCGCCGAACACCGCTTCGATCGGCACGACGCTGAAGGCGACACCAAGCGTTTCGGCTTCTTCACGTGCATCCTCAATGCTCATGTCGGCGGTGTAGCGGGAAGGCATCGACACTGCCTCGACGCGGTTGGCTCCGACGGCGTCGACCGCAATAGCAAGCGTCAGCGCCGAATCGATACCACCGGAAAGTCCGATAACGACACCGCTAAAGCCATTCTTGTCGATGTAATCGCGCACGCCGAGCACCAGCGCACCATAGACACTGGCCTCGAGCGTCAACGGCTCGGCGATAGCGCCCGGTAACGGCGTCAGCCGCTGGTCGACAAGCTCGAAATCGGCCGCAAACAGGCCGGCTTGAAACGACGGCGCGCGCTGCGTGATCTGGCCGGCCGCATCCATGACCAGCGAATCGCCGTCGAACACCAGTTCATCCTGACCGCCGACGGTATTGACGTACAGAATCGGTACGCCACTCTCGTGGATACGCTGGCGCAAGACGTGTTCGCGCTCGGCGCCTTTGTGAACGTTGTAAGGCGAGGCATTGATATTGACGATCAGTTGCGCACCGGCGGCGGCGGCAGCACCCATGGGACCAGGACTCCAGGCATCCTCACATACGGTGAGCGCGATCTTCGCGCCTTTAATATCGACCACACACGCGTCGTTGCCGGAGACAAAATAACGTTTCTCATCGAACACGCTGTAGTTGGGCAGATGATGTTTGTGGTAGACCGCCACCGTTTCGCCGCCGCGAATGAGTGCGGCGGCGTTATAATTCCCACGCGCGGTCTGCTGCGGAAAGCCAAGAATGACATCGATGCCGCGCACAGCTCGTTTGATGCGATCGACCGCCCGGTGCACGCGCGCGTGCAGGCTTGGGCGCAGCAGCAGATCCTCGGGCGGATAGCCGGTCAAGGCAAGCTCGGGCAGCACAACGACGTCGGCGCCGAGTTGGTCACGCGCTCGATCGGCGAGCGAAATGATCTGCTCGGCATTGCCCTCGACGTCGCCAACCAAAAAGTTGGCCTGGGCCATGGCGATGCGCAAACGGGAGCTCATGTACGGACAGCCTTTTTCTCGAGTGGAAAAACCGCATAGACGCTAGCGGATCAGCAGCGACGTTGTAGGCACAGGTTTAACGGTGCAGGCGC
>JASBUN010000036.1 GCA_030147845.1 Gammaproteobacteria bacterium
CGTTGGCTTCGTTCAGCGCTTGTTCGTGTGCCGCCTGCAGTTCGGCATATTGGGCTTCCGCGCGTTCGCGAGCACGTTGCAACTCGGCGGTTTCGCCACCGGCCTGCTCGAGCGCCTCGCGTAATGCTTGTTCATGCTCGATACGCTGGTCGTTCAGCCGTTGTTCCAGCGCGTCCTTATCGGCCTGCAGCGCCGCGAGCGCCTGGTCACGTTCACGCGCCTGTGTTTCGGACTGCTCGCTGGCATCGACCTGATCGAGCAAGCTCGCTTCCAATTGTGCATGCTCGGCCTCCAGCGTGCGTATGCGATCACTGAGTTCCTGTGCGCGTCGATCACCATCATGTTCAAGTTGTTTAATAGCCGCGCGTGCCGATTCGTGAGCGGCCTGTTCTTCACGCAACTCACCCTGTACCGCTTTTAGCTGATCGCGAAGTTCATTCAGCTTTTCACCCGCGCGCGCTTCGTGGTCGATCAACTCCGCCTTGAGCATCGTCCGAGCGGCCGTCATTTTGTCCAAAGTCGAAGACAATTCGGCCAATCGAACCTGCGCCTGTAACAACTCTTCGGTCGTAGCCGCCGGCGCTTGCCGATCGGGCACACTCGATGCAGCAGCTTGATCACCCTTTGCATCGGCAGCTGCGCCCTTGAACTCGATAATTGCGGCGCTCGGCTGTCCATCCGGCGACGCGTTCGCGGCGGAAATCAGATCGTCGTGCGCAACAGCGGCCAAACCACCCTTGAGTACTGGTGCATGCAAGCCGCGCTGCGTCAACAGGAAAGCGGCGCCGGAACTGCGCGTTCCGGTGTCACAACAAACGATGAGAGGATGATCCCGCGGCAGCTGTTCGATTGACTCCCGCACCGCCGCCAGCGGTACGTTGATACTTCCCGGAAGATGCGCGTTATGATACTCACCCGGTAACCGCACATCGAGCCAGGCGGCGCCGCGATCGACCATACGACAGGCTTCTTTGTAGGAAACCTGATTGAGCATCGGTTCACGCAACAGCGCTTCGAAATCGCTCTTCGCCAACCGCATGAGCGCACCATCCGTGACCATGGTCACTGTGGCATTTCGCTTGCCGCCTGAAACCAGCGACTCCTCGCCGAAACTGTCACCGTCCTTCAGTTCAGCGAGCGTTACGGGCTTTGCTTTAGCCGATGGCCGGCGCGAAACCGCCGCTTTTCCCTGCTGAATAATGTAGTAGTAGTCACCCTCGTCATCCTGTTCAACCACGACCTGACCGGCACTGACCGCAACCGCCTCCATGCGCATGATCATCTGCTGAATGTTGGTCGCCGGCAGTTGTAAGAACAACTCGGATTGCAACATGCGTGTCATCCAGTCCTGGTCATCATCGGACTGGATATCGGTCACTTCGTAACTGGCGGACTGATCCCACGCCAACAGCACGTCGAGCAGACCGCTGTCGATTCGAAGTAGCGTTACGTGGGTGTTTGCGCGCGCGGTGAACTGGCGCGGCTGATGGGCCGCGAGCGGGTGCAGTGCCTCCTCGCTGCCAGCGCTAACCGTGCCCTTGGCGTCCCGTCCCTGTTGTAGCGACACCTCGCCATCGAGCAGAAAGTAGGTCTGGCCGTCGCGTTTGCCTTCCTTGAAAACGATTTTGCCGGCACGGAACTCCTCGATGGAGCCCTTCTGCGTGACCTCGTCGAAATGGGCCTTGGACAACCCATTCAAAGGAACGAGATTTTTCAATAACTTCTTGTCGACTAGGTCAATCGCGGCGCTCATTTACTCAATCCCGGATCATGCGCCTGGGGAAATCTCCCCGGCGCTGGTCATCGTCGCGGAGACGGTTACCTCTCACGTATAGGGTAACGGCCGCAAGTACAATTTCCTTCACAAAACAGGCGGTAACCCTATTTGTTATAGACGATATTCAGTGTCGAATTTGTGGCCAAGTTCACAAGCATCGGTGTATTCGCTCGATTCCGATTAAGGGCTTACAGGCATTGCGCCTTGACCACCTGTTACCTACCATAGGCGCCCGGTGCGATACGCACGGCCGAGGATGCCGGACTCATGAATGCCCCCGCCTACCCCACCCCGGACGACGCCGAAGACGCTTTCTACCGCGCCTTCGAACTGGCCGCCGTGGACACCATGATGTCCGTTTGGGCCGATGACGATAGGATCGCGTGCATCCATCCCATGGGAAAAATCGTTACCGGGCTCGCGGCCGTACGAGACAGTTGGGCGCAACTGTTCGACGGCGATCAACGCATGCATTTTAAGATCCAGCATCACCAGCGCCGCGTCGATGACGACTTTGCCGTGCATATGCTCACCGAGAATATCTATCTGCCGGGGGATACCCAGCCGCGGCCGCCGATTCTGGCGACGAACATCTATCGCCGCACCGATAACGGTTGGCGCATGATCTTGCACCATTCGTCGCCGTCGGTCATCGACGCCGGTGGCCGGCGCCCGGACGATAGCCCCGGCCATCACCTGCACTGATACGATATCCGAACCCGGCTAATCGACGCCCGGCAAAGGGTAGTCGTAATCAATCGTGAGCGGGGCGTGATCGGAAAACCAGGCGCCTTTATAGATGGCGGCACGTCGCACGCATTCCTTTAGCGCAGGCGAAATGATCTGATAATCAATGCGCCAGCCCACATTTTTCTCGCGCGCGCGGCCCCGGTTGGACCACCAGGTGTACTGATCGGGCTCAGTATTGACTTGGCGAAACGCGTCCACAAACCCTACCGGCCCCAACAATTGATCGAACCACGCGCGCTCCTCGGGCAGAAAACCGGAATTTTTCTGGTTGGAGCGCCAATTCTTGAGATCGATGGGTTTGTGCGCGATATTCCAATCGCCGCAAAGGACGTATTTGCGCCGCCGCCGGCGTAAGCTGCGCAGGTGCGGCAGCAGGCGTTCGAGCACACCGAATTTAACCGCTTGGCGTTCGGGGCCGGATGAACCGGACGGCAAATACAAAGACACCACGCTCAACTCACCATAATCGACCTGCACGTATCGGCCTTCGGCATCGAAGTCCGGCCAACCCAGCCCCATGACCACGTTATCCGGCTGATGGCGGCTGTAGACGGCCACGCCGCTGTACCCGGGACGCTGGGCCTCGTGCAAAAAAACATGATAGTTGCGCGGATGAAAGGTGGCCGAATCAAGTTGAAAGGCCTTGGCTTTGAGTTCTTGCAGGCACACCACGTCGGCGCGTTGACGTTTCATCCATTCGAAGAAACCCTTGCTCGCGGCCGAGCGAATACCGTTCAGGTTAGCGGTGATGATTCTCATGCATTGCCCCGTGTAACTTGACTCAGGCGGCATGGTACCGGACTCCGGCCCGATCCCCAAAACGCCGAGCCTGGACCCGCCTGGACGGATTCAGTACAGTAAACGGCCCCGACTGACGGCGAAAGCAGGCCATGCGCGAATATCAACGACAATTTCTCGATTTTGCCATCGACATCGGCGTGTTGCGCTTTGGCGAGTTTGCACTGAAATCCGGCCGCCGCAGCCCTTATTTCTTCAATAGCGGTCTGTTCAACACCGGCGCCAGCCTGGCGCGTTTAGGGCGCTATTACGCCGAAGCCATTGTCGCCGCGGACGTCGACTTCGACATGCTCTTCGGACCCGCTTATAAGGGTATTCCCCTGGCGGCTGCCAGTGCGATTGCGCTCGCCGACCAACACGGCCTCGACCTGCCGTATGCATTCAACCGCAAGGAGGCCAAGGATCATGGCGAGGGCGGCACCGTGGTGGGAGCCGCACTGCAAGGCCGCGTGTTAGTCGTCGACGACGTTATCTCGGCCGGCACATCGGTACGCGAATCGGTCAACATGATCCAAGCGGCCGGGGCTACGCTGGCCGGCGTCGCCATCTCACTCGACCGCCAGGAGCGCGGCCAGGGTCAGCGCTCGGCGATACAGGAGGTCGAAGCCGATCATGGCGTCAAGGTCGCCAGCATCGTCACGTTGACGGACTTGGTCGAATACTTGGGCGCCAAACCGGAGATGGCAGCCGCGCTGGCGGCGATCAACGCTTATCGCGACCAGTACGGCGTCGGTTGAACCGGACGCGCGGCGCCGTTGCGCCGGTATGGTGCGCACGGGAAACGGCGCGATACGCCACCCACTGTATGCCGAAGGCGCGTTTTTTTGTCCATCGGCGAAGCAAACGTTCAACCGATCACTAGCTTGATACCGACCGCCAGCGTGACCACTTCAAATGCGCGTTTGATCCAGCGGTTGCCTTTGACGATGGACAAGTGCGCACCGATGTAGCCGCCCAACAAAGAGCCGAGCAGCAGCGTTGGCACCCACGACCAGCGAATCGTACCCAGCAGCCCCAGGGTGACCGCGCCGGCACCGTTCCAGAACAGTCCGACCAGCACCAGTGTATAAGCCACCGCGCGTTTGTAATCGAGCCCAAACCAACCGATCAGCCACAACGTCACAAACAGGCCGGTGCCCGAGGTCAGCGAGCCGTTCAGCACACCGATACACAATAGCACCACACCGCCGACGACAAGACCGCGCCGGTCGCGGTTGCGGGGCGCGTAATGCTGGCCGAGGTCCGAGCGGAACCAGGAATAGATACCCAGGCTCATGGTCAACACACCCAGCGCGATCTCTGCCACGCGATCATCTACGCGCAGCACCAGACTGGCGCCCAATAGCACGCCCGGGAGCCCGGTGAGCAGAATAAACGCGGAAAAACGCCGCTCCAGTTGGCCGCTGCGCCAGTGGCGTAACGTCGCGCCCAGGCCCAGCGCAACGCTGGCGACTTTGTGCGTGGCCAGAGCAACGCCGAACGGCAAACCGAGAAAAATCAACGCTGGAAATTGGATCAAGCCTGCCCCGCCGCCGGAAAATGCGGAAAAAATATTGGCGATCAAGGAGATCAGAAATAGAGCGATTTGTGCCGAAATATCCAATTTGCTACCGTAAGCGCGGTACGGCGCGGTTGCGGGACGCCCGGCGGCGCGGCAGACCGGGTTCGCAGCTTAACTTTACCGCCATTGCGCCGATGCACTGTAGAATCAGTAGCGCTGCGCTTGACGCATTTACGTAGGTACCGCAGGCCATGACTCGGCGTATTTCCATATCCGCATATATCTTGATTTTGTCGTTGGCGGCCGCGCCGCTGTCGAACGCCAACGCGGATAGCAAAAAGTTATACAAATGGATCGATAGCAGTGGCGAGGTCCATTATACCGACACAGTTCCACCGCAGGCGGCGCCCAAGGGTCGCACCATCTTGAATGGCGAAGGCATCACCGTCGACCGGGTCGATGCAGCCAAAACCCCCGAAGAGCTCGCCGAACAAGCCCGAATAGCCAAACTACGGGCGGCGCGACAGCGCAAGGCGGCCCAACAAGCCACGCGCGACCGGCTGCTTCTCAACACCTACGCCAGCGAGCATGACATCATCAATGCACGCAATAGTCAGCTCAGCGCCATACAGAACCTGATCAGCATAAGCACCGACACCCTGGGCAAACTCAACCGTAGACTAACGCATCAATTGAAATCGGCCGCCGATGCCGAGCGCGCCGGGCGCGCGGTGCCTCCCTATCTGGTGCAGCGTATGTCGGACCTGCGCGGACAAATCGGGCGCATCGAACGCTACATCAGCGGGAAACGTGCGGAACAAACGGCCATCCGCGCTTCGTATGAGAAGGACCTCCACCGCTTCCGCCAACTCAGCGCGTCCAAGACCGGCACACCGTCCGATGGCCAATGAGCGACGCCTCGGCGTCAGGAACGAATTAGCGTTCCGATGCCCTCGTCGGTAAACAGTTCCAATAGTACGGCGTGCTCGATGCGGCCATCGATAATATGCGAAGACTTTACGCCCGACTGCACGGCGTCAACCGCGCAGCGAATCTTGGGCAGCATACCGCCGTGGATAGTACCGTCGGCGATCAGCTCGCCGATCCGCACAACGTTCAGACCCGACAGCAGCGCACCGTCGGCATCAAGCAGACCGCGCGTATTGGTGAGCAAAATCAGCTTCTCGGCGCCAAGCACCTCGGCCATTTTGCCGGCCACCAAGTCGGCGTTGATATTGTAGGAAAAGCCGTCGTCACCAACACCAATTGGCGCAATGACCGGGATGAAATCGCCGCGTACCAGTAAATTGACCACCGACGCGTCGATGCTCGCGACCTCACCCACCTGACCCAGATCGACCTGTTCATCGTGCGGCGACTCAGCGGACTTGCGCGTGATGGTCAGCTTGCGCGCCCGTATCAGGTCACCGTCCTTGCCGGTCAGGCCGACGGCGTTGCCGCCATGACGATGGATGAGGTTGACGATTTCTTTGTTGACCAGGCCGCCCAGCACCATCTCCACCACGTCCATGGTCTCGCTGTCGGTAACGCGCATGCCCTCGAAAAACTCGGATTGTTTACCGATCTTGTGCAGCAATTGCCCAATCTGCGGCCCGCCGCCATGGACAACGACCGGATTGATGCCGACCAACTTCATCAACACGACGTCACGGGCGAAGCCGCTCTTCAAGTGATCGTCGACCATGGCATTACCGCCATATTTGATGACGATGGTCTTGCCCGCAAAGCGGCGAATATACGGCACCGCTTCGGACAATACCCGAGCGAAATTCATTGCATAGTCGGTATCAATAGTCATGAGCCCGCAACTTCAAACCTAAACGGCCGAACGATTTTGTTCTGTTTGCCGAGTGCTTGCGGCCAAACCTCTCAACTGCGGCCAGCCGCCTCGGCACCCATGCGCGCAGCCACCGCCTCAGTCCGACAGACGTCTAGAACGGCAAATCCAACGTCGGATCGAGGCCTAGAAGCTGTTGCCGAAACTCGTCTTGGATACGGCGTAGGGCCTCGGCGTCATCCGCCTCAAAACGCAGTACCAGTGACGGCGTGGTGTTAGAGGCTCTGACCAGTCCCCAACCGTCGGCGAACTCGACCCGCAAGCCGTCCAACGTGATAAGCCGGGCGCCGCCAAAACGGGCGTTCGCCAGCAGACGTTGCATGAGCCGGAAATGCTCCCCCTCGGCCATCAGCACATTCAACTCGGGGGTGCTGACGCCGTCGGGCAACTGCGCGAATACCGCGGCTGACTTCTGCCCGTCGGCGGCCAAAATCTCCAATAAACGCGCACATGCATACAGGGCGTCATCAAAACCAAACCAGCGTTCTTTAAAGAAGATATGACCGCTCATTTCTCCCGCCAACAACGCCCCGGTTTCCTGCATTTTGGCCTTGATGAATGAGTGCCCGGTCTTCCACATCAGCGGCTCGCCGCCGTTTTCACTAATTACACGCTCGAGGTCGCGTGAACATTTAACATCGAAAATGATCTGGCCGCCCGGGTTGCGCGACAGCACATCCATGGACAGCAGCATAAGCACCCGGTCAGGCCATATAATTTTGCCGTCCGAGTCGACCACGCCAAGGCGGTCACCATCGCCGTCAAAGGCAA
Organism: Gammaproteobacteria bacterium; assembly: GCA_030147845.1. Lineage (GTDB taxonomy): Bacteria > Pseudomonadota > Gammaproteobacteria > JASBUN01 > JASBUN01 > JASBUN01. The sequence continues at coordinate 7,456 of JASBUN010000036.1, forward strand.
CGCCGACATCGGCCTGATGCTCGGTCACCGCGCGCGTCAGCGCCACCAAATTCTCCGGCTTACCCGGATCAGGATGGTGATTAGGGAAGTGACCGTCGATTTCGCAATATAACTCGATCACTTCGCAACCCAGTGCACGTAACAGCTGCGGCGCAATCTCGCCGGTAACACCATTGCCGCAATCGACCACCACCTTAACCGGCCGCGCCAAGCGCACGTCGCTGGTGATGCGATCGACATAGCTCGGCACGACGTCGAGCGTTTGCACTTTACCGTCACCGCTGAGCAGCGCACCGGTTTCGATGCGCTCGCGCAACACCTGAATGCTATCGCCGTGCAGCGTTTCACCACGCAGCATGATCTTGAAGCCATTGTAGTCCGGCGGATTGTGACTACCGGTGACCATGACACCCGAGCCGCTGCCGAGATACTGCGTAGCGAAGTACAACACCGGTGTCGGCACGCGCCCGACATCGATGACTTCACGCCCCGAGGCCATCAGACCTTTGACCATGGCGGCGCTGAGTTCCGGCCCGGAAAGCCGGCCATCGCGCGCAACGATGACCTTCTGCTGGCCGCGCTCATGCGCCTCGCTGCCGATGGCTTGGCCAATTTTGCCGGTGATATCGGCGCTAAGGCTTTCGCCGATGATGCCGCGGATATCGTAGGCACGGAAGATATGGGCCGGTAACGGCACGGCGGCAGCAACCACTTCTTCGCCCGCACCGAGGTCGTCAAACAGCGCCTTTTCGGCCGGATTCGGCGCTTTTGCCGCCAATGCGAAGCCGCGTTCGCGCGCCAGATGCTGAAGCTGCTCAATCGTGCCGCGGCAATTGCGCAAACGACAGGGATAACGCGGCGCGAGCGTACCGTCACCAATGTCGCGGACCAATTTAATGACCGTCACCTGATCCAGCTGCAATGCCCGGAAAAGCAACCGGTACAACACCAGCAGCAACAGCGCCAGCGCGACGAAAGCCGCGCCGAAGCCGCCCCAATAGAGCAAGGTACTCTCGCCGCCCATCGCGGTCGCCGCCGGCGGCCAGTAGGCCAGCTGCCAACGAGTGTCCTTGATGTCCACCACCTTGGCCGGCGACTTCCGATCCGACGGCCGGCTACCCAAAGCGGCCAAGGTCAACGTCTTGTGCCCCTCCACCGGCTGCAGCACTTCGACGAAGCCGCCGTTGACCGGCAGCTTGTTGACCACCTGCTGCAAAATCGACACCGGCAGCGTAACCAGCAAATTGCCCACCTTGGTGCCGTCCGCCGCGGTAATGCTATGCACCAAATCCAGATGCTGCTCGGGCGTGCCGAAGCTGTGCACCTCCGCCGGCGGCGTACGCGTCGAGGTTTCGGCCTGGTGCAGCAAGTCCAGGCAAGCGTAACTAAGCGGTGGTGTGGTCGTGGTGTTGGGCGTGTCGACGCCGATCGGCAACAATCGGATACGCAGCGCCGACGGGAACAAATAGCCCAGCGCCTGTTCCTTGTCGCGCACGGCTTGCGCGTCGCCTGCGCGCAGTAACGCGACGAGGCTGGGGTCCCGCGCGATGTAAGCCGTGGTTACGCGGTAGTGGCGCATGCTCTCATCGATCTCACCGGCATAGGCACTCGCCATGGTTTGCACTTGCAGGCGCTGGCCTTGCTCCTCATGGAGCGAAATTTCCTTAGCGGTAAAGAATGCCAGAGCGGCCAAAATCAACGCACTACCGATGAACAGAATAGCCCACACGCGCTCGAGACTGAGCCGCCCGGCCAGGGGCGACTCGGACGCAACCTGCGACTTGAACGATTTGGAGGATTTGCGGCCCAATTTCATACTCGCGATTATTTTACTTCCTTGACACCGATCGCTTCGCCAGCGCCGCTCAGTGGCGTCCGGTGTGCCCGAAGCCGCCTTCACCCCGAGCACTGGAATCAAAGTCATCCACTACTTCAAACGCAGCGCGCACTACCGGGACGAACACCATTTGCGCAACACGCTCACCGACGTCGATGGTAAATGACTCTGTACCGCGATTCCAGCAAGACACAAACAGCTGACCCTGGTAGTCCGAGTCAATCAAACCAACCAGGTTGCCGAGCACGATGCCGTGTTTGTGGCCAAGGCCGGAGCGTGGCAATAACACGGCCGCCAGGTGCGGGTCGCCAATGTGGATCGCCACGCCGGTCGGAATGAGTTCGGCTTTTCCCGGCGCCAGCGTCATCGGTTGATCCAAACAGGCGCGCAGATCCATTCCCGCGGCGCCCTCGGTGGTGTAATTCGGCAACGGGAATTCATGCCCGATGCGCGGATCCAGAATCTTCAGTTGAACTTTCTGCATGGTACCTCTCGGCGATAATCGAAATCAGGTCCTCTGCCAGACGTGATTTCGGCGCGCGTGCAAGCTGCTGCTCGCCGCCGTCCCAAATCACCTCAAGGGCATTGTCGTCCGCGTCAAATCCCAAGCCTTCACCGACGCGATTGGCGACGATCATGCGCAAGCGCTTGTCGCGCAGCTTGCTACGCGCATAAGCTGAGACGTGGTCGGTTTCGGCGGCGAATCCGACGGTGAAGGGAGCTTGCGATAACGCGGCCACCGCCGCCAGTATATCGGCGGTTGGCTCGAGCACGATGTGCATCTCTTCATTTTTCTTTTTCAGCTTGTTGGCTGCCGGATGCACCGGGCGATAATCGGCCACCGCCGCCACGCCGACAAATATATCGCATTCCGGCGCGAGCGCCATAACCGCGTTGAACATCTGCTCGGCGCTTTGCACCTCGATCCGGTCAACCGCGCGCGGCGCGGGTAAATTTACCGGCCCACTGACCAACGTCACGCTCGCGCCCGCCGCCGCCGCCGCGGCCGCAAGCGCGTAACCCATTTTGCCGGAACTGCGATTACTCAAATAACGCACCGGGTCCAGCGCCTCGCGCGTCGGACCGGCAGTAATCAATACGCGCACGCCGCCAAGCTCGGCGTCACCGAAGTAGGTAGCCACTTGCGCGGCCAAGACATCCGCATCCAACATGCGGCCGAAGCCGAGCTCGCCGCAGGCCTGCTCGCCTTCGCCCGGCCCGAGTATGACGGCGCCGCGCCGCCGTAACGTGGCACAATTCTCGACCGTGGCAGCGCTCTCCCACATGACTCGATTCATGGCGGGCGCAACCAGGATCGGCGCTTGGCTGGCCAGGCATACGGTCGCCAAAAGATCATCGGCCAGCCCGTGGGCAAGGCGGGCGAGAAAATCCGCGCTGGCCGGCGCCACCAGAATAGCATCGGCCCAGCGCGCCAGTTCGATATGACTCATGGCCGCTTCAGCCTCGGGATCCATCAATTTTTGACGCACCGGATGGCCCGATAAGGCTTGCAAGGTAAGCGGGGTAATAAATGCGGTTGCCGCAGCCGTCATGATCACTCGAACAGTCGCTCCGGCCTCACGCAGACGCCGCACCAGTTCGGCGCTCTTATAGGCCGCGATACTGCCGGTGACCCCTAGCACGATGTGTTTGTCGGTCAGCGTGGACATGGCGGAAGTGTACCAAAAATCAGCGCCCTACCAATGAGGAATGATGCCAACAGTGGGATGTCGGACATTCGGGCGGTCACGGCTGACGATGACGCTGGGGTTATCGGCGGCAACCATGGTAGGCTTTTGCGCGCACCCAGGACGCAGCACAACCACCATGGAGGGCGAAGCGTGCCGATCACCGACTGGCCAGCCGCCGAGCGCCCGCGCGAGAAACTACTGGCGCGCGGCGCGGCGGCACTATCAGACGCCGAATTATTGGCGATTTTCCTGCGCACCGGCGTCGCCGGCAGCACCGCAGTCGACTTAGCCCGCGAGCTACTGCAGCGCTTCGGTGGCCTACGCGCATTATTGGATGCCGGCCAGGCGCAGTTTTGCGGTGGCCGTGGCCTTGGCACCGCCAAATATGTGCAATTACAGGCCGTGTTGGAAATGAGCCGGCGCCACCTGGGCGAAATTCTGCGGCGTGGCAGCGTTTTGGGTAATCCGAACGACACTTGCCGGTTTCTCAGCGCGCACCTGCGCGACTTGCCGCATGAGGTGTTCGCCTGTTTGTTTTTGGACAATCGGCATCGGGTCATTTGCTTCGATGAGCTGTTCCGGGGCACCATCAATGGCGCCAGCGTGCATCCACGCGAGGTCGTCAGGCGGGCCTTGACGCATAATGCGGCAGCGGTCATTCTGGCTCACAATCACCCCTCCGGCGTCGCCGAACCCAGTCAAGCCGACCTGGCGCTGACCGCGCGCCTCAAGAATGCACTGGCGCTGATCGACGTAGTGGTGCTCGACCATATTGTCGTCGGCGACGGTGAGACCGTATCCCTGGCCGAACGCGGACAGGTTTAAGTCCAACCGGCCCCTAGTCTTGTGTCATTGCCGTCGAATCGGTAGAATTGCGCGTCTTGCTATTTTGCTATTCGCGGTTAGGGAAGCGCTGATTGATTCGGCCAAGCGCACGAGGCCGGGCGGAAAGCGGCAAAGAGGCCCGGTAAGTGGGCATTCTGAGTCGAGTTCCAACGCCACTTCGACGGATAAATCAGAGTTTTCTTAAAGACGAAATATTGTATTTTGTTGGAGTAGGTTCCATGTCCAGAGTATGTCAGGTAACCGGCAAGCGCCCGATGGCCGGGAACAATGTGTCCCACGCCAATAACCGCACGCGGCGGCGCTTTTTACCGAATCTTCACTCACATCGTTTCTGGGTCGAGGCCGAGAAGCGCTGGGTACGGCTGCGGGTGTCCTCTAAGGGCATGCGTATGATCGACAAGTTGGGCATTGAAAGCGTGCTCGCCGACATGCGCCGACGCGGCGAAAAGTTTTAAGGGGATATCGTCATGCGTGACAAGATCAAGCTCGTTTCCAGTGCCGGCACCGGCCACTTCTACACCACGACCAAGAATAAGCGCACCATGCCCGACAAGCTCGAAATGAAGAAATTCGATCCGGTGGTACGCCAGCACGTGATGTACAAGGAAGCCAAGATCAAGTAACCCCGCAGCAGTGCTGGCGGGCTTGCGTAAGCGCCCGCAAAACGCCGTAAAAAACCCGCCATTGGCGGGTTTTTTGTTTGCGTCCGGCAGAGCCGAAGCGCCCTGGTCAGGCTGATTTCAACGAAAATCCATGCAGCGAACGGGCAAACTCCTGCAGCGCCCGTATACCGCTGGCTTCGGCCTCGGCACACCAATCCTTGAGCGCATGCACCAGGGACTCATGGCTCGATGCCGCCCGTCCCCAGACTTCCTGCAGTTGCAGCCGGAATTTGTACACCGTCTCCAACTTATGGTCTTCACTCAGTACTTTTTCCAACGCCACGCGCGCGGAGTCGTCCATCAGGCTCTGGTCGCGAATCAGCAATGACTTGGCCTTGCGGAACGGCAAGCCGTGGCTGCCGCCGGCCTTGGCCAGCGCCTCTTTCAATACCGGACGAATAACCTGGCGCGCGTAGGTAGCCGTGACGTGCAGCCGTGCACTGACCACCGCGCGCAGCGTATCCAGGTCAATACGGTGTTTGTTGGGCTCGATACGCGGGCTGGGCGCGACCTTCTTGACGCGCGCAAGCCCTAACAGGGCCAGCGTGCGGATGTACATCCAACCGATGTCAAACTCCCACCATTTGCTGGAAAATTTGGCCGAACTCGGGAAGGCATGGTGATTATTGTGTAGTTCTTCACCGCCGATCCAAAATGCGATCGGCCATAGATTGGTAGCCGCATCCGGCGTCTCGTAGTTGCGGTAACCCCACCAATGCGCGAGGCCATTGATAACCCCCGCAGCCCAAAATGGGATCCAGGCCATTTGCACGGCCCATACCACAAGACCAAGCACACCGAACAAACTGACGTTTAATACCAACAGCAAGGCAACGCCGGAATACTTGGTGGACGAGTAGACGTGGCGCTCCATCCAATCGTCCGGCGTACCGTGGCCATAACGTTGCAAAGTCTGCGCCGTCGAGGCCTCGACCTGATACAGCGATACGCCATCCAGCAGCAGCTTGTTGATACCATGCACCACGGGGCTATGCGGATCCTCTTCGGTCTCACATTTCGCGTGGTGCTTGCGATGTACGGCCACCCATTCCTTGGTCACCATACCGGTGGTCATCCACAACCAGAAGCGGAAGAAATGACTCACGACCGGATGCAGATCAAGGCCGCGATGTGCCTGATGGCGATGCAAATATATCGTGACCGAGGCGATCGTGATCTGCACTAAAATTAGTGTGGTCAAAGCAATCTGCCAAGCGGAGAAATTAAGCAGACCTTCGTTAAGGAAAGTCAGGAGATGATCAAACATGCGGGGCTCTCAAATTTGCGTCGTTTGCACTACCTACGGGGGCGCCGACGGATAGAAACCCCCAGCCGAGAGCATACAGGAAGCCACAGCCAGCGCAACCACCGTTATCCGGGAATGCAAACCCGGGCGGCATGCGGCATGGGCGATCAGTCGCTTATACGCGCCGATCGAAATTCAAGAAGGCGCGCAAAGCGCCGATACCCAGCTGTAATTCGGGGCATTTCGTCCGCCCTCCTGCCGGACGTCCACTCCAGCGTCGCCGACGAACGGATACAAATTTTCATGCAAGAATATTTTTTAGCCCGGCAACCGATCTTCGATCGCGCCCTACATGTGGTTGCCTATGAGCTTTTATACCGAAACAGGGACAACGCTACCGCCGAGGTACTCGACGGCGACCAGGCCACTTCGCAAGTCCTGCTGAACAGCTTTGTCGAGATCGGCTTGCCGAAGCTGGTCGGCGAGCGCAGCGCGTTCATCAATTTGACGCGTAAATTCCTTTTGAACGACGAATTGTTACCGCCACCCAGTGAGCGCATCGTGCTCGAAGTCCTCGAGGGCATGACGGTCGATGCCGAGCTGATCGGCGCCGTTGCCGGACTGTCGCGCAAAGGCTATACGATCGCGTTGGATGATTTCATCTTTAACGAAGAGCTCCGTCCGTTGGTCGAGTTGGCCGACATCATCAAAATCGATCTGCGCGCGCTTGACCAAGCCACCTTGCATGAGCATGTCGCCTTATTGCGCGAATTCCCGCTCAAGCTGCTGGCGGAAAAAGTGGAAACGCCGGAAGAATTCGACCTTTGCAAAGAACTCGGCTTTGAATTGTTTCAAGGCTATTTTCTTTGCTGTCCACGTAATATCAAAGGTAAATGCCTGCCGGCTAATCGCGCCAACACCCTCAAACTGGTGTCCAGCCTTCAGCGAAACGACATCGGCATCGATGAGCTCGAACACATTATCAGCCAGGACATCACGCTCGGCTACAAGCTCATGCGTTACCTCAATTCCGCAGCGTTTTTCGGCCGCAAAGAAATTTCTTCCATCCGGCACGCGATCGTCTACCTGGGGCACCGCTCAATCCGAAACTGGGCGACACTCATCGCGCTGGCCGAGATCGATGATAAGCCGGTCGAACTCATCTCCACCTCTCTGGTGCGTGCGCGCATGTGTGAATTATTGGTCGAAGCTACCGGCATCGACGGCGCGCACGGGGCGTTTACGGTCGGCATGTTCTCGGTCCTCGACGCCATGATGGACGCCCCGCTCGACGAGCTGGTGGCTGAGCTGCCGTTCTCCGATGAGATATCCATTGCATTATTGAATCACCAAGGTCCTTATGGCGCCGCACTGCAGAGCACCATCGCCTACGATCGCGGCGAGTGGGCGCACATCAAATCGGCACCGCCCATCGGTGAGGAGATTGCCAGTATCTACGTCAGCTCGGTCGAATGGGCGCGCGCTATGCTGGGCGGATTAACCCAGCGCTAAACGCCTGCCCGCCGCAGCTCGAGCGTCCCGGTCGGCTGCACGCAGCAACGCCAATCGGGCGCGACGTAGGTAGTGGATAATGTCTCTGTAATCAGCGCCGGGCCATCGAAGGTTTGGCCGATAACCAATTCGGCGCGGGAAAATACCGACACTGCGGTATCCGCGCCAACCACGTGCGTCGACGGCACGGAGGGTGTCGACACACGGGTAGCCGGTGGGCGCAATGGTACGTTCGGCTCGGCACCGCGCACGGTCACGCGAAGGTTGACCAGCTCCACCGGTTCGCGCAGCGCGTGACCATAGTGTTGCTGGTGCGCGAGGTGAAATTCGTCGGCGCTGGCGCCCACGCCCAACCACGGCACGTTAAGCACATAGGACTGCCCGATATAACGCAGGTCGGCACTATGCCACGCCTGCAGCTCGGCGTCGGCGACGCCCTCGCTTAGCAACTGACGTCGTCCGTCTGCCTCCAACTGCGCAAACAAATCTTGTAATTCGGATTCATTCGCCTCGTCTATTGGTATGAGCACCGATTTTGATAACTGCCGGCTGCTTGGCGCCGCCAGCATACCGAGCGCCGACAATACGCCGGCGTGCACCGGCACCAGGGCGCGATCCAAATCCAGTGCCATGGCCAGCGCGCATACGTGTAATCCGCCGGCGCCGCCAAACGACAACAGCGCACAGCTGCGTGGATCGACGCCGCGCTGTACGGAAATGGCGCGCAAGGCACGCGCGATGTGCTCATCGGCAATGCGTACGATACCCTCGGCGACCTCTTCCACGGTCAGCCCGAGGCGCTGCGCCAGCGGTATCAGCGCCGCTCGCGCGGCGTCCTGGTCGAGGTGCATGGCGCCGCCGAGAAAGGCATCTGCGCGCAGCCGGCCGAGCACAAGATTGGCGTCCGTGACAGTCGCAGCGCTACCGCCCAATCCATAACAGGCCGGCCCTGGATCGGCACCGGCGGACAGCGGTCCGACCTGCAGTAAACCGCCGGCGTCTACATAAGCAATGGAGCCGCCACCGGCACCAATGGTATGCATGTCCACCATCGGCACCGCCACCGGATAACCGCCGATGCGCCCCTCGCTGGTCAGCGCAGGCTCGCCATCGAACACCGCCACATCCGTTGATGTGCCGCCCATATCAAAGGTCATGATGCGTTCGATATCGAGCGCGCGGGCCATCAGGCGCGCACCCATAAGACCGCCGGCCGGCCCCGATAACAGCAGGCGAACCGCCTGGTGTCCGGCCTGAGCCGCCGCCATGGTGCCGCCCGAGCTCTGCATCACGGCCACTTGCGCCGGCGCCACGGCAACTTCCAGGCGCTGCAGGTAACCCTGCATCAACGGCCCGATACTGGCGTTCAACCAAACACTGACCCCGCGTTCATACTCACGATACTCCGGCAGCACCGCTGACGAACACGATACGAACAGATCATCCGGTAGGGCCGCCGCCAAAGCCCGCTCATGGCGGTCGTCGATAAACGAGAACAATAGATTGATGGCCACCGCCTTTGGCGCCAGACGGCGTAGATCGGCAATCAGGGTTTCCAGATCGGCCGCGGTCAGCGCCTCGACATCACTGCCATCGGCGGCCAAGCGGCCGCCGGTCTCCAGGCACAGCTCGGCCGGGACGGGCGGATCGCGCCGTTGCGGCTGCAGGTCATACAGTTCGGCGCGTGCTTGGCGACCCAGGCTAAGTACATCACCCAAGCCGCGGTTGGTGATATAGGCGGTACGTACACCCTTGCCCTCGAGCACCGCATTGGTCGCCACCGTCGAGCCATGCACAATGCGCAAGGCCCGCAAATCGATGCCCATGTCCTGAATACCGCGCACAATAGCGCGTTCCGGCGCCGCCGGAGTTGACAACACTTTGTGTACGCGCAACGTAGCACCATCGAACAACACAAAGTCGGTAAACGTCCCGCCCGTATCGACACCGAGTCGAAGCATACTGATCACCTCTGCCGAAATCGCGTTTGCCTATTGCGGTCGCACCACCGTCGTGGCGCGGCATGTCAGCCAATTCTGGACCAGCTGCGCACGCCGGTGCCAGGCGTCTGTCGGATTCGGGCGCTGGCAAAGCCGCGTCCGAAAACGGATAATCACACCCCATGGTCGGCACCCCCCTGATAAGCGCCCAGCATTTGTACCACTATTACGGTGACCATTGCGCCTTGGTCGACGTTAGCCTGGAAATCCAGCGTGGCGAGGTGGTCGGCTTCCTGGGCCTGAATGGCGCGGGCAAATCCTCCACCTTGAAAATTCTCAGCGGCAGCACCGTACCGAGCGCCGGGCACGTTCAGATCGGCGCGGTCGATGTCGCTAAGCAACCACGCCAGGCCCGCGCCCGACTGGGTTACTTGCCCGAACAAGCGCCGCTATACCGCGAACTGAGCGTCGACGAATACCTCGGCTATTGCGCGCGATTACACGGCGTCGGCGCCAAACACCTTAGTGCGGCGGTCGAACGGGCGCGTCAACGCTGCGGGCTCGACAATAGCGGTGCGCGGCTAATCGGCACGCTATCGAAAGGCTACCAACAGCGTGTTGGCATCGCCCAAGCCATCGTCCACGAACCGGACGTCGTGCTGCTCGACGAGCCCACCAGCGGCCTCGACCCGGTACAGATGCGCGACATCCGCGCCGTGATCCGTGAGCTCGGCCGCGATCATGCGGTATTGCTTTCGAGCCACCTGCTGGCGGAGGTCGAGGCCATTTGCGCGCGTGTCCTGATCTTGCACCACGGCCACCTGGTATTCACCGAATCGTTAGGTACGCCGGGCGGCGGTATTCTGCGCGCACGCTTTGGTACGACGCCGCAAACAGCCGCCCTGGCCGTGTTGCCGGGTGTGAACGCAGTCGAGCAAGTGACCGAGCATGACTTCGTGCTGCGCCATGACGCCGGCGATGCGACCGCCGAAGCGCTGGTCGAGCGCGCGGTGCAACAGCGTTGGCACCTGCAAGCGCTCATCCCCGGGCGCGGCTCGCTGGAAGACGTGTTCGTGGCCCTGACTTGTGGCGACGATACCAGCCGTCGGGTGGCACCGCCATGCGCATGATCGGCATCGTTGCCTGGCGCGAACTGCGCAACCTGTTCGTCACACCGTTGGGCTGGACCGTTTTGGTATTGGTGCAGGCCATTCAGGGCCTGCTGTTCTACCGACTCACCCAAGCCTACCTAAACGCGCCGGTCATCACCGGCGCCAAGGCCGGTATCACCTATAATGTTGCCGCTTTGTCGCTCGGCACCAGCGGCTACATCGCCCTGTTGGTGGTGCCGCTGTTGACCATGAACCTGATCAGCGGCGAGCGCCAGCGCGCGACCTTGCCGTTATTGCTATCGTCGCCCGTGTCCGGACTACAGGTCGTGCTCGGCAAGTACCTCGGCGTACTCGGCTTCCTGGCCGTACTCCTGGCCATGCTGACAGCAATGCCGTTATTTCTGCTCATCGGCACGCCGCTTGATATGGGCCTGCTGGCGTCGGCACTGTTGGGCACGTTTTTGCTATTGGCGGCGTACGCGGCGTTGGGCTTATATATGTCGGCGTTGGCGCCGCGCCCAGCACTGGCCGCACTCGGCACCGTGGTGGTCTTGCTGCTGTTGTGGGTGGTCGAACTGCTGGCCAGCACCGGCATCGACGCGATGGACGCAACATTGGCCTATTTGTCCGCCTTTCAGCACCTCGAGCCGATGCTGCGCGGCGCGGTCGACAGTCGTGATCTCGCCTATTTTCTGCTGGCAATATTCGCCTTCGTCTCGCTCAGCGCGTTGCACCTCGAACGCCTGCGGTTGCGCAACTGACATGGCGCAGGCCGCCAAACCCAAGTCTGCACGACGTCGGCCCTTGTGGCGCAGCCGCTTGATGGCCGCGCTGGTGGTCATGGTCACGGTCGGCGCCGGCTGGCTGGCGAACCGCGATCACGTCGCCTGGGACTGGACCTCCGGCGCACGCAACACGCTCACCGCCGACAGCCGTAAACTGCTCGACAGTATGCACGGCGCCGTGCAGGTGACGGCTTTTGTCGCCGATGATGCGCGCCTGCACCGTGACATCGCCGCGTTGTTGCAACGTTACCACCGTTACAAACGCGATCTCGTACTGCGCTTCGTCGATCCCAAAACGGCGCCCGAACAAGCGCACGCCCTCAACATCCCGGCCAGCGGTGCGCTCGTCATCGAGTACCAAGGCCGGCGCGAGAAGCTGCAGGTGCTGAATGAGCAAAAGCTGACCAATGCATTGCTGCGCCTGGCCGGCGGCGGCGACCGCTGGGTGGCTTTTCTCAGCGGTCACGGCGAACGCAGCCCGTTCAGGAAGGCCAATTACGATGTCAGCCTGTTCGCCAAGGAATTGCGTGAACGCGGCATGCATGTGCAAAGTCTCGATCTCGGCAAGGCGCCGGCGATTCCCGACAACACGTCGGTACTGGTCATCGCGGCGCCGCAGAGTCCGCCTTCGCGGGCCGAAGTCACCGCCATCCAGGCCTACGTCCGCAACGGCGGCGATCTGTTGTGGCTGGCTGAACCCGGCGCGCAAAAGGGTCTGGAAGCGCTTGCCCACCAGCTCGGCGTGCAGTTTCTTCCCGGCGTGGTGCTGAGCACGCGCAGCCGCCTGCTGGGCCTGCGCAACCCGGCGTTTATCGTCATCGAACATTATGCCGACGACGACCCGGTCACGCGTGGTCTGCAGCAGCGCAGCGTGTTGCCGGTGTGCGTCGGGCTGGAAGCGGCACCACACAGCGGTTGGCAGACGTCGGCCTTCATCCGCTCCGGCGCCGATAGCTGGTCGGAGAGCGGCGATCTGAACCAACCGCCGGTTCGTTTCGATGCCGGCAGCGCCGATCGCCGCGGACCATTGGATCTGGGACTGCGCCTATGGCGCGCGTCGCCGGCCACACAGGGTCAACAACAGCGGGTCATCGTCGCCGGCGATGGCGATTTTCTTTCCAATGCGTTCTTGGCCAACGGCGCCAACTTGCAGCTGGGCTTGAACATGATTCACTGGCTGGCGCACGACGACCGCTTCATCGCCATCAAGCCGTCGGCCTCAACCGATCTGCACTTGCAGTTGTCGACCGCCGCCGCAGCCTTCATCGCCTTCGGCTTTCCGCTCGGAGTGCCACTGTTGTTGACGCTCGGCGGCACCGTGTTGCTGTGGCGACGGCGCGTACGCGCCGCCGGCTGAGACGCGTCGGACCACACTGCGACCATGCCCGAATTACCCGAAGTGGAAACCACGCGGCGCGGCATCGAACCGCATGTCGCCGGCCGCTGCGTAACCGCGGTGCAGGTGCGTGATGGCCGTTTGCGCTGGCCGGTACCGGCCGAGCTTGGCGAAGTACTTCGGGGTCAACGTATCGAGGCGGTGCAGCGGCGCGCCAAGTATCTCTTACTGCGCACCCAAGCCGGCACCTTGATCGTCCACCTGGGCATGTCCGGCAGCCTGCGTTTGGTCGCCGCCGACAGCGCCGCCGGTCGCCACGACCATGTCGATATCGTACTCGATAGCGGCATTGCGTTACGCCTGCGCGATCCGCGCCGCTTCGGCGCCTTACTCTGGACCTGCGGCGAGCCGTTCGAACATGCGCGTCTGCGCGATCTTGGCCCCGAACCGCTCGACGCCGAACAGTTCAACGGTAATTACCTGTATGCACGCTCACGCGGACGCCGCCAGGCACTGAAAAACTTTCTCATGGATGCCCACACCGTCGTCGGCGTCGGCAACATCTACGCCAGCGAAGCACTGCACGCCGCCGGTCTGCGCCCGTCGCTGGCTGCCGGTCGGGTCTCGCGCCTGCGTTATGAACGCCTGGTCGCGAGCGTGCGCGAAGTATTGCAGCGCGCCATCGCCGCCGGCGGCACCACCCTGCGGGACTTCGTCGACGGTGACGGTCAACCCGGCTACTTCGCCCAGCAACTACGCGTCTATGGCCGCACCCACCAGCCCTGCCCGGTGTGCGGCACGCCGATCCGCCAGCTACGCCTTGGCCAGCGTTCCAGCTTTTACTGCCCTCGCTGCCAGAAATAATTCAACAAATCCATGAATAACATGCGTTTACAATGGGGCGTGCTGTTACTTTAGGGGCTCACGTAGTATTATGCGCATAGCGTGCCGTGCCACATGGGTCGGCGTTTCGGGGTAAGCAAACATGAGCGAGATCGATCAGAACAATGACGGCAGCGGCTGCTCGGCCAAGGCGCCGTACGCACTGCGCGTACTGGGCGACAGCATGGCGCCGGAATTCGCCGACGGCGCAGTCATCATCGTGGACCCGAATGTACCGCTGTTTGACGGCGCTTATGTGGTGTGCGATCACAATGGCGAAACCACCTTTCGCCAGTTCGTGCTACGCGAACAAGAATACTGGCTGGTGGCGGTCAATGAGCGTTATCCAGCCGAACAGGTCGATCAGCAGCGCTTCGACGTACGCGGCGTCGTCACCCAGCAGGCCCGCAATCGCCGCGCCGGCCTCAAGCACGCCAAACACTACGTTGGCGAAAAGGCGCAGGTCTGATTAACGCCTGCCAGCGCCGCTGACGCTGGCCTTGCCGACGCCCCGGGGGTCGCTGGCGGCTTCAACGCGGTCATGCAGCCGATCCCAGAACACCACTTGCATGTTGCCGTAGCGTTGCGCCAGCGGTTGCAGCGTATGGCCCATCGACTGCAGCCCAAGCTGTTCCTTATCGCTAAACGCACCCGGTTCAAACTGCACCTCATCGGGCAGGTATTGGTGATGAAAACGCGGCAGCGTCACCATGGACCGGGCATCACCACCGCGCTCGAACTCCAATAAGCCGAGCAATACCATGGTGATGATGCGGCTGCCGCCGGGGGTGCCGAAAATCACTACACCGCGTTTGCCTTCTACGAATGTTGGCGTCATGCTCGACAGTGGCCGCTTGTGCGGCGCGATGGCGTTGGCCTCGGCGCCGATCAAGCCATAAACGTTGGGCGTGCCCGGCTTACTGGAAAAATCATCCATTTCGTCATTCAGCAGTACACCCGTGCCCGGCGCCACGAAGCCGGACCCGAATGGGTAATTCACGCTCATGGTCGCCGCCACGCGGTTGCCGTCGCGATCGAGAATCGAAAAGTGGGTGGTATGATTGCCGCTCACGACATCGGCGCTGATACCGGGTAGATCGGCGCTCGGTGTCGCGCGATCCTTACGGATCGAGGCGCGCAAACCGGCGGCGTACCAACGGCTGGTCAGCATCTTCACCGGCATATGCACGAAATCCGGATCGCCGAGATACTCGGCACGGTCACGGTAAGCGCGTCGCATGGCCTCGATGATCAAGTGCTTGCGCGTCACGCTGTCGAGCCGATCCAGGCGATAGCCGGACAGTATGTTGAGCATTTCCATCAATACTACGCCGCCAGACGAAGGCGGCGCGGCGGTGGTGATGCGCAAACCGCGGTAGCGGCCGTGAATTGGCTTGCGCACCACCACCCGATAACGCTCGAGATCGTCATGCGACCAGACGCCGCCGGCGGCGCGCGCACCGGCCACCAGCCGCCGCGCCACCGCGCCGCGGTAGAATCCGGCGGCGCCGTGCCGCGCCATCGCTTCCAGGGTCGCGGCCAAGTCGGGCTGACGCACAATGTAGCCAAGCGGCGGTACCTCACCGTCGGCCAGAAAACTACGCGCCGCGGCCGGCGATGCACGCAGAACCTTGAGCCGAAAGCGCGCCATGCGCCGGTAATGTTCGTCGACGGCGAAGCCGTCGCGGGCGGCGCGAATGGCCGGTTCAAGCGAGCGCGCCAGCGGCAATCGCCCATAGTGCTTGGCCAGGTACTCGAGCGCGGCCGGCTCACCGGGAATGCCGGCCGCCAACGGCCCGTCCACCGAACGCCCGGCGACCACCTCGCCGTTCGCATCCTGGTACATATCGCGGCGCGCGGCCGCCGGCGCGGTTTCCCGCCCGTCGATCATGACCTCATGCCCGTCGCCACTGCGGTGCAACAACCAAAAACCGCCGCCACCCAGGCCGGAGCTGTATGGTTCAACCACCGCCAGGGTGGCGCTGACCGCTACCGCGGCGTCGAACGCGTTGCCGCCGGCGGCCAGGATCTCCTGCCCGGCGGCCGTCGCCAGCGGATGCGCGCTGGCCACCGCAGCAGCCGGCGGCCGCGCCGAAGCCGTGGCGGACTCGGCTCGCAGCGGCGTCGCAAACACCACGGCAACGACTAAAGCCAGACAACAAAAAGGCCCCTGACGGGGCCTTCGTGCGGCGCGCGAACGCGCGTGCGAAATCACGCGACTTCGCCCTGCAGGCGTTTGTACTTGGTCATCAAATCATCCTTCGATTCGGTGTTATCCGGATCTACCAGGATACAATCGACCGGACAGACATCGATGCACTGCGGCGTATCGTAATGACCGACGCACTCGGTGCACGAATTGGCGTTGATGACATAGATCTCGTCGCCCTGGGAGATCGCTTCATTCGGGCACTCGGGCTCGCACACGTCACAATTGATGCATTCGTCGGTAATCATCAGGGACATGGTTTGCTCCAAATAAGGGAGGTTTACGCAGTGGCGAAACCGGTTGCGATTATATTAGCGCAAGCGACGAATCAATGCAGCCCCAACCTTTTCGTGCACGAACGGCGCAACGTCACCGCCGAGTGCGACGATTTCCCGCACCAGACTAGAGGATATGTAGGCGTATTGTTCGGCCGGCGTGAGAAACATGGTTTCGATCTGCGGCGCCAGGCGGCGGTTCATGCCGGCCAGTTGAAACTCATATTCGAAATCGGACACCGCGCGCAATCCGCGCAAGATGACTTGCGCATGTTGGCTGCGCACGAATTCGACCAACAATGAGTCGAACCGGCACACCTCGACATTAGCCAAGTTACACAACGCCTCTTTAGCCAGCTCGACACGTTCGTCAATGGTAAACGTCGGCTGCTTTTGCGGACTGACCGCCACCGCCACGATGACGCGCGAAAACAGTCGCGTCGCACGGTTGACCAAGTCACTGTGGCCGTTGGTTATGGGGTCGAACGTACCAGGATATACGGCCGTAATCTCAGCCATGGCACACCTCGCTGCGTTACCAATGCAGTTAAGGGTACCATGGGGGCGTTGGAAAACAATTCACGTGAGCGCCAAGCGCCGCCCGCCGGCGGCAACATCGCCGCAGCATCGCCATGCGCTCAATCATCCGTATCCACTTCGACGCTATCGGCGGCCTGCCGCAGCGCCAGATGATAGCCCACACGCCCAGCTTGCTTGCTATGGCGGACGATCCAGTTGTCGGGTATGTCCGTGATCTCCAGCCCGCGCTCGGCCTCCAAGTAGATATAAGCGCGCTCGGCCAGCCAGCCGCCGCTCTCCAACTGTCGACAGCACGGCGCCAACAAACCCTGCCCGAATGGCGGATCGAGGAAAACCACGTCGAAGCGCGCCGTCGCCGGCGCCTGCAGATAACGTAGAGCGTCATTCGGCACCAAACGCAGATTTTCGCAATGCAATAAAGCCGCGTTATCCCGTAAGCCACGCGCAGCGGTAACATCGTACTCGAGCGCGGTGACCTGTGCCGCACCGCGCGACAGCGCCTCGAACGCCAGCGCGCCGCTTCCGGAAAAAAGATCCAGACAGTGGGCGCCAGGGATGACCGGCTGCAGCCAATTGAACAAGGTCTCGCGCACCCGATCCGGCGTCGGGCGAATACCGGGCACCTCCGGAAAACTGAGTTTGCGACCACGCCACTGCCCGGCGATGATGCGCAGGCAGTAGGCCGTCTTGGTCGACGGGCGTCGCGCCACCATGCGAGCCGCTGCCGACCTAACTACCGCTACCAACGACGACCGTAACCATACGCGTTGGATCGAGACGACTGCGCATGGCATCGGTGATCTGTTTGCGCGTTACAGCTTCGACGCGGGCGTTAAAACGCTGCAGATAATCCAACGGCAAGCCATAAAAGCCGATCATGGCCAAGTACTCCACGATCTTGCTGTTGCTGTCGATGCGCAACGGAAAGCCGCCGGTAATGTTCTCCTTAGCCGCCTTGAGCTGTTTTTCGCTGATCCCTTTATGCAGAAATTCGTCCAGCGTTTTACGCATGACGTCAATGGTCTTTTTGGTTTGATCATTGCGGGTCTGCGTCGCCATAATGAACGGACCCTTGCGCGCCATCGGCAGAAAATAACTGTAGACACTGTAGGCCAAGCCGCGTTTTTCGCGCACTTCCTCGCTCAGCCTGGACACCAGTCCGCCGCCGCCGAGGGCGTGATTGCCGACGTACAGAGCGAAATAATCCGGGTCGGTGCGCGTATCGCCCGGCTGACCGATCAGCACCGTCGTCTGTGACGCAGGATATGGCTTACGAACGGTAACGGCGGCCTTTAATGGCGCCACCGGCGGCAATGGCGCGGCGCGCTCGCCGGCCGGCAGCCTGCCGACCAGCTTGTTCGCTAACGCCTCGGCGCCGGGCCGATCCATGTCGCCGACGATGGCGACCACGGCGTTGCGCGCAACGTAGTAGCGCTTATGGAACGCAATCAAGTCGGCGCGGCTGAGCTTTTTTATGCTCGCCGACGTACCGATCGGCGGTGACCCGTAGGGATGATCGCCATAGATCGCTTTGTAGAACGCGCGCGACGCAACCGCCTGTGGCGACTGCTTTTGCTGCTCGATTGCCACCAACGTATTGCTGCGATCGCGCTCGAAGTCGGCCTGCGGAAAAGTTGGCTGGCTCAGCATCGAAGACAGCACATCTTCGGCCGGCTGTAGCAGCTTGGGCTCGGTCAAACTGCGCAACGATACCCACGCCATATCGCGTTCCGCACCGGTGCTCATGCGCGCACCGACTCGGGCGAAACGCTCGGCAATCTGATCGGCGTTGAGATCGCCGGCGCCGGACTGCAGCATGCCGTTGGTAAGCTTAGCGACGCCCGGCTGCTGGCCATCACGCGCAGCGCCGGCGTGAAATACAACCCGCACATCGACCATCGGTAGCCCGGCTTCACGAACGAAATAAACCTCGGCGCCATTGTCGGTCTGCCAATGCTGGATGTTGGGGCCGGCCAGCACGGCTACAGGAAACAGCGCCAGCGCCACCAACCATCGGCGCGCGCGCCGGGCGGTGTTGGCACAACCGCGATACTTAGTGCACATATTCACCTCCCATCGGTTGAGCGCGCGACTTGGGCTTGCCACTCATCGGCAACGGCTTGAGCTCGGCAACAGTGAGATTGTTATCACGCAGATACTGCTTCGCCACTGCTTGAACCTGCGCGGCGGTCACCGCGCGGATACGCGGAACATAGTCCTGCAGGGCACGCCAGCCGATGCCAACGGTTTCGAGTCTGCCAATCTCCATGGCTTGGTAAAACATCGAATCGCGTTGATAAACGTTGTCGGCTACCACCTGCGCCTTGACGCGCTCCAGTTCGTCAGCGCCGACCGGCGCCTGCTGTAGCTCGCGCACTTGCGCCTTGAGCGCTTGCTCGACTGCGGCAATATCTTTGCCTTGCGCCGGCGTGCCATCCAATAAAAATAAATCCGACATGCGGCTATAGAGGTTGTAACCGGCATCTGCGCCGGCGGCAACCGAGCTACCGCGCACCAGCCGACTGGCCAGGCGCGCGCTTGCGCCACCATCAAGAATGCCGGCTAACACCTCCAGTGCGTACGGCTGCCAATCGTGCTTGGCGGTCTTCAAGCTCGGCACATGGTAACCCATTAATACGTACGGCAGTTCCGCCGGTTGGCGCACGATGATATGGCGCGGACCATCCTGCGCCGGCTCCAGCTGCGGCTTCGGCGGTACGATCTTCGAGGGTTTCAGCGGTCCGAAGTACTTACGCACCAACTCCAGCACCTGCGGCGCTTTGACATCGCCCACCACCACCACGGTGGCGTTATTGGGCGCATACCATTTTTGGTACCAGGCGCGCAGATCTTGAACGCGCAGGTTTTGCAAATCGTTCATCCAGCCGATGATCGGTATATGGTAGGGATTACTGATGAACGCGGCGGCGTTGAAACGCTCATAGGTGAATGCCTGCGGGCTGTCGTCGGTACGCATGCGGCGCTCTTCCATGACCACACGAACCTCCTTTTTGAATTGTTTTTCCGTCAGCAACAAACCGCGCATTCGATCGGCTTCCAGTTCAAAACTGATTTTCAGCCGATTCTTCTCCAACTGTTGGAAATAGGCGGTATAGTCTCGCGAAGTAAAAGCGTTCTCGCTGCCGCCGTTGGCGGCTATGATGCGTGAAAACTGTCCCGGACCATGCTTCTTGGTACCCTGAAACATCATGTGTTCGAGCACATGGGAGATGCCCGTAATGCCATTATGTTCGTATGATGACCCAACCTTGTACCAGACCTGGGAAACCACGACTGGCGCACGGTGATCTTCCTTGACGATCAGTTTCAAACCGTTGGACAACCGGTATTCGTGTATGTTTTCGGCCGCGGTAGCCGACAATGATATGAAGCAAGTCAAGATGATACAGGAGAATAATCGGAACATAAGCGTCAGCCCTATAGAAGTAATCAAGCCGCCGGCACGGCGTCTCGTTCTAACCTGCCGCGAGCACGAAAAATGGATAATAGCCGCAAAAGGTGTTCTCCGCCCGTGCGCGTCTGGTTACAATCCGGTCACCCAGCGCCAGCGCGCCCCGCACTTTGACAACAGGTAACGATGTTCGGTTTCCGAAAAGATAAATCAGCTAAACGCCCCGACAGCCACGAAGCCGAAGCGGCCGAGCGCGGCCCCGGTTGGCTGGCGCGCCTCAAGCAGGGCTTAAGCAAGACGCGCGCCAGCCTTACCGGCGGTCTCGCCGATCTTGTGCTCGGCAAGAAGGCGATCGACGACGATCTGCTCGAAGAGCTTGAAACGCAACTCCTCAGCGCCGATGTCGGCGTCGAGGCCACCCGGGCGATCATCGGCGACCTCACGAGCCGCATCTCGCGCAAGCAACTCGATGACGCCGACGCGTTACTATCGGCCCTGCGCCAGGACATGCAAGCAATCCTCGCACCTTGCAGCGCGCCGCTGCAAATCGATACCACGCACAAGCCCTATGTGATCCTGGTCGTTGGCGTGAATGGCGTGGGCAAGACCACGACGATCGGCAAACTGGCGCACCATCTACGCGGTCGAGGGCATTCGGTCATGCTGGCCGCCGGCGACACCTTCCGCGCCGCCGCCGTCGAACAACTGCAGAGCTGGGGCCGGCGCAACGACGTGCCGGTCATCGCGCAACATACCGGCGCGGATTCGGCCTCGGTGATCTACGACGCGGTGCAAGCGGCAACGGTGCGCGGTGTCGACATACTGATCGCCGATACGGCCGGGCGGCTGCACACCCAATCCAACCTTATGGAGGAACTGCGCAAAATCAGGCGCGTAGTGACGAGGCTGGATGAGACGGCGCCACATGAAGTCATGCTGGTACTGGACGCGGGCACCGGACAGAATGCGGTATCGCAAGCCAGCCAATTTAACGACGCCGTGCAAATCACCGGTATCACACTAACAAAATTGGACGGCACCGCGAAGGGCGGTATCATCTTTGCGATTGCCAAGAAGCTCGGTGTACCGATACGCTTTATCGGTGTAGGTGAGCAGCGCGAAGATTTGCGTGTGTTCGATGCCAATGACTTTGTACAAGCTCTGTTCGAAACCGATGATTAGCAGGCTGCTGAACTATTCTCCGGCTGATGTCGCGCACGGCGCAACAGCGCGCGACACCGCGTCGCGCCGCCGCAAGATATTTCAAGCCATTATCCGCCGCGTGGCGAGCGCCGCTGGCGGATCAATATGATCCGTTTCAACAACGTCAGCAAACGGTACCCGGAGGGATTTGAAGCCCTAAGTGGCGTGACGCTGCATATCGAGCCCGGCGAGATGGTATTCCTTACCGGCCATTCGGGTGCCGGCAAAAGCACCCTGCTGAAGCTGATTTCATTGATCGAGCGTCCCAGCCGCGGACAAGCACTGATCGACAACGTCAACCTCGCCACCGTCCGCAGCGGCCGTATCCCGTATTTGCGCCGTCGCGTCGGCGTCATCTTCCAGGATCATCGGCTGCTGCGCGACCGTACCGTGTTCGACAACGTTGCGCTGCCGCTCGTCATCGCCGGCTATCGCCATCAGGAAATCGGGCGGCGTGTACGAGCCGCGCTGGACAAGGTCAATCTGCTGAACAAGGAACGCCAATTCCCGATCACGCTTTCCGGCGGCGAGCAGCAGCGCGTCGGTATCGCGCGCGCGGTGGTGAATAAGCCGCCGCTGGTGCTGGCCGATGAACCGACCGGCAATCTCGACCCGGAACTGTCGCGCGAGATCATGCTGCTGTTCGAGCAATTCAACCAGGTCGGTGTAACCATCCTTATCGCCAGCCACGACCTTGATCTCATTTCACGCATGAATCACCGCACCCTTACACTGAAACAGGGTCGTTTGTTGGCTGACCAGCGGCCACTGCCGGCTGGAACTTCGGCATGAAGCGCGCACGCCCCGAACGCCCGCTTCGACGCCGAAGCGCCGCCACTCGTATGCTGCGACCCTCGTTTGGCACGCGAGTGGGCAGCTATTTCATCGGCAACGCACAGGTGTTGCTGGCCAGCCTGGGTCGTCTCTATCGTACGCCGCTCACCAGCCTCATGACCGCCGCGGTCATTGGCATCGCCTTGGCGCTGCCGCTGGGCCTGTACGTGACGCTGCAAAATTTCCAGAACGTCAGCAGCGGCTGGGACGGCGCCGCGCAAATCTCCGTGTTTCTGAAGATGGATGTCAACGACGCGCGGGCGGGCGCGCTGGCCAAAAAAGTACGCGGCCTGCCCGAAGTTGCCGACGTTCGCCTTCTTACCCATGAGCAGGCACTGGACGAGTTTCAAGACCTTTCCGGTTTCGGCGACGCGCTCAAGGTATTGCCGAGCAACCCGCTGCCGGCGGTGTTGATCGTGCGGCCGGCGGCCAAGCACAGCAATCCCGCCTCAGTGCGTAAATTGGTCGAGCAATTGCGCAAACTGCCGGAAACCGATCAGGCCAAGCTCGATATGATGTGGGTCAAACGGCTCTACACCATGATGCAGATCGCTCAACGCGCCGTGCTGGTCATCGCGGCGCTGCTGGCGATGGCGGTGTTATTGATCATCGGTAATACCATTCGGCTCGATATCCAAAATCGACGCGACGAAATCATCATCACCAAATTGATCGGCGCGACCAATAGCTTTATCCGCCGGCCATTTCTCTATAGTGGACTGTGGTATGGATTACTCGGTGGCGTCATTGGCTGGCTCTTGGTCGCCATCGCACTGTCTCTGGTCGATGCGCCGGTGCGCCGCCTGGCCGGTTTGTATGGCAGCAATTTTGTTCTCAATTCGCTGGACGCACAAACCGTACTGGGACTGCTGCTGTTTAGTACGCTGTTGGGCCTGGCGGGCTCGTGGCTGGCGGTGGGACGGCATCTCAGCGCCATCGAGCCGACCTGAGCGCGGCGGCGAGTGGGCGCCGGCGTATTCCGGCGCAGCAGCTTTAGGAATACCGGACTCGGCCGAAATAGTATACGTTCGGTTATCTGATATATACTCGCCTGAAAAATATGGATAATAGGGTCGGGTACGAGACAGGGAATGAAAAACAAGGCCACCAGCATCATGGTCGTGGATGGGTCGGAAGTATCCCGCACGATCATCTCTCGGATTCTCCACAGCGAAATGGAGAACACGCGTATCGCCACGTCCGGTCACGGGCACGAGGCGTTGGCGCACCTGAACGAAGGCCGCTTCGATCTCATCACCACGGCATTGATGCTGCCGGACATGGACGGCCTGGATTTAGCGCGCGCCATTCGCAAATCCGACACGCATCACTACACCCCCATCATCGTCGTCTCCGGCGATGCCGACACGCGGCTATTGCGCGAAGGCTTTAACGCCGGTGTCACCGATTACTTTGACAAATCGCTCGGCTATCAAGCCTTCGTCGAGTTTATCAAGACCTTTACCCGTCGCAACTCCGGCTTGGTGGGCAAAATCCTGTACGTCGAGGATAGCCGTACCGCCGCCATGGTGGCCTGCCACATCATGGAAAAACATGGTCTCAAGGTCACGCATACGACTTCTGCCGAGCAGGCGCTGGAGCTGCTCGAACAGACCCGCTCCGGTAGCGCCAAGGAGGAAGACGGCTTCGATATCGTCATTACCGATTTTTTCCTCAAGGGCCGTCTAACGGGCGGCGACCTGCTGCACGCGGTGCGCACCCGCATGCACTACTCACAACAGGAAATGCCGGTGCTGGTGGTCACGGTAGCGGACAATGAGCAGAAACAGGCCGAAGTGTTCCATGCCGGCGCCAATGATTTTGTCACCAAGCCGATCGTCGAAGAGATACTCATTGCCCGCATCCGCTCGTTGCTGCTGATCAAGCAGCAGTTCAACGCCCTCAAGCGCCAAGCCGAGGAAATGCGGCGCATCGCCGGCACCGACAGTCTTACCGGTGTGCGCAGCAAGCGCTATCTGCTCGACCATGGCGAAGCCTTTATGGCCGAGCCGGATAATCACCCGATCTGGGCGTTGCTCATGGATATTGACCACTTTAAGAATATCAACGATAAACTCGGACACATCACCGGCGATCACGTACTCGCGGCGCTGGGCGACCTGCTCAACCAGAGTTTTACCGATGACGCGATCGTAGTGCGCTTTGGCGGTGAGGAATTCGCCGTCATTTTGCCTCGCTGCGGCGCCCGCGAGGCCAACGCCAAGGCCGAGGTACTGCGCCGCAAAGTCGAAAAATTGCGCCCCGCCAACGTTCCTGTCACCATCAGCATCGGCATGGCGTCGTCAATTGAACACCCTGACATCAACCTAAATCGGCTGCTATCGTTAGCCGACAAGGCGCTGTACGCGGCCAAGGCGCGCGGCCGCAATTGTATCTGTATCTACTCGCAGCATGGGGTCGAGTACAGCAGTCCGGCGCAACCACCGCATACCGGCCTCACCGATGCCGATCTGAGCGCCGTCGATTCCAGCGGCTCGTAAGTCGCCCCGGCGCCGGAACTTCCCGCAGTTTCTCTCCTCTAACAATTAGCACTCTCTATTAACGAGTGCTAAACTAGCTAGTCATAACCTTGCGCAGTCTCCGATCAGGAGGTTAATTGATGTCTAATTCGTTGATTTTAAAAGATATGAATCTAACGCTTCCGCAACCTGTAGGGAGCCTGGACAATTATATTCAGATCGCCAATCGGATCCCTGTATTAACTGCGGAGGAAGAGCGCGAGTTGGCTCAGCGTCTGCAACAACATGGCGATTTGGAAGCCGCTCGACGCTTGGTGCTGTCGCACCTGCGCTTCGTGGTCCATATTGCGCACGGTTATAAGGGTTATGGCCTGGCGCTGGCAGACCTGATCCAGGAAGGCAACATCGGCCTGATGAAGGCGGTAAAGCGTTTCGACCCGAACGTCGGCGTGCGCTTGGTGTCGTTTGCCGTGCATTGGGTTCGCGCCGAAATGCATGAATTCATTTTGCGCAATTGGCGCATCGTCAAGGTCGCCACCACCAAGGCCCAGCGTAAACTGTTCTTTAACCTGCGTAGCTCGAAAAAGCGGCTCGGCTGGTTCAGTCACGAAGAGGTACGCAAGGTTGCCGCCGACCTCGGTGTGAGCCCTGAGAACGTCCTGGAGATGGAATCGCGTTTGAGTGGCCATGACGTCGGCTTCGACGGATACGCCGACGACGACGACGCTGGGAGCGTGTCGGTGGCGCCCTCGACCTATCTGCAGGCCGAGCAGCGTAGCGATCCAGCGGTCGAATTGGAACGCAGCGACTGGGATGAGCACAACACGCGCAAGCTTGAGCATGCCATGCAGGCGTTGGATGCCCGCAGTCGCGATATTCTCGTGCGCCGCTGGCTCAGCGAAGACAAGGCCACCTTGCAGGAACTCGCCGATCACTACAATATTTCGGCCGAACGCGTGCGCCAGCTCGAGAGTAACGCCATGCAGAAAATCAAGGGCACGATGACGACCTGAGCTCGGCAAGCACCGCGAGCGATAGCCTACAAAGCCCCTTCCCCGAGGGGCTTTGTTATTTCACGCCGCACGTAAATGGCCGCTATGCCGGACAGCCGCGTCACGCCTGGGCGGCGCGAGCGCCAGGTCTGGCAATAACTTTTACCAACAGGTCTCGACGCGAGCGACGTATAGGGCAAAAAAAACGGCCCCCAGAGGAGGCCGTGAATAATGGGATAAACGGTACAGCTACTCTTACGAGAGGACTACCGAAAAGAAGCTCAGGTAGGCAATCACCACCAGGGTGACTACGATTACCAGAGGAAGGTTTTGAAACGTAAACATCGGTGTTGCTCCACTCGAATATCAGGGATATCTAATATTACCGGCCCCGCCATCCGAGGGACAAGCTAATTCTTACGTAGCCGCAATAAATTGCAAGTCCTTTAGAACAGTTCAAACGCTGCTCAGGATTATTTTTATATAATTGATAATTAAATAATTTTTTTGATTTTAGGGTGGACTCTACGGCTCTGAAAAAAGAAGAACTTGCGCGAAATCAACGGGCTGCTCGTACGCTTAGCGGACTCTTGTTTTACGATTAAATTTTACTATCAAAACGACTGGTGCAATTATCTTAATGGGAATTCCGCCTTTACATCGAGACCGTACGCGGTAGTTGGCGGCCTGCCTGCGAAGCTTGCTATCATCGCCTACACCACACGCGCTTCGGTCGTCACGCACGTGGCGGTCGCAGCAAACGGATTTGTGCTTATACTTGTTCTGGGTCATACCTTCGAATCGTCGCGCTGTGTTATTCATCGCCACACGCCAAGCGCGTTGACGCTTTACAGCGGCGGCACGGGTGATTTATTGTCCCACATGCCGCTGCGCGGCGAGCGCGCAATACCACAAGAAAGGGCACTCATTCGAGTGAACACAGTTATCGTTTCGCAATTATCCCGCAAAGGCACATAAACACCACCGATGCTGAGCGGCATCGGCACTGCATGCGCTCATCGCAGCTGTAATGCCGTGCCCCTGACGGTTCTGGATCGAGCTTTAGCTCCAGGAGAACGAAGTACGATGGACAAAGATTCGATCATTACGACATACCGGCGCTACGCCCGACACTACGATACGATTTTCGGCCGTGTGTTCGACCCCGGTCGTAGGATCGTGGTGGAGCTCATGGACAACAAACCCGGCGAGCGCGTTCTCGAGGTCGGCGTCGGTACCGGTATTTCACTACCCTACTATCCACCGCAGACGTTGGTAACCGGCATTGATCTGTCGCCGCACATGCTCGAACGCGCCTCGCAACGCGTCATCGAGCATGAACTGGACAATGTCTCGCTCGATGTCATGGATGCCGAACGTATGACGTTCCCGGATGGCTATTTCAACAAAGTCGTCGCCATGTACGTGGCCTCGGTGGTACCGCATCCACCGGTCATGGTGGCCGAGATGAAACGCGTGTGCAAACCTGGCGGCGACATCTTCATCATGAACCACTTCAGCAATTCCAGCCGTTTGGTGAACACGGCTGAGAAATTACTGTCGCCGCTGGCGAAGATCATCGGTTTTCGCCCAGCCTTCCCCATGAAACAATTCATTGCTGAAAGTAATTTGGATGTGGTCGAGATCGTACCCGTCAACGCGTTCGGATACTGGAGCCTGATTCACGTAAAAAATACCTGACGCGCATAGGCGGCGCGCGGGGTTTTCCGACAACCTGTTAATGCCGCGACGGCGGCTTGGTGGTGCGCACGACGGGGTGGTCGGTGCGTGCATGCGGGATGCGCGGATCATCATCGTCCATGAGTATCCGATGCGCCGGTCCTTCCAAGTCATCGTATTGACCATTTTTGATGGCCCAAATGAACGCCCAGATCGCGAATGCCAGGAAAATCAGGCTGACAGGGATGAGCAGGTAGAGAATATTCATGCGCGTGTTCCCGAGATTTGGCCTCAGCGTATGGCCGCCGGCGCCTGCGACGTGTCTTGGGCATCGCGACGACGTTGCGGCTGCACAGCGGACAGCGGCGCCAGTCGCAACGCATTGGCAACCACGAGCAAAGAACTCACCGACATGCCGAGCGCAGCCATCCACGGCGCCACCAAGCCAGCGGCGGCTAACGGCACCGCAATTATATTATAGAGGATGGCCCATACCAGATTCTGTCGAATGACCGCCAAGGTACGCCGCGCGGTGCGTACACCATCGACCAGATGCATCAGGTTTTCCGACAACAACACCATATCGGCGCTGGCATGCGCAAGCTGGGCGCCGCCACCCATTGCCAATGACACCTGTGCGCCGGCCAACACCGGGGCGTCATTGACGCCGTCGCCGACCATGGCGACCACGGCGCCATCGGCCTGCAAACGGCGGATATGCGCAAGCTTGTCAGCCGGCAGACAGGCGCCTTGCGCCCGCGTAATGCCCAGCCCGGCGGCCACGCGCGCCACGGCAGCCGGCTGGTCGCCGCTCAATAGTTCGACTTCCAAGCCCAAATCGCGCAACCCGTCGATAGCCGCACGCGCCTGCGGTCGTACGCGGTCGGCCAGCACGAACAACGCCAGCAGCGTATCCACGCTGCCCAGCGCGACCACCGTCGCACCCTGCAGGTCGGCGCTATATTCCGGCATAACCGCGCCCAAATCCCGCACGAAAGCGGGGCTGCCGATACGGTAGCGTGTTCCCTCGATCTCGCCTTCGACGCCGCGACCGGGCTGCGCACGCAGCGAACTTGCACGCAGCGATTTCGGCGCCGCCTGCGACAACGCCGTAGCCACTGGGTGTTCCGAGCCATGCTCCAGCGCTGCTGCGATGTCGAGACAGCGTTGGCGACTAGACGCCGACAGCACGATCACATCCTCTAGCTGCAAGCTGCCAAAGGTCAGCGTACCGGTCTTGTCGAAGACCACGTGCGTAGCGCGCGCCAGCGTCTCGAGCGCGTGTCCGCGCGTGGTCAGCAAGCCGCCGCGAGTCAGCCGTCCGCTCGCCGCCGCGACGGCGGCAGGCGTAGCCAGAGACAACGCACACGGGCAGGTCACGACCAGCACCGACAAAGTGATCCAGAAGGCCTCGTCCGGGCGCACCTGCGACCACCACAGCGCCACGCCGGCCGCCAACAACAACAGCGCGGCGACAAACCAGCCGGCCACACGATCGGCCAACAGGGCGATGGCGGGCTTCTCGCCCTGCGCGCGGTCCAGCAGGCGTACAATCGATGACAGCACCGTTTCCTGCCCGACTCGTCCGACTTCCATTTCCAACGGGCTTTCGACATTGATCGTGCCACCGACCAGTTCGTCGCCGGAAGCGCGCCGACGCGGAACGCTCTCACCGGTCAACAACGACTCATCCACCGAACTTTCACCGGCGACGACGCGGCCATCGGCGGCGACGGTCTCGCCCGGTCGTATCAAGATCCTGTCGCCGGGCGCCAATTCGGCCACCGGTACAACCTCGGCTTCGCCGCCACGAATTCGGGTTGCGGTAGCGGGCAACAGACGCGTCAGCTCCTCGGTGGCTTGACCCGCGCGATGGCGCGCACTCATTTCGAGAAAGCGTCCGCTGAGCAGAAAAAAGGTAAACATGGTGGCCGAGTCGAAATACACCGCGCCATGGCCTGAGATCGTCGCCCAGGCACTGGCGATAAAGGCGGCGGCAATGGCGAATGACACTGGCACGTCCATACCCAGGCGGGCGCGGCGCAAATCACGCGCGGCGGCTACGAAAAACGGCCGCGCCGAATACAACACCACCGGCACCGTCAGCACCAGACTTACCCAGCGCATAAACGTACGCAGAGCAACATCCATGCCGTAGAAATCCCCGGCATACATGGCAACCGCCAACATCATCACTTGCAGGGCACCGAGACCCGCAACCGCCAATCGACGTAACGCAATGCTGCGTTCTTTTTTGTAGACGGCTTCCTGACGACCAGGATCAAACGGATGCGCATGATAACCGATTTCGGTGATAGCGCGCAGAATGTCACTGAGATGAATGCGGCTGTCATCCCAACTGACTTGCGCGCGCCGAGTAGTATAGTTGGTACGAAACTCGATCACTCCAGGCAGCGCGCCGACATGCCGCTCGTTCAGCCATAGACATGCCGCACAGACGATGCCCTCGAGAATCAATGATGCCTCGCGTAACTGCCGGTCACCGTGCCGAACGAAGCTGCGCTGTAATTCAGGCTGATCATAAAGTTCGAGTTCGCGCAGCGCTTGCGGCACCAACGGCTGCGCGGTGAGCGAATTTTCGGTGCGATAGCGGTAAAAATCGGTCAAGCCATAATCGACGATGGCCGCCGCCACCGCTTGGCAACCAGGACAACACATAGCGCGTTGCGTATTTTCGATTTCGACCTGATAACGGCTTCCCGACGGCACCGGCAACCCGCAATGAAAGCACGCTGCTTGCATCGACTCGTTCACCCGTAAGGCCGCCGCGTCAGACGGAACACACATACGCGGATACCGGCTGCGCGTTCGCGCCGATTTCCGTCTCGTCCGGCATCCAGCGGAGAATTCTTGAACAAGCTGCTAGTCATGGACCACCGTAGCCGAGGCCGCGATATTGGTGGTAGCAGTCAAGCGATGCGTTAACGTGCCTTGGCGGACAAGCAATTGTAACTCCCAGACACCTGGCTGCGGCAGCATCACCGTGACGCGATACAAACCGTCATCTACCTGCGTCATGGAAAAGCGCTGATCGAAGCGGCTGTCCGACGGTCGCACGAAGCGCCCGCTCACTTTGGCGCCGCCGATCGGCCGACCGTCGCGGTCGGTGACGCGCACTTGAAACACCTCTGCCTGTCCCGCGAATGGCTTCTGCGTCAGCCACCCCTTGCGCACTTTCCAACCGCGCTTGCGTTGCGTGGCAACTTGTTGCAGATAGTCGTTAAATGCCGTTTCTTTCTGATAGTAATGATCATGCACGACACCGGGGAACTCGGTATTGGCGGCCTTGACCGCCAACCGCGCCGGCAATAACTCCTTTTCGATACCCTTGGGTACGCCGTTCACCGCCAAGGTTACGAACACCGTGTCGACGGCGATAATCACCACGAAGAAAATGACGATCGCTGCAGGTCCCCAGTGAAACCATTTACCGGGCGGCAGCGACCCATCTTCACGCCGAAGCGTATCTCGGTGCGAAGCGATGATTCCAAGCACGTAGGCGCATACCAGGTAAATGGCAAAGTGGATCGTGACAACGTCCGCGCCCGGCCAACGCAACAGCGGAAATGGCAAATACGCTGTACAGGTCAACAATCCGGCTACGAGCGCGGACTGTTTGCCATTCAACGGTGTCCAGCGATTCAGCAGCAGGAACAACAGCATCAGCAGCAGCAAGCCCGCGCCCAATGTTACGGTCAGATTGGTCATGATCGTCTATAGCCTCACATCAGTCATCTGCCGGCGCGCGCCGGGGCATGGAAAAATAAGCCTGTTCGCGCAACACCACCGGCTGCGTGCCGGCAGCCGTGCGCAATACGAAATGAAATGGGATTTGTTCTCCGCGGCTGTCCTTGGGCATACGTACGCGCACACGTAACGACAGACTATCGTCGGCGGCGACGCGCAAGGTCCGGGGATCGCCTGTCGCCAACGCCAAACTACCCCGAGGCAGCCCTTGCAAGCTGAGCGTCGCCGTCACCGTACGCTCGGACTTATTGTTGATCTTGAGGTCGTAGCTGTTTTGGATACGGCCGTCGGAGAGCACCACGAACAACGGTTGCCGGACTTGGCGCGCCGCCATATCAAACGCACTATCGAAAACGATGCTCCAAGTCAGCATACCGATAGCGGCAAACAGCGCCACTGCGTAACCGATCGTCTTGACGCGAATCAAGCGTGTCTTACCACCTTGCTGCACACGTTCCGAATCATAACTGATCAGTCCGCGCGGCCAGCCCACCGAATCCATGATGGTGTCGCAGGCGTCAATGCAAAGCGCACACGAGATACATTGAATCTGCAAACCGTTGCGAATATCGATGCCGGTCGGGCAAACCTGTACGCAATAACCGCAGTCGATGCAATCGCCGACCCCCTGTTGTTGGCGCTGTTCACGCGTCTTACTGTCTCGGCTCAGCCGCGCACGACCACGCGTGCCCTCGCCACGCTCGGCGTGATAAGCAACGACATAGGTATCACGATCGAACATGACGCTTTGGAAACGGGCGTAGGGACACATATAGGTGCACACCTGCTCGCGCGCGAGCCCCGCCATGACATAGGTAGTAGCGGCGAGAAACACGGTCGTCGCGTAGGCGGGAAACGGCGCCGCACCGGTAAACAGCTGCAATAATAATTTCGGCGCATCACCCCAGTAGAGCGTAAATGTCAGTCCTGTGAGTAACGCGACCAGCACCCACAGCAGATGAGTGGCGCCCTTCTTGACGAACTTTTCGGCGCCCCAGGACGATTTGTCGAGGCGCATGCGGGCGGGGCGCTCACCTTGCACCAAGCGTTCGATCAAAATATAAACGTCGGTCCACAGCGTCTGAAAGCAGAAGTAGCCGCAAAATGCGCGACCGGCAATACCGGTGACGAAAAACAACAACATGGCGGCGATCACCAGAAAGCCGGCCAGCCAGAAAATATCTTGCGGATGGACGACGAGATCAAACAGATAGAAGCGGCGGTGCGCAATATCGAACAAGACCGCCTGGTCGGGGCCGGTTACACGCTCCCAGCGTAGCCATGGCAATAGAAAATAGACGCCATAGGCGAACGTCAAAATACCCCATTTGAGCCGTCGAAAGCGGCCCTTTACCGAACGCGGGTAAATCGGGATCCGGGCTTGGTAGATGATGTTCTGTGGTGCACTTTCAGCCATACGCAAAGTGTCAGAGAGGTGGTCGACGCTGCGCGGCGATTACATCGACCGCGACATCCGCCTAGCGCCGAGACAGCCGCAACCTACCGGTGTCTGTAAATCAGTGGCGCTATGGCCGCCCGTCGTACGCGGCACCCATGCGCTTCCATGAACATGAAATTATTTGCCGACGCCGAGCACGTTGTGCACGTAAACGGTCAACAGCTTGATCTCGGTGGCGCTCAAGCGGCCGTTCCAGTTCGGCATCTGACGGTGCACACCGTTCAAGATTACCTGCGCGACCACATCGCGCTTGCCCGTCAGCGTGCCTTGTCCAGGTACGTCGGCGATAGTCCAGATACTGTCGGTCAGGTTGGCCGAGCCTTGGCTTTTCATACCCTTGCCGTTTTCACCGTGACAGTAATAACAACCGCCACCCTGGCCGTTGAACATAGCCTTGCCGGCAGCGGCGGAGGCCGGGTCAACTTGATGTCCGCTGAGGCTCAAGACGTAATCGGAAACCTGTTCGACTTGGGCGGCGCTGAAGGTCGCGCGGAAGGACGGCATGTAGCCATGCCGTCCCTGCGATATGGTCGCGTGTATATCCTCAAGCGAACCGCCCCATAACCACGCGTCGTCGCTCAGATTGGGAAACAATCCGATCTTGCCTTGCCCGCCGCTGCCATGACAGGCGGCGCAGTTATCGGCAAACAACACCTTACCCACCGATTGCACAAAACCCATCATTTTCGGGTCGGACACGATTTGCTGATAGTCGGCATTGGCGACTTGATCCATATAGCGACGCTGTTTGACCGCTTCGGGCCCGGTCTGCATGTCCCGCCATAGTAGCGCACGCGTATTCCAGTGCATCGTGACTTCCTTATCGCCCTCTTTGAAGGTAATGTTGTTCATCACCCCTTTGGTATACGAGCGACCGATCGGCCATGCCGGATATAAAATCCAGTAAACGACGGCAAACACGACGGTAGCGTAGAACGCCCACACCCACCAGCGCGGCAACGGATTGTTGAATTCCTGCAGGTCGCCGTCCCAGGCATGGCCCGTGGTTTGGACGGCGCCGCTCGGTTTGTTTGGTTTCGCTTCGGCCATGATTTATTTCACCTTGCGCTCGGCAGACGTTTTTTTCTCGTCGTCATCGTCCTGCAATGGTATGTACTTGTAGGACTCCAGACGCTTGGAACGGTTGCGGTCGGCATAAACGTAGAGCAGGATGCCGCAGAACAGGACGAAGAACAGCACAAGCGCAAGCACCTTGCTGTTCTCCATGTGCGTAAACCATTGCATCCAATCCCACATGCTTGATCCTGTTGCGCGCCCGAGCGCCTAAGCCGCGTTAGCGAAACTCGGCAAAATGCCCTTCCTGGTATTGCTTGAAATCGACCATGGTGCCGAGTACTTGCAGATAAGCCACCAACGCGTCCATCTCCGTCAGGCGACGGCGGTCACCGTCGTAATCACCCTGCTCGGCCTGTTTGAGAAGATTCGATTCGGCGTCGAGAATATTGAGTTTTTCAGCCACCTTAACGCCAAAACGTTTGACGTTGGCCTGGTATTCTTGATCGGTTTCTGAATACGGCACGCCGACAGCATTCAGCGCGCGCATACGATCGGCAATATCGGCATAGGGCAGCGCGGTTTTCATCAACCAAGGATAATTAGGCATGATGGACTCCGGCACCACGGAACGCGGCGCCATCAGATGCTGCACATGCCATTCATTGGAGTACTTGCCACCGACGCGCGCCAGATCGGGGCCGGTGCGTTTGGAACCCCATTGGAACGGATGGTCATACTGTGACTCTGCCGCCAGCGAGTAGTGTCCGTAGCGCAGCATCTCGTCACGGAATGGCCGAATCATCTGCGAGTGACACAGATAACAGCCTTCGCGCACGTAGATATCGCGCCCGCGTATTTCCAATGGCGTATAGGGGCGCACCGCATCGTGGCCGTCAGCGGTCTTGACCTCTTCGACCGTATCATTAATAAAGAACAGCGGCACGATCTCGACCAAGCCGCCGATGCTGATGACAACCAGGGTCAGCACCAATAGCAGGCCGGCGTTGACTTCGATGCTTTCATGCTTGAGCTTCATTCTTGATTACTCCACGTCACGCGCCGGTACCAAGCCCGGGCCAACTTCGCGCTCAGCCTGGCCTCGACCTCAGCCGCCTCGCGTTTGCCGTTGGCAATAGTGCGCCAGGTGTTGTACGCCATGACCAGCACGCCCGATAGGAAAAACGCGCCACCGAGCGCACGCCAGACATACGGTTGATGCAGGAAGGTTACGGTTTCGATGAAGCTGTAGGCGAGATTACCGTAGTCATCAAAGCCGCGCAGTAACAACCCTTGCCCGATACCGGCCACCCACATCGAGGTGATGTAGAGCACGATACCAATACTGGCCAACCAAAAATGCACGTAAATAAGTCGTATGCTGTGAATTTTTGTGTCATACAAGCGCGGCACTAAATGATACATGGAGCCGAAAGTGATCATCGCCACCCAACCCAGCGCGCCGGAATGAACGTGGCCAATGGTCCAATCAGTGTAATGGGATAAGGCATTTACACTCTTGAGCGACATCAACGGTCCTTCGAACGTCGCCATGCCATAGAAGGACAGCGCCGTTATCAGAAACAGCATGATCGGATCCGTACGCAGCTTCTCCCACGCACCCGACAGGGTCATGATGCCGTTGATCATGCCGCCCCAGGACGGCAATAACAGCATGATGGAGAAAGTAGCGGCCAGCGTCGAGGTCCAATCCGGCAACGCCGTCCAATGCAGATGGTGGGCGCCCGCCCACATATAGAGAAACACCAACGCCCAAAAGTGGATAATGGACAGGCGGTAGGAGTACACCGGCCGACCGGCCTGTTTCGGCACGAAGTAATACATCATGCCCAGAAAAGCCGCAGTCAAAAAGAAACCAACGGCATTGTGCCCGTACCACCATTGCGTCATGGCATCCTGCACGCCGGCGAACGCGCTATAGGAAGCCATGCTGGACATACCCACCGGCACGGCCAGATTATTGAAGATATGCAACAAGGCCGTGGCCAGAATAAAACCCAGATAAAACCAATTCGCCACGTAGATATGCGGTTGCGAGCGACGTCTCAGGGTCTGCACGTAAATTAATAAGTAGGCCACCCAAACGACGGCGATGAGGATGTCGATCGGCCAAGGAAATTCGGCATACTCGCGGCCCTGGCTGTACCCCCACATATAACTCAACGCACCCAAGGCCAACACCGCCTGCCAACCCCAGAAGGTGAAATTGGCTAACGCACTACCCCATAGACGAGCCTGGCAAGTACGCTGCACGACATAGTATGAGGTGGCAAACAGGGCGCAGCCGCCAAAACCGAAAATTACCAAAGTGGTATGTACCGGGCGGAGACGACCGAAAGTGATTTGGGCAATATCGAGATTAAAGGCGGGAAAGGCCAACTCCAGCGCCGCATAGAGCCCGGCGGACATGCCGAGAATGCCCCAAAACAGCGCCATAATGGTAAATTTTCGAACAATATCATAATTATATTGTTCTGGAGCGGCAATTGATTGCAGCTGTGCCATAGCGTTTTCTCGCTTTATCTGAAAATTTCCTACGGCCGCAGCTGGCCCCGTTGCCGGCGACCGCAATCCGGCCGGCCGACAAACCCAGTCTAAAGTGCAACTCAAGTTGGGATATTGACGTATGTCAAATACGCCAAAAGATGCCACCATATTAAATAAGATAGTATTTATATTCTAATTGATAGAATTGGGCGGGATCAAGTTACGGTCGTAGACTGGCGCGCGCCTCGTCGCGCACGCGGCGGCGCGACCAGCCGGCGGACCGGCGCGGTCGCCGGTGCGTATGCTAATCTACTATTTTTATTACCTTATTTTTTTATTTGCGAGGATTACTGATGCCCAACCGGGCGCCAGTATGCTAGCCAAATAGGAGCGGGATATAATGGTCGACTAGCAGACAGGCGAATATTCCCATTAAATAAAGAATGGAATAGCGAAAAGTTTTAATTGCGACCTGGTCACTTTTGGTGACCATCAAGGCGATCGCGTAATAGAGGAAAATTCCGCCCAAAATCAAGGCGCCAACCAGGTAAAACAGACCGACACCACTCAACGTCACGTACGGCATGATGCTGACCACCACAAGTAATATGGTGTATAGCAATACGTGTAGACGTGCAAAATCCGCCCCGTGTGTAACCGGCAACATGGGGATTTCGACTTTCGCGTACTCGTTACGCCGGTAGATCGCCAAAGCCCAGAAGTGCGGCGGCGTCCAAACGAAAATAATCAAAAACAACCACAGCGCATTCGGATCGATACTGCCGGTCACCGCGGCCCAACCGAGTACCGGCGGTGCGGCGCCCGCAGCGCCGCCGATGACAATGTTCTGTGGCGTCGCGCGTTTCAAGAACATGGTATAGATCACGGCATAGCCGATCAGCGACAGAAACGTCAGAAACGCCGTCAGGCCGTTGACCAAACCCCAAAGCATGGCCATGGCAATGGCGCCGAGCGTAAGCGCGAAAAGCAGCGCTCTGGAGGTCGGCAAATGTCCGGTCGGTAGCGGCCGATTGCGGGTCCGGGCCATGACCGCGTCGACGCGTTGGTCGACGATGTGATTAATGGCGGCAGCGGACGCCGCAGCCATACCGATACCAAGCGTACCGAAGACCAGAACATGCAGCGGCACCATACCGGGCGTAGCCAGGAACATACCGACCATGGCGGTAAATACGATCAGCGCCACCACCCGTGGCTTACACAGTTCGTAGTAATCCCGCCAACTCGCGCCCACCGATAAATCCGGGATTGCAGGAGATTCAATTTTTGCGGTCAAACTCGGACGCATGGGTCCACCCTCTCAAAATTTACAGCAACAGCCCTAGCGGGCGTTGCGTTAGCTCTTATGATCACGCAGCAGCTTGGCCAAGTCCTTGCGCATGCCGGTGGCTTCGCCGAGCATTTCGCGGCCTTTGCCCTGGATGCGGTAATACATCATCAGATCGCCGCGCCAGTCAACCAGGTAAATATTTTGCCCAATGTCCGCCGCTGGCGCGGAAACTTCGAGCTTTTTCGCCACCGCCGCCACACTGGCCGCGTCGCCCGTAACCACCTTCATACCAGGGTAGTTGCGCAGAAACGCGCCAAGGTCACCGACGCCCTTGGCATCGGTGACAATCATCAAGCGCTGTACCCGACCGGCTTCCTTGCCCTGCGTAAGCCGCACTTGGCGCATCAAATAGATGTTGCCTTTGCAGCGGTCATCGCACACGGAGCTGTGCATGTACACATAGGTCCACTTACCGGCGAAAAAATCCGCCGGTAGTGGCTGTCCATCCAATGTATGCAACGAGCTTGGCAGATCCATTGGGCGTGCGGGACTGATAAATTGCCCATGATTGGTCGTGCCCCAGCTCCGCGCCAAGTCCGGGAAGTGGTAATACAGCACCCACGCGCCGACCATCGGCGCAGCGAACACCAATATAATCGCCACCACATTAAACCATCCCAGGCCGCGCCGCCGGGTTCCAGTTGCCATGTTATATAGTGCCTCGCTCAAGTCGATTCCCGGCGCCGAAGGTGCACGCTGATATAGATGATCACCAACACCAGCGCCAATGCGAACCATTGTACCGCGTATCCGATATGCTTCTCCGGCGGCATCAGCTCATGACCTTGCTGATAGTCGGCCCAGTCTCGCACCAACCCATATTTCTTGCCGTCACGTTGCAACAGCACATAAGGCAGGAACGAATAACCGACTTCTTTACCCAGCCAATGCAGATCAACGTACTGCACAACCTTTGGCCACGCCGTGTAACCCTCTCCGGGGGTACCCAGACGCAGCCCTACATTCGGCGGCGTGTCTACCGAGCCGACCAATGTTATCTGGCCGGCCGCAGCCGGCAGCGGCGGCAACGCTTGGCGGCTCGGACCCTGCGTAACCCAGCCGCGGTTGACCAAAACGGCCAAATGGGTGCCGGCGATACGCAGCGGCGTAAATACGTAGTAGCCCGGCTGACCCTGATATTTGCGATTATCAAGCAGCAGCTGGTGCTGAGAGTCAAAGCTTCCCCGCACGCGAAGCTTGCGGTTCAACGCGGCCTCGGTATCGGACATGTCGGCGCGCAGCGCCACCGGCGGCCGCTCGGCGTTATGCTCGCGCTGCGCGCGCAGCGCATACTTGTAATCGGCACGGTGTAACTGCCACACGCCGAGAGCGATCAGTGCCGGCAATAGAATGAGCGTCGCCAGAGTTGGCGCCAACTTGGGGCGATTGAATTGCCATCTAGCCATTATCGTTGCGCAGCCAATGAGCGTCCTGTAATTCGTTCCGGAACATCGCTATACTTCGAACCTCCCTCGCGATTCGGATTGATCGCCATGCTCTTCAAAACACTCGTGATCCTATTGCTCCTGTCGGTACTGTTCGCGCTCTTCTCCGGCCTCTATTACCTGCTCCATGACCAAGGCGGTACCGATCGCGCAGTCAAATCGCTGACTTGGCGCATCGGCATTTCCATGGTCCTGTTTGTCATACTCATGATCGGTGCCGCTACCGGGCTGATCCAGCCACATGGGGTTTAATCGAAGCGCCCGCCCGGCTCGAAGCGCTCAACCGGGCGAGTAAAGCTGGGAGGAGAAGCGGAGCCAAGCGCCGTTGCCGGCAACGGCGCTTGGCTCCGACGAGGATACCTTGCGTTATGCGAGCCAGTACACAAAGATAAATAACCCCAACCAAACCACGTCGACAAAGTGCCAATACCACGCGGCCGCTTCGAAGGCGAAGTGGTGGTGAGGACTAAAATGTCCTTTTACGCTGCGTAGCAAAACCACCAACAACATAATCGCGCCGATGGTGACGTGCAGACCATGGAAACCGGTCAGCATGAAGAAGGTCGAGCCGTACGCGCCGGTGCTCAACTTTAGGTTCAATTCCGTGTAGGCATGGTGATACTCGAACGCCTGTAAACCCACGAACAACGCACCCAAGGCCACCGTCATGAACAGACCCAGAATGAGCTGACCGCGGTTGTTCTTTTTCAAGCCCCAGTGTGCCCAGGTGACGGTGACGCCACTGGAGAGCAGGATTAGCGTGTTGATCGCCGGTAAACCCCAGGCCGGCATTTGCCCAAACTTGCCACCGACCGTGCCAGGCCCATTACTCGGCCAATGCGCGACGTAATCCGGATAGAGCCACTGGTGCGTGAAAAAATTGTTGCTCGCGCCGCCTAACCAGGGCTCGGCGAATATACGCATGTAGAACAAGGCACCAAAGAAAGCGGCAAAAAACATCACCTCAGAGAAGATGAACCAAGCCATACCCATGCGGAACGAGCGGTCCACTTGTGCGTTATAGGCGCCCGAGCCGCTCTCATGGATAACCGTGCCAAACCAGCCGAACATCATGATCGCCAGGATGACGAAGCCCGAAATCATCCACAACGGACTGCCGTGATCGACCAGGAAATGAGCAAAACCGCCCAGCGCCAGGAACAGTCCGACCGATCCTACCAACGGCCAGTAGCTCGGTTGGGGGAGATAGTATCCGCCGTGTGACTCAGACATACGCGATCCTCTCTATTCTATGGTTTTTTTACTGATGCGATTCTGTTACTGCCAAACCGTAATGGATACCCGTGCCATCGCGCGGTAACCCGTGTTTATCCCGTACCTCAATTGCTTACCGCGAACGCCGCGGCATTGAAGAAGGTATACGTCAAAGTAACCTCGTGTACGTCCTTTGGCAACGCGGGGTGCAGCATAAAGCGCACCGGCATCTGTTTTCGTTCGCCCGGCTTGAGCGCCTGCTGGCGGTAACAAAAGCACTCCGTCTTCTTGAAATGCACCGCCGCCTTATCCGGCGTAACGCTATGCGTCGCTTGGCCCACGCTGTCGCGACCGGATAAATTCTCAGCCGTATAATATATCGTCCGGACTTCGCCCGGATGCACCTTCATCTCGCTCACCACCGGCCGAAACGCCCATGGCAGCTTATCGTTAACGATGGCGTGAAACTGCACCGTGACCTGGCGACTTTTGTCGACCGCAACCTTGTCCGCCTGAGCCGCCTCGATGGCCGCCGTCTGACCGTTGATGCCGAATGCCGTGCATATCGCACCGTAGATCGGCACCAACAAAAAGCCAAAGCCAAACATACCCGCCGCCACCACCAGCGTATTACGCAACACCCTGCGGTTTGCGCGACGAGTCGCTTCCCGGTCCATCAGCCCTTCATCGCCTGATAAACGAACGTGCCCACATACAGCGCAACCGCAGCCAGAATCAATATCACAGCCGTTCGGCGCGCGCTTCGCGTCGAGTGTTTCATATACCGCCGTCCACGATCCGCCCCGCCGCAGCGGGACGGATGCGTATGTCGCTTATTTCACCTCGGGTGCGATCGCGAAGGTGTGATAAGGCGCCGGTGAGGGCACCGTCCACTCCAGACCTTCCGCACCTTCCCATACCTCGCTGGTTGCCTTCTGGCCACCACGGATGCACTTGATCACCAGGATCAACAACAGCAGTTGCGAGAAGCCGAAAATGAATGCACCAACGCTCGACCATTGGTTGAAGCGGGTGAATTCCAACGGATAGTCGGCGTAACGGCGCGGCATCCCGGCCAGACCGGTGAAGTGCATGGGGAAGAAGGTCAAGTTGACCGAAACCAAGGATAACCAAAAATGCCACTTGGCCAGTTTGTCGCTGTACATGTTGCCGGTCCACTTCGGCAGCCAGTAGTACACCGCCCCGATGATGCCGAACAACGCGCCGGTCACCAACACGTAATGGAAGTGCGCGACAACGAAGTAGGTGTCCTGATACTGCACGTCGGCCGGCACCACCGCGAGCATGATGCCGGACAAGCCGCCGATCGTGAACAGGAACACGAACGAGATGGCCCATAACATCGGCGGCTCGAAGGTCATGGAACCGCGCCACATGGTAGCGACCCAGTTGAATACCTTCACGCCCGTGGGCACCGCGATCAGCACGGTCGCGTACATGAAGAACAGCTCACCGGCCACCGGCATGCCGACGGTAAACATGTGGTGAGCCCAGACGATGAACGACAAAAAGGCGATGGACGCGGTTGCGTACACCATCGACGAATAGCCGAACAACTTCTTACGGGCGAAGGTCGGAATGATCTGCGAGACGATACCGAATGCCGGCAAGATCATGATGTAAACCTCGGGATGCCCGAAGAACCAGAACACATGCTGGAACAGTACCGGATCGCCGCCGCCTGCCGCGTTGAAGAAACTGGTACCGAAGTACTTGTCAGTCAACAACATGGTCACGCAACCCGCCAATACCGGCATGACCGCGATGAGCAGGAAAGCCGTGATCAACCAGGTCCAAACGAACAGCGGCATTTTCATCAGCGTCATGCCGGGCGCGCGCATGTTCAAGATCGTGGCGATGATGTTGATGGCGCCCATGATGGACGAGATGCCCAGCAAGTGGATGGCGAATACGAAGTACGCCAAATGGTTGTACTGCAACGACAACGGCGCGTAGAAAGTCCAGCCAAACCAAGGTCCGTTACCGTCCATGAAGTGAGCGCCCATAAACATCGGCGCGACTAACATGGTTGCGGCGAACGGCAGCAGCCAGAAACTCCAGTTGTTCATGCGCGGTAATGCCATATCGGGCGCGCCGACCATCAACGGTATCTGCCAATTGGCGAGTCCGACGAACCCCGGCATGATGGCGCCGAAAAT
Source organism: Gammaproteobacteria bacterium (assembly GCA_030147845.1). Taxonomy (GTDB): domain Bacteria; phylum Pseudomonadota; class Gammaproteobacteria; order JASBUN01; family JASBUN01; genus JASBUN01. Next base: position 49,870 of record JASBUN010000036.1, read on the forward strand.
CATCACCAGACCGTGCATGGTGGTCATCATATTGAAGAACTGCGGATTGACGATCTGCAGACCCGGCTCAAATAACTCAGCGCGGATAACTAGCGCGAAGGTGCCACCGATCAGGAACATGGTAAAGCTGAACCATAAGTACAGCGTGCCAATATCCTTGTGATTGGTGGTGAAAAGCCACCGTTTGATGCCGGTGGGATGCTCTTCGTGATGGCCTGCATCATGTGTCATGGTTGTACTCATTGCATATCCTCCGCACTAAGCCTTAGGGCGCCTTGCGAGCAGCCGCAACATCTTTCGGTTGAACCGCGTCCCCGGTATTATTGCCCCACGCATTACGTTCATAGGTAATAACAGCCGCCAATTCAAGATTGTTCAACTGCTTCCCGAATGCCTGCATGGGTGTACCGGCTACCCCGAAAATCACCGTGTGTAAGTGCTTGGCGACCGGGCCGGTGGCGACCTTGCTGCCCTTCAGTGCCGGGAACGGGCCACCGCCTAAGCCGTTCGCGCCGTGACACCCGAAGCAGCCACCCTTGCCATGATAGATCTCGTTACCTTTCTTGATCAGATCGGCGAGCTTCCAAACCTTATTGCTGGACGCCTCTTCAGCGGCCTTGACCGCCTCGGCCTTCTTCTTCGTCATCCAGGCGGCGAAATCGGCCTTGCTGACCGCGCGCACGACGATCGGCATAAAGGCGTGGTCCTTGCCGCACAACTCGGCGCATTGTCCATAGTAGACACCCGGCTTCTGGATCTCGGCCCAAGTCTCGTTGACGTAGCCCGGGATGGCGTCTTTCTTGATGCCGAATTGCGGTATGAAGAACGAGTGAATGACATCGTTGCCGGTGACCAAAAAGCGAATACGCTCATTGATCGGCAGCACCAAATCATGATCGACGGTGAGCAGGTACGGATGCTCGGGCGTATTCAGCTTGTCGATACGCGCACTGTTGCCCGACGATGAGGCCGCGATCTGGTCGGGCAGAATCGTGCTAATAAAACTGACATTATTGGCGTCATTGTTGTCGTGGTCTACATACTCGTACTTCCACTTCCATTGGATGCCGGTGACCTTGACCGTCAACGCGGCGTCACTGGTGTTTTCCAAATACAGCAATGTCTTGGTCGCCGGTATGGCGACAACGACGAGGATGACGAACGGAACGATGGTCCACAGGACTTCAAGTTTGGTGTTTTCGTGAAAGTTGGCGGCAACGGCACCCTGGGACTTTCGATGCTTGAATATCGAGTAGAACATGGCGCCGAACACAACAATGGCGATAGCTACACAGATCCAGAAGGTCATCATGTGTAAGCCATAGATATCGTGTGCGACTGGGGTCACCGGCGGCTGGAAATTGAAGCGCTCTGCCAGGGCCTGTCCCGAACCGAGCAACAGTGCCGCCCCAAGCAGGCGTCGTGCTGTCTTTTTGTAATTGCTCACCGACATGCCGTTATCACTCCTCAAGTAGCAGTTTCTCGTTTCTTTAATACCCAAATCGGCTCTCCCCACAGCTTCTTACCGTCATCGTGCGCCAGCCAATTCGGGCGAATAGCCGATGCGGCGGCGCCAAACCTCGACATTCCGGCGTCTAGCGGCACTCCGCCGTCAAAGGCCAAGGACTGGGGATTTGCAGCACAACAACAGTATCCGCGCAACGCGGCCGGAAACATGCGCTCCTGGGCGCACGCTTCGAAGAGTTCGTTCCATAGCGGTAAATATTAAACGTGGTTGGCGCAACTCGCGTTGCCGCCGCGGGGGATCGCGCCAGGTAATTCGCACCAAATCGGGGCCAGGCTCGCCCACAAACGCCGGGCCATTCGGGCCGCTGCCGCGACGGCGCTCCCTTCATACCCGTCAATCGCCACGCGGTAGCGAGGCATTTTAGTTGTACAGCAACCACTTGCAATGGGTCTCCCCGCACCATTAGCCGGGTGTAGCAGCGAGTTATAGTTATCCGGCGAGGATGCTATCGCATGGTCTACAGGCGTGCAATTAAATTTGGGCTTTTAAGTCATAACCTAAAGTTATGGTTGAAAATTCGAATAGACCGGATTAATGTTTTACTAATATGCAATGCGTCAATTTAATTGGTTGATTTTGTTCGCTGACGATCACACCCTTAAATCTGATCTAAACCATCAGACATAAAAAAAACTTCGTTAAATCAATTCTATTTCGGCGCAGCGGCGTGCGTAAACCGCGCGGCCTCCGGCCGTCAAGCGAGCCCGCGTCGACACGCCCGGCAAGGTCACGCTCATACCACCAGGCGATCGAGCTTCAGCAGCGGCGCGAGCTCGTCGGCCACCGTGCGAGTCATGTAGGGTACCTCGCCGAGCAGTGGCGCAGACATCCGTTCGCGCAACGCCGAGACGTTTTCTTCGCGACGCAGCATGTCCGCGTCAACACAATTGGCCACCCAGCCGGCCAACGGCAGACCACTGGCGACGATCGCGGTGGCGCTGAGCAGGGCATGGTTGATACAACCCAGCCGCACGCCGACCACCAATATCACCGGTAACCCGAGCGCCACTGCCAGATCGGCGGTAGTACAATCGCGCCCCAAGGGCACCATCCAACCGCCCACGCCCTCGACCACCATATAACCCACATTCGACGCCAGTTCGTTGTAGTTGCGCGTGATCCTGTCGAGGCGAATGTCAACGCCGGCCTCGACGGCGGCGATATGCGGCGCGATTGGCGGCTCGAACGCATACGGATTGATGGCATCATAGTCCGTGGCTATCGAAGCCTCGGACTGCAGTGCAAGCGCGTCGTCGTTGCGCAATCCGTGGGCGCTGCGTGCGCAGCCGGACGCCACCGGCTTCATTCCCGCGACCGTCGCGCCGCGCGCTTTGAGCGCCGCCATCAAAACCGTTGCAATGAGCGTCTTGCCGACGCCGGTATCGGTGCCGGCGACAAAATAACCTGGAACGAGCATACATCCTCCTGCGCTGGACGCCCGACCCGCCAAACGCCGGTCGTAACGAATTCATTGGTACCGCGCCACAACACCACAGACGTTGGCGCGGGCGGCGACATTGTCGGCACGGCTTCAGCCATGCGCGGGAGCGGGCTCATGCGCGCGCCGTCACCGCGCCCGTCGTGGTTGCGGCGCCGCCACGTCGACGTCGCGTTTAGCCGGCTGCGCTACCCAGCCGTGTCCGTACACCACCTCGTAACTGGCGGGCAAGGCGCCGTCGCGGCGAAAATTCTCATAGGCGCGCTCCAAGGCCTGCAGGCGTCCTTTACCCGTCAGCCCGCGGGCGCGCCCGGCGGTCGCGTTGTGCGCGCCGATGGCCTTGATCTCACGCATCAGCGTGCGCGCGTTGTCATATGCGAGCGTGAAATGTTCAGCATCCATCACTGGATCGGCAAACCGATTACGTAATAGTGCGTCACCGATATCGTGCATATCCGCAAACGCGCTGACGTGCGTATGGCCGTCTATGCGCGACCAGCATTGGCGCAGTTCCTGTAACGTATCGGGGCCGAAGGTGCTGAACAACAGCAGCCCGCCCGGACGCAAGACGCGTCGAAACTCGGCAAACACGCGCTCCAGGTCATTGCACCACTGCAACATGAGATTGGAGAACAGCAAATCGCAACTGCCGTCGGCGAGCGGCAAGGCTTCGGCATCACCGCCGACGAAGCCGACGCTGCGAAACCACGGCGAGCGCCGTCGCGCACGTTGCAGCATGGCATGCGCGAGATCGATCGAGATCACTTGTGCACGGCGGTAGCGCTTCGCCAGCGCCGCTGTCGCCAACCCGGTGCCAGCGCCGACATCACCGATCACATGCGGTTGCAGGCGCATGTAATCGAGGCGTCCCAGCATGCGCTCGCCGACTTCACGCTGCAGCACCGCGAATTGATCATAGTGCTCGGCGGCGCGCTCAAATGCGGCCCGCACTCGGCGTTTATCGATTTGGATACTCGGATGGTCGCCGGCGGCGGCGGAATACGGATCAGCAGAATTCATGCGGCTCCCAGCGATTGAAGAAAGTGACGCAGCCGAGTACAAAACTCGGCGACATCAGAAACCAACGGCGCATGTCCGGCCGCGGCGATAAGCTGACTGTCAACGGTATGCAAGGCAGCCGCCATGGCCGGCAACGCGGCGGCCGGCACCAAATTGTCACACGCACCGGTCAGCAGCAGCACCGGACACTGTATCTGTGGCAACAAGGCGCGCAGATCGATGTGTCGCAATATCGCCAGACCGGCGCGCAAAGCCGGCAACGCGGGTTCTGGCGCAGCGCGCCACAAGCCACGCAGTCGCCTTAGTGTCTCGCGGCGCGCGTGGCCGGCAGCCGCCTGCAACGCCAGAAACCGTTGCAATGTAGCCGCCGGATCGCGCTCCAGACCGGCTGCAAATTCGTCGAACACGGCCGCATCGAGCGCATGCGGCCAGTCCGGCGTACGCACAAAACACGGGCTACTGGCTACCAACACTAAGCCGCGCACACGCTCCGGCGCACGCGCCGCTGCCTGCAGACAAGCCATGCCGCCCAATGACCAGCCGATCCAAACGGATTTCGGCGGCGCGCTAGCGAGCAGCCGCTCGCATATTTGCCCCAGATCCGACGCTCCGGCCGCGCCGCTATGCCCATGACCAGGCAGATCAAGCGCAGTCACGCGATAATCCGGTGCCAGTTCCGTGCCGACCTCCTGCCAAACGCCGCCGTGCATGCCCCAGCCGTGCACCAACAACAAATCCGCGCCGTTGCCGCGCACCTCGGCGTGCAACCGTTCAGCGACCATTTGACGATGCGGCGTACTCATGACGACGGTACGACGCGGCGCGCTTTCTCTAACGCCGATAACAGCCGGTCGACTTGCTCATCGCTGTGCGTCGCACTCAACGTAACGCGCAGACGCGCCGTACCGGACGGCACCGTCGGCGGCCGGATAGCGCTGACCAGGATGCCTTGGCGTAGCAGCTCCACGCTCATGGCGACCGCGGCAGCATTGTCACCGATCATCAACGGCTGAATCGGCGTAGTCGAGGCGGCCAGGCGCAAGCCCACTTGTTCGGCGCCGCGGCGGAAGCGCCGGATCAACTCCTGCAAGCGCAGCCGCCGCCACGGCTGTTGGCGAATCAAGCGCAGACTGGCGCGCGTGGCTTCGGCCACCGCCGCCGGCGAGGCGGTGGTGTAGATATAGCTGCGCGCACTTTGAATCAAGGTTTCGATCAACGCCTCACTACCGGCGACGAAGGCGCCGAAGGTACCGAACGCCTTACCCAACGTGCCCATCAGAACCGGCACCTGCTGCAGTCCCAAGCCCATCGCTTCGAGACTGCCGCCGCCACCTTCACCCAGTACACCCAGGCCGTGAGCATCATCGACCATGAGCCAAGCGCCGGCCTGCTGCGCAACGCGCGCCAATTCGGGCAGCGGCGCCAGGTCGCCGTCCATGCTGAACACACCATCGGTGAGCACCAACTTTTGCGCACCGCCGCGCAGCGCCAATTGGCGCGCCAGGTGCGCCGTGTCGGCATGCCGATAGCGCGCGAAGCGCGCCCGCGACAGCACACCGGCATCCAACAGCGAGGCATGATTGAGACGGTCCTCGAAGACGCTGTCGCCGGCGCCGATCAATGCCGAAACGACGCCAAGATTGGCCATGTATCCGGTCGAGAACAGCAATGCGCGTGGACGCCCGGTAAACTCCGCCAGCTCCTCTTCGAGCGCGTGGTGCGCAGCGCTGTGGCCGTTGACCAGATGCGCGGCGCCGCTGCCGGCGCCATAGCGTTCCAACCCGCGGGCCAAGGCCGCGCGTACGTCGGCATGGTTGGCCAGGCCAAGATAGTCGTTGCTGCAGAAGGTCAGGCACGGCTGGCCGTCGACCACCATCTCCGGCCCCTGCGGACCGTCGACGACGCGGCGCGTGCGGTACAGATGAGACTCGTGCCGACGCCGTAGTTCAGCATCCAGATCACGCATAGCAGCTCCGTGACGGCCGTGTTCGAGGCCAGCGGTTACTGCATCATCTCGATACCGAGACGCTCGAACAGGTTACGGTCGTGATTGACGCCCGGGTTATCGGTGGTCAACAGCCGCTCACCATAGAAGATGGAGTTGGCGCCGGCCAAGAAACACAGCGCCTGAGCCTCGTCGGACATGGCCGTGCGCCCGGCCGACAGGCGTACGAAGGCAGCCGGCATCATCAGGCGCGCTACCGCGACGGTACGCACGAATTCCAACGGATCAAGCGCTTCCACGTCCGCCAACGGGGTGCCTTCGACGCGCACCAGCATGTTGATCGGCACGCTCTCGGGGTGGCTCGGCAGATTGGCCAACTGCTGCAGCAGGCCGGCGCGATCGGAGCGGCTCTCACCCATTCCGACGATACCACCGGAGCACACGTGCATGCCGGCATCGCGCACGTGCGCGAGCGTGTCCAGACGATCCTGGTAGGTGCGCGTGGTAATGACCTCGCCGTAGTATTCGGGCGAGGTATCGAGATTGTGATTGTAGTAGTCCAGCCCGGCATCGCGCAGTTGCAGTGCCTGTTGTTCGGTGAGCATGCCCAGCGTCATACAGGTTTGCAGACCCAATTCTTTCACGCCCTCGACCATGGCCAGTACGCGGTCAAAGTCTTTGGCGCGCGGGCTGCGCCAGGCCGCGCCCATGCAGAAGCGGGTGGCGCCGTTGGCTTGCGCCGTACGCGCGGCTTGCAAGACTTGCTCGACATCCATTAACGCTTCGCGCTGCAAATCGGCGTCGTGATGCGCACTCTGCGAGCAATAGCCACAATCCTCCGGACAGCCGCCGGTCTTGATGCTCAGTAAGGTGCTGATTTGGACTTGGTTGGGCGCAAAGTACCGGCGGTGTACGGTTTGCGCGTCGAACAGTAAATCATTGAACGGGGTCTCGAACAGGGCGATTACTTGCGCACGTGTCCAATCGTGACGGAACGCGGCTGCCGGTGGTGCGATATTGTGTACGCTTGTCATTATTGTCAAACCCTCGCTTAGTGCTCAGTTGTTGCCTCGGGATCGGCAACGCAATCCGCCCACGGCTCGCGCCGGATGCGGATCAAATCGATAACCGACCACGGAATGATAATCAGTGCCGCCGACGCCCAGGCGACCAGGTAATAGACCGGCTTGTTGCCCGGGAAAAAGGTCGCAACGGCAACGAAAAAGCCGGTAATGCCGTAGAACCGGTAGGCGGCCTGCTGCGTAAAATAACCCACGCGCGCATTGGGATGATGACGGTTCAAGGCATAAATGATCATGGACCCACATACCCACAGCAGCCCGATCGGGATTGGCACCGCAATGGCGGCGATGTTGCCCCAATTAAACAATGCCGCCGCCGAACGTGCCGAGCGTGCCCCGACCAGCCGCGTCGGTGGCGGCGGTGCCGCACTGGACTCGCGCATGCCAATAAACCCCGGATTTGGGATACCATTAGGAACGCCAAAGCGCGAAATGATCGCCGCAGTGGCCTGTCAGCCTTAGGTAAGGATCGACCGCGGACGCTCCGTGTACGAATGGTACCCGGACCGCGGCAACTGTCAACCGGAACGGACTCCGATGATTTACATTAGTACAAAAATTATACAGTCGTGGCTATATCCGGCAACCTGCGTCCTGTGCGGAGCGCCGGGCGACGCCGACCTGGATCTATGCCGAGGATGTCGTCAGGATGCGCCACTCAATCAGCACGCCTGTCGCCGCTGTGCATTGCCGCTGAACGCGCCCCTGCCCGCCCACGGCCTGTGCGGGAACTGTATGCGGCAGCCGCCGCCATATCATGCCGGATTTGCGTTACTGCGCTATTCATCACCGGCCAGCGACTTGATTCGCGACCTCAAATTCCATGCTCGGCTGGAAAATGCGCGCCTGCTCGGCAGCTGGATGGCGGATACCATCGCGGCGCGCAGCGCGCCGCTGCCACAATTACTGATCCCGGTGCCGCTACACCGCAGCCGCCAGCGCCAACGCGGCTTCAATCAAGCGCTGGAACTGGCGCGACCGCTCGCCCGGCGGCTGCATATCCCGATCGACGCGCGCCTCGCCCGACGCCTGCGCAATACCGCCGCGCAGACCGAGTTGAACGCCGCTGCGCGGCGCGCCAACGTACGCCATGCCTTCGCCCTGAGTGCGGCCTTGCCCGTCCGCCATGTCGCCATTGTCGACGATGTCGTGACCACCGGACATACGGTGGCCGAGTTGGCGGCGCTGCTTCAGCGCCATGGCGCGCAAGTCATCGAGGTGTGGTGCGCTGCACGCGCCGCGCCATGATCGACTCCGCTGCGGCGCTCACGGTGCACTGCGACGATCGACGAACAGACTGTTGCCTGGCTGTTTTTTGGCTTCGCGTTTGGCCTCGCTGGCCATGGCCGCCACTTCGTTATGCGAATGACAGCGCTGCGCGTCCGGCAGCACCACGCCGATCGACAAACTCAGGATCGGGAAGAACATGCGCGCGCCGCTGCGGTCGCTCGACCATATACCCTGCTGCAGGCGATCGGTCGGCTCGTACATCAGCGCGATCTCGGCCGCGAACTGATCGAGCATAGCTTGACAGCGTGCACGCCAGTCGGCGCTGCGAAACACCAAAATAAAGTCGTCGCCGCCCAGGTGACCGACGAAATCGAGCTTGGCGTCGCTATGTTGCACAAGAATGGCGGCCACGCGCTGCAACACATCATCGCCCTTGCCATAGCCGTAGACGTCATTAAATGGCTTGAAATGGTCGAGATCGCAATAGGCGACGGCAAACTCGCAACGCTCGGCCAACAGCCGATCAAGAATCTCATAGATCGGCACGTTGCCGGGCAGTAAGGTCAGCGGATTGGCGTAACGCGCATTACGGATTTGCAAGTCGGTAATTTTCTTCAGCAGATCAACGACGCGGCCGATGCCGAGATACGCGCCCTTGGCGGTGATGATGAAATTGTCCTCGACCCGTGTGCGCATGTCCTCGGTCAATACCTGACTCACCTCCTCCACCAACATGTCCTGCTCGACCAAAACCGGCTCTGCATCCATGAGCTTGGATATCGGCTTGCGGTCGTGCAAGGAATGCCCGTACGGCGATGCATAGACGTCCATCAGCCGATGGCGCCGTACCAAACCGATCGGCGTGCCGGCGTCGTCCAGCACCGCTACCGACGACAATACCAATGTCGCCGAGAACAACTCGACGACCTCGGCCACCTGGGTCGCCGGTGAAACCGTGGGGGCCTGGCGCAACAAGCTGCCGACGGTTTCAGACAAGCGCACTGGCCGTCGAATCTGGCGTCGGACGCCATCGCAGGAGAACAGTTCGGCGTCCAATTGACGCTCCGGCAACGGCTGCGGACGGGCAAAGTAATAACCCTGGCCGCTGGTGATGCCCAGAGCGCAAACGGTATGATATTCATCACGCGTTTCGATACCTTCCGCCACCACCTGGCAGTCCAGGCCGTGGGCGATGTTGAGAATCGAACGTACGAATTCCTGCTTGACGCGATCGTCGTGGATGCCTTGGATGAAATGGCGGTCGATTTTGACGTAGTCGGGCCGCAATTCCGACCACATGCGCAGGCCGGCATAGCCGGCGCCGAGATCATCAATAGCAACTTGAAAGCCGAGTCGGCTGTACTCCCGCGTCGCCCAACGCACGGCCTCGTAATCATCGACCGGAAATTGCTCGGTCATCTCCAAGACGATGTCATCCGGACGCAGTCCGGCCTGCACCACCAGATCAAGCATTTGCTGTGGTCGCGAACCCGGCTGCAGAACACTGGCCGGATTGGTATTGAGGAATAGCTTTCCCGGCAGGCGCAAGCGTCGAAACTGCGCAATCGACAACGCTCGGCAGGTCTGTTCGAGCTGCGTCAGGCGCCCACTGCGCAGCGCCATATCGAATAACGGCAACGGGCTGTGCAAAGGGCTATCGGAGGGCCCGCGAATCAACGCCTCAAAGCCAAGGATGGTATGTTCGGCAAGATTAACGATCGGCTGGTAGAGCGTCTGCAGCGCGCCGGAATCGAGGATGTGGAGAAATTCATCCAAGAGGGTGCCAGCGCGTTCGTCGCGCGCAGCCACCGACGCGACGGCAATACTTTCGTCGAGGTGACGCATGCTGCTCCTTTCCAAGAAAGAGGCGACGGGGGGAGGATCGACTCTAGCGCCCAACTATGACAGTGTGATGACCGCGGGCCCGCGGGCCGAACGCGCGTGCCAGGTGCGATACCGTCGCTGCACACCAACGGCGCCGCCCGAGGATTTTTCAACAACCTGTTAACTCGCTGGAGTTGCGCTTGGCTGTCGAATCCGGGTTACGATATCGAACTTTAGATGGCATGCCGTGCCAACTGACCAATCGCGCACGAATAGGCGACTACACAGGAGTCGTTTCCTCCGATGATGTTCAGAATTCGCAAAGTCCTCGATAACACATGCGACGCCAACCGTGGCGCAATCGACCAGGTGACAACGATCCTCGGCAAGCAGTTCCCGTTGGCGCGCAAGGAGGAGTTCCAAAAACTCGCTCAGCAACTGCACGATCCGCTCAAGTACCAATATCGTTCCATACTGTTTGTGGCGGAAAACGGCGCCGGCAAGGTCAAAGGCTTTGCCATGCTGCTACACTTTCCCGATATTGGTATCGCTTACCTCGAACTAATTTCCGCGGCACCCGGTATAACCGGCCGCGGCATCGGCAGCGCCCTGTATGAACACGTGCGCGCCGAATGTCTGTTACTAAAAGTAAAAGGCCTGTTTTTTGAGTGCGCTATTGATGATCGTGAAATAATTCGTGACGCAGCCGTATTAAAGCAGAACATTGCTCGACTGAAATTCTACGAACGCTACGGCGTTTACCCCATCATCAACAACGTTTATGCATCGCCGGTGACATCGGGCGATCAAGATCTATATTACCTGATGCTGGATGACCTCGGACTGAAGCAACCAATCAACTCGGCTCTGGCACAGAAAATCGTTCGCGCGATCCTGGTTCGCAAGTACGGCGATCTGATACCGACGAAACAGATCGAAGAAGTGGTACTTTCGTTCACCGACAACCCGCTGCGCCTTCGCTCTCCTCAATACGTAAAGAAGGTAGCGGCCGACACATACCCGCGCAAGAACGCCACAAACATCGTTCTGGTGGTAAATGAAGGGCACAATATTCACCATGTCAAAGATCGTGGTTACGTCGAAGCCCCGGTGCGCCTGTCGACCATCCTTGCCGCACTGGATAAAGCGCAAATATTCAAACGCATCGAACCGAAACGGGTCAGTGAGTCACTGATCAAAAGAGTGCATTTGCCGGCCTATGTCGATTATTTGCGACGCGCGTGCGCTCAACTGGAGCCCGGCAAGTCCATCTACCCGCTCATATTCCCGCAGCGCAACCTGTCACGGCCGCCAAAAGATATCGAACTTCAAGTCGGCTACTACTGCCTGGATACCTTCACTCCGCTGAACCGCAACGCCTATCTCGCTGCCCGCGGCGCCGTCGATTGCGCGGTCACGGCTGCCAACGCTGTTCTGGATGGTGCGCCGATCGCCTACGCCTTGGTGCGACCGCCGGGTCACCATGCTGAACGCCGCGCTTTCGGCGGATTCTGTTACTTCAACTCGGCGGCGATAGCCGCGCAACATTTAAGCCGCTTTGGCAGGATAGCCATTCTGGATATCGACTTTCATCACGGCAACGGTACTCAGGATATCTTCTACGAACGTAGCGACGTTTTGACGATTTCGATTCATGGCGATCCACGTTTCGCCTACCCGAACTTTGCCGGTTTCAAGGATGAAGCCGGCAGCGGCGAAGGAGCGGGCTACAACATCAACTACCCGTTACCCGAAAAAATCAGCGCGGACCGATACCTGCGCACGCTGGCTACCGCATTAAAGCGCATCAAAACATATGATCCAGCCTACCTGGTCCTCTGTTTGGGGCTCGACACGGCGAAGTCAGACCCGACCGGCACTTGGAATCATACCTTTGAAGATTTTCATAGGATCGGAGAAATGATTGGTAAGCAGAAATATCCGACTATCGTCGTGCAGGAGGGCGGTTATCGTACGCAGACGCTGGGCACCAACGTCCGGCATTTTTTTCAGGGCTTATGGGCTGGATACTTCGGTCAGGACAACTCGCAATAACGGCTCTGCAATGTTGATGTAGGCTAAAAGATCGGCTGACAACGCCACGATACGCCGGGTAAAACACCGATCTACGACCGCGGGTTGTTCGCAAACACATCAGGGCCGGTATCCGGTCGGCGCGGATGACCCGTAGTGACGGTCCGCACATCGACTCGGTTGAGGTTAAAGCCGATAGCACTCACTGCTACAACCGCCCGGACTAACAACGGGTCGGCCGACACAGCCTTGCGCATCGCCGGTTGGGACGATTCGCCGTCGACGTTCCCCAGTTTGGTATTCGTGCCGCGGCGCACACTTGCCGAACAAGCGTGCCTCCTGCAATACTGTCGCTGAATGCCAACGGCGCCACTCCCAACCGCCCCCGTGACCGCTATACCTCCCGCATGGCCGCGTCCCGATTACGCCGGTAACGGCATCGTCAATCTCATGGCAACGCTAATCGGCGCCTGCGGCGGGCAGTCCAATTACCCGCCTATGGCGCAACTGTCGGTCGAGCGGCTGCGGCCGCGCCGTTGTCTTGCACTCATGGTCATCGACGGGCTTGGCTATGAATTTCTCAGCCGCCACCCGGACAGCTTTCTATTCCATCATCTACACAGTCGCCTAAGTTCGGTGTTTCCGTCCACCACCGTCTCTGCCATCACTACCTACGGCACCGGTCTGGCGCCACGTGAGCACGGGCTGACCGGCTGGTTCACCTATTTGCGCGCGCTCGACAGCGTCGCCACCATACTGCCGTTTCGACCGCGTCAGGGCGGCAGCGGCTATCGCGAACTGGGCCTGGACGCCGCCGAGGTCTTCAACTTCGGCTCGATTTTCGGCCGCATCCGACGCCGCGGCCACGTCATCAGCGCAGCGCAGCTGATCGATTCGGACTTTAGTCGCGCGATCAACGGTAGCGCGCAGAAACATGGCTACCGCAACCTCGACGATTTTTTTGCATTGAGCGCGCGCGTCATACGCGGCGTGCAGGAACCGAGCTATGTGTACGCCTACTGGCCCGAACTCGACAGCCTGTCGCACCGCTTCGGCGCCAACAGCGCGCCGGTTGAAACGCACTTCCGGGCACTCGATAACGGTGTCGCACGCTTATCGGAACAGCTGCGTGGCAGCGACGTAACGCTGCTGATTTGCGCCGATCACGGTCTCACCGATACGGCACCGAGCGCGACCGTATGGCTGCAGGACCATCCGCGTCTGGCCGATACCCTGCGCTTGCCCTTGTGCGGCGAGCCGCGCGTGGCGTATTGCTACGTTCGCCCAGGGCGCCAGGAAGAATTCCAGGCCTATATGCATCAGCACTTGGCCGACCGCTGTGTCGCCGTTCCGGCCGCACAGCTGGCCGAGAGCGGCTACTTCGGCGTCGGGCCAGAGCATCCCGAGTTTGGCAGCCGTATTGGCGACTTCGCCGTACTCATGCGCGACAACTATGTCATACGTGACCGTGTCGCCGGGGAACGTCCGTTCGAGCAGATTGGTGTGCACGGCGGCCTCACTGCGGCCGAGCTGTATGTGCCGTTGGTCCTGTACGAACCGGATTGAGTCCTCCATCCATGGCAACCTGAATATATTTGTAGACAAAATTATTATTGTTGTATATAAAATTATAAAAAGCGGCGACGGGACAAAGACATGGCTACCCGAATAAACATCCCACTGCGCGAACGTAAGCACGCCCGCACGAAATTGGCCCTACTGCAAGCAGCGTTAACGCGCATCGAACAAGATCCGTTGGAGGACATTGCGGTCAAGGATCTGTGCGATACGGCGATGGTTTCAGAGGCAACTTTCTTTAACTACTTTCCGCGCAAGGCGGATCTGTTGGCCTATCACAGCCAGCTCTGGAGTCTGGAACTCAACTGGCATGGGCGCGCCACCGCACAACAGACGCCTGGTCTGAAGGCGATCGAAGCGGTATTTCGTCAGGCCGCGCAACAAGTGCAGGCCCGTCCCGGCGTCATCGGCGAACTGATCGCCTACCAGGCGCGCGTGCGCGGTCGGCCGCCAGCCGTCGAGCTCGGCCGCGCCGAGCGCTTGGAGGCGTTCCCGAATCTGGCCGACATCGATAGCCTACCCGCGGGCGGCTTGGAAGCCGTGCTGGTGCCGAACTTACAACATGCCATCGAACGTGGCGAACTGCCTGCCAATACCCACGTCCATTCGGTCATGGTGGCACTGATTTCCATTTTCTATGGCGTACCGTTGACGCTGGCGCGCGCCAACCCCGGCGCCGTGAGTAGCATGTATTTACAGCAGTTACTGGTGCTGTGGGCGGGTGTACGTGCGGCCGCGAGCGGCACACCGCGCTGATTGGCCTGTTATTCCGCATCTGCGCCGGGGTTGAATTCCTGAGTATTTTCCTCAAGTATTAACTACCGCCCGGGGCATCCCGGGATACGACTACGTCAGGAGTACCGAATGGCAACAAGTTGGGTTGAAGGGTGTGTGGTAAGCAAGCGGCATTGGACGGATGAGTTGTTCTCGCTGCAAATCAACGCGCCCGTCGAGCCCTATCAAGCGGGCCAGTTCACACGATTGGCCGCCGATATTGGCGGTGAACGCATCGCCCGCCCTTATTCATACGTCAACCCACCCGACCAACGGCCATTGGAGTTTTATTTCATTACCGTACCGGACGGCCCGCTGACCAGCCATATGGTAGGTCTGGAGGCCGGCGACAAACTCTGGGTGCAAGCGCGGCCGGCGGGCTTCTTTACGCTGGACGAGGTGCCGGACGCCGAATATTTGTGGTTACTGTGCACCGGTACGGCTTTGGGGGTATTTCTTGCCATCCTCAAGAGCGAACAACCCTGGCGCCGCTTTTCGCGCGTGGTGCTGGCGCACGGCGTGCGCAGCGCACCGGAACTAGCCTATCGTGACACGATCGCCGAAATTCAGGCGCAACACGGTGATCAGTTCCGCATGATCTCGCTGGTCAGCCGTGAGGATAGTGAATGCTCGATCCGTGGGCGCATCACGCACGCCATTGAAGATGGGCGCCTGGAAGCAATCGCGGCCGCGCCCATCAACGCCGAGCAGGCGCAGGTCATGATTTGCGGCAATCCGGACATGGTACGTGATACCACGGCGCTGCTTGAACAACGCGGTATGAGCAAAAACCGGCGTAGCAAACCGGGGCACATTACCATCGAACGTTATTGGTAGACGGGCGCGCCAGCCACCGACGCACATGTCTGCCGACCATAGCGCGCGCAGCCCTGAGTGGCCGCGCCGTACGCCCTTGCCGCTGCAGCCGATAGCCGCAGGGGACTTCTCGAACGGCCTGCTAGTCTTATGACCGATGCGTGCTGCGTAAGGAGGATGCCATGACCGATATCGCCGCTATCCTGGCTGACGAAGCCGAACCACTGCTGACCTACCGATGCACCGCCATCGACAAACAACAACTGCAGTTACCAGGGGCCGATTTTATCGACCGTGTGGTAGCCGTCAGCGATCGCGGCCCGCGCGTGATGCGAAATCTCCAGGCGCTGTTCGCGCACGGCCGTTTAGCCGGTACCGGCTATTTATCGATATTGCCGGTTGATCAGGGAGTCGAGCACAGCGCCGGCGCGTCGTTCGCGCCCAACCCGATCTATTTCGATCCGGACAACATCGTCCGCCTGGCCATCGAGGCCGGTTGCAATGCGGTGGCATCGACGCTCGGCGTACTCGGTGCCGTATCGCGCCGCTACGCGCATAAGATTCCGTTTATTCTCAAGCTCAATCATAACGAGTTGCTATCGTATCCGGCGCTGTATGATCAAACCTTATTTGCCTCGGTCGAGCAGGCCTTCGAACTTGGCGCGGTGGCGGTAGGCGCAACCGTCTACTACGGTTCGCACGAATCACGTCGTCAAATTCAGGAGGTTAGCGCCGCGTTTCAACATGCCCACGAATTGGGCCTGGCGACCGTGCTTTGGGCCTATCTGCGCAACCCGGCCTTCGACTTCGATGGTACCGACTACCACGCCGCCGCCGACTTGACCGGCCAGGCCAACCACCTCGCCGCCACCATCGAAGCCGACATCGTCAAGCAGAAACAGGCCGAAGGCAACGGCGGCTACACGGCGCTCAAATTCGGCAAGACTCACCCGAAAGTGTACGACCAGCTGACCACCGATCACCCGATTGATCTCGTGCGTTATCAGGTCGCCAACTGTTTCATGGGACGCGCCGGCCTGATCAACTCCGGTGGACCATCGGGCGGTAAAGACGATCTTCGCCAAGCCGTGCGCACTGCGGTGATCAACAAGCGCGCGGGCGGCATGGGCGTGATCTCGGGACGCAAGTCGTTTCAGAAACCCATGGCCGAAGGCGTTGAACTGCTCAACGCCATACAAGACGTCTATTTGTCGGCACAAGTGACGGTCGCCTGAGACGTTGGCCGGCGCACGCCAACCGGCGCCTCGGACTCAACGGTAGATCGGCACCGGATAAATAACGTCGAGGATCTGATCGAAACCTTGGGCGGCCTCCTGCACTGCCGAAGACAGTACGGCATCCGTCAAACCGCTGTTCGCCCACGCAACCGGGTCGATGCCCGTGATTTCCGCTTGGCGCGGTACCGCTTCCGGCTCAATCAAGGCGGCGTAAGGATCGTAGCTGGGCACATCGACGTCTTCCGCCCAATGCGTTATCGCATTGGCGATATGCACCAACGAGGCATCCATCTGCGGACTCGGTCCGCGCGTCGGATGATGATGAAACTCGACCGCGCTACGCAACGCCAACGGCAGCTTCCACGCGCGCATGAGCTCGGCGCAAACCTGGGCGTGATCGAATCCCAGCGTCTCCCACTCGACCTCGCACGGCTGATGTGGGCGCTGACCAAGCTGCTCGAGGATAATGACCGAGGCATCGGGCAGACGATTGTAGATCAGTAATCGGCCGACATCGTGTAACAGACCGGCCACGAATAAGCGTTCGGCGTGCAAAATACCGCAGCGAAGCGCCAACTGCCGTGCCACCAAGCCACAAAACACGCTGTGCTTCCAGAAGTTCACCATATTGACGAGTTCGGTGGGAATACGCGCGAACACCTCAACCGCCGATGCGGCCAGTGCCAGATTGCGCAGCTCGCGTACGCCGACGACGCTGACGGCGCGGCTGGCGGTGTCGATACGCGTGCCCAATCCGTAAAAGGCGCTGTTGACGAGTTTCAGCAATCGTACCGTCAAGGCCGGATCCTGACTCAAAACTGCACCGATCTGTTCGGCCGTGCTGCGCGGATCGTCCGCTAGCTGCTGAATGCGCAGACATACCTCAGGCAGCGAGACCAACGCCAGATTGTCACCCACCAGGTCAGATGCTTGCATCGACCGTGCCCCCGGGAAAGACGCGATAATTTCATAATACTGCCCCATACAATAGTGTGCCATGATGCCGAAGTACACCCGCTCGCAATTACCCCGTAATTGATCTCGGCCGGCCACGGCCAGCGATATTCAACGTCCCTGCAGCAATACCAAAGCGGCGTAAACATCAGGATTTCCCAGTTACCGCTATGCTTACAGGCGAACAGCGGGCATCGGAATTTCGGCGCCGCAATCCGGATTGTCGCGCGCACCGGCACCGGTTCGTGCCTACCTGGGACACGCTGAAAAACGGCTACGGCCAACCGCCGGCGCGTTGCATTCCGCCCGCGAATACCGCAGCCTGTTGCGTATACACCGTTAATTAAGGACGCCCGCATGAACGACCAACAAGAACAAGATTTCGAACCACGCAACGAGTTGGAACGCCAGTTACTCGCCACACACGAAGGCAGCATATCGGCCGAAGAGTTCATGCGCGCGTTGCCGGGCGCACAGGTCTTCATGCCGGTCGAAGACAATCCGGGTATCAACGGCTTTCAGGAGTCGCGACGCGCCGCGCCGCTTTCGCTCGAGGCCGAAGACGGTACACAAGTGCTCATTCTGTTCACCAGTCCGGAGCGCGCCAAACCGTTTCTACAAGACTACCCCGGCTTCGCGGGCGGCATTCTCGAAGAGCTGTGTTGGGTGCTGCAAAAAATGGGGAGCGGTTACGGCGTCGCCATCAACCCGGGCTGGCATATCGGTATCGATCTGGATCCGGAAATGGTCACGCAGTTAGCGCGGCAGGCCGCCGCTAAGCTGCAGTAGAGCGCTACTGTCATGCAGCCCGACAGGCAGGCAAGCGTCACTCGTTTATTTCCGCTACCGGCACAAACGGCGCCGTTGGAAGGCCTGTATCTCGGCCACGATATACGTGCCGCCGGCGACACCAGCGCCGCGTTCGTCTATACCAATTTCATCAGCAGCCTGGACGGTCACATCTCCGAAGTGGAACCCGGCGGCAAGCGGCGGCGCGTACCGCAGGCCATCGCCAATGACCGCGATTGGCGCCTGTACATGGAATTGGCCGCGCAGGCCGACGTCGTCCTTACCAGCGCCCGTCACCTGCGCGCGATCGTCGACGGCCGCCACACCGAATTAGTCGATATCGGCCACGGCCCACATGCCGACCTGGCCGACTGGCGTCGAGCGCGCGGCCTGGCCGCGCAACCGGCCATCGCCGTCATGAGCACGCGCCTCGATCTACCGATTGCGGCGCTGCGCGACCGCTTGGCTACGCCGCTGCGCGTAGTAACCACTTCGACCGCACCGGAACGCCGTGTAGCCGCATTGCAAGCCGAGGGCATCGAGGTACTGCACGGCGGTGACGGCGATAGCGTCGACGGCCGCCTACTGGTACAGGCGCTGGGCGGCTGCGGCTTACGCTGCATTTACTCGATCGCCGGTCCACGGGTACTACACACCTTGCTGGCGGCCGGCGTATTGAATCGGCTCTATTTGAGCCTGGCGCAGGTGCTTCTCGGCGGCGAGCGCTACGACACCCTGACCCACGGCCCGGTTTTTACCCCGCCCGCGCGTATGCAACTGCATCAGCTCTACCTGGACCCGGCGGCACCGCCTGGCGGCGGCCAATTGCTGGCATGCTTTGAGACCCGGCGCGAATCGCGGCCCGACTGAAAACACGGCGAGGCGTAACCACGATCCTGCCGCGGCGCGCCTGCCAGTGGTGTAATTGCACCGCGTCGGCGACCGCTATTGGTGGATTTCCCGCTGTCCGCCCGCAGGCAACCGTCGGCGGCCTGTCACCACGGCTCGCCATACGTGGCACGCTCTATGCTAAGTCCACCATCCTAGCCGGCCAAGGCCGGTACTTTTGATTCACATCACGGAGAGCGCTCGGATGAAACCACTAAAAACCGTCCCCAAGATCCTATTGAGTGCGGCGTTCAGCGCCGGACTGGCGTTGTCCGCCCCCGGCGTGAGCTTCGCCGCTCACAGTAAGGACAAACAGCTCAGCACCGCATTCCACCACGCCAGTCTGGCGGTCAAGGTCAAGCAGGCCAAGATGCTGCACGAGCACATGCATCACGTCCTCAACTGCCTTGAAGGCAAGGATGGCAAGGATTTCGATGCCTCCGCCGGCGACCCCTGCAAAGGTCAGGGTAACGGCGCGATGAATGAGGCCAACATGTCGTCGCATCGCAAGGCGCTGCTACAACAAGCAGCGGATCTGGCCCGCACCGGCACCCAGATCGCCGCCTATCATCCGGCGCACGACGTCGCACTGGCGGTACGCGACCTACTGCACGAAGCCGAAAAGAGCAGCAAATAGCGGTTTCCCGGCAAGCGGGATCCGGACCTCATCTGTTAGTCCGGGTTCCGCTCTGCCTGCTCAAGCGTCTCCCCTGCTTGCAACCACTGTTCCTCGCTATCGCGCAGCAATTGATCCACTCTCGCCTTATCCAATAGCAACTGCTTGACGCGTTCCTTGTTGGCGTCGGCGTAAAGCGACGGATCGAGTAGTTGTTGTTCGAGTGACTGCTGTTGCGCCGTTAACTCGTCCAAGGCCCGCTCCAATTGTTGCAAGCGCTGCCGCAAGGGCTGTAACCGGCGTCGCTGATCGGCGTCTTGCTGACGGCGCGCACGGCGTGCGTCGGCACCATTTGCCGGCGCCGGCGTGACGTCGGCCGTCGCATTACCGTCAGACGTCATCAGCCAACGCCGGTAATCGTCCAAGTCACCACCGAACGGCTTGGCCTCGCCATGCGCCACCAACATCAACGTATCGCTGACACTGCGCAACAAGTAACGGTCGTGCGATACCACCACCATGGCGCCGTCGAATTCCTGCAACGCCATGGTCAAGGCCAGGCGCGTGTCCAAATCCAGGTGATTGGTCGGCTCGTCCAGCAGCAACAGGTTGGGGCGTTCATACACCACCAACGCTAATACCAAGCGCGCCTTCTCGCCGCCGGAGAAACGCCCGGCAGGCGCTAGCGCCATGTCGCCACTGAAGCCGAACCCCCCCAGGTAATCGCGCGCCTGCTGCTCACCGATACCCGCATCAAGGCGACGCAAGTGCGCCAGCGCGGTGTCCCCGCCGTGCAATTGTTCGAGTTGATGTTGGGCGAAATAGCCGACACGCAATTGTTTCGACGCCGCGCGCATGCCACTGATGGGCGACAGGCTGCCGGCCAATAACTGCACCAAGGTCGATTTGCCGGCGCCGTTACGACCGAGCAGTCCGATGCGCGCGCCCGGCGCGAGAACCATGTTGACGTCTCCAAGCACCACCTTGCCGGCGTAACCGGCATCGACGTGCTCCAGTGTCAGCAAGGGATTCGGCAGCGCGTCGGGCGCACCGAAGCGGAAATGAAACGGCGAATCGACATGCGCCGGCGCTATGCGCTGCAATCGCTCCAACGCTTTCAGGCGACTCTGTGCCTGACGCGCCTTACTGGCCTTGGCGCGAAAACGATCGACATAGCTTTGCATGTGGTCGATTTCACGCTGTTGCTTTTCATGACTCGCCTGTTGCTGTGCCAGCGCCTCGGCCCGCTGGCGCTCGAAGGCGGAATAGTTGCCGCTGTACAGGCGGATGCCCTGCTCGGCAAAATGGCAGATGTATTCGACCACTTCGTCGAGAAAGTCGCGATCGTGCGAAATCAGCACCAAGGTGCCAGCATAGGCACGCAACCAGTCCTGCAACCAAATAACCGCATCCAGGTCGAGGTGATTGGTTGGCTCATCAAGTAACAGGAGGTCGGATCGGCACATCAGCGCTTGCGCCAGATTCAGGCGCATACGCCAACCGCCGGACAAGGTGCGCACCGCTTGCTGCTCTTGCGAGGCAGTAAAACCCAAACCACGCATCAAGCGCGCCGCGCGCGCCGCGGCGGTGTAACCATCGATGATCTCCAGCAGGCTGTGGCCGTGCGCTTCGCGCAGTCCGTCGCCGGCTGCGCGCGCCGCATTCAACTCGCTTTGTATGCGACGCAACTCGGTATCGCCGTCCATGACATATTCGATCGCCGGACGATCGACCGCCGGGGTCTCTTGCGCCACGTGTGCAATGACCCAATCATCGGGCAACTGCATGTCGCCGGCGTCGGCGTGCAGTTCGCCCCGCATCAACGCCAGCAGGCTCGATTTGCCGGTGCCGTTGGCGCCGGTAATACCTACTTTGTAGCCGGCGTGTACGCGCAGGTTGACGTCCTGAAACAACAGCCGTGTACCACGGCGTAATGACACCGAACGTAGACTCAGCATGGCGTCATCGCGACATCAGCCGCCGCCCGCATGCGGCGCCCATTCACAGCGCGCGCGCCGGTAAATGGCGAACATAAACGGCAAGCACACCGGCTGCGCACACCAACAATGCGCCGAGCAACGATATGCCGTCCGGCACCTCGCCCCAGTACAGCCAGCCGAACAGTCCGGCGAACACCACCACCGCGTACGCCAGCGGCGCCACCCGCACCGCCGGCGCGTAAGAGTATCCGCGCGCCAATAGTAATTGCCCACCGGTGCCAAACAGTCCGATCAATGCCAGCGGCAGCCATGCTTCCGGCGCCGGCGTGACCCATGCCCACAGCAGCGGCACGGCCGATACCGTGGTCGAAAGCACACCAAAGTAAAATACCGTGCGCGCCGCCGGCTCGGTCGCGGACAGGCGCCGGAGCGTGACGAAGGCCAACGCGGTAAAGATGCCGGCTGCCCAGCCGATCAGCGCAGCCGGCTGCAGCAAACCACTGCCCGGCTTCAGGATCAGCGCAACGCCGATAAAACCGATCGGAATCGCATAGCGCACGGTTTTCGGCATCGGCTCGGACAACCACAGGGCGGCGATGAAAGGCACATACAACGGTGCGGCGTAATTGAGTAACACGGCGTCGGACAAAGACAGGTGACCGACGGCGTAGAAATAACAATACATCGCACTGAGTCCAAAAAAAGTACGGAATAAATGTAATCGTAATTGTCCGGTGTGCAAGGCGCCCAATCCACGGCGCATCAGCCAGGGCAACAACGCCAGCAAGCCAAAAAGATTGCGGAAGAAAACCACCATTTCGTTGGGCAAGTGTAAGGCGACCGCCTTGACCATGGCGCCGGAGGCGGCAAACAGCAGCGCTGACGCCAAGGTCAGTAGCGCAGCGCGCGGAAAATTGTCGCGATTCGTATCCATTACCCGAGCATGGTACGCCAGCGGGCGCGCATGTTCAGGCCAGGATCGACAACGGGTTGCGCGTTACCGCCACGGACACGATGTAGGCAAATACCAGCAACGCCAATAACCACGCGCTGACGCGAATTTTGCGCGTGCGCCCGTAGCGTAGTGCGATCATGCCCAACGCAATATAGGCGATCAAGCCAAGCACTTTGGCCGTAAGCCATGCTTGTTGTAACGGGTACTGCGATGACATGACCGCGAGCGCCACGGCACTGGCGAGCAAAACCGTATCGACCGCGTGCGGCACCACCTTGACCCACCGGCGCTGTAAGCGTGCGGAATCGGTCATCATCCACACGCCACGAACGGTAAAGAGCGTGATGCTGGTGGCCACGCTTAAAACGTGGATAGCAAGAACCCATTGCCAAGCCATTCGACTGATCTACTCTCTGGTGATTGCATTAATCGGCGCGCGCCAGTGTAGCAGTCGAGCGAGCCCGACGAACAGCTACACCGGCAACAGCGCCGTGCGCATCGACACTAACGTATAAGACGATAGTCTGATAAACTAACAGGCATTGCGCCGGGCCACAAAGCCGCCCGCGACCGATGCACGACCCGCGCTTACGCCGACCTGGGAGATGCCTCCGTGACCAACATAGTAACGCTCAAACCGAGTCCGCCGTTGCGCCTCTATAGCGCACAAGTCTGTCCATTCGCCCATCGCGTACGTTTGGCGCTGTTGGAAAAGCAGTTGCCCTTCGAGCGCACCGAAATTGATCTCGACGCGATGCCCGCCGAGTTCACGAAAATTTCCCCCTACAATAAAGTCCCCCTGCTCCAGCACGGCGACATTACGGTGTGGGAATCCAACATCATATTGCAGTACCTCGACGAAGCGTTCGCGCAACCTGCGCTGTTGCCGGCCGACGCCGGCGGCCGGGCACGGGCGCGGCTATGGATGGACTACGCCGACAATCAATTCCTGCCCTGGTTTTACAAACTACTGCTGGAACAGGATCGGGCCAAGCAATCGGAATTGGCGCAGCAACTCACGCAGGTACTGCGCCATATGAACGACGCCGGGCTCGGACACACAGCCGCGTATTGGTTGGGCCAAGAGCTGAGCCTGGTGGACCTGGCGTTCTATCCCTTCCTCGAACGCTTCACCGTACTGCAACACTATCGTGGCTACCGCATTGCCGACGACTGCACTCACCTAAACCAATGGTTGCAACGTATGCGTGAGCGCCCATCGGTACGCGACAGCGGCGAGTCGGCGGACTACTATATCAGCCGCTACGCCGGTTATGCGGCCGGCAATCCCCGTAGTGATACGCCAAAACAGGCCGGGCAAGCATAGCGAAGCGCTGGTTTATTCGATCAAGGGTATTGGGCAAGCTGGAAGGCGGCGGCCGGCCTGGCCCAGGCGCGGTAAATGCACATTTTGAGCCGCTTTCCGTAGCGGCGAGTCTGGAATACGCCTACGGTGACAACATCAAGCGAGTGGTTCGTCTACATCGTCGAGTGCCGCGACAGCACGTTATACACGGGTGTCGCGCGCGACCCGATGCGGCGCCTGCTGGAGCACAATGGCAGCCGTCGTGGCGCACGCTACACGCGCGCCAGACGCCCGGTAATATTAGTCTATGTCGAACCGGCACCTGACCGCAGCGCCGCGCTACGGCGCGAATCCAGCGTACGACACCTGCCTCGTCGGCAAAAAATCCGCTTGATCGTGTCCGCCTTCGATGAAGGCTTATCTCAACCGGCCGGCGTGCCGGCGTGCAAATCGGCGGTCGCGCGTCTACGCCGGGAACTTCACAACGCCGGCAGCAACTGATTGTTTGCGTCGCGCCCCACCGGATCATTCGTGGCTAGGGCTCAAAGCACCGCGTAAGCGCTTCTTGGCCGATTTTTGGCGTTTTTGATCCAGACGACGACGCTTCGCCGCCAGCGACGGTCGCGTTTTACGACGCGTCTTCGGTAGTTCAGAAGCCCGTTGGAGCAAATCGGCTAGGCGTTGCAACGCATCCTGGCGGTTGCGGTCTTGAGTCCGAAAGCGGCGCGCGTCAATTACGATGACGCCTTCCAGCGTCGCGCGGCGTCCGGCCAGATGGATTAACCGCTGTCGCACCGGCGGCGACAGCGAATCGCATCCTGCCGCATCGAAGCGCAGCTGTACCGCTGACGCCACCTTGTTGACGTTCTGGCCGCCGGGACCCGAGGCACGCACGAACTGCCATTCCACATCAGTGGAATCGATCGTTACCGCCCCCTCTTGTAACACAACCGACAACAGCCGCTCCGTGCATACGCATAGGCGAGCCGCGGATAAGGCGGCCCTACTTGAATTTATAGAACGTCTGATTCAGATAAGCGACGACATCGTCCGCCTGCTGCTTGGTCAGCTTCACCCCGGCGGCCTTTTGGCAGCGACCAATCTGAGCGTGCAGCATGTCCAGCGATTTCATGCGGTGGTTCGGACGCGAGTAAACCTCGGTGCCATGACACGCGGTGCAGTGCTCCTGGACAATCTTCTTCCCTTGCGCGACGTCGGCCGCCCAGGCGCTCGAAGCCAAGCTCGCGCCGACCAGAAACGCGCTTGCCGCCGCCACCGAAAATATGTGTTTCATAGCAACCTCCTGCAGTCATTCCGTGAAAGTTAATCGCGTCACAGTGTGAGCCTAAGCGCCGCCAAACACAACGGGGCGTAAGTCCGATGGCGGCCGCGACAACCATGACCAAGCTCGGGCTATGGCCTGGCGTACTGGCGCCGACACGCCGCATTGGGGGATAATTCCAGCCTTTGCCCCGGAGTGCAACCACACCATGCTGTTCAAGAGTCTACGGCTTTTCCGTTTCACCAAATCGTTCGATCTGAGCCCCGAAGACATCCGAACTGCATTGGAATCCAAGCGTTTTCATGCCTGCGCCAGCAGCGAAATGTTCCGTTGCGGATGGACGTCGCCGCTCGGCCGGCGCGGCTCTGAACTCGTGCACGCGGCCGATGGCCGTATCATGGTGTGTCTGCGCCGCGAGGACAAACTCCTGCCGGCGACCGTAATACGGCAAATGGTGGAGGAGAAAGTCGACGCCATCGAGCAGGCTGAAGGCCGCAAAGTGCGCCGCAAGGAACGCGATCGCCTGCGCGACGAAGTCACGCATGACTTGTTGCCGCGTGCGTTGGCTCGTTCGGCCTATACGTTCGCCTATATCGCAGCGCGCGAGGGTTGGCTGGTCGTCAACAATGCCAGCGTCAAAAAGGCCGAGGAATTGGTCAGTTTGCTGCGTGAATCACTCGGCACTCTGCCGTTGCAGCCGTTGGAAATGAAAACCTCACCGGCCACGGTCATGACGCGCTGGCTACAGGGCGCCGATCTGCCGGCCGATTTTGCGCTCAGCGACGAATGTGAGCTGCGCGATATCGCCGACCAGGGCGCCCTGATCCGCTGTAAACGCCAAGACCTCGGCGCCGACGATGTGCAGGCCCTGCTCAACGGCGGACGACAGACCATCAAACTCGCAATTGCATGGGAAGATCGGCTGTCCTGCGTGCTGAACGAGGATCTGTCGATGCGGAGGCTACGCTTCGAAGATGTCGTGCAGGAAGAGTTCGGTCAGATCGACCGCGACGACGAAGCGGCCTGCTTCGACGCCGAGTTTGCCATGATGGCGCTGGAACTAGCGCGGTTCATTACCCGGCTGACCGAAGCCTTCGGCGGTGAGGCACACGAAGACTACGCCCGTTCCGCTTAGCACTCACCCGCTGTCGGTACCTAATTTAATCGGCGCCCCCGACCGTGCGGACGCCATCGGCAAAAACCGCCGTCGAAGAGCAATTCGTTCGCGCCGCCGCGTACGGCCGGGTCCTCGCCTTAATCAGGCGACCCATTCTCCGCTGCTGCGACGCGCAGCGCCAACTGCAAATCAATCCGCCTCGCGGCCAAAATCAGAAGAAAATCGAATCGATTTTCGCTGACCTTCGAGCCGACTTATCGATCACGCGTTTTTTCTGCCGCCAGCCCATCAATTTTTTTTAATTATCGTCTATTATATCTTGGTCAAGTTCGTTTGCCTTCATTAAAAATCCTACCTAGTAAGGAGGCATAACATTTGTCACACCTGAGTTCCGACATCGCCGTTTGCTTGGTGGATGGCGTCCGCACGGAGCCGCTCGCTCTGTGTCTCCTGCCGTATCGGTCGGCAGAGCCTGGCCGGACGAGAGCGGCGAAACTGCTGTGCTGGCCTGCCCATTGAGCGACCTCACTTCGATGATGCTCTTCCCGCGCCGCGGCTTCAAAATAATATATCGAGCCTAAAGGAGGTATTGGGATTATGCGTGATCAAGACGGATTCGGAATAAGCCGCCGCGACTTGCTCAAGGCGGGCGTTGCCATCGGTGTCGGCACATTCCTTTATCCCGGCATCGGGGCGTTTGCAAAAAGCGATGATCCGGTCAAGATTGGGCACATCGATCCACAGACCGGCACCTATGCCGCACTCGGCGGCAGCCAAATCGCCGGAGCTAAACTCGCTATTGATCAAATCAACGCCAAAGGTGGAATTCTCGGGCGTCCGGTACAGTTGCTCGTCGAAGACAGCGCCGCCAACGTCGGTCAGTCGGTACAGAAAGCGCGCAAACTGGTCAACCGCAACAAAGTGCACTTTCTGATGGGAGCGGTGTCGTCGGCGGTCGCCTTGGCGCTATCACAAGCCGCACACGATATGAATGTTTTATATCTGGATATCGGCGGCCATGCCGATGCGGTCACCGGCTCGAAATGTCACTGGAACACCTTCCGCACCTGCTCAACGACCTGGTTGCTGACGGCGGGTGACTTCAAGACCATCTTCGACAAATTTGGCAAGAAGTGGTATTTCCTCACCCCCGACTACGCCTTCGGGCACGCCTTGCATCGCGACTATGTGTCGCAGTTGAAGCAGGCCGGCGGCCAGGAATTAGGCAACGCATTGGCGCCGCTGGGGACAACCGATTTCTCGTCTTACCTGATCAAAGCCAAATCGACCAATCCGGACGTGCTGATCGTGCTGAACGCCGGCAACGACATGATCAATACCCTCAAACAAGCGACCCAGTTTGGGCTCAATAAAGACATGGCTGTGGGTGGCGCCATGATGGAAATGGAAGTGTTGGAGTCATTGCCGGAAGCGGCGCGCTACGGCTATTGGAATATGGAGTGGTACTGGCAGCAACCCAATGTTCCGCACGTCAAGGAATTCGTCGACGCGTATAAAAAGCACAACGCTGATAAGGTTCCCACCGCCAGAAGCTGGTTCGGTTTCGCCAGCGCCCATGCTTTAGCCTTGGCGGCGGAAAAGGCCAAGTCGCTCAACACCATGAAGGTTGTCAAAGCCCTGGAAGGCTTGGAGCTGCCGCCGGAAGTATCACTACAGCCGAATAAAGCGATTTACCGCGCCGGTGACCACCAATTGATCGGCAGCGAGTATCCCGGCCAAATCAACAAAAGTGGCAGTTATCCCAACCTGTTCGACGTCGCGGACGTAGTTGACGCCAGTAAGATCGCCCGCTCCGTCGAAGCGAAAGGCTGCAAGATGACCTATCCCTCGTGATGCGCCAAATACGGATCGGCGGCGATGCCGCCGATCCGTAATTTCATCCCCCATCCAACTGACTCCATCTTTACGATCGGGAGCACGCTGTGGAGCTGCTACTGTTCAATATCTTCAACGGTTTCATTATCGGGATTTTTTATGCATTGATGGCGCTAGGCCTGTCGATGATTCTCGGCCTCAACGGCATTATCAATTTTTCCCATGGCGGCTTTCTCGCCCTGGGCGCGTACATGGCATACAGTCTGGCGCCCGCCATTGGTTTCTGGGGCGCGCTGATTGTTTCGCCATTTTTGGCGGGTTTCGTCGGCCTGATCGTTGAACGCGTGCTGATCCGCCCGCTGTACGGGCGTGACCCGTTGTTCAGTCTACTGCTGACCTTTGGGTTGGCAATGATCATGCAGGATCTGATACGCACCTTCTGGGGTGCGACCGGGTTGCCCTTCGAGGTGCCCAACGCGTTGACCCATCCACTCAGCCAAGTCTACTTTTTTATCACCGGCTATCGCGTATTTTTGGTCGCCCTGGCGTTACTGGCGACGGCTTCGTTGTTCGCCCTGCTCAAATTCACCCGGGTGGGAATACGCATCCGCGCAGGCAATGCCGATTTGGAGATGGTGTCAGCGCTGGGCATCAACATTTACCGCCTGCGCGCCGTCAACTTCAGCTTGGGGATTTTTATGGCCGGTCTGGCCGGCGTATTGGCGGCCGGCCGCTTGGGCCTGACACCGACCATGGGCGCCTCACTGATTATGCCGAGCTTCGTCGCCATCATCGTCGGTGGCGTCGGCAGCCTGGTCGGTAGCTTGCTCGGCGGCATTATCATCGGCGTCGCCGCCGGCATAACCACCACATATTACCCAGCCGCCAGCGACGTAGTGATCTACCTGATCATGGCCGTTGTCTTGATCGTGCGTCCGCGCGGACTGATGGGTCAGGAGGGCTTACTGGAATGAAGTCTGCCGCCAGCCGGCATGTCGATGCCGCCAAGCCCGCCGACGCCATGAGCAGCCAGAAATCCACGCGCCGGCGCGTGGCCGCATCCGCGCTGGTGTGGGCGCTACTGTTGACCGCGCCTTACTGGTTACCGCTGACCGGCGGGTACACGGACCTGGGTTCGCGCGTACTCGTTTTCAGTCTCGCAGCACTCGGCCTCAATCTGCTGCTCGGCTTCACCGGTGGGCTGTCGTTCGGGCACGCCGCCTATTTCGGCCTAGGCGCCTATGGCACCGGCTTGATGTTGAAGTTCGTAACCCACAGCACGCCGCTGGCGCTGCTGGCGGGCGTCGCGCTCGGCGGCCTGGGCGCCACCTTATTCGGACCGGTGACCGTGCGGCGTCGCGGCATCTACTTTGCCATGATCACCATCGCCATCGGCCAGATGTTTTACTTCGTCGCTGTTCGCTGGAATAGCCTGACCGGAGGTGAGGACGGCCTGACGGGATTTGAGCGCACCAATATCCACTTCGGTCACGCCATACTCAACCTTCATAACTCGACTATTTTCTATTACTTCACCTTGTTCTTTTTCGCCATCGGCTGCGCGGTCGTGTGGAGCGTATTGCGTTCACCACTGGGACACACTTTCGTCGCAATACGAGAAAACCAAAAGCGACTACGTTTCTTGGGCGTGTCCGTCGGCTTTTATCTTTGGATTGCGTTCGCCATTTCCGGATTTATCGCCGCCCTGGCGGGCGCCCTGTATGCGTTACTCAACAACTTTACCTCGCCCGAGGATTTGAATTGGGTTCTATCCGGTGATTTTGTCATTATCTGTGTGTTGGGTGGCATGCGCACGTTTTGGGGGCCACTGGTGGGCTCGGTCATCTACGTCGTGGTACAGGATTATCTGAGTAGCATCACCGTCAACTGGATGTCGTTCATCGGCGCCATCTTCGTACTCGCGGTGCTGTTCTTCCCGTGGGGCCTACTGGGATTTTTTCAGCGACGGATACAAAAATGAGCTTGCTGTCTTTGAAAAATGTCTCGCGCCATTTCGGCGCGGTAACCGCACTGTCGGGCATCTCGCTGGAAGTGCCACAAGGTGAACTACGCGCCCTCATCGGTCCCAATGGCGCCGGCAAAACCACCTTGTTCAACCTGATAACCGGCTTCTTCCGGCCCAGTGAGGGAGAAGTGCGCTTCAGCGGACATTCGGTCAAGGACGTATCGCCCGAGAAGCTGGTTCAGCGGGGCATCATCCGCACCTTTCAAATTACCGAGATCTTTCTTGACCTCACCGTCTACCAAAATCTGGAAATTGCCGTAGAGACCGCGAAGGGACTCAACTTACGCCCCTGGTTGTCGCGCCGCCGGCGGCGCGAGGTGCGTGACAGCATCGACGAGTTGATGGATACCTTGCGTCTGGGCCGTTTATCCAATCACCTAGCCGGCGAATTAGCTCACGGTGACCAGCGGCTGGTGGAGATGGCGATCGCGCTGAGTCACGAACCCAAACTATTGTTGCTGGACGAACCCACGGCGGGTATGGGCGACGAGGAGACTCAACGCATGACCGAGCTCATTCGCCATTTGCATAATCAGCGCGGTATTACCATATTGTTCATCGAACACGATATGGCGATTATCTTTGATGTGGCGGACCGCATCACCGTGCTCGACAACGGCCGTTTGTTGGCGGAGGGCACGCCGGCCGAAATCGCCGCCAATGCGGACGTACAGGCGGCCTATTTAGGAGGCGTTAAATGAGCAAGGTTCTGGAAGCGGAGAACCTGCACACGTTTTACGGCAAAAGCCACATACTGTACGGCGTGTCATTAGAGGTCAACGAAGGTGAAGTCGTCGCGCTGCTGGGCCGCAATGGCGCCGGCAAAACGACGACACTGCGTTCGCTGATGGGACTAACGCCGCCGCGGCAAGGCCGCATTCGATTATTCGGTCAAGCAGCCACCGGCTGGGCACCGCATCGAATTGCCCGTTTCGGCGTCGGTTACGTCCCCGAGGGGCGGCGAATTTTCGGGCACCTGACGGTCGCCGACAACCTTCGTGTGCCCGCCGCCACCCAAGGCCGATGGACCTTGGATACCATCTACGCATTATTTCCGCGGCTGGCGCAACGCCGTACCAGCAAGGGCTCGCGCCTGTCGGGCGGCGAGCAGGAGATGCTGGCCATTGCCAGAGCCTTGCTGCTCAATCCCCGCTTTCTCATTTTGGATGAACCATCGCAGGGTCTGGCGCCGGTGATCGTCGAAGACGTCATGAAAACCGTGCAGGGCATGCGTGACGAAGGCATTGCCGTGCTACTGGTGGAGCAGAATGCCTGGTTGGCGCTGAGCATCGCCGACCGCGCCTACGTCATCGACGACGGACGCGTCGTACACGAAGGCCCGGCCTCGGAGTTGGCCGCCGATGAGGAACGCGTACGCGAGTTAGCCGGCGCCGGTGGCAAGCAGACACAGCGCCGGTGATTCTCAGCGCCGCCCGAAGCGTTGACCGAGATCTATATAGGCCGTGTGGTGGATCTCGTCGCTAATCATCGTCACGCATGACGTCGACCGCGATCACGTCGCCGCCGTCATCGACACGCACACGCACTTCGATCGGTTGGCAACAAACACTACAGTCTTCGACATAGCGTTGCGCGCCGGCCGATGCATCCACCAGCAGTTCGATATCCTCGCCACAGTAGGGGCATTGGACGTTTCCAGGCTCAAGCATAGTGACCCGAATCCGATGCGGTGTCAGGATAGATCCCGATGTTTGTAGCCGGCGGTGCGCAAGCGTTGCAAATAGTCGGCCCAGTTTTTATCCATATCGCGGCCCAGTTCGTAGAGCGCTTTCCAACTATAGACGCCTGTGTTGTGGCCATCGCTAAAATACAGCCGCACTGCGTAATTGCCGATCGGCTTGATCTCATCGATATTGACGTCTTCCTTATACACCTGCAACTCACCGACGCCGCTCACTTCCGCCGACGGTGAATACACGCGCAGGTATTCGCACGGCAAACTGAACGTGACGCCATCTTCGAAACAGATTTCGAGCGCACGCGAAGCCTGATGCAGTTTAATTTCTATCGGTCGCACCGTTGGGGTGGATTTCGGCATGCGGCGACTCTCTCCGTCGGTTACTCGCGCCGATGTCGGCACATGAATTGCGGTTCCGTATCTTGCGCGTGCGCCGTATGACACGTATACGACCAA
Organism: Gammaproteobacteria bacterium; assembly: GCA_030147845.1. Classification (GTDB taxonomy): domain Bacteria; phylum Pseudomonadota; class Gammaproteobacteria; order JASBUN01; family JASBUN01; genus JASBUN01. The sequence goes on from JASBUN010000036.1 coordinate 82,241, forward strand.
CACCACAGCGCAAGAACTAATGGCCGGCCACCCTGGCAACATCGGTGGTTCCAGGTCTGTTTATACGCGCCAGCACCATCGCCAGCATCACGATCGCCTGGATCAGGCCGGAGACGATGGTGACCTGACTGTAACCAGGCCGCCACGGCGATAACGCCGCTACCGCAGCCGAAAAATGTAACGCAGCGAAAATACCCGGCAAAAGGAAATATAGCACCAACAGGTATAACAACGCGGTAGCATCCGCGCGCGCCGACTTTCCGCCTAGGTTGAAATATAGAATGATTCCAATATCGCGCACCAGGAACAAAAATGTCGCCAGCACAAAAATACGTGCGTCGAAGAGCGTGACGCGGTAGAAAAAATCGGGGTAATCGCGCACCAGCAGAAATATACCGAACACCAGCACCAATGCGACCGTGACCAACCAGCGTGGCGTCACTTGCAGTGCCGCACCAAGCCTGCCGGCGCGCAGCAGTCGAGCTAAATTGCGCAACGCAATTCCGTCCTTGGGCTCAGCAAACGCCATGACATAAGCCAGCGACAGCATAACCAGGTAGGCCGACAGCATCCTGGCGCTGACCACACTACCGGCAACAATGTCAGGAAGTTGCACAAAGCCGGCCACATAAGCCGCCGCAAAAGGCACAAACAACATCCATACTAACGGACTGTTACGCAGTTGCAGCTGGCCACGTAGATGACGATAAACGCCGATGATCGCCCAGCATAAAAATACTAATAACGACCACAGCGCGAATCCTGGGCCGGCATAGACGCCGCCGTACCAATGAATCACCGTCGAGTCGCCGAAACCGGTGCGCACGAACGGCACTACGGCCAGAATTCCAACCAGCAAATGATTCGCCACAGCCGTACGTCCCGGCGTCGCTTTGCGCTCAACCGACTGCAGGCTGGCCAGCAACGCAACCGCTTGCGCGAACAGGCCCGCCGCGAGCAGCAAAACGCCTTCGCGCAAGGCGCGCGCCGGCTCGGCGATGATGCTGGATTCATACACGGCCAAACAAAGTAGCGCGCCGTACCAAGCGTAGGCGGTGCTGCCGAGCAGCTTACCCCAGGTCATGGACCACGGCCCGAGCGACGACATGCGCTGGATATCCCAGGTGTGTTCGCGGATTTCGCCGATCACGGCGTCCGACGCCAGGCGAGCACCCCACAGCACCGCCAAACCGAAGAACAGAGTCAGCGCCGTATTCGGCAACACCGTAGCGCTACGCCCACCGAATAACAAATACACGAAATAGAAAATTCCGCCCAATATCGCCGGCATGGCCAGCAGGCGGTGAAGACTCAGCTCGAGCCAGAGATTGCGCTGGAATTCCGGATTCATATTCATGGCGCAACGTCCGCGCCGGGGCGGCGCAATTGCGATAGATAAGCGTCCTGGAGATTAACCTTTTCCTGCGCGAAAGAACTGACCGGCACGCCATGCTCTATTAGGGTCTTAAGTAACTCGTGCTGCGCGACCGGATCACCTCGGTAGAGGAAACGCGCACCATCAGGCTCGATACTTACTTGCGTTACGCCGTCAATTTCAGCCAACAGCATTGACAACGACGCAAACGGAGCGCTCAGTATAAGGCGTACCGTTGCCGACTCGCGCGCGGACGGCTCGACCGTTTCATATTCGACGATACGTCCTCGGCGCAGAATTAACATAGTCGTGGCGTACTCTTGGAGTTCCGCCAGGATATGCGACGAAACCAGCAACGTCATGCCCTCACGTTGCAACTGCACAAACAATTGCGCCAGCAAATGGCGCGCCTCCGGGTCCAATCCCGACGCCGGCTCGTCCAACAATAACACCTCGGGACCATGCACCAGCGCTTGGGCGATGGCAACCCGCTGCCGCAGCCCGCGCGATAAGGTTCGCACCTTTTGCTCGATTCGATCGGCGATGCCGAGACGCGCGGCAGTTTGCGTCACGCCGGTGAGCAGCGCGTCGCCGACTATGCCGTGAGCGCGAGCCACATAGATCAGGCACTGACGCACGGTAAGCTCTTCATACAGCCCATAGAAATCGGCCAAGTAGCCGACGCGCCGGTGGCAGGCCCGCGGTCGCGCCAGCACGTCCACCTCAGCAACGCGCATGCTGCCGGCCAACGGTCGATCCAGTGCCGCCAGACAACGTAACAAGGTGGTTTTGCCGGCGCCGTTCGGACCCACCAGCGCGGCGATCTCACCGGACCGCACATAGAATCCGACGTCATCGAGTGCGCGCACGCCTGGGTATTCGAATATGAGGTGCTCGGCTTCAATCATATCGATCCATCCATGTCGAGATTGGTGAGTTTATCTGCATTGGCGTGGGCCGGTAAACGCTACCCGCAAACGATGCGCAAGTACAGCGACGGTGAAGTCGAATAGCCTGCATAAATCAGTCGCACGCGCCTATACTGAGTAGACGACAACGGCAGCCACCGGGGATCAGCCGATGAAGCGCGAATCCGAATACAGAATAGAGCACGACAGTATGGGCGAAGTGCGGGTGCCGACGGCGGCGCTATGGGGCGCGCAAACCCAGCGTGCGGCTGATAACTTCGCCCTTAGCGAGCTGCGTATGCCGCACGCGCTGATTCGCGCGCTGGCGATTATTAAAATCTGTGCCGCACGCGTCAACGCCCGGCTCGGCGAACTCGATGCAAAACTTGCCGATGCTATCGAAGTGGCCGCGGCCGAGATCGAACACGGGCAACACGCGGGTGAATTTCCGCTCGACGTATTTCAGACCGGATCGGGCACCAGCACCAACATGAACGTCAACGAAGTCATCGCCCATCTGGCGACGCGCTCGCTCGGCAGCCCGGTACACCCGAACGACCACGTCAACCGCGGCCAGAGCAGCAATGACGTCATGCCAACCGCGATCCACGTTAGTGCCGCGTTAGCGTTGCGCGATCAACTACAGCCCGCCGTACGCGCGCTGCGCATGCAGATCGAACGTCGCGCACACGAACTGCATGACGTGGTAAAGACCGGGCGCACCCACCTCATGGACGCCATGCCGGTCACGCTCGGCCAAGAACTAGGCGCTTGGGCTGCGCAATTACAAGCGAGCGACGAACGCATGGTCGAAATCTGGCCGCGCCTGTGCCGCCTTGCTCAAGGCGGCACCGCCGTCGGCACTGGCATCAACGCCCACGCGCAGTTCGCTGAAACCTTCGCCAAGGAAATATCCGCCTACACCGGCATTGCGTTCGAATCCGCACCGAACAAGTTCGCAGCACTCGCCTGCCAGGATACCGCCGTCGAGCTCAGTGGGCAGCTGCGCGTACTTGCCGTAAGCTTGACCAAAATCGCCAATGATCTGCGTTGGATGAACAGCGGCCCGCTTACCGGCTTGGCGGAGATCAGTCTCCCGGCGCTGCAACCTGGCAGTAGCATCATGCCGGGCAAGGTCAACCCGGTCATCCCCGAGGCGGTTGTCATGGCCTGCGCGCAAGCCATCGGCAACGACACCAGCATCATGCTGGCCGGGCAGTCCGGCAACTTCCAACTCAACGTCATGCTGCCGGTAATCGCCTATAATCTGCTGCAGAACATCGATCTATTGGCGCACGCCTGCGGCCATTTGGGCGAAAAAGCCATTGCCGGCTTTAGCGTCAACCGTGAACGTCTCGCGGCGCCGCTACGACTCAACCCCATTTTGGTCACGGCGCTGAATGCGCGCATCGGCTACGAGCGGGCAGCGGCCATCGCCAAGCGCGCTTATCACGACCAGCGGCCGATTCGGGATGTCGCGGCGGAAATGACCGATCTATCCATTGACGAACTCGATCGGCTACTCGATCCGCGCCGCCTGACGGCGCCGGAATGACGCAACACGCAGGCTTGTGACAACGACTGCAGCTAACTACCATTAACGGCGGATAATGCCGCAGGCGAGTGAGCCACCCATGCATCGACCGAATCTGTACTCCCGTGCAGTTGTGCCACGAAACATGCGGCGCAGCGCTGTCATGTTAGCCGCGTTTGCGGCGCTGGCGCTGCTGAGTGCGTGCGCGACCAACCCCGTGACCGGCAAACAAGAGCTGCACCTGATCTCGCAGTCACAAGAAATCCAGCTCGGTCAAAAAAATTATCCGTTCGCACAGCAATCCCAAGGCGGACAGTATAACGTCGACCCGGCCTTGAGCCGCTATGTCAGCCAGGTCGGACAACGACTCGCGCGTGTCAGCGACCGCCCCGACCTACCCTATGAATTCGTCGTGCTCAACAATTCCGTGCCCAACGCCTGGGCTTTGCCGGGTGGCAAAATCGCCGTTAATCGCGGCTTGCTGCTGCAATTGCACAACGAAGCGGAGCTGGCCGCCGTGCTCGGCCACGAGATCGTACATGCTGCCGCACGGCACGGGGCACAGGCCATGGAGCGCGGCATGCTTACACAGATAGGTATCACGGCGCTGGGCGTCGCCGTGGCGCGTGACAATGGCGGCGCGCAATCGGATTTGATCGTCGGCGCGGCGGCCGTCGGCGCGCAGCTGATCTCGAGCACCTACAGTCGCAAAGACGAGCTGCAAGCCGATCATTTCGGCATGGTCTATATGGCGCGCGCCGGCTACGATCCGCGCGCCGCCATCGAATTACAGAAAACATTTGTACGACTCGCCAATGACAAACGTCAGGACTGGTTGAGCGGATTATTCGCCAGCCACCCGCCGTCATCGGCGCGGGTACAGGCCAACATCCGCACCGCCGAATCATTGCCCCAGGGCGGGCGACTTGATGCAGCATCCTATAAAACCCATATCAGCGTATTGCGGCACGATGCGAAAGCCTATGAGGAGTACGACAAAGGCCGCCAAGCGCTGGCGCGGGGCGATAGCGGCACCGCGCTCGCGTTGGCCAACAAGGCCATCGCCATCGAACCGCGCGAAGCACTATTTTATGCCTTGCGGGGTGATGCGAACCTGAAAAACGGCCGCCCGCGGCAGGCGGTCGACAATTATACCGACGCCATTGCGCGCAACGCGCAGTTCTTCTATTACTACCAGCAACGCGGGATAGCCGAACAGAGCCTCAACGATGCCGCCGCCGCGCGCCGCGATTTGCAACGCGGCGCAGCGCTGCTACCCACCGCCAAGGCACAATACGCGCTCGGCACGTTGGCGCTGCAAGGCGGTCAACGCCAAGCGGCGATGCTGCACTTCCGCGAAGCCGCCAATGCCAAGAGCGACGTCGGTCAAAAAGCGGCGGTCCAACTCGCTCGCCTGGAGCTGACACAGATACCTGAGAAATATATCGAGCTGCGCACCGGGCTTTCCGCCGATGGCCACATCGCCATCGCCATTCGCAATCGCAGCCCGGTCAAAATCAATAGCGTAACGGTACAGATTGCCGCCTACGATGCCAACGGACGGCCGTTCGGCGAAGACCGCGTACGTTTTGCGGTCGCGCTCAAGCCGGGCGAGATTGCATCGCGCGCCACTGCATTGCGCCCGGCCGGCGGCGACCCGCGCCAGACCCGGGTAAAAGTTCAGGTAATCAGCGTCACAGCCCAGGAGTGACGCATTCATGACCGACTTCGTTTCGCATTTGAGCCCGGCTCGGATATGATTGCAGCAGGCTCGTGCGAGGATGGCTCCTGATGCAACACACGCAACTCAACCGAACACTGTCTATCAGCCCGGCGGAGCCGCTTTGGAAGCGGGTGCCGACGCGTGACGATCAAGGTCATCGACTCAGCGATTTCATGATGATCATTCCGAAACTACGCAACAAACCGCAGCAACTGCTACAGGAAACCATAGCCGAGATCCAGAGTGTGCTGGAGTATTATCATCGCGCCGTGGTATTCGCCGATCTGAACCTGAAACTAAACTTACTTTGGGTGAGCGTACGCCCGATTCCCGGCATCTGCCTCGAACTGCCAACGGCGATAAAGCTGCGTGTTCCGGAAGCCGTCTTGGTCGGCCAGCAGGTGGAGCCGACGTAGTCTTTGCCATCGGGTTGCCGGCCGAAACATCAGCGCCGGCGTATTCCTAATTAAACCGATCTGCGCGCCTGCGTATTGCCGCGCCGCGCCCAACTTGTGACGTTTCCATGAGCGAAGAATTTCTCTACATTGATACACCGACCGCGTTAATTGAGTTCAGCGACTCGCTACGCGGCAGTCCATGGCTATGCGTGGACACCGAATTCATGCGCGAGAAAACCTACTATCCGCAACTGTGTCTCATACAGGTGGCTAATGACAAGAGCATCGCCTGTATCGACCCTCTGACCATCGACGATTTGACTCCGCTGCTCGACGTCCTTTACGACCCGTCCATCACCAAGGTGTTCCACGCGGCCAAGCAAGACCTCGAAATCCTCTATCATCTGCGCGGCTCGGTGCCAGTACCGCTATTTGATACACAAGTGGCGGCGGCACTGCTGTTTCACAACGACCAGATCGGCTACGCGAAACTGGTAGAACAGCTCTTGGGCATACGCTTGGACAAAGCGCATACGCGTACGGATTGGAGTCTGCGACCGCTGGACGCGGGGCAGTTGCGCTACGCCGCCGACGACGTGCGTTATCTGCGCGACGTATACCGCAAACAGCTCGACGAATTACAACGGCAGGGGCGCTTGGCGTGGCTTGACGAGGATTTCAAGCATCTGTCGGACGCTTCTCTGTATGCGCCGCAACCCGAGCAAACGTGGCAGCGGGTCAAGGAAACGCGCCGGCTCAAGGGCGTTCAGCTTGCCGTCCTACGCGCCTTGTCCGCGTGGCGCGAACGACGCGCCATGGACGCCGACAAGCCGCGCCGATGGATCTTACGCGACGAAATACTGGCCGAGCTGTCGCGCGCAATGCCCGATGATCTGAGCGCGCTGGCGCGTATCCGCGGCGTCGAAGACAACACAGTAAAACGCCGTGGCGACGAATTGCTGCAAGTAATCGCACAAGCTCGCAATACACCACCTGAGGATTGGCCGGCGTTCGAAAGCCGCACTATTCTGACCCCCGAACAAGATGCCTTGGTCGACTTGATGATGGCCGTGGTACGCATGCGCGCGCGCGAACATGGGCTCGGCGCCGCCATGCTGGCAACACGGCACGACCTCGAACGGTTAGCGCAAGGCAATCAGGATACACCGGCACTGCACGGCTGGCGCCGCGCCCTGATTGGCAACGATCTACAGGCGCTGGTCGACGGCCAACGCTGGCTCGGCGTCGAACAAGGCGTGCCGACCATGCGTTCGACTTAACTTCAATACCATTTACGCGCATCACCGGGTGAGGAGAAATCGTATGTACGTAGTCGCCAATCGAGTTCGTGTCGCTGCCGGCTGGGAAGATAAATTTGAACACCGCTTTCAACAGCGCGCCGGTCAGATCGATCGGCAGCCGGGCTTCGTGCGCATGGACGTGCTGCGTCCCGACACGCCCGAGACGCCGTATGTGGTCTTGACCGTTTGGCGCGATAAATCGGCGTTCGAACAATGGATCGGCAGCGACGATTTCCGCGCCGCGCACAGCAACCCGATGCCACGCGATGCCTTCGCCGGCGACAGCCTCCTGGAACGATACGAGATTGTGGTTTCAAGCTCCTCGGCTTGATGACGCTCGACCCGCCACTGAACCCAGCACCGGTTGCCCAGATCCGCGCCAATCGAGCGGCGCTGACGCACACAGCCACGCCGATCGCCACTCCCCATCCCAACCACCGTGCAGTACGATTGCGTGTCGCCCGGCTATTGCCTGCCCGGGCCGGCGACACCGTTGTGCGGAATGATCCGCGCTCGGGCAATAACGTGGACAATCGCTTGCGGAACCTTTTCACCGCGGCCCGGTCGCAATAGTCGTACGCCGCGCCCGCGGGCAGTGCTGTTTGGTTCGATCTAGAGGGCGCTGCGCGGGCTAATCCGGATTTAAGCAACAACGCGAGATCGGATTATGGCAATACCAGGCCAAATCACGGCAGGGCTGCGGTCATGCACGTTAGCCGCTCTAGCGATGGTCACGCTACTGGCTACGTTGGACGTATCCGCCGCTGCCGGCAGTGCGCCACCGGCACCCGAGTTTACCCACGCGGACGCCGACGCGTGGATCAATTCACCGCCCTTGCGGATGCGTGATCTGCGCGGAAAAGTAGTACTTCTTGATGTGTGGACCTTTGATTGCTGGAACTGCTACCGCTCATTCCCCTGGCTGCACGGCGTTGAGAACCGCTACCACCGAAGCGGCCTACAAGTGATCGGCATTCATACACCTGAGTTCGAAAATGAACGCGTGCGCAGCAATATCGAGCGCAAGGTAAAGGAATTCGAACTCCCGCATCCGGTAATGATCGACAATGACTATTCTTATTGGCGCGCCCTCAAAAACCGTTACTGGCCGAGCTTTTATCTGATCGACAAACAAGGGCGTTTACGTGCGCGCTACATAGGCGAAACCCACGCCGGCAGCGCCCAAGCGGATGTAATTGAAAGGACGATCGAGTCCCTGCTCGCGGAACCCGAATAAGGCGAAACAACTTCGGTATTTTTTTGGCGATTATATACTTGACAAAGTAACCGCACTGGCTACACTGTAATTAAAGGAGCCTAGCCATGTGCGATATTAATAATCCCATCTTTCAAGACGAAACCACCGCCCGCGAATATCTCGAAGCCGTGCGCTGGCCGCAAGGTCCGTTCTGCCCGCATTGCGGCGAGGCAGAAGAAATTCGTAAGCTCGAAGGCAAGTCACACCGCCCCGGCCTATATCAGTGCCGTAGCTGCCGCAAGCAGTTCTCGGTAACGGTTGGCACGCTGTTCGAGCGCTCCAAGATTCCGCTACATAAGTGGTTGCTGGCTACCTACCTGCTGACTTCCAGCAAGAAAGGCATGAGCACGCATCAACTACACCGTATGCTCGGCATTACCTACAAGTCGGCGTGGTTTATGACCCATCGCATCCGTGAGGCTATGCGCGAACCGACCGCCAAGGGTGACATGGGCGGCGAAGGCTCAACCGTCGAAGCCGATGAAACCTTCTGGGGTGGATTGAATACCAAGCGCCGCGCCCAAGGCAAGAAAGGCCGTGGCTATCAGCACAAAGAGAAGATTCTTACCCTGGTGGAACGCAACGGGCGTGCCCGCTCGTTTCATGTACCGGCGGTAAATGCGGATACCCTCAAACCGATCATCAAGGAACAGATCAAGGCAGAATCAGCCCTGATGACCGATGAGGCCGGGCAATATGTCCCCATCGGCAAGGAATTCGCCAGCCATGGAGTTACACGCCACGGCATCGGCGAATACGTGCGTGGCGACATTCACAGCAATACCGTCGAGGGTTATTTCTCAATTCTGAAGCGCGGCCTTAAAGGCACCTATCAGCACGTTTCCGAAAAGCACCTAAAACGCTATCTCGGGGAATTCGATTTCCGCTATAACCATCGCGTCAAGCTCGGCTACTCCGACACAGAGCGTGCCGAAATGGCCTTGCGCGGTATCCAAGGCAAGCGACTGACTTACCGCCCAACTCTTGGCGGGCAAGAATCCGCGATCTAAGAAATATTTGGATGAGTTTCAGCGACTGCTAAAAGCTATAGAATATTTGCTATGGCTGGACGAGAAGTGAGAAATGTTCTCTACGACCGATCCGCTTTGGTCGTTGCCCATTTTTCAAGTTGACGAACTATGCCTTTCAGCGTCTCTGATACTATTTCTGATTTGGAAATCGTGAACGCGTGGCCGGTTGGAGACAACCACATAACAGAATCCGACGAGATTGGTTTAATCTCCTTGCATGCCATCCCTTCAAGTCTCTGCTTTACTTGCCCGTATGAGAGAGTTTTTCCCCTCCATGGGGCGTCAACCATGCACAGGAGATGTGCGCATTATCTCTCGTGGATATATTTCGTAAGTGCTTGGCTCTTCTTCCAGTCCAAAACGTGTCACAAAGCCGCTATTGCCAGATCTTTTGCATGCGATCACATCCACGCCATGGGAATGCTTATAAAGATTCTCCATAGCTGGGATAACATCGTGGAAAACTCGTTCTGGATCGGGACCCCACAACCATAAACCGGGCATCTGATCACTAGACACAAAAACTCCGCCATTTTGCTGTTCTATTTTGAGATGCACGACTTTAATCGGCTCTTGGTTCATGACGCGGTCTCCTTCCTAATCACGGCATCTTATGTTTGGCTTAACTACTCGATTTCGCCTTTTTGCCGCTCTTAGTCGGCTTGCTCTTGCCTATATTCGGGTGTGGCGGCGTATTAAGCATGCGCGCCACCGTTTCCTCAAATGTGTTCGTAGGCTTGCTCGGCTTTTCAGACAAAATAAATATCCAAAATATCAAACAATTACGGATAAAATCTAGAGAAAGAGAATCGTATTACATATGAACGGTGACGCTTGCGAAAATAGCATGTTTTACTTATCGTATCCTGTGTGCGTAATGCACCCCCAACACGTGTTCGGCTCGATACGTCTGGCCAGACCTGATAGGACGTCCAACACCCTATCAGCTTCGCTCCGAATCCTTGTTGCCCTGAATTCCAAACCCAGGGCTCGGGGTTTTACTATTTGTGGGGCAGGCTTGGTGCGTTTCACGGTTTTGGCGCCGGTCGGAATCGGGGTTCGAATCCCCGCTGCTCCATTCCCTTCCCACTTCAGTACAGTAAACTTAACTGCACACGCAAATATTGCGTCTTTCTGTTGCACACGTCAATCATCTATGGACATCCTGTATCACTATATTCCATTCTGGTTTAGTGCTTTCTCAAGTATGCAATCGCCATTTTTTTTCCGGCCATTGGACACCGGCGCGCACGCGATATATATATCTGTTGCCGTAGGCGAACGGGCGCTTGATCGCGCCGATGTCCGTCTGCTGAGCACGATAAGTCGGGCAAGGACCAAATCGGTCTACGTCACCGACATGCGATTTAGCCCCATCGGCAGCAAGAAAGGACGATGCGCATGAGTAGTTTTTGGACCAGACGCAGAATGCTGCAAACCATCGCCGCGTTGTCGGCCACGCCATGGCTAGGCCTGGACATGGCCAGCGCGGCTACCCAGTTGCCGCTCGGTAAGCCGGAGCCATTTAGTTGGGACGCCCTGCGAACACGCGCGCAGCAGTTGGCCGCCGGCAAATATCAACCCACACCACAGCCTTACTCAAAGCTGCTGGATACCATTGACTACGACACCTATCAGAAAATTCAGTTTCGCCCGCAAGACGCGCTGTTCGCCCAACCGGGAGACGCGTTCGCGGTGCAATTTTTTCATCTTGGCCGTTATGCGCAGCAACCGGTGGCGATTTACACCATTGAAGATGGCCATGCGCGGTCGGTCGAGTATAGCCCGGCGTTGTTCAACTACGGCAGCACCGGCTTGGCGCAGAAAGTGCCAAAGCATCTCGGCTTCGCCGGCTTCCGCGTCATGAATTCGGGTAAAGAACCCGGCGATTGGCTCGCTTTTCAAGGCGCCAGCTATTTCCGCAGCGCCGGGCCGCTGAACCAGTATGGTCTGTCCGCTCGGGGTATTGCCGTCGACACTGCCGTCGCCGGTGACAGCGAGGAGTTTCCGCGTTTTACCGCGTTTTGGCTCGAAGAGCCGCACAAGCAGGCCGATACGATCGTCATCTACGCGCTTTTGGACGGCCCCAGCATTACCGGCGCCTACCGTTTCCACTGCCACAAAGGGCGCGCAGTGATCATGGATGTGCACGCGGACCTGTTCCAACGCGCCAAAATCGATCGCCTCGGTATCGCGCCACTGACCAGCATGTACTGGTACAGCGAGACCAACGCGCGACGTTCGCCTGACTGGCGACCGGAGATTCACGACAGCGACGGTCTGGCCATGTGGACCGGTACCGGTGAACGCATCTGGCGACCACTCAACAATCCGCTGCACGTACAAACCAACTCGTTCTTTGATCAAAACCCGAAAGGTTTCGGCCTGCTGCAACGCGATCGCAACTTCGATCACTATCAGGATGACGGCGTATTCTACAATCGCCGCCCGAGCGTGTGGGTGGAGCCGCGCGGTGATTGGGGCGCGGGTGCGGTAACGCTGGTCGAATTGCCGACCAATGACGAAATCGACGACAACATCGTCGCCTTCTGGGTGCCAAAGAAAGCCGCTGCCGCCGGCGCGTCGTGGTCGTTCGACTATAAACTCTACTGGAGTGCCACCGAACCGTTCATGCCCTCGGTAGCACATGTCGTAGCGACCCGCATTGGCCGCTCCGGGGTACCGGGACAACATGCTGCCCGCGACCCGAACGGACGCAAATTCGTCATCGATTTCACCGGCGGCCCATTGGCACATATGAAGCAGCGTTACGACGTCGAAGTCGTAGTACGCGCATCACGTGGACACGTCGACAACGCCCACGCGCTCAAGGTCGTCGACACACACCTGTGGCGGGCCAGCTTCGACCTGCACGCGAGCGGCAAAGAACCGGTCGATTTACGCTGCTATCTACGGCTCGGCAAACAGACATTGACGGAGACTTGGCTGTACCAGTTCCTGCCTGGCGATTACGGGATTTGAACACCGCCCAGGACTTTCCGCTGCGCTATTTTGCCAATGAACTCATGGTTTTAGGTAAAAAAATCGCCGATTTGCCGCAAACTCGGCTAATTTTTGAGACATAGTTCGCAAAAAGGGCGTTGCCGCGTCGTTATGGTTTTCAGGCGCTTCGCTCGGCCGCCGGGCCATCGCGCTCCTCATCGTCGAAGGATCGACCCAAACGATCATCAGACCAGAAGGAGAACCCATGAATAAAACCGTCCGAGGCATTCTGCGCTACCGCGCGCTGTTATCCGATTGCGCCGTCGTCGTTGCCGGCATGGGCCGCTGCGGTACGACCTTGCTCTATGACGCCGTGCGTCGTCGCGGTTTGCGCGGTACCCGTTTCACGCCGTCACTGCCGGCAGTCGGCGCGTTCCGCACCGGCCGCGTGTACAAAACGCATGATTTTCCCCCAGCGTATATGCCTGACAATACGCGCGTCATTTTCCTATTCGGAAATCCGCTCGACATCGTCATCTCTACCCACCGTAAAATCAACGAGTGGGGCCGCAAGCATCATAAGCATTTGCACTCCGATCTTTTTCAACCCAACGACAGCCTGTTTCAAACCGACAGTTTGCGTCTGCGCGAACATTTCGAACATTGGTACCGACCCCAGTCTTTTCCCTTTCTCTCGATACGCTATGAATCGCTGTTCAAACCTTCCACGCGCAGTGCCATTGAACATTTTCTCGGCTTCCCCGTTCCGCTGCCGGAGTTCCGCCAGCGCGCCGCGGATTGGTCCAATCATCCGCGGCGGGACGATCTCTGGAAGCTGTACGGCGACTTACACCAAGCGGTGCAGAAAGTTGATGACGTGCGCGTTTGGCAGGCGTACGAAATGCCGCAACAGCGCGCACGCCACGGATAGCGGCTAGACGTTACAGAGGAACCCGGCGCTTCACTTGAGTACGGGCATGGCAGCCGGTCGCAACCCAGCCGCCATACATGAAGTCCGCCGGCGCAAACTAGGTGTGCAGGTGCTGGATCATACCGGCGGCCAGCCAGGTCTTGAGCAGGCTGGCGGCGCGCACCGCCAGCGCCGCGTCGTCGTCGTGCCAATCCGACAACGCCTCGCACATGGCCGCAAAATCGGCGCCGTCGCGAGCCGCCGCCAGCGCCGCCGCTTCGTCGGCGTCTAACATCTGGAATTGACTCAGTAGTTGCGGTCGCCAAATCAGGCAAATCACGGCATCGACTGCGCGTTGGGGCTGCGGCAACGCAGTTGATGCCCGCGCCGCTTTCCAGATTTCCAGCGAATTCCAATGCAGCTCCACCGTTCGCAGCGATGGATGAAACTCGATGCACAACGCCGGCCAAGCATCGAACGGTACGCTGGCGGCAGCGGACTCGTCGGCCAGCGCGACGTCGGGGGCGTCGAAAGCATCGACAAAGGCCCATTCAAACGTAGCCAGCTCGGCCAACAGATCGGAATCGGGCTCGCCGCTGGTGCGCAAAAACAGAGGTAAATATTGCCCGAACCAGCGTAACGAAAAATAGTGCGAAGGATAGGCGCGAACGTAGTCCCCACAAATGCGCGCGAACTCGTCGTCACCGAGCAGCGCGGCTAGCGCCGTATAGTCGCTCCGGAGCGCCTCGATCAAACGCACGTAATAGGCGTTGACATAAACGTCCAAGCGCCGCGTGCTGGGCATTTCCTGCGTGCCGACAATGGCATCGCCGATGGCCGGATCGCCTGCCATCAAATGCAGTTTGAATGCTTGTTGAATCTGCTTCAGGCTGGGCACCGGCGATCACCGAGTGCTTTGTCACCGATGGCGCGCGCCTGCGCCAACTCGCCGAGCAGTTCGTCGAATGGCGGGAAGCGGTCATCACGCTCAATCATGGTGCTTACCGCGCCGAAGCGGCGCAGCGCCGCGGCGTACAGATCCCAAACCGGCTGCACCACAGGATGATCATGGGTATCGACGATGCAGTCACCATAATCGGTATGCCCCGCCAAATGAAACTGTTGTACACGCTCAGACGGTATCGCGCTGAGATAGTCTTCGGGCGCAAAACCATGATTCATGGCGCTGACGTAGATGTTGTTGATATCGAGTAGAATCAAGCAATCGGACTCTTCGGCAACGGCCTTAAAAAACGCCCACTCCGTCATCTCCGAATGTCGATAGGTAACGTAGCTGGAAACATTTTCCAGCAGGATTTGCCGCCCGAGCAGATCCTGCACCTGATCGACGCGCCGCGCCACGTGACGCACCGCTTCATCGTTGTAGGGTAATGGCAGCAGGTCATGCAGATTGTGGCCGCCCTGTCCGGTCCAGCACAAATGATCGGAAATCCACGCCGGTTGCACGTGCTCGGCCAATTTTTTTAGGCGATGCAAGTACTCGCGATCGAGTGGATCGGTGCTGCCGATGGACAAGGACACACCGTGCATCACCAGTGGATAACGTTCTTTTATCCGGTTGAGAAAATGCAGCGGCTTGCCGCCTTCAACCATGAAGTTTTCAGAGGTGATTTCAAACCAATCAACCGCCGGACACTGCTCCGCAACCAAGTCAAAATATTCCGAACGCAGCCCCAGTCCGTAGCCGAGGTAGGGACGAACATGTGGGACTTGGTCGATGGCGTCGTTATCAGACAAAGGAATGTGTTGCACACGGTCGGGGGAATGGAGGGCGGCGCCGGCCGCCCTCCACCGGACGCATCAGCCGCCCGCCTTTACGGTGCCACCGGCCGCCGTACATTCTTTCTTGGACATATTCAGGAAGCCCTGCCCTTTGCAGGAGCCCTGGCCCTTACAGGCATTGTGCGCGGTCTTGCAATCGTTTTGCCCGGCGCATTGATTGACGCCATAGCAATGGACCTTGCTGTCCTGCGCCGCATGTGCAGCCATCGGCGCGGCAGCAAACAAGCTCGCTGCTGCCATGGCCATGGCGATCCCGGTTGACTTATTGACTCTCATAACGCTCCTCCACTGTCGGATTTCAATTTTAGGGTACAACGAAGATTATTGACCCTAGCAAACGGCGACGGTTCCAACACTACTGTCATTCATGTTACACCGCTAACGCAAGCGGCTAATATAGCAGCTAATTTTTCTTTTTTACCAGTGCCTGATCAAGCGCATCGAGTAAATCACGGACATGGCGGCGATTGGCGCCCAGATCGCCCCGCCCAACGCGCGACTGCGAGCGAATCGACAGGCTGCTGGCGTCCTTTCCAGCCGCATGCACGGTAATTTCGACATCGTCCTTGAACCCCCACATCGACGTAGTCACCACCGCGTGTAGGGTGTCAGTGGCGCTCTCATGCGCACCAAGCCGCCAGCCGAGACGACTTATCTGCCGTAAGACAAGACCATACAGGGTTGCGGCATCGACCGGAAAGTGCGGCGTGCGCAACTCGGGCAGGCGGGGATTGTCGCTGGTTTGCGCGCTATTCGTGGTCAGAT
This sequence comes from Gammaproteobacteria bacterium, assembly GCA_030147845.1. Classification (GTDB taxonomy): domain Bacteria; phylum Pseudomonadota; class Gammaproteobacteria; order JASBUN01; family JASBUN01; genus JASBUN01. Next base: position 98,190 of record JASBUN010000036.1, read on the forward strand.
AGATCGTCAGGCGCGGCAACACACCCGGCGACTGCCATAGCGGCGCCCGGTTAAGCCACAGCGCGCCGAACACAAGCATGATAACGGATAGCAACAAAATCACGAGAATGTAGACCAGCATGCGCATACGACCCGACTCCACCCGAAAGCTCGGCAAGGCGGACAAGGATACGGCCAAACGCGGTCGCGGAACATGCCTGAGTGCGTGTCGGACTTAGGCGATCGTAGTGAATCGAACGCTGCGATCGCTCAGGGGGGGCATACCCGCGGCTATTTTACCCCAGGGATCGGACCGTTCGGCCAAAACGGCTTTTCCGCAGCAGATCAGTCTTAAGCCCGACAGGCTCCTAGTGTTCGCTTTCCTCGGGCTTGGCGGGAACGCCGATCCGGGCGTCGAGCCACCGGCGTTCGCGGTGATCGGTCAGGCGCAGCAGCGGCAGCAGCTTCGACAGCAGACTGCCCATCTGCAGGCGGACCTGCTCGGCTTGGCCGGCCGCGATAAGCGCCAATGCCTCGTCGACGCCGAGAGCCGGAGCTGCGGTCGACGCGAGCGCGGCGCCGACATCGCGCTCGCAGACGACCCGATTACCGCCCAGCGATAGCGCGTGCTGCACCAGCATACGCAGCTCCCGCAGCAATTCCGCCGCCGGTGTTGCGCGCGACGGGTCGAAGGTAGAAATCGCGATCGTAGCGGTGAATTTGACTGCCACGGCACCGGCAAACAAGCGCAGCGCGGCGATTTGCCGCTGTACTCTTACGGCCAAATGTCGCGCACCAATGGGATTGGCTGTCGGCAGCGTGATAGCGAACTGTCCCGCCTCGATACGGGCGATGCCGTCCTCACAACGCATTTGACCGCGCAACACATCGGCTGCCTTCCGCAGGACATCATCGCCGAAATCCGCGCCGTGCTCGGCGCGCAATTGCGTCCAGTGATCGATCTCGATACATAGCAGCGATAGATCCTGTCGGTGACGCCGCGAATACGAACAGTCCTGTTTCAATCGTTCGACAAATGCGGTGGCATTGCCGACACCGGTGACGGCATCGATACGGCTTTGCGCAGACAACTGCTCGGCGCGCGCCCGCAAGGCGCGCGTGGCCTGTACCGATGTCGCATGCGCACGCGCACGCGCCAACAGATCAATGCGGTCAAACGGTTTGGCTAAAAAATCGGTGGCGCCCAGGGCGAGCGCTTTTTGGCGCGCCACGTCATCATCTTCTTCGCCAGTAAGAATAATCATCGGTAGATTGCGGATGCGCGCGTCGTGCGCAGCGCGCACGCGCTCGAGCAATTCGAAGCCACCCATGCCCGGCATGGAAAGGTCCGAAAACACTAACTGGAGTTGCGCGTCGGCTTGAATTTGATGCCAGCCATCCGCGCCATCGACGGCGGTCAGCACTTCGAACTCAGCACTCAGGGCACGCGCCGCCGCCAAGCGCATGAGTTTGGAGTCGTCCACCACCAGCACGCGCGCGCGAAGCTGCGCCGGGTAGTCCTCGGTGTCCATCGGGAAGTCCTTTAATCTCGGCCGTTGGCATTCTGTCGGCCGACTACCGCGCGGCTTGAGCGCCCAACGGAGTACATGAACGCAGCCGGCGTCGAGGAACGGCGCAGCGGCGCATCCGGCAAAGGGGGAAACAGCGTCAGGGTCGCTTATGTGCGCCGAAAAGCGGCTCGCTCAGACCACGCCGCGGCGCCTAAAAAGGCCGTTGCGGTCGCCGACTAAGCGGGATAGGCGCTGCGCACGCCGTCGAGCACGTATTGCACCGCCAGTGCCGCCAGAATCAAGCCGAATAGCCGACTGACAACGTTGGCGCCGGTTTCACCCATCAAGCGCACGATACGCGGCGCGGATAGCAGCGACAGCAGCGCCAAACTCAGTACCGCCAACAGCACCAACACCATGCCCGTTACCGCCGACCAGCCGTGCGAGCCGGCGGACATGAACAGCGTAGTGGTCAACGCGCCCGGCCCGGCAATCAGCGGAAAGGCCAGCGGGAATACCGATACATCGCGTTTGTGTTCAGCCTCTTGCTGCTCGCGCGTGGTGGTCGAACGCAGCCCGGACTGGCGTGCAAAAACCATGTCAATGGCGAGTAGAAACAACAGCAAACCGCCGGCGATGCGAAATGCCGACAAACCGATACCGAGCGTTCTCAGCAAAACATCGCCAACGAAGAAAAATACCAACAAAATCGTTGTCGCCAGCGCGCACGCTCGCACTGCCATGGCGCGCTGGTGCGCCGCGCCCGCATCGCGCGTGAGCGCCACGAACATCGGTGCTATCCCAATGGGATCAATCACCACGAACATCACGACAAAGCTGTGTAACCATCCTTCCATTGGGCAAACTTTACCACAGCCGATTTCGCACGGCGCCGCATTGCACCACGGCGCCATTCGTGGAACTATGGCGGCGTGCGGTCCTCGCACTTGGAGCCTGTCGGACGGGCCCGTAGTTGCGCATATTGCTGGGAGGTCAACGTGGAGGACGCGAAGCCCGAACTGCGCGTAAGCGTTTATTCCGATTATATTTGCCCGTTCTGCTATATCGGCAGCCGGCGCCTGCTAAAGCTGCGCGACGAATTCGACCTGCGTGTCAATTGGTGCGGTCTCGAGATCCATCCCGACACGCCCGCCGAAGGCATGCCGATCACGCGCCTCGGCTACCCGCCGGCGCAATGGCAGCAGATGATGGATGCGCTGCGCCAGATGGCCGAGCAGGAGGGATTGCAACTGCAGGCGCACGACTTCACCACTAATTCCCGTAAGGCTTTATTGCTGGCCGAAGCGGCCAAGGAGGCGGGACGTGAAACCTTCTATGCCCTGCACGAGCGGCTATTCGCGGCGTTCTTTAGCGACGGCTTGAATATCGGCGATGAAGCCGTGTTACGGCAGCTTGCCGCCGAGACCGGGGTCAGCCCGGCATTGGTACAGGAGGCTTGGCAAAACCAGCGCTATGCAGCGCGCATGGACCTGAACCTTCGCCATGCCGCGGAATTACACATACGCGGTACACCAACCTATGTGTTCGGCCAACAATTGCTGGCCGGCGCTGTCGCCACCGCGCAGTTGCGTGAAGCGGCGCGGACGCTGACGGCGGCGTCCTAACCCAGCGTCGTTAACGCGGCGTCATTCGCAGCGATCATCCGTGGCAGCCGCACAGGGCTTGCAAGCAAGCCGCGCACACCCAATATTTGTTGCAGGTGGCGCGCCGGCGGCGATCCGCGATCGCAAAAAATCGTCGGGCTTGGCCCGACCGACCCTGGGATCTCCGGCGGTTGCGTACGCGGCTTGAGTCCGACCGGGGCGCGGCCACGATGTCGTTGACGGGAATCAGGCATGGCTATGGAATTCAAAGACTATTACAAGATCATGGGCGTTGAGCGCACGGCCACGCAGGATGAAATCAAACGCGTGTACCGTAAGCTGGCGCGCAAATATCACCCCGATGTCAGCCACGAAGCGGACGCTGAAGCGCGCTTCAAGGAAGTCGGCGAGGCTTACGAGGTGCTCAAGGACCCGGAAAAGCGCGCCGCGTACGATCAACTGCTGCGCGGCGAATACCAGCCCGGCCAGGAATTCAAACCACCGCCCGGTTGGGACGCCGGCTTCGAATTTAGTGGCGGCGGCTTCACCAATGCCGACAGCGCCGATTTCAGTGACTTTTTCGAGAGCTTGTTCGGCACGCGTAGCCCCTTCGGCGGCCGCAACAGGGGCGCCGGCAGCGGCTTTGCGCAACGCGGCGAAGACCATCATGCGCGTATCAGCATCAGCCTCGAGGATGCCTATAACGGCGCCACTCGCAGCATCCAGTTGCAAATCCCGACGCTCGACCAAAATCACCGCGTGACAACGCGCACCCATACCCTCAACGTGAAAATTCCGGCCGGCGTGACCGAAGGTCAGCAGGTACGCCTGGCCGGTCAGGGTGGGCCTGGCGTCGGCAGCGCCGCGCCCGGCGATCTCTATCTCGAAATACTGTTCGAGCCGCACCGCCTGTTTCACGCCGAAGCACGAGACATCTACCTGACCCTGCCGATCGCGCCGTGGGAAGCGGCTCTCGGAGCGACGGTGGCGGTGCCGACCTTGGGTGGTCAAGTCGACATGAAAATCGCAGCCGGCGCCCAGTCCGGGCAGAAACTGCGGCTAAAGGGCCGCGGCCTGCCCGGCACACCGCCCGGCGATCAGTATGTGGTACTGCAAATACGCGTCCCCAAAGCGGAGACCGAGGCGCAGCGATCACTCTATCGGCAGCTGGCCGACGGCATCCCGTTCGACCCGCGCGCGCATATGGGGAACTGACATGAGCCGCAAACAATACACCGAAATTACCGCCATCGTGCTGGACGCACAGGATGCATTCACGATAAGCGAATTGTGCCGCAGTTGCGACGTTGCCGCCGACGACTTGATTGCCATGGTCGAAGAAGGTCTGCTGCGGCCAGTCGGCCCGACACCACCCAAGTGGCGCTTCCCGGCCGCCGATCTACCGCGCCTGCGTACCGCCCGCCGGCTGCAACACGACCTTGGCGTCAACTTGGCCGGAGCGGCATTGGCAGTCGAACTGCTCGACGAGTTGCGCAGCCTGCGCGCGCGCATGCGTGTGCTAGAAAACCTGTTGGAATAAACGCGACGACGGCAATGCCGCATTCAGTGCACGCGTTGCTCCGAAAAGCGCTTGTGGTACTGCTCCATCACCGCGCGCACGTGTACCGGATAATCCAATGCATCCATCTGGCGCATACCTTCGGCAAAAAAACCGGCAGCGTCATCGGGGAAATAATGAATCAAGCGGTCGAACGCCGCCGCCATCAGCTGCGGTTCGTGTGAACGTGTTGCAACGATGCCGTAGTTGAGATGCAGCACCCGCCAGGGCCGGCCAGGGTTACCCTGATCAAGGTCGGCGCACAATGTTGGCGCCACTGCGTCAACCAGCTCGCCGAACACTTCCGCCAAGCGTGACAGCGCCAACACGTCGCTACACTGATTGGCGAGTTCGGCCAGCGCGTCGACCAGCGGGTCCAGCACGCTCAGCGTGCCGCCATTGCGCGCCACCCACAGAGACAGCGGCACCAACGTACGTCCGATGGCGTGTCGCGCGTCAGGCAAGTCTAATTGCCCGGCGCAGCGCATGAGCAATTGCAGCAAGCCCGCACCGTATTCACCAATGTCACTGATATCACCGCCGCTGAGGCGCTCGCCGTGCGCGCTGTCGGCATCGGCGCGCGTGATCACCTGAATGAGTTGCCGAATCCCATCGGCCAAGTCGTCGGCTTTGGCGCCCTCGACCAGTGGCAGTCGCGCTTCCCGGCAGGCTGCAAGCACCGGCAAAGTAGCATCACTCAATGCGGCCGCCAGAAAGTCGGTGTCAGTACGTACGAAGTCGAACATAATCGAAGATGCTCCGCCTTCACGGCCGAGCATTCATTTCCTTTCGTAATATGATATTGCAGCTACCGCTAGCCTGGTCAAATAAGATTACCGCTTCGCCACGCTGGAGTTGCCGTTCTACTTCAGCCACCTTTTGCTCTACCGATACCTCCTGCTCGCCATAATCGGTGCCATCACGAGTGACGAACTCTTCAATGAGACCTTGTAGGGCCTCAGAACTCAATTGTCGAAAGGGAATTTCCATACGCCCGGCAAACGGCAGGATAGGTGACATTGCAATCTAAGCCGCTGCGCCGGCAGATTCAAGCCCCACACTGAAATACGTGCGCCGGAAATCACCGGGTAATCCATCTCGGTACTGCCACTGTGGGTGGACCACCGCCGACGGCGATTCAGGCAACGTCGTTGGCGGCGCCCCAAAAAGCCATAGGCGTGTTGAGGAACTCCGCGCAGGTGAGGTAATGCGAACCATCGCAGGAAAACGTCAGACTGACCATACCGTTGAAAATATTCAACGAACCGGCTCGTAGATAGATATTTTCATCGGCGAAGCGCAGCATACGCAGCCGATCTAATACCGCCCGCACCTGGTGGGCCGGCAGCGCTGCATCGCGCGGGTAGTCACGCCGTGGATATACCAGGCACACGTTGGGATCAACCAAGGCCTCCATATCCAACAAACGATAACGATAAGGGTCGTCGAACAACCATACCGTAGCCCGGCTACTGGAAAAGTGTATCGTACTGTGAAAAACGCCGTGATCGGTGAAGAGTTCCTCGAGCACCGCAATCACATCATTGATATTCCGGTCCAACTCGCTCTCGATACGCGTTTGCTGGAACACCACCCCGCGTATGACCGGATCGCCCTTGATCTGCCGCCACTGTTTAGGTTCTTCGTATAGCTCACGTGTAAGTGGCAGATCGCGCATGTCGAAATCGGCGCCAATATAACCGAGCAATTCCGCACCGCGACGCACCGCATGTAGCGCGGTCAATGAAGGCCGGCGCGCACGCAAGCTGATGTAAGCCTGCGATAGATCAAAATCGGCCGCTATGTCGCGCGAATAAGGGCGCTGCGACCGATCCCGGCCAAAATCCTTGGCAATCAACCCAAACTGGCTGACGTTATCGCTGAGTTGCACGAATGCGGCATCGACGGCGTAAAGAAACTTGCAGTACGGCAAATCTCGCATACCGTCGATAAGGATACGGTTTAAGGCATGGCGCTCGCCCCAGTGCTCGGCGCAACGCCCAGCAAGGCCAGCCATCGGCTGCGCCAAAATCCTGGTCAGCGCGTCGCGTTGGCGGGCGACGCTTTCTTGCAAAGGATTCGACATCTGCACACAACCTGTCCAAGTACGTAGCTACAGTATACAACGGGCACCGCGACACGAGCGTCGACACCGCCACCGGTAACACGAACGTAACACAACCGCCACCGTAGGCGAACCGGACGCCCACACCGTAAGCCGGTGTCGGTGACGGTGACGGTGCCACCCTACCCTGAGTTCGCGGCGCGGGGTCGGTCAACGCGAGTGCCCTAAAGGCGCGCAATATACGCCGACCGGGCCGGTTCGCTATAATGCCGCGCCGACGGTTATGGCAGTGTGACGTCAACGTCGATCGCCACAGCCGCGCAAAACCGGTCCTTATCGGCGCCGATTGATAGACATGAGCCACATTTACTCCAAAGATCCCGTAATAGATCGGTCGTTGCGCCACTCCGTGCGCGACGGCGTCGCCTATTCGGTCATGGCCGGCGCCGGCGAGACGTACTTCTCGGCATATGCACTGCTGTTCGGCGCAAGCACGGCGCAAATCGGCATTCTGGCGTCATTGCCCCTGTTACTGGGCGCGATGGTGCAACCCTTTTCCGCTTGGCTGGGTCGGCGAATCGGCGCACGCAAAGGCATAATCGTCACCGGCGCCTGCCTTCAAGCATCGCTGTGGATACCTCTGATCGTGCTGCCGATCGTGTTCGGCAACGCTGCGGTCGGCTTACTGATCACCGTCATCGTCTTGTATCACGCGGCCGCCAATCTGACCGCGCCGCAGTGGAACAGCCTCATGGGCGACTTGGTGCCGCCACGCCGGCGCGGTCGCTACTTTGCGCGGCGCACGCGGCTGGCCAGCGCCACTGCGTTCGTAGCACTACTCGGCGCCGGCGCCATGCTGTACGTATTCAGCCGCCTTGGCATGACGCTGACCGGCTATATCGGGATATTCGCCATTGCCGGCCTGGCGCGTTGGGCATCGGCATACCACTTGTCACGCATGTATGACCCGCCGGGCAAGGTGGCGGCACTCGATCTGCCGCATTTCAGCGAATGGCGCCGACGGCTGCGCAATTCGCCTTTTGTACGCTTCTCGATATTCTTCGCACTCATGCAGTTCTCGGTGGCGATCGCATCACCGTTCTTTACCGTCTACATGCTGCGTGATTTAGACCTCAACTATCTCGAATTCACCGCCATCGCCTCCATGTCCGTGCTGATTCAATTTTTGACCCTCAACACCTGGGGACGACTCGGCGATGTATTTGGAAACCGCATCGTGCTGGTCCTTACCGGTTTCATGATGCCATTGCTGCCAGGACTGTGGCTGCTGTCGGCGCAACTCTGGTATCTCATGTTGGTACAGGTTGCCGCCGGCTTCGTTTGGGCCGGTTTCAGTCTTAGTGGCGGCAATTTCCTCTACGATTTGGTCCCTGCGGAGAAACGCGCCAGCTATATGGCGGCACATAACCTGCTGACCGGCGCCGGGATTTTCTTGGGTGCGCTACTGGGCGGTTACTTAGGGCAAATTCTTCCCCAGCAGGCGCACTTAGCCGGCATAAGCCTGCGCTGGGATAGCGCGCTACTCGGTGTGTTTTTGGTCTCCGGTCTGGCTCGCTTGACAGTCGCGGGGTTATTTTTGCGACGCATTCGTGAGGTCCGACCAGCGCGCCCGACATCGGTAAGCCATTTAATTTTCCGCGCAACGCGATTCAATGCCCTGGCGGGTTTTGTCTACGACGTGGTCAGCTCGCGCCCCCGGCAAGACGCCGACAGTCCGCACCGCAAACACCGTTAACGGGGCGCGGACATCCGCAGGACATGTCTGTACGTATTCGCACAGCGCGGTTGTGTTGATATCCCGTTTGTTACATGCCGGCGGACATGGGATAAATACACTCAGCTCGCATTATCGCCCGTCGAACGTCGATAATGCGGCTCCTCCCTGTCCGGCTTCGTTAATGTGAAGCCATGAGCGGCCCAGCCGTGGGCCGCTCTTCTTTTCTTTGTTCGTTCAAGTTGTGACGCAGTGGACTGCCAATGCGTGTTTCACGCGTTAGGCTCCCAAGGCCATGATGGCACTGGCGCCAAACAGCGAGCAATCGCCTGTCAATACCAGATCGAGAAAGGAGGCCAAGCGTGATCCGAGTGCTAATCGTAGCGACTCTGGCTTTGTGGGTACCCAACCGTGTCTTGGCGGAAACGCTCTATGTCACCGACAAACTGTATCTAGCCCTGTACGCAACCGAATCCGCCGCCGGCAAACCGCTGGCAAGTCTGGTCAGCGGCACGCCGTTGGATGTCCTACGACGCGGGAAAAATTACGCGCGGGTGCGCCTGCCTGACGGACGGCAAGGTTGGACCAAGATCGCCTACCTGGTAGCAGAAAAACCGCCGCGTCTCGTGCTCGAACAACTACGCGAGCACAATCAACGCCTGGATCAACAAGTAAATACCATGCGCGCCACGATGGCCGCAGAACGCGCGAGTGGCATCGCGCAGCGCCGGCAAACGCAAGCCGCCGTACAGCGCGCAGCCGCCGATACCAACGAACTGAAACGCTTGCGCAGTGAAAATCAGCGTTGGCGGGACGTCGCCGCCGAGCGCGGCATTCGTATACCAATAAGCTGGTTCGCCGTTAGCATTGCCGCAACCGCGCTACTCGCATTTTGGCTGGGATGGCTATGCTTAGACCGACGTATACGCATGCGCCACGGTGGATTCCGCATTTACTAGCGGCAAGCACCGCCCGCATGCTGCGTGCCGTAAATCTTAGTATGCGCGGCGCTGGCGTGTCGGCCGGCCGCGCGTGATCACGCGGTCACCCCGGGCCGCGCGCTTGCCGATTACCCTATTGGTAGAAATACGGATAGCGTGACAACGGTGAAGCTGGAATACTTAATCACGAATCTTGAGGAACCGCCACTAGGTACGGCGTTTCCTCGTTACTCCCTCCAATGCTACGTCCCCCAATCACGTAGCTCTTTGTGCGGCCCCTCCCAACGGGCCGCTTTTTTTTGCCTGCAACCCTACGATCCGTTCGCCGGCGCGCGCTGCGTCGCCGTGCTCGAGCTGTGGTTGGTAGCCCCCGACCGCGAGGAACGCTCGTGATTCTTGATGAAATCCTCGATCATCTTCACCGGTACCGCGCCGACTTGCTGCGCGGTCAATTTTCCAGCTGGATCATAGATAAGAAACGTTGGGGTTCCGACCCAGGGGCGGCCGGTCAACTGTGAATACATTGCAGCAACATCGTCCGGCTCGCCGAGCAAATTGACGAAGTTGAGCGCATGCCGTTTTATAAACTCGCGCGCGTCCGCTTTGCCGCTGTCGCCATCCATCGAAATACCCAGCACGCGGGCGTCGGACGCATGGTGCGCGGAATGGAAGTCGACGTAGTGGTGTGCTTCGACATTGCAGACATGGCAATCGGAGGCCCATATCATGACCACCAGCCATTTTCCGTGGCCGGTATAGTCGGCAATGGTGCGTGATTTGCCGTCGAAATCGTGCAAGGGCGCTGCGCTAACCGCTGCGCTGAGCAATAGACTGGCAACCAACAAGGCGCCAACTTGGAAATGCCGTAAGCGTTGCATACCCCACCTCTTCCCCTATTTCTGGTTGAAATATTGACCGACCGGCCACACCGCAACCGCCGCGCGCGCGGCCACCCGGCATTGGCGGCTCTCATCCATCTGATCGGTTTGGCGCGCCAGAGTTCCCTTATCAGCCGCTCCGCGGTGACGCCGAGCCGCCCCATGGTACCTCACAACGCGGCGCCCGCCGGCCGCGGCGCACCAAAACAAGCATGGACAAGATAGAACCAATCGACAAACAATGCCGATACGGCAAGACATCGTGGAAACTCGATCGCGCGCCGACAATCAACCACGCACAAAGCGTGGTCAACAAGGATATACTTTCACCGATCATGTGGTTGTCCGTATGCCGCCGGGGGCCTGCGTCTAGCGGCGCACACGATCGCAAGTGGGAGTACGCGCTGGCCCGCATACACAGTTTTGGGTATATGCTGTTATTTGGGACGCCCGCAAACATTCTGACCATGGAGTAAACGAGCGCAATTCGCGCCATAGTCAAACCATGTATACGCTGATCATCACACGTGACGACGCGAAAGTAGACGAAATCACCGTCGAGCAGCAGTCCCTGCGTATCGGGCGCACCTCCGACAATGACATTCACATCGCCGAGCCGACCGTCAGCGCCCACCACGCTGAGATTATCGCTGACGGCGGATACTGGTATGTGCTCGACCTGCGCAGCACCAACGGCACGTTTGTAAATGGCAAACGTATCGTGCGCCATTTACTTGATCACGGTGATATTATCGTCATCGGACGCCACAAACTCATCTACGAGGCATCCACCAGCGACCGCTTGCGGCGCAAGGAACTCACGCTGGAGCTAAGCCGTAACGAACTCGACGCGCTGCTGGCCGGCGCGCGCAGCAACGACCCGCAACCGCCGGCGCGGATCAATTGGGTCGCCCAGGATGAGCGCGGTATGTGGTGGGGCTTCGAACGCAAGCCGATTCAAACCGAACACGGTTGGGAAACCGGCGGCAGCGGGCGCACGGTGCAGCTAAAACGCGGCACGACGACCCCGGAGTGGTCGGAAACGTTGCGCAAGGTTTGAGTGCATCGGCTCTGTCGGCCTGTCGCGCACAGCGCACGAACGCATGCTGCCCGGGTGGCCAAACATGCGTACAATATGTGCCAACGCCGCATTCATGCTCCGGTGGGAGAAATTCGATGGCCCCTGACATCAATAAATTCCCAATTCCTGAAACGGCTCGACTACTGAACCGCGCAGCCAATTTCTGGTTGGTCGGAACGATCCTGCTAATAGTGGCGTATTTAGTCAGTGCGGCGCTCGAATCGGACGAATTCGTGTCGGGCTTTGCCGCCGCATTAAGCAATTTCGCGCCCGACCACGTAGTGGATTATCTACTCATACTGCTGGTGTTGGCGCCAGCACTGGGTTTAAAAACATGGGCCTATCGTGTGCGCTCACACCAGCGGCGACTACACCGGCGCGTCCAGTCTTGACGTTCTTAATCTTTGCCTGCTTTACCCCGCTGATTTTTGCACGGCTGAATCCGTGCCTACGACCTCAACCCCAGACAGTGAAGCTCGCCGCCCACCCTTGTCGGCACGGCTTCGGCCGTGCACGTATCCACCTCTCACCTGAGCGCGTCATGGCCTTGTTTTCTTTGCGCGCTCCGCGGCTTTGCGAGATTAAAGTTCGGTCAACACAAAAGATGATGCTCTCGCCAAGGCGCAAAGCACGCCAAGGTGAATAGGCTGCTCAGTGTCGTGACTTCCGATATTTTGCACGGATGAATCCGTGCCTACAAAAGCTTAGCGGCTTTGCGAGATTAAGGTTCGGGCACCACGAGTGATGGTATTCTCGCAGAAACGCGAAGCTCGCCAAGGTGAATAGGCTGCTCGGTGTCGTGACTTCCGATATTTTGCACGGATGAATCCGTGCCTACAAAATCTTTGCGTGCTTGGCGACTTCGCTAGATCAAGGTTCAACCTATACAGAAGATGATGCTCCCGCAAAAACGCAAAAACAAAAATCACATCGGCAGCGCTAGTACATCGGCGAGCGACCGGTAAAGATTTACTTGCCGCGGGCGCCCGTTGATACGGTACACCTGTGCATAAAAACGTCAGGAGCGCGTCGCCAGTACGATTGCGCGCGTCGGTGCCGGTAAGCCTTCGACGGTACGTTTTCGATCACCAACCTCGAGGAAATCCGGCAGCGACTGAAACGTCATCCATGACGTAGAGCGCTGCTCATCAAGGCTGGTCGGCGTTACGTCCACCGTACGCACATCGACAAAACCACTACGGCGCAACCAGCGCTCCAACATCGGCACCGACGGTATGAACCAGACGTTACGCATGCACGCATAGCGCCCTTCCGGCATCAACAACTGGTCGACAGCGCCATCGATGACCAACGTCTCAAGCACTAATTCACCGCCGCGGCGTAGGCAGCCACGCAAATCAACAAGGTGGTCGATGGGCGATCTGCGGTGATACAGCACGCCCATCGATAGTACCGTATCAAACGCATCGAGATTGGCCGGCACTTGCTCGATAGCCAGTGGCAGCACGTACACTTCCGGCGCCGTAACGAAATGTCGCAAGGCTTGAAATTGCATTACCGAACGCATCGACGGGTCGATACCGATGACTAGGCGAGCTCCTTCCCCGGCCGAGCGCCAACAGTGATAACCATTACCACAACCGACATCGAGTACCAGCCGGCCGTCGATCGGTTGCAGATGCGGGCGCAGCCGCTCCCATTTCCAATCGGAACGCCATTCGGTATCGATGTCGATACCGAATACCGAGTAAGGCCCTTTACGCCAAGGGTGTAGGCGGCGCAACAGCGATTCGATACGCCCACGTTCGGCATCGCTACAGTCCTGCGCTGTGCCGACACGCAAACACTCGCCGGCGAGATCAACCGAAGATGGCGTCAGTCCGGGCAACCGCGCGATAGCATCGACCCACGCCTCGAGCTCACCGTTGCGCGTGTTGCCGAACGCCGCGGCCAACTGATCAGGCAACCGTTGCGGCCATGGCCGCAACGATTCGCGCGCCATCGCCGCATACAAACCTGCGCAGTCAATCACCGAAAAGCGGCCAGCGATACAAAATTAAAACACTGGTACCACAAATGCGCCTGACGGAATCCAGCGGAGCGTAAACGCGCGAGATGTGTATCGATACTATCTGGCACCAGCACACGTTCCAACGCGGCGCGCTTTTGGCTGATTTCCATGTCGCTGTAGTCATTGGCCCGCTTAAAACCGAGATGCATTTCTTGATGAAACTGCTGAGCATCGCGATCGTCAAATTTGACTTTCTCGGAAAGCACCAGCACGCCGCCCGGCAGCATACCATTGGCGACACCTTGCAGTAGTGACAGACGCTGGTCGCGCTCAATAAACTGCAAAGTAAAATTGATGGCGACCAATGACGCGCGCTGTATCTCAACGTCGCGTATATCTGCACACACAACGTCGACCGGGACATCGCTTGATTCGGCCGAGAGATTTTCGCGACAGCGTTCGGTCATGAACGTGGAATTATCGACAGCAATAACGCGGCACGCTTCGACCGCAATACGCCTACGCATGGCCAGCGTCGTGGCGCCCAATGAGCAGCCCAGATCGTAACAATGGCTGTGCGCTTGCGCATAGCGCTCGGCAAACAGCCCGGTGAGCGCAACAACGGCGTCGTAACCCGGCACCGAACGGCGAATCATATCCGGGAACACCTGCGTCACCGATTCATCAAAAACAAAATCGACGATCATGTCGCGCGGTGCGGCGTATATGGAGTCGCGGGGGGGTTGCTTAGGCATGTGCGGTCGTCTTGGTACGCATGACTAGCGGGGTACGCGTAAACTTTTCCGCGTCACTGTGGCGCCGCCGGTAACGATCATGGTTTTACCGGCATCTGCTGCACGATCGTCTCTTCGACAATACGCCAATGGCCATCGGCGCCGCGGGCCACTAATGCGGTGTAAGGGCTGGTATAGTTACGCCATACGGAGTAACGCGTCGCGCGTATACGAACTCCGCCCGCGGCCGCATGATAACTTACGTCGCGGAAACGATTGTAGTCACCCTCAGCCTTGGCAAGCGGCATACTTTGGCGCAGTGCGAGTTGGTAAAGGTCGCCAGGAACAAGCAACTGCCGTTGTACACCGCCGGCGTATATACGTGTGACCTTGATTATCGCACCGTCGGCATACAACTGCGCCAAAGCCGGATCAAAATTGTGCTCGAGCTGCTGATAGCGCGCAAACAATTGGCGCGCGGGCTCAGTGCCCGGCTGCGCTCCAGCGCCGGCGCAAAATATCACCGACAAGGCAACACAGGCGGCGCTAAAACCAGTATTACGCAAAAATTTATTGTGCGTGTTTGCGCTCATCCTAACCTCCGCTAATCAGTGCAGATCCGCCCAGTCAGCACGGCATGTTGGTCATCACGGTGATAGCCTCCCAGCGGCACATTGTAGCGTCGTTGCAGGTGACGCCAAAGTTTTTGCCGTTTGAGCGTCAGCGCACGCCGTGCATGAGCCGGTGCAACAGCGGCGCCAGCAGCAGTAACACCACGCCCGCGCCGATGGAACTAATCACCAAGAACCAATATAATGGTATACCGGAGCCGCGCAACAGCGCCTCGAGCGTTCCGGCCAAATAATTGGCCGCCGCCATCGATGTGAACCACAGTCCCATCAACAACGCCGCCAATGCGTGCGGGGCGAGCTTGGTCACCATGGACAGACCTATGGGCGACAGGCACAACTCACCGACCGTATGCAGAAAATAGACTGAAAACAACCACCATGGGCTGACGCTAGCGCCAAGTTCGGCACGCGATTGCGCCACCGCCAAGACCACGAAGCCGAGCCCCAATACGATCATGCCGATGGCCTGTTTAACCACCGACGACAGCGCCCAAGGCGAACGATCCAAGCGCGCCCATAGCATCGAGAATGCCGGCGCCAAGAGCAAAATCAGTAACGGATTAAGTGATTGAAAATAACTCGCCGGCATCTCCCAGCCGAACAGCAGCCGATCGGTGTGGCGTAGCGCGAATAGGTTCATGGTGCCGCCGGCTTGCTCGAAACCCATCCAGAAAAACACCACAAACAGCGCCATGATGCACAGCGCCATGATCCGCCGGCGCTCAATGCGGCTAAGCCGCTGCGCGCCTCGTTCCCGCGCGCGTGTGACATATACCGTCGCGCCCAGCATGCCGACACCGAGTACAAGCAACGCCAGACGTGGCACGCGTTGCCAATGGGATTCGACCAGTGTCCACAACGCAATGCCGGCAACGACTAAAGCCAGCGCGGCGGCGCTCACCACGGTCACCACTATCCAATCACCACGACCACGGCAGACATCGACCAGGCGTTGCGGCGTCTTGCCCGCCTCGCCCAGACGCCACCGACCGAAAACGAACACCGACAGCCCGATCAACATGCCGACGCCGGCGGCCGAAAATCCGTAGTGCCAACCGTATCGCTCACCCAGGGTTCCGCACACCAGGGGCGAAAACAACGCACCCAGGTTGATACCCATGTAGAAGATAGTGAACCCGGCATCGCGGCGGCGATCATCGGCGCCATACAATTCGCCGACCGTGGTCGAAATGTTGGGTTTGAACAAGCCGTTGCCGGCCACCAACAGCCCCAACGCCACGTGCAGTAATGCCGGCACCGCCATGGCGAAATGGCCCATGGCCATCACTACCGCACCGGCCATGACGGCACGCTGCTTGCCCAGCCAGCGGTCTGCCAGGTAGCCGCCGAGTATCGGGCTGAGATAGACCAAGGCGGTGTAGGTGGCATAGATCGCCAGCGCGCGTTCGCGAGAAAGATGCAGCGCCGTCACCAGATACAACACCAGCAGCGCGCGCATGCCGTAGTAGCTGAAGCGCTCCCACATCTCGGTCAGAAACAGAACGGTCAAGCCGGCTGGATGACGGTTGATCGACGATATTGGCATGACGTTCAGTATGCGGCCATATGGGCGGCCGGCACAGTGGCGGCTAGCGGCGTTAAACTACGCGGCTTATTGGGTACCGCCACGCTGAGCACTGCGCAAATAGCCCAGCCAGGCGCCAAGGATCAGCATGGCGAGCATGGCGTGTTCATGGTGCAGCGTGGTGTTAACCGCGCCAATGCCGACATGCATAATCCAGGCGCCCAGGCTACCGCCCCATAACGCCCATTCCATGTTATCAGCACCGGCAGGCGGATATTTTCGCCACAAAAAATACAGCCAGTACAGCAACACCGCGCCCAGCACCGCCATACCGAATACGCCACGTTCGGCCAACGTATTCAGGTACAAACTGTGGCCATGCGAATAGGTTCGATATTCCTCCGGGCTGTATACCTTGCCGTGGCGCGCCAACCACTTCTTTAAGTCCGGCGCCGTGATGTACTTAAAGTTATCCATACCAACGCCGAACACCGGAAACGTTCGCCACGCTTCTATCGCCGTGTTCCAGATCGGCAGCCGACCGGTAAGAACGTTATCCTCTTTCACCATATCTTCCTGCTTCTTGACCACGCTGACCTGGGCGACGTAGGCGCCGACGGCAATGACCAGAGATAACGTTGCCAACGCGACGACAGGGATCTTCGTACGCCGCATCCAGGCAATTCCCATCACCACGGCGACGACGAAGGTCATACCCACCGCGGCGCGACTGGACGAAATCAGCAATCCGGCGCTAAAGGCCAACAACGTGACAATCAACACGCCCCGCCACAGCAGAGACAGTTGCCGCCAATACGCCAACGTGAACGCAAGCAAAGCGGAGAAGCTAACGCCCAGATAAATGGCGGAATGGTTCACGTGCCCAACCGAATTCAGTTCAAGGGCGGTACGGGTATGGATTACGAACAAGCTCCACAAACCCCACGCCAGAGCCGCCGCAGTGGACACCGTCATGGCGACGATTAACCACCTGAACTCCCTGGTCCCATAGCCGCTACGCTTTAGCAACCACAACAAGGAAGCGTAACGAACGATATCGTCGGCGCCGCGCCATTCGCTACCGTGCAGACCGGCAAACGCGGCGACGACATAGCCGGAGCACAGCCACAGTACGATCAAGCTGTCCCAAATATCCCATCTGCCGCCGAAACGACGGCTTGAGAAGCGATTGTAGAGCCAGATGACGACGAACAGCAGCCATAACAAATTTTTCGGCGCCTCGAAACTCGGCAGCACAAGAATCAGCCCGATCAAAGCTGTAAATTCGACCGGGTAGCGGAACGATTTAGTCATAAAATTCCTCGCACAACATACCGCCTGTCACGGTGCCGGCACACGCAAGCGTAACTGTGCTCTGTCGCGCGCTACGGCATGCCGCCGTTCGTGGTCATCGATCTTGTCAGTCACCACCCGCCAAGCTCAATCGGATAGCAGCGGCATGCATCGGCGAATGCTGCCGTTGCGACTCGTCGTGCCCACAATAGAACGGCAACATGACGAAGAACGCCTGCTCGGCATACTAGGATTTCGGCTTTGGTATGGGCGACTCCAAATTTGCGCACCGGATTATAGCGTCATGCGTTTACGCAGCGCGAACCGGCGGCTTGGCAAAATTTGGTAGCACACTGAACCAACCGCAGTGGCTCGCCGGGCATACGCCGAAATCGGCCTGGATCAGGCCTGAGCTTAAGAGATGCCGACCGACCCAGCGGGGGAGGAGAGGATGGACTGGGCCGGCCGGCAAGCCGGAGCGACAGAGCCACTCTTGACGCGATCAGTGCGTGCGAACTGCCTCATAATACACACGTCCAGACCGCTTGGGCCGGCAGGCGGCGACCGCTAGATTGCCGCTGCCACCGGCAGCTTGGCGCTGCTGAATGGTCCTCGAGTACGCGGTCGCGGATTCATCTCCGCCAGCAGCGCCAGGCTGTATTCGGCCATGGCGCGGCTAGGAAAAGGACCGCATACGCCCTCGCGTGCCTCGTAATACCAGCCCGAATTCCCGGGTAAATGACTGTTGACCCTGAAAAAACGGTCTGCGCTAAATTTTGTGCGCTGCTTAGAAATCATCGGTTTGCGATTCCCGATTTTAGGCCAGTTAGGGCTTGTTTCTAATAATTGAAATAAACAATAGCTCATAACAATATCTTTGACAAGATATTTTATCTACTTTATTGGATGGAATCAGCTGCCCAGCCGGGCCACTGCGGCGCCCTGCCAGCGGCAATACCGGGCGCGCTGGGATTTCCTATACTTAGTGGTGAGGGCAGGCACGCCTCAACCGATGCCAGGGCCAGTGGTCCGCTAAAACGGCAACGACGGCTGTATGGCACGGATGCGGTTAAACTCGGAGGCTGACGCGAACGCTGGGCCGAGTTCGCGTGCTGGTTCGCCCGGCAATGCGGCCGAAGACCTTGGAGTGCACAACCATGGCGTCGCGAAAAATAGCCGTCCGCGTGGAGTGCTGTCCTGGCTACGGCGGTGAACAAACACCGCAACGCTTCTTTCTCGGCGCGCGCGCGGTACAAGTCGACGACGTGATCGATCGCTGGCCGGGTGACGGCCATGGCTATTTCAAGGTGCGTGGCGATGACCGGGCGTTCTACATCCTACGCCACGAAACGTCGGGCGACGACTGGGAACTCACGCTGTATCAAAGCCAACGCCTAAACGACGTCCAGCCCACATCGATATGACCCGGCGCGCATGTCCCGGCTCGGGTCAACTGCGAATACCGTGACCCTTGTCGAGCAACCACAGGGCGACGGTGAACAGAACAGCGATAAATGCCAGGATGATGCCATAAGAAACGTACAGGCTGATGTCGCTGACGCCGATGAAGCCATAACGAAAGGCGTTCACCATATAAAGAATGGGATTTACCCGCGACACATGCTGCCAAAACGACGGCAGCATATGGATGGAATAAAACACCCCGCCCAAGTAAGTCAGTGGCGTCAGTATGAACGTCGGCACGATGGAAATGTCATCGAAGCTCTTGGCGTAGACACCGTTGATGAATCCGCCCAGCGAAAACAGGATCGAAGTCAGCACGACAACACTGACCGCTACGGCAATGTTGTGCACCTGCAGATGGCTGAAAAACAGCGCCACGCCCGTGACTGCTACGCCTACAGTCAGTCCCCGCGCCACACCGCCGGCCATGAAGCCGAGCAGAATAATATAGTTAGGCACCGGCGACACCAGCATCTCTTCGATGTGGCGTTGGAATTTAGAGCCGTAGAACGAAGACACCACATTGGCGTATGAGTTGGTGATCACGGCCATCATGATCAGTCCCGGGACGATGTATTCCATGTAGCGTACGCCCTGCATGTCGCCAATTTGCGATCCGATCAGATTACCGAAAATGACGAAATATAAGGCTGTAGTGATCATGGGCGGCAAAACGGTTTGCAGCCAGATACGCGCGAAGCGCAACACCTCTTTAATGACAATGGTCTTGAAGGCGACATATTTCTGCCTTGGCGTCATGCGCTTGACTCCGGCGCACCGGTTTCGTGGTGCTTGGCGGGAAAATGATTGCCGTCAACCAAATTCATGAACAACTGCTCCAGACGATTGGACTTGTTGCGCATACTCAATACTTCGATGCCATTCGCGGCTAAATCGCTGAATAGCGCATTGATGCTGCGTTCCTTGGAAATTTCCGCCTCCAGCGTAAATTCGTCCACCAAATTCACGCGGTGTCCGGGCAAGACCGGCAATTGCATCAGTGGCGCGCGTAAATCCAACACGAACGTTTCGGTCTGCAGCTTGGCCAGCAACTGCTTCATGCTGCTATGCTCGACGATCGCGCCACCATTGATGATGGCGATATTGCGGCACAAACTCTCAGCTTCCTCAAGATAATGAGTGGTAAGGATAATGGTGGTGCCACGGGCATTGATTTCGGATAAAAATTTCCACATCGAGCGGCGGATTTCGATGTCCACGCCGGCGGTAGGCTCGTCGAGTATGAGCAACTTAGGCTCGTGTACCAGCGCGCGTGCGATCATCAAGCGCCGTTTCATGCCGCCGGACAGATTGCGCCCGATCTCGCGGCGCTTGTCCCACAATCCCAGCTGGCGCAGGTAATGCTCAGCGCGTTCAAAGGCCTGCGCGCGATCAATGCCGTAATACCCGGCCTGATTAGCGACCACCTCCTCGGCCGGCTCGAAGCCGTTGAAATTGAATTCCTGCGGTACCAGGCCAAGAAAACCTTTGGCGGTAGCGAAATCGGCGTCGATATCGGTGCCAAAAATAGACACCTTGCCGGCGGTCTTGTTGATCAGCGAGGTGATGATGCCGATCGTGGTCGACTTACCGGCGCCGTTGGGGCCGAGCAGCGCAAAAAAATCGCCCTGCTCAACGTCCAGATCAATGCCTTTCAATGCGACCAAACCATTGGCGTAGGTTTTTTTCAGATCGCGGATGGACAATGCTGTAGTCATGGAGTGCGTATCAATCCTGGTGGCAAAACAATGTCAATAAGAACGGCCGGGCAGCGGCCGCCTTCGACAATGCACACGGAATGGGGTGACGGTAAAAATCCGAGGCTCTAACCCAGCCATTATAGCCGCGCCGGCCGTCGAACACTACCGGCAGCTCAACATAACCCGCTGATTATGGATTATATTTAGCGGTGAGCAGGCATCCGGTTTAGGCGCGACGCGAGGTTGTCCGCAGCGCTTGGGGCAACTACGGCGGCGGCGCACCCGGTACCCGGATCAGCCGATGCGTACGCAGGCAGGCGGAACCAAGCGCCGATGCGCGGCTCTAATTGGTCGGGCAACACCGACGGGCCGGAATTCCGGCGCCTCAGTGACGCGCCATGGCAATGATGACGATTACGAACAGTACCACGGCGCCCAGTGGCAGCAGCAGTCCACGCCAGTCGTCCGAGGTCGCCTTACGACTCTGCTCAAAGGCACGCTTTATGCCCGGACGGAACAGAAAGATCAACGCGACCATGCCTAAACCAATTAGCAGTAGTTGCCAAAAGGGCATATTTTGCACCTCTATCGCTTCTGTGGCCGAGCCAGCCGACGTTGGCTCGCGGTCCAGCCTTGCACCATACCGCGGCTACGGCATCGACCACAACGGCCCTACACCGGGGACGAGCACCTGACGCGTTGCGCAGCCATCGTCGTAGTCTTGCTGTCGTTGCTCGGCTGCTCGGGGCTGTCGCCGCGACCGACGGCCATGCCGACGACGACGGTCCGCCCAACGCCCAACTGCACGCAACTGTTCTCATCGCTCGATGCCGCCACCAGCCGAGCCGGCGTGCGCGATGCTCAGGACGCCCGCATCGACGGATTTCCATACCTGCGCGTCAATCGTTTCTTGGCTTCTTACCGCCAACAATTGCACAGCGCGCCGCAGTGGCGCCAGTGGTTAAGCGCGCTTCGTACGCTCGACCGCCATGCACGCGCGGCCGAAATCGCCAACCTGCCGGCCACGGCGCGCGCCCGCTTGACCACTTCATTCGCGGCGTTGGGCACGACATTAAATGCTGCCGTATATCGGTGCGGACAGCGTATGACCGACGCTGACTTGGCCAATGCCAGCCGACGCGCGCAGTTGCGCGCACGCGCGACCGTCGCCGACGACTACCGCAGCGCCTGGCGATTTTTCGGCCTGTACCCGATCACCGCGTTATTCGTCGAGCATGGCGTGGCACGGCTACAGCGGCGCACCCGGCGGATATTCGAAACACCGCTGAGAGATCTACCCGTGTCCGGGCATTTAGTGCGCTATTTACCGCCGGCCGGTAAGTCGCTGTCGCGCGCCCACGTGGTTGACATACTGCGCACGTCGTCGCGCAACCCGATGTCGATTCCGCAACCGAACCGCAGCCAACTGACCGAGCTGTTCGACACCTTTGCGCCCATATACGAGATCGACACGCTCGATCACAATGACCGCATCGGCGCCCCCTTTTGGGGTGCCGATGCTATTCCCCAAATTGATACGCAACATCCGGTCGTATATCGTTTAGTCTCACATGCGCGCGTGCACGGCCGGGCGCTATTGCAATTGAATTACGTCATCTGGTTCGGCGCGCGCGAACGCACCAGTGCATTCGACCTGCTCGGCGGACATCTCGACGGCCTGACCTGGCGCGTTACTCTGGCGGCCGACGGCAGGCCGCTGATGTACGACGTTATGCACAATTGCGGTTGTTACTATATGGCGTTCCCGAGCGCGCGCCTGCGGCTACGCGCGCCGCAGCCCGGACACCTGCAAGAGCCGGTGTCGGTACCGGCGCCGGCGCCACCCGCAAACGGCGCCCGCATGCGACTGCGCCTCGCGCATCGCACGCACTACCTTGAACATATATACCGCAAGCGCGGCGACGATAGCGGCGTGCATTACAATTTAATCGCCTACGATCAACTTCGCTCGCTACCCCGCGCTGATGATTCGCGGCGCAGCCTGTTCGGCGAAAACAGCATCGTAGCCGGAACCGAACGCGCCGAACGCTGGCTACTGTGGCCCATGGGCGTAGTCGCGCCCGGCGCTATGCGGCAATGGGGTCATCATGCCATTGCCTTCGTCGGGCGTCGCCAGTTCGACGATCCCGGCCTGATTGATCGCCTATTCACCACCACCGCACCAAACCAACCCGATGGAGCCAATTAATGCGAAATTTCCTGCTGGCCGTGCTGGCCATGATGTCACTTTCCGCCTTCGCCGAACCGGTCTATGTTGGCCGATTTTCGCAAGGCGACCTGAACGCGTGGACAGCTAAGAAATTTTCCGGCGAAACGCAATACAGCTTGGTCGAGGACGGCGGCCGCAAGGTGCTCAAAGCCGTGAGTAAGGCAACCGCCTCCGGGCTATACAAGCAGGTACATATCGATTTACAAAAAACGCCCTACCTCAACTGGTCGTGGAAGATCGATCATACGCTGGGCGATATTCCGGAACGCAAGCGCGCCGGCGACGACTACCCCGCGCGCGTTTACGTGGTGTTCTCCGGTGGATTGGTGTTCTGGCGCACCCGCGCCATTAATTATGTTTGGTCCAGCAATCAGGCCGTGGGCACGGAATGGCCGAATGCTTTCACCGATCACGCGCTGATGGTTGCAGTAGCATCCGGTGCCGCGCAAGCCGGACAATGGGTCAAAGAACGTCGAAACGTACTCGAGGACTTCAAGCGCCTGTTCGGTGGCGATATCCGGTACGTGGATGCCGTCGCCGTCATGACCGACACCGACAACTCCGGTAAATCGGCCACCGCCTACTACGGTGACATCTACTTTTCGGCACAATGACGCAACATGTCCGCACGCCACTGCGCCGGTTTGGTGCGCCGCCGCGCGCGCGCAGAACGCCTGGTCACGCGGCGGCCGAACGCGGCCCATTGTTCGTCAATGTCGCCAATGTAGGCTGCCGATTCACTGTCTGAAGCGGCGATCGCCGCGTATGCGCTTCAATTTCAACACGCTCGGGGTACTGGCATGGAAGGTGCAGGTCCTATGCCATGTCCAGCCACCGCGAGAGCAGCGCAATGTCGGCACGTATCGCCATTGATTACGTCACCCACACTTTTCGCGGCCAGCCCACGGCGACGTTGGAAGACGTCGATGCCACCATTCAAGCGGGCGAGAAAATCGCGCTGATCGGACGTAGCGGCTGCGGTAAATCGACGTTGCTGCACATGCTGGCCGGCCTCATGCTGCCGAGCCAAGGTTGCGTACGTATCGACGGCCGGCGCGTCACCAAACCCAGCGCGAAGTGGAACATGATGTTCCAGAAGCCATCGCTGTATCCGTGGATGAACGTACGCCAAAACGCTGCCTTGGGCCTTGTATTCGCCGGCCAAGGCCGCAGCGCCAACACGCGCGTAGATGCATTGCTCGACCTGGTTGGATTGGGCGATAACAAAGACGCTAACGTTCAACAACTCTCCGGCGGTCAACAACAGCGCGTAGCACTAGCTCGTTCATTGGCGACCGAGCCCGATCTCTTGCTGCTCGACGAGCCGTTCTCAGCGTTGGATGCCTTCACGCGCAGCGCCTTACAAGACGAAGTAGCGCACATCACCCGCCAACGCGACCTGACCCTGGTCATCGTTACTCACGATATTGAAGAGGCGGTCGCCATGGCCGACCGTGTGCTGATCATGTCACGCAATCCAGGCACGATCGTCGGCGAGTTGCGTGTCGATTTACCGTTTCCGCGCGACCGTAACCGCGCCGAATTCACCAAACTGCGTGAGCATCTGATGAACAAATTTCGTGACAGCGGTGACGCTCACGCGGCAAAGCCGGAGAACATCGGTAAAGACGACGCATCACAGGCCGCCGCCTGACTGACGCAACGGACAGAATCCAAGCACAACAACTTCAGGAGATCATCGATATGGACAAAGCTGACCAGCAGTCCGAACTAGATTACATAGCACGCCACGAAATGAGTCGGCGTGATTTTCTGCTTGATATGCTGGCCGGCGGAGGTATGGCCGCCGCCGGCATGTTCGCCCCCAGCATGCTGCACGCGGAGCCGAAAGCCGATGACGAAGTCGTACGTATCGGCTATTTGCCGATCACCGATGCCACCGCGCTACTGGTCGCACACGCCAAGGGATATTTTGAAGACGAAGGTTTGGAGACCGAACGTCCCACTCTGATTCGTGGCTGGTCGCCACTGGTTGAGTCCTTCGCCGCCGGCAAAGTGAATTTGGTGCATCTCCTCAACCCAATCCCGGTGTGGATGCGTTACAACAACCACTTCCCGGTCAAGATCATGTCATGGGCACACATCAACGGCTCCGGCGTCGTGGTCGGCAAGCACACCGGCGCCGAAACTTTTGCGGATCTGGGCGGCATGCAAATCGCCGTGCCGTATTGGTACTCCAATCACAACATCATTTTACAGATGGGACTGCGTCACGCCGGACTCACGGCCGTGATCAAACCGCAGTCGGCGAAATTGGCCAAGAACGAAGTCAACCTGCAAGTCATGCCACCGCCGGACATGCCGCCGGCATTGGCGTCGCGCAAACTCGATGCCTACATCGTCGCTGAACCATTCAACGCCGCCGGCGAAATGCTGGCCGGCGCCAAGATGCTACGTTTTACCGGCGATATCTGGAAAGACCACCCGTGCTGCGTCGTCTGCATGAACGAAAATACCGTCAAAGCAAAACCAAAATGGACACAAAAGGTCATGAATGCCATCGTCCGTGCTGAAGTGTACTCGCAGCAGAACAAAGAAGAAGTCGCGCACATGTTGTCCAAGGATGGCAAGCACTATCTACCCATGCCGTCCAAGGTGGTTAATCGCGCAATGACCGATTACAACGTCAGTCAATATCGAGATCCCGCAGCCATTCAGCATGCGGCATGGGGCAGCGGACGTATCGACTTCTCGCCCTACCCCTACCCGTCGGCAACGCGTTTGGTTGTCGACGCTATGAATAAGACCCTGGTGAGTGGAAATACCACGTTTCTGGATAAACTTGACCCCAACTTTGTCGCCCACGATCTGGTCGACTATCACTTCGTCAAAAACGCCATGCAAAAATATAAAGGTTGGGAGACGGCGCCGGGCGTCGACCCAGCGAATCCATACGAACGCGAAGAGGTGATTGCACTGTGAGCATCGGCGAGGCGACCTCTGAACAAACGCCGGACAGCACACGTATGCGCTGGCGCAGAAGCGGCGGCGCGGCGTTGGTCGTACGAGGACTGCACCGAGCAGTCTATCCGCTGCTCGGCGTCGCCGTATTGTTAGCACTGTGGTGGTATGGTGGTCACTTGATTGCCAGCGACCCTGCCACGGAATCGTTTGCCGGCTTCGGTCCCGGACCGACCTTCGCGAGTCTAGCCGACCTAATCCGCTCCGGCCAACTCTGGGGCATCGCTTATCCGAGTTTGCACCGCATCGGGCTCGGCCTGCTTTGGGCAACCGTGCTAGGTGTGCCGATCGGGGTATCGATTGGTTACTTCCGCGTCGCGCAGGAGACCACGCATATTCCGTTTCAATTCCTGCGCATGATCAGCCCATTGGCATGGATGCCGATCGCCGTGTTGGCATTCGCAAGCTGGGATGGCGCCATCGTTTTTTTAATCATCGTAGCGGCCATATGGCCGATCATATTTTCAACCGCACATGGCGTAAAACGCATCGACCCACTCTGGTTTCGCGTGGCCCGCAACCTCGGCGCGGGCGGAGGACAGATGCTACGCCGCATCATCCTGCCGGCTATCGGGCAAGATGTATTCGCCGGCATTCGCCTAGCGGTTGGCGTAGCCTGGATTG
This sequence comes from Gammaproteobacteria bacterium, assembly GCA_030147845.1. Lineage (GTDB taxonomy): Bacteria > Pseudomonadota > Gammaproteobacteria > JASBUN01 > JASBUN01 > JASBUN01. The sequence goes on from JASBUN010000036.1 coordinate 124,698, forward strand.
TGCTGGTGCCAGCGGAATACTTGGGTGTGACCAGCGGTCTGGGATATGCCATCAATGATGCTCGCGATACGCTCGCCTATAACGATCTGGCAGCCATCGTTGTTGTCATCGGTGTCCTCGGCTATGCACTGGATCGCATCTGCCTATTTTTGATTCAGCATTTTAGCTGGCGCGTGGAGCTGTAGACGCCCACACCGCATCAAAATCGCGGTAATGCATGCCAACGCGGTGCACGCCGCACCAATTTTGATCATGCACGCAGGCGTTCGTGTGCGGACACAACCGGAATAACACATTACAACGGCGTTAATCGAGCATGGCGCCCAGGCCACATCCAGGGCACGCAACTTGCACGAGACTAACGTAGCAAGTTTACCTGGGGAATGTTCATGTCTAGCCTGCATGCCACGGCCGTCACTCCGATCAATGAATCCAGCCACAACGATCTCCTCGTCATTGACGAGGTGGCGCGTTTGATTGGTCAATCGGCCGACGCCGAACACGCCATTAGCGCGACATTGCGGCTGCTGTCGCAGGTCCTGGGCCTTAATCGCGGCCGCGTACTGCTGCCCGACACCGGCGGCGGCAATTTGGGCATACGCTACGCCTACGGACTGACCGCCGATGAGCGGGCAAGGGGGAGTTATGCGCTCGGCGAAGGGGTCACCGGCAAAGTAATGCAGACCGGGCAGACCGCTATCGTTCAGGACATCGATGACGAACCGCATTATCTACGCCGCGCGGTCGAACGCACCACCCTGCCGCCGGAGACGGTGGCGTACATTGCCATGCCGTTATTCAAAGACGATACCGCTATCGGTGTGCTGGCGGTGCACCGGTTGCGGCGACGCCAGCGTCCGTTCAGCGCCGATCTGCGCGTACTGCGCGTGGCCGCCACGCTGATCAGCCAAATCTTGCTCATCAACCGACTCATCAGCGAACGCACTGCCGCGTTGATCTCTGAGAATCGCTCGCTCAAGAATGCGCTCGACAGTAAAGGCGGCCCGTACGGCATTCTCGGCGAAAGCGCGGCGCTCGGCCACGCATTGCGCCAAGCCCACCGCGTGGCAGACACCGGCGCCTCGGTGTTGCTCACTGGCGACTCTGGCACCGGCAAAGAAAAGTTCGCGCGCATGTTACATTTAGTCAGCGCACGCAAAGATTGTCCGTTTGTTGCGCTAAATTGTGCTGCCATTCCTAGTGAGTTGCTGGAGTCCGAATTGTTCGGGCACGAAAAAGGCAGCTTTACCGGCGCCGTACAAACCAAGAAGGGCCGTATCGAGCTGGCATCCGGTGGCACGCTGTTTCTGGACGAGATCGGCGATCTTAGCCTAGAGCTTCAGTCTAAATTGCTCCGTGTTCTAGAAGAGCAAACGATTCAACGCATCGGCGGCGTCAAGGACATTTCGGTGGATATTCGCGTCGTTGCCGCCACCCATAAGAACTTGCAGGAGGCGGTTAATACACGAGAGTTTCGCATCGATCTGTTTATCGCCTAAACGTCTTTCCCATTCACCTACCAGCACTCCGTGACCGTAGTGGCGACGTACGCATTCTAGCGCGACATTTTCTTAACAGCGCCAACCAAAACTACAACAGGAACGTAACCTTCGGTCCAAGCGTCGTCGAACGCCTGGAGGACTACCAATGGCCGGGCAATATTCGCCAACTGGAGAATGTCATAAAACGCGCGGTACTGCTGGCTAACGTGGAGCAAATCAGTTGCGACGAGATCGAGGCTATTCTGCGCCAAGAATCTCGCGTACATAGCGAACCGGAGCGCACACCGTCTGCGCGGCAATCCGCCACCTATGCAGCGAACACCCTATCGACTGCCGTAATGCGTCCATATTCATGGGTTCGCGAGGAAGAATCCGAATCACTGCGTGAAGCGTTACAGCGTTTCAGCGGCAACAAAACGCGTGCGGCAATCAGCCTTGGGCTGACACCGCGTCAGTTTCGCTACCGCCTGGATAAGCTAGGGCTGGCGTAAAATCCGAACGTCCATTCGCGCGTAGCCGACACGCCTCTACACATGTATAGAGTTCAGACGCCAGGCGCACACACGCACCGCTGACGGCAAAGCCGATCAAGCCGGCGTCATCACGGCATTCAAGGTGCAAATCGCCTCCATCTTGCTCGACGATATGCCAGCGGCGATCATCGCCAGCCGCTGCAGAACGACAGACGGCGATCGGTAGACTCGGGGTTTTGACCCGTACTAGCGGCGCACGAGTTTCGAACGGCTCGGCCTGATCAGTTAACGCCGCAGCCAATGTAGCCGCTTGCCGTTGTATCGGTTCGATATAGGAGTACAGCGCGCCGTTAACTTGAGCGCAATCGCCCAGGGCATATACGTGTTCAGCGCTGGTACGCATGCTACTCGCCGTCGCAATAACGCCGCGTGCGGTATCTATGCCGGCCTTAACGGCGGCCTTGATCAATGGCGCCAAACCGATCGCCGACACGACCACGTCCGCGTGCAGCGAAGATCCATCGTCCAGCGTGACGCGATAGTCGTCTGTACGATGCTCAATAGTATCTACGCGACGACCGCCACGAAACACGATACCCTTTGCCTGCAAAGCTCGATGCAAAGCCGTAGCAATGGGTTGCGGCGCCAACTGTGCGAGCGGTAGCATGGCCCGGTCAAGCAGCGTCACATGATAACCCCCGGCGGCCAAATCTTCGGCGAACTCGCATCCGATTAGCCCAGCACCGACGATGAGTACACGCTGTACGCCGGATGAAAGGCGGCTACGCAGTTCGCGGTAACTGCCCAAATCGTTGACATATAGGACGTCTTCGACAGCATCGCCGGACAGTGGCAGACGAATTTGCGCGGCGCCCAGCGCTAAAACCAAATCGCCATATTGAAGGGTACCGCGTGTAGTGACCAAGCGCCGGCGTGCCACATCGATACGTAACACCCGCGTGCGTGCGCGCAACGTCACGTCCAGCGCCGCGGCCTTTTCTTCGGCCCGTTGGTCGATCAAGTCGTCCGCTTCTTGGCCCTTGGCTACCGCCACAGACAAAGCCGGCTTGGGGTACGCATGACCATCGCAGGCGCTGATCAAAACGATATCCCGATCCGGCACGCGCGCTCGCACGCGTTGCGCGGCGCTCCAACCGCCAATACCGCCACCAACGATGACAACCGGATCGGCATCGGCGCGCGGCGCTCGCCGCCGAGCGGGAGGCCTAGACGGCGGGCGATCCGCCATCAGCACCATCTCGGCCTTGCTAACGCCGCACAGCGGACAACTCCAGTCGTCGGGAATGTCCTCATAACGAGTACCGGGCGCGAGGCCACCGTCGACATCACCCTTGGCTTCGTCATAGATAAAGCCGCATACGCGGCATAAGTACTTTCGGTAGGCGCGGTTGTTCACCGCTGCTCCTCGCCCGAGTCTAGAATCGCAGCGACAATGGCGCCGAATATCGGATCGAGGTCGGCCGCGACCTCCATCAAAGCATCACTGTTGTGACACGAAAATACGTCACTAGGCTTTCGATAAGCCACAACAGTGTCGCCGCCGTGCGCATAGATATGGATACGTAGCGGGATGTCGATTCCCGCGGGTTTGCAGGCTGCCCATACGCGCAGCGCAAAATCGGGTCGAAAAATCTCCAGTACCTGGTCGGCTGGCACGTCCTTGCCCATACGTGCGGCGTTAGCTTGGCCGTCGATATGAGCGACTACGCGCATGCCTTGGTCTTCAATACCGTGGCGTAAGGCCGTAACCACCTCATTGGTGGGCCTAGAAATCCTTATCGTGTGCACAATACTTCTCTCCTCTCAGTCGCTCGCCAGCATATCCAGTTCTTTGCGCAGATGCTTGATGGCCGGCGTAACGATGGCAACGAAATAGGCCTCGCGCAGCTTGCGCTGCGCCGGTGCATCGATAAGATAGCCGCGCGCGCCGGTGTGCAGCATAGCGGCGTGGGCGGCACGCAAGGCCAGCTCGGACCCGGATAGGCGCGCTTGCATGACATCCGACAGATAATCATTGGACGAATCAAACGGGTCACTGGTCAATGCGCTAACCTGCATACGCAGCTCATCGACTTCGTCGGCAAGTTCGTCCGGACGATCATCCAGGTAACAGTTGACGTGCCCAAGCACACCTTCGACATCGCGCATGAGTTCGATGCAGGCGTCGATCAATCCCAACGCCATACCCGCCTGCAGCAACACGAAGCCGGCCTTGATGCGCGCGAGAAAGGGCTGCACCGGATCGGCCAGCAGGAGCACATCAGGAATGAACACGTCATGGAACTGACATGAGAATGTACCGGTGCCCTCCATGGCAATAAAATGAGCCAGTTGCTTCAGGTCCAAGCCCTCCTGCGCGCAGGGCACCAGTAGCATGATCTCGCGCGGAGTCTCACCTTGAATCCGACAGATGGCGCCGAAGTAATGACCCGGCCCCAGGTGAGACACCCATGGCAGGGTGCCATTGATCAGGTAACCGCCTTCCACCTGCTGGGCCTGCAGGTGCAACGGCTCAATGCCGGAAAAATACTTCATGGGGTTCGACAGCGCCGTGCCCCCCAACACCTCGCCCGAGGCGACGCTCGCGAGTAACTCGGCCTGTAACACCGTATTTTCCGAATTCTCGAGGTACCAGCCCAGCGCATCCTGACACCACATCATGAAGCCGGTCGACAGGCATTCGCGCGAGACGACGCTCATCGCATCAATGGCACCAGACAAATCGAGTTGCCCGGTCGGATTCTGCGATGCCAGGTGCTGACGATAGGCACCTGCGGCGCCCAGCGCATGCAATACTGCGCGTGGATAATAACCTTCGCGGTCAATGCGCACGGTAAGTGGCGCGAGTTGGTCAGCGGTGATTTGTTCGATGGTATGCGGCAAAGCGACCGGACAATCCATGTCCGTCACCTCGGCCGTCGATTTACTCTGCCCAATGCTCATGCTTGGCACTCCATAGCAGTTGATGGCGTGCGCCGCCTTAAGCCAGCGCCACCTCCACATTGACCGGGTTACGCAGCGTGTTGGCCACCGGCGACCATACATTGGCGTACGCGATCAACTCCGCCAGTGTCTCTCGGTCGGCGTCACCCTCGAGGCTGACGTTGACCCGAACATCGGTAAATCCAAGCACCTTGTCAGGGTCGGTATCACCCACGCCCCAAACGGCGGTGACGTTAATATCACCTTCTAGATCAAGCTCCAGCTTGGTCAGCGTGATGCCGCGTGCAGTGGCATTGGCGTGAATACCTACCGACAGGCAGGCGCCAAGCGATGCCAGCACCGCTTCCGACGGGTTGGGTGCTTGGTCTTCACCCAGCAAGTGCGGCGGTTCGTCGATTAACATGGGTGCCAAATTGCGCACATAAGTCATGTTCCGAAACCGTCCTTCGCATACCGTCTTGGACTTCAGGGTAACGACACAGCTAGGATTAGCCTTGCCCTTGTCGGCAAGCACCCCCAAGCCGTTCTTGTCGAGCACACGCAGTGGCGTACCAGCCATCGAAACAGTAGCAGTAGATTGTGGCATGACATTAACTCCTTCAGCATTGTGATTGACCCGTGATCGTTGTGTGATGCCCACGGCACTCGTGCGTGGCGCGCGCTGCTTGGGATTTGCAATGCCCGTGCCATGTAGGCAAAGCGCAGAAAAACAGCGGCTTATGTCGAATGTCGCGAACGTCGTGCGGTTTGTCAGGTGACTTTGTCCGCGTTCGTCGACAATGCGCGGCGGCACGCCCGACAATTGCCCACGGCGATGCCCGAGCGCGGCTGCAGCGCGCATGACCGGTGCCCCGCCGCCGGGCCGCGTAGCCGGCGGCGAGCAGCGCAATGCCGGCGAGATGGTGGGATTGGCATGAAGATTGTAGGCTTGAGCGAAGGCTTGCCGTTCACCGGACGGCGGCTAGGCACGGTGACGCCATCCATGCGTTGTCGCTTTATCCCTACCGAGGATTGCAGGTGGAGACCGACATGAACAAAATTGAAATGACTGAAACCATCATTAGCGCTAAACGCGAACAAGGCCTGACCTGGGAGGCGATTGCCGAGCAGATGGGTATGGCTCCCGTATGGGTGACCGCGGTGTGTTTGGGCCAAAGCAGCATGCCGCAAGAACATGCCGACAAACTATGCGCGATATTGGGGCTGAATAAAGATGTGTGCAGCGCGTTACAGGACTGTCCACACAAGGGCTCAACGTGGACCGTTCCGACCGACCCGTTGATTTACCGCTTTTACGAGATTACGCAGGTCTACGGCGACACGATCAAGGCACTCATCCATGAAAAATTCGGCGACGGTATCATGAGCGCAATCGATTTCACCATGGATATTGCCAAACAAGAAGATCCCAAGGGCGACCGCGTGGTGGTCACCATGAGCGGGAAATATTTACCGTACAAAATCTGGTAGCCGGCTGCGCGCAAGGATGCGGACCGCGGCGCAGCCGCAAGCACATCGCGCCAAAGGACGGGCGCGAAATCGTCGCGCTTACGCCCCGCGCCGACGCAATAGAACGGTGCCCGCCTTGCGGCGCCATACAAAGAAGTCAAGGGGAGGAATCACCACCACGCCCGACCGCACTGAGCGCCGCCCGAATTGCCCGCGTAGCGACCGGCGCGGACAGGCGAGCCGGCGTAAATTACGATGCCCGCGCTTCAACCACGGCAGATGCGGCTCGCCGCTTGGCGCCAATCCTCGGCACCCAGCGTGCGCACGTATTCTTCCAGTCGTAGGACTTCGGCGGCCGCCTGTTGGGTGGAAAAGCCGTGGACGCGCCGCAAGCGGGCGACGAGCATGTCACGTTCACCGGCACACTCAATCAGGTCATCCTCGCTCAGCCGATCCCATCTCCTGCGGGCCTCGACACTGAACTGTTTCCAGTGACCCTCGATCTCCTTCCACATGCTGCGGCCCTCCCGTATTCCACGTTCATATCAGGTAAAGAGGAACCCCGCCCGGGAGCCGGTACCGAATTCTTGAACGGCTATTATAGCAGAGCAGCGCATAGAGCAAATGTGTTTGATGAAGCCAGTGCCGGCAGGGGCGCCCCGGGCTGGCGCCCGTGTTACAGTTCGACCCAAGTTGCGATCGGGGGGGGGGATTTGACTATGGAACGCAAGGTGGACGTCGCCATTATCGGTGCCGGCACATCCGGACTGACCGCGTTGGGCAAAGTGCGGCACAAGACCTCGAATTTTGTTCTCATCGATGGTGGCGAGCTGGGCACCACCTGCGCGCGGGTCGGATGCATGCCGTCGAAGGCGGCCATACAGGTCGCCGAAGACTTCCACCGACGCCAAGCGTTTCAGCGTCTGGGCATTCGCGGCCAGGACGATCTTTCCATCGATGTCGCCGACGCCATGGAGCATGTTCGCGACCTGCGTGACATCTTCGTCGACCAAGTCCTCTCCAGTAGCACCGACGAAATGGGTGATGAGTTCATCCAGGGCTACGCGCGCTTCGTCGAACCGAATCTACTCGACGTCGACGGCCAACTGATCCGCTCCAAATCGGTCGTCATCGCCACCGGCTCCCGCCCGATCGTACCCAAGCAGTGGCTCGAATTCGGTGACCGCGTGCTGACCACCGATGAACTGTTCGAGCAGGAAGAACTGCCGCCGTCGATGGCCGTCATCGGCCTCGGCGTCGTCGGCCTGGAGCTCGGCCAGGCCCTGCGCCGGCTGGGCCTGCAGGTCACCGGCGTCGACGTGGCGGAAAGCGTGGGCGGCCTTTCCGATCCGGTGGTGGCAAAAGTGGCCACCGAGATCATGGCCGCCGAGCTGCCATTATGGCTTGGCGCACCCGCCCTGATCGAAGCCCAAGCCGACGGCCGCTTGCGGGTGTCCAGCGGCGAACGCAGCGTGGTGGTCGACAAGATCCTGGCCAGCGTCGGACGCACACCTAACCTCGATCGTCTCGGCCTGGCGGAACTCGGCATTGAAATCGACGCCCACGGCGTACCGCTACACTCCCGCAACAGCATGCAGATCGGCGACTTGCCGATTTTCATCGCCGGCGACGTCAACGCGGACCGACCGATCTTGCACGAGGCCAGCGACGAGGGCCGTATCGCCGGTTACAACGCGGTGGCCGAGACACCGGTGAGCTTCCGGCGCAGGACGCCGCTTGCCATCACCTTTTGCGATCCCAATATCGCCGCGGTCGGCGCTAGCTGGGATACGCTCGACCTCGACCGCGTGGCCGTCGGCGAGATCCGCTTCGGGCCGGTCGGACGCGCCCTCATCCTGGGCAAGAACAAGGGCGTTCTACGCGTGTATGCCGATAAAGCCAGCGGCCGACTATTGGGCGGCGCCATGGTCGCCCCACGCGGCGAGCACCTTGCTCACTCGCTCGCCTGGGCGGTACAACAGCAGCTCAGCGTTTCCGACTTACTGAAAATGCCGTTCTACCACCCGACCCTGGAAGAAGCGCTACAAGTGGCGCTGTATCATGCCCGCGACCAGCTCGACGGCAGTCGTGAAGAAATGGTAGAGCTGCATCGACTCTAACAGCCGCACCTAAATCCTGCCGGGCGTGGTGTTAGGCGTCAGTTGATATGCGAATACCGGGATTGGGCGGGATGGAGTGGGAAATAATGAGAAAATAACAAGGAGACAAAAGGTTAGAAACCGAAGAGGCGCACGAATCACACGAGCGATGAGTCTGCGAAAATCACGTCGATGGGCACAATCGTGCCGTTTAGGACACATGGCCTGCGAATCGGCGGCAGCGCTATCAGCGGCCTTTAAAGCATCTTCAATTGCCGATTGCAGCTCGCGCAAATCCAGCTTCGCGCCGGTCGGCTCGGGGTCCTCGCTCTCGTCTCCGTCTCCCGCGGCTTCGTGTATGTGCACCGTAACATCGCCCATTATATGGATGGCACCAGAAATATGGTATCTGGCTTGCCGGTCCTTCGCGTCACTGGTCAAGTTGTTGTCCGCCTTCCGTCGGCCAGGGTGGCGGCGTTCCGTCCAGAGGTTGGTTACCTTGCCGTGAATTCGATCTTTTTTCCTTGTCATTGAGCACTATCCTGCTTTTCGTATTAACTTAATCACCTTCCCAATATCTTGTTTTATATCGGCACCTTCCGCCTCTTCTTCGACGAAATATTCATAAAGGGCAGCGGTCATGCGGGCGCGCCAGTTAGGTTCCATCGGCTCGCCCTCCAGTTCTTCAATCTCCGCCAGTCCTGTCAATATCCCTTCTAGAATCTCCATGTCGACCGGGCTGCCCGCCTGATCATACAACTCGCTAATCAGCATGGGGCCTTCGCCAGCGAGCAGCCAATTAGCATTGATTCCACGCTCGACGAGCGCGGCGATGATTTGGCTGCCCGGGTTTTGATTCCCGCTTTCATATAGCTGCCATGAATTCTTACTGATACCCAGCAATTGGCCCATACCCTGCTGCGACTGGCCGAGATGCTGGCGCGCCATCCTTAGCCGAGATCTAAACCCATTGTCATGGGTATCAGTTGGAGCACAGAAACTGTTACCTGCGTCTTTATCGGAGCTATCAGGGTGAGACTTTCCTTTTTTACTCATATATTCAATCGCTTATTCAGTCTCTCATGCAGATCCCATCAAAATGGGTAACGCTTCGAAGTGCTACCCATTTTGATTGTTGACAACCCATTTAAATGGGTGATACGGTGGCTACCCATGAGCAGACAACGCACCCCAAAAAAACCGCCGCAAGGCGATTGGCATCCGGCAGACATCAAGGCGGCGCTAGAGAAGGCGGGCTGGAGTCTGCGCCGGCTCTCTCTCCATCACGGCTACGCGTCGCCCACGACGCTGAAGAATGCCCTGCATGGACGCTGGCCCAAGGCCGAGCGCCTGATCGCCGAGGCAATCGGGATCGACCCCGCCACCATCTGGCCAAGCCGCTATCCCGAGGATAGCGCGGAGGCGGGGCGCTCGTCATTAGATTTGCGACACCAGCGGAAGCGGAGGGCAGCATGAGTTGGGTTCCTTTCTTCGTTTCATGTTGTGTGCGTAGCGTAAGCCTGCGCTGGAGTCGCTACCAGAGCACGCGGTGCCTGAGTTTGGAACAGGGCTTACAACGGGTTTCCAATGTCGCGGCGTAATTGGAAGCGGGTCTCGCCGACCTCCCTGCGGCATGCGATGGAGCTGTGCCTGGAGCACGGCCGAGACAAGCGCAACCTGTCGGTGGATCGAGTCGCCGACCTCATGGGTCTGACCAGTAAATGGGCGTTATACAAGTGGCTGGAGAACGGGCGCATACCCGCCAACCTGGTGCGCCCCTTCGAGCACGCCTGTGGTTGCACATTCATGAGTCAGTACATCGCCACTAGCGCGCATAAGCTGCTGGTCGATATCCCCACCGGAAAGCCCGCCCAGGACGATGATGTCTTGGCCCTGCAGGGCGCCTGTAACGAGGCAATCAACTTGCTCGCCCAGTTCTACCGCGGCGACGCCGAGGCGGATGCCACGGCGGCCGCGCTGACCGGGTTGATGGGCGAGATCGCGGGACACCGGGAGCGAGTCAACAAGTCGCTCACACCGGAGCTGAGCCTGTTTGGGGAGGATGACGATGCGTAGCAAGAGAGTGAGCCGGTTTAGCTGGCACACGGCGGTTGTGCCAGACGGCTGGGCCGTCAGATCCCGAGCCACCCCTCGTTCATTGAGGCTAGGAGGTCTGCTGCCCCGGTTTCTCCGAGCGCTTGCAACCGCTGTTGGGCGCCGGCGAGGTTACTGAACAGATGATCTCGATCCATCACACCGGAATCGACCAGTGTCTTGATGATCGCGGTAAGCGCGAAATTCAGGGCCAGGGCCTTCTCGTCGGCAGACGTAATCGGGTGTTCGCTCATGGGAACTCTCCTTCGGGCTGTTGGTTGTCGCGACTGCCAGCCTACCAGAGGGCAGGGTTTCCACCTATTCGGAGGTGTGCAGCATGACTGAGCGCACCTACACCATTCGGGAGATCGCGGAGGCGATGGGGGTTGCCCGGAAAAATACGTATCTGCGCGCCACACGCGAGGGGTGGCCCTACACCGAGTCCACTGGCCGCGGCGGTACGCGCCGACTGTACCGGCTGGCGGATCTGCCGGGGGTCGTACAGGCCGCGGTGTTGCGCACCCATGAATTACTGGCATCCCACACATCATCCGAGCAACCCGTCGTTCCTACAGCCGCGCCAGACGTCGCGGCCGCCGTATTCGGCTACGATGCCGAAGCGCTGTGGGAGTGGGCGCGCACACGCACGCAGTCGATGCGCGATCAAGGCGAGCACCGCGCCGCGCTGCTGCAACAAGTGACGCGCCTAGTCGATTCCGGGCGCGCAATGACCGAGTCGCTGCAAGCGGTCGGTACCGCACATGGCGTGAGCCCCGCGACGCTGCGCGGCTGGTATTACGGCACCCGCGGCAAACCAGGTGCACAGCACTTCGCCCTACAGGACTGGGCCGCCGCGTTGATCCCTGGGTGGACCGGCCGCACGGCCGTGGCCGAGATCCCGGCGCCCGCGTGGGACTGGTTCTGCGCCTACTATCTGACACGCCGCCAGCCCTCATTAAGTGAGAGCTATCGGCGCACCAATGAGACCGCGCACGAACATGGCTGGGGGGCGCTGCCTTCGCAGAAGACCTTCGAGCGGCGCATCAAATCCGAGTGCTCGGTAGCGACGCGCATATATCGGCGTGAAGGGCCGGAAGCGCTCGCGAAGCTGTACCCGCCGCAGCGGCGCGACAAGACCGTATTCACCGCCGGGCAAGCCATCGTGGGCGACGGGCTGAAGTTCGACAAGCTCTACGTGCGCTGGCCCGACGGCGAGGTAATCAACACGTCGACAGGATGGTTCTGGGCCGACTTGCGCAGCAACTACATCGCCGCGTACCGCCTGGCGAAGACTGAGAACACCGACCTGTTCCGCTTGGCCACCTACGACCTGACCGCTGTATTCAAACCGGATTACGCGTGGGTGGACAACACCGTCGTTGCGGCCAACAAGGCGATGACTGGACACGCGCAAGGCCGTCACCGCTTCCACGATCGCAAGGATGATCCGATCGGTCTGCTGCTGCAGCTCAACATTGATGTGCGCTTCACCAACCCGGACAAGGTGTTAGGCAGCCCCGGCGCAAAGCCGATTGAGCGCAGCTTTGGCGCCGGCGGTATCCATGACAAGGTCGCTACGCATCCGAAATTTCTGGATCGCGGCTACAACAAGGCGACCGCCATACCGTACGAAGAGTTCGCCGCCGTAGTCGCCGAAGAGGTCGCACGATTCAATCGCCAGCCCAAGCGTCGCACGGCGGTGTGTCGCGGCGTACTGAGCTTCGAGGAAGCTTTCCGGGAATCGTTCGAGCAGTCGACCGTCAAGCGCTTGTCCGAGGCGCAGCGCAGTTTGCTGCTACTGATGCCGGAGGTGGTGCGCGCCGATCGCGCACGTGGCGAGATCAAACTCAAGGCTGGACGCGGTCCGCACGGTCAGCACCGCTACTGGACCGAGGCGCTGGCCGAGTATAAGGCCCAGCAGCTGGTCGCCTACTACGATCCGGCGCAGCTCACCAAACCCGTGTCGGTCTACTCGCTTGATGGGCGTTTTATCTGCACCGCAGACCATCTCGGTGACGTGGCATTCAACGATACACAAGCCGGGCGCGAGTGGAATAAGAACAAGTCGCGCTATGTGAAGGCCAACAAGCTCGCCGCCAAAGCCGAGCAGCGCATGACTGAGCTGGAGGTCGCCGCCTTGTACCCCGCAGCCGAGGGCACCGAACCACCCGAGCCGGGCGTGGTGCATCCGAACTTCGGACAGCGTCGGCGTGTCGTCGATGGCGACATGGTTGACGACGCAGCGCGCCAAGAAGAACAACCGACGCGCGGCGCCGAAGTAGCGCACTACGAAGACTACTTCCAGCGTGCAGTAGGCGGGGCATTGAAGAAGCTGCGCGAGGATTCGCTTTAGAAGTGCCCGGCGGGGTAGCCGCCCCGCCGAGCAATTGAACGCCCAACAAAGGGCATGTAACGCAACGAGGAGAATAGCATGAACAACGTCGCATCACTACCAACCGCCGCCGAGATCGACCGCGACCTGCACACGGAGGTCGCTGCAATCCAGACCGAAAAGCGCTTATCCCAAACCGCAATGGCTAAGGAGATCGGGATATCACCGACCGCGATGAGCCAGTGGATCAATGGCAACTATCCCGCCGATCCGACCGGCCTGGAGCAATCCATTGCCCGCTGGGTCGACGCACACCGTGAGCGCCAACTGCAGGCGCAGGCACTACCGGCTGCACCGTCGTGGGTATCCACTCCATCTGCGGAGCGCGTGATTGCGGCGCTCGGCTACGCCCAAGTCGCTGGCGACATTGCCATCGTGTACGGCGGCGCGGGCTTGGGTAAGACGACAGGGATCATGGCCTATCAACGCAACTCACCCAACGTCTGGCACGCGACCATGACGCCCGCCACCGCTACCGTGGTGCCGGCGCTCGAAGAGGTCGCCGATGCGATCGGTCTGCGCGAAGTGGGCGGCGGTGCCGCCAAGGTGCAACGCGCCATTATCCGTCGCATCCAGGGTACCCAGGGCCTGCTGGTGATTGATGAGGCACAGCACCTCGGCGTCGCGGCGCTCGACGCCATGCGCGCGCTGCATGACGCCACGGGGATCGGCCTCGCCCTGGTCGGCAACGAAGCGGTGTATGCCCGCATGACCGGCGGTAACCGCGCCGCCTATCTGGATCGCCTGTTCTCGCGCATCGGCAAGCGCGTGCGCCTGATTCGCCCTACACAAGCTGACGTCGCCGCACTGATCGATGGTTGGGGCATCCAGCCGCGCGCGTGCCGACAGCTGTTGCAGGATATCGCCGCCAAGCCGGGTGGATTGCGCGGCCTGACGAAAGTACTGCGCCTCGCCTCCATGTTCGCGATCGGCGCTGATCGCGATGTGTCCTGCGATGACATCCGCGCCGCCTGGCGCGATCTGGGAGGGGAGTGAACTATGTATACCGACGAGCACATCGAGTACTGGGGCGAGGTCTTTGTCGCCCACGATCTGGGGCGCTACATGGCATTCGCGGTGTTTTTGTGCGACCCGCACGGTGAAATGGCTGCGATCGCAGCCGGATACCGGCCGCTGCTGCCGCGCCAGCGTGCGGTGCAACAGCGCATCGATGCCGAGGCGATCACCGCCGATCTGACCGCCGACATCGCCGAGCGCGCAGTGCTGCGCAATCAGGCGTTGGTCGAGCCCATCCACCGCCATGCCTGGGATGTCTCGCGCGTGCGCCAGTGCAACTTGCGGAGGCCATCATGATGACCGAGCTGCTGCGCCATGAGCGCACGCTGTCTACCGATGATGAATACATTGGTTACTGCGAAGGCCTGTGCGGCGGCCTGCTCTCCCACCACCTGGTGGGCGGGCTATGCCCGCAGTGCCGCATCCATCCGAACATCGCCGCCGTGGATCCGTATGAGGGCATTGCCTTGGGCGCCGAGGCCGACGTCGGTCACGTGCATCGCGAGGCGATGTATGGTGCGCGGCTATGAACGAACAGGCCGCGCGCGTGCTCGCCGTGCTGGAGCGCCACATCGGGGTGCGCAGTGGCATCGGTGCTGGCGACCTCGCCGCAGCCACCGGCATCAGCGAGCGGTGGCTGCGGCGGATCATCAGTCAACTGCGCGAGGACGGCACGGCCATCTGCGGTCATCCGCACACCGGCTACTACATCGCCGCTACCTATGCAGAGTTGGAGGAGAGCTGTGAGTTCCTGCGCGCCCGCGCGCTGCATAGCTTGGCTTTGGAGGCGCGCCTGCGCCGCATCCCACTGCCCGAGCTGATCGGGCAGCTCAAGCTACCTACGTAACCCAAGAGGCGTGGCCATGACCACCAATATCGTAGAACTGCCAAAAAATGCGAAGCCCGCCGACGCGCGGCCGTTGACTCAAGCCGACCTGGTCGCCGCGGTACGCGACGAGATCCACGAACTGTTTGCGATCGCGGATGCCGACCTTGCCTGGATCGTCGAAGTCACGCTATGCCAGCTCGGTTGGGGCGTGCGCCGCCGCGGTAGTGCCGACCTCGGCTATGTCGGGTCGATTAGTGGCCCATTTAATGGCCAAAATTTTTACATCTATCGTCCATTCGAAGGGGGCTCCAATGACAACGACGCTGCCTGACATCGAGCGACTCGCCGATCGCTACGCCACTGACCGCAGCGTCATCGCTGACCGCGTCACAACGCTGCAAGCCGACATCGAGCAGCTCAAGCGCGAGGCGCTGCCGGCGATCCGCCAGGCCGTGCGCCGCGCCAGCGACTCCCGCGACCGGCTCTATGCCGCGATCGAGGATGGCCCGGACTTGTTCACGAAACCCCGCACCCGCGTGCTCTCAGGCATGAAGGTCGGCCTGAAGAAGGCCAAGGGAAAAGTGGAGATAGATGACGAAGAGAAGGTCATCGCCCGTATCCGTGCGCAGCTGCCGGCCGACCAGGCCGAGCTACTGATTCGCGTGCGCGAAAGCGTGCACAAGCCAGCGGTATATGACCTCACCGCCGGCGACCTCAAGCGTCTGGGCATCCGTATCGTCGATGTCGGCGATCAGGTGGTGGTGCAACCCGTCGACGACCAGGTCGACAAGCTGGTCGATGCGTTGCTCGGCTCAGATACCCGCGACCTCGATGAGGAGGCGGCATGACGAGCGAGGACGAAGACATGGTCGACGACTGTCTGGCTCGTGATTCGCGGCTGACCGAGTGGGAGCAGGAGTTCATACGCAGTTTGCATGAGCGCCTGGATGAGGGCCGCGAGCTGACCGAGAAGCAAGCGGCGCGGTTGGACGTGATCTGGGATCGGGTGACGACATGAAGATATATGGCTACACAATGTCCGGAGTGCTCCGCGGCGAGCTGGTCGCCGCGATGATGCCGCTCACGATTGTGACTCTCTTATCGCTCGACGGGGTGGCCTGTGAGCTTTCTTGGGAGCGGGCATTTAGCACATTTACTAAGGCGCGCCGGGAGCTGCTCCGAGAGATGGAGGTGGATGGCGTAGACCCGGATCTAATTCGCCTGGTGCGCGGCATGCACGCCTCCTACGTGCCGGTCGTCTACCGAGAGGCAGGCTAATGCAAACCAACTACTACATCGACACACGCCCCGGCGCGCCGGGCCTGTTCGCCGCACCGGCTCAGGTCGAGGACTACGGCGCATGGCTGTACCAGTCCTACTGGGCGGCGAAGGCCGACGATTGCGGCCGCACGGTCTATTACGGCATTGCGCAAAAGATCAACGAAATCGCATTGGCCGTGGCCAAGGGAGCACACGTCATGGTGATCGGCCCGCATGCGGAGATCGCAGCAACTGTGCTGCGGCGGCTGAGCAATGAGGCCATCATGCCGGAGGTGCTCCCATGACCCTGCGTATCGACATTCTGCGCGCGACCGATGCCGCCTGGGCACCGCAGGTCAGCGGCTACACACTGCGATGGGCGTGGCGTGTCCGCAACGAACATGGCGACCTCATCACCGGTTTAGCGCCGCTGCGACGCGATGCGATGGCACGTGCCCGGGAATCGGCACGGCGGCTGCGGTCGATGCAGCAGTTTGGACACACCCACGAGCGCGGTGCACTGGCCTATCGGCATTTCAAAATTAACGGCCAGGATCGACCTGATGCGTGATCGCCGCAACGCCGACCTCGCCAAGATCCATCTGGCCAAGAAGCAACTCGGCCTCGATGACGACATCTATCGCGACATGCTATGGACCCTCGCGCGGGTGCGGTCGGCTGCGGATCTCGACGACGCAGGTCGTCAGGCGGTGCTCGATCACCTCAAGGCGCGTGGATTCACGGCGCGGCGTAAGCGCGGGCCGACGCCGGCCGGCGATCGCTCACCGCTGCTCAACAAGGTTTTCGCGCTGCTCGGCGACCGCCCCGTCACCTATGCCGAGGGCATCCTAAGACACATGTACCGCGACGCGGCGCCCGCGCGGCTGGAGTGGGCGAATCCCGAACAACTGCGCAAGGTCGTCGCGGCATTGAGCTATGACAAGCGGCGGCGCGCCGAATGAGTAACACCTGATGAGGAGATGAACTGATGCTATTCGTGCTCGGAGTATTGATCGGTATCATACTGGCCACCGCCGTGTGGTGGCGATGGTTGTATGTATGCATGGCCGAGGAACTTCCCGCGAAGCTGCGTAAGCGGCCAACTGTACCGGAGCGACCGTGCAAGTAACCTGTCCCTGCTGCTCGGCTCGCTTCCCGATCGAAGCAGCGCTCGCCGACGACGCTGCGCGCCAAGCAGTCGCCGCTGCGCTGCGGCTGCCGGCACCGCTCGGTGAGCTACTACTGCGTTATATCGCTCTTTTTCGTCCGATTAAACGCGCGTTGAGCTGGGATCGAGCGGCAAAGCTGCTGGACGAACTGTCTGCACCGATCCGTGCCGGCCAAGTCGAACGCAACGGACGCGTATGGGCCGCGCCACAGGACCGTTGGCGAGCGGCGCTGGAAGAGATGCTGGAGCGGCGCGATAAGTTGACGTTGCCGCTCAAGTCCCACGGTTATCTATTCGAGATTGTCGCGGGTTTCGCGGCCAAGGGCGAGGCGCGCATCGAACAACAGGCCGAGACCGACAAACGTTATCGATCGAGCCGCGAGCACAGTAACGGCCCGGTCAAGGCCGCAAAAGTAATCGACCGCGGCAAAGGCCGCGCCGGCGCGCGCAAGATGCGCGAGCTGCTCTCCGGGCAAGCGACAAGTGATGACGATGCGAGCACTCCCGAACCGGATTGAGGCCGCCAGCACCCTCCCCGATGATTGCCTGCCGGCTTCGGTGCGCGAGCTCGTGGATGTCATCGGCCTGGCGGCGGCGCTTGCCATTGTCGAGGCGCGCGGCGGTATCCGGCTGTGTGTGCCCAAGATGGCTGCGCCCGATCACTGGCTGGCTCAAGCCATCGGCATGCATGCCTTGCGCGCGTTGGTCGCCTATTACGGCGGCGAAGAAATCGAGATTGCCAAGTGCGCCGCGGCCATGCAGCGCTTGCGCGAGCAAGAAATCGATGCCGCCGCCCAACAAGGCGAGACCAACACCACGCTGGCGCGTCGGTACGGCTATACCGAGCGCGGCATCCGTAAGTTGCGCCGGCGTGTCGAGGCACAGCGCGATGACGATCAGCCTGATCTGTTTGCCGCCGACGAGTAGTTTGCGTAAGCTATTGGCGTCATCTTAGCGCCTTCCGCGGAACCCGTTCCCCCGCCATCCGTCGCCGTCCACCCTCTAATCTGGCGGCATGTCGCAACCCATCACGCCAGACGCCAACGCGCTTATCGACGCTATCCTCCAGCGTGAGGGAAGTGTCTACACCGACCGCGCCACGGACCGGGGTGGCCCGACCAAATACGGCATCACCCAGGCGACACTGGCCAAGTATCGCGGTCATTCCGTCACCGCCGCCGACGTTGCCGCGTTGACGGAATCCGACGCGCGCACGATCTACCTGCGCGCGTATGTCGACGACCCCGAGTTTGACCACATTGACGACGTGCACCTGCGCAGCCTGCTGGTCGACTCGGGCGTGCAGCACGGTCCTGAGCGCGCGGTGCGTTGGGTGCAGCGTGCCGCCGGCGTGAAGGTCGACGGCGTGCTCGGCCCCATTAGTCTTTCCGCCATCGACGCCGAGAACCCGCTCACGCTCTATATGCGCGTGCTGGCCCGGCGTGTGCGCTTTTATGGTCGATTAATCTCCGCCGATCACACCCAGGCCGCCAACGCTGCGGGCTGGGCCAATCGTGTGGCTGCCTTTATTGATGACGATACCCTTTGGACACAGGAGTCCCGCTCATGAATTGGTCTGACATTGGCGGCCTCGTCGCCAAGGCTGCGCCGATCGTCGGCACGTTGCTCGGTGGACCGGCCGGCGCCGCCGTCGGCGCACTAATATCCAGTGCGCTCGGTACCCCCGCGGAACCCGACGCCGTGGCAAAAGCCATCCAGGCCGATCCGCAATCGCTGGAACGCATCCGCAAGCTCGAACTCGATCACGAATCAGATCTCACACGCATGCATCTGGAAGCCGAGACCGCGCGGCTCACCCAGGTCAACCAGACCATGCGGGCCGAGGCGGCCAGCAATGACGCGTACGTGCGTCGCTGGCGACCCACGTTTGGCTATCTCACGGCGCTCGCCTGGACAGTGCAGTGCTGCGCCATCGCGTGGTCGATTGTCGGTGCGCCGGCACAGGCCGGAAATGTGGCACAGGCCATCACGGCGCTCACGCCAATGTGGGGGGTGGCACTCGCCGTACTCGGCGTCAACGTCGCCAAGCGCTCACAGGACAAGCAGGTCGCCGCCGGTCAGACCCCCGGTGTGGGTTTACTCGGCGCACTGGCCCAGCGCCTGGGTAAAGCGAATGGATGATATCGACCGCGCCCAGCAGCGCGAGGAACTGGACCGCGAGACGGCGGTGCGCGCGGCGCGTTCGGCGCAGCAGGAACAACCGTTGATGATCGACGGGCTTGCGCACTGCCGCGCGTGCGGCGATCCGATTCCACTATCGAGATTACGTGCGCGCCCCGGCGCGTGCCGCTGTATCGAGTGTCAGCAGCGATATGAGCGGAGGCCGTGAGTGGACTACGAGGCGTGGAAGTTCTGGATCACGGTCGGACAGACATTCGCGACCGGTGTGCTGACGATCTGGCTATGGGCAGTCAATCGCCGCACCGTCCGCCGCGCGGAACTGGACCATAAGATGGCGCAACTCGACCGCCGCGTGACCATTGTGGAGCAGGACGTGCGGCATGGACCGTCGCATGGCGACATAAAAGAGCTGGGCCAGCGCCTCGAAGAGCTGCACGGCGACCTCAAGGAGATGCATGGTGGCCTGACCGGCATCCGTCGCGCTGTGGACCTCATGAACCAGCACCTACTCGACCGGAGTGGCAAATGAACTACGCAGAGCTGATCGCCGCGGATCTTCGTCTCGTGATCCTGCAGGCGCTGGAGCAAGATCCGGACTACTCGCATAACGACAGCGTCATCAATGCGGTGCTGGGCGCTGTCGGTCATGCAATCTCGCGCGACCGCGTGCGCACCGAGCTGCATTGGCTTGCCGAGCAGGGGTTGATTCATGTCACCGACATGAGCGGTGTGCTGGTGGCTAAGCTCACCGGCCGCGGTGTCGATGTGGCGTTGGGCTATGCGCGCGTGCCGGGTGTGGCGCGCCCGCGTCCGGAAGCTTGATCATGTTACTTGTCCGGGCGACTCGTCGCAAAGCGCTGCGCACGGTATTTCTGTTTCTAGGCGCGACGATCGGCGCGCTCGCTGCCGTCGAATGGTTGGACGATCGCATTGAAGCACGCAAGGACCATGATTATGTCGCGCGCATCATCCGTTGAGCAGTTACCACCGGATATCCTAGAGCAGCTGCAAGCGCTGCTGCGCGACCCGCGCGTGTCTCAACTGCAGGCCACGGCGCGCATCAATGACGTGCTCGGTGAGCACGGTCACGATGGGCGTGTCTCCAAGAGCGCGGTCAATCGTTACCACCTGAAAATGGAGAAAGTCGGCGAGCGCTTACGTCAGTCGCGCCAAGTGGCCGAGATGTGGATCGGTAAACTCGGCGCCACGCCGCAAGGTCAAATGGGGCACCTCATCAATGAGATTCTCCGCACGCTCGCCTTCGACATGTCGATGCAATTGCAGGATGACGCCGTGGCAGCCGTCGATGCAGAGTCGCGCGCCGGTGTTATAGGCATGCTCAAGGAGCTGTCGCTCAGCGTGGTCCGGCTAGAGCGCGCAGCCAGTGAAAACGTGAAGCGCGAAGAGACCATTCGCCAACAGGAGCGCGCCAAGGCCGCTGAGGCGGCCGCAAACGCTGCGGAGCGCAGCTTGGTCAGCCAAGGTATGAGTCGCGCATCGATCGACACGATCAAGCGCGAGATACTGGGGATCGCTTAATGGATACCGCGCTGCATCCCGTGACTGACGCGGTCAGGGGCGTGCTGCTGGGTTACCAGATCGATTGGGTAGCCGATGAGTCGCCGCTCAAGATCGCCGAGAAATCCCGCCGCACGGGTCTGACCTGGGCCGAGGCCGCCGACGCGGTGCTGACCGCATCGGCGGCAAAGACCGCCGGCGGCACCAATCACTATTACGTCGGCTCCAACAAGGAAATGGCGATCGAGTTCATCGACGCCTGCGCCATGTGGGCGCGGGCGTTCGACCGCGCGGCATCGGAAGTCGAGGAAGAGGTGTTCGTCGATGAGGACAAGGACATCCTCACCTTTACCATCCGCTTCGCCTCCGGGCTCAAGATCCAGGCGCTGAGCTCGCGCCCGTCCAACCTGCGCGGCCGGCAGGGCAATGTGACGATCGATGAAGCGGCCCACCATGAGCACTTGGCCGAGGTCCTAAAGGCCGCGCTGGCGCTCACCATGTGGGGCGCCAAAGTGCGGTTAATTAGTAGTCACAACGGTGTCGAAAATCTGTTTAACGAGATTATCCAGGACAGCCGCGCCGGTAAGAAGCGCTACAGCGTGCACCGCATCACCTTGGACGATGCGTGCCGTGATGGCCTATATCGACGTATCTGCGAGGTGCGCGGGATCAAGTGGTCGCAGGAAGCCGAGGATCAGTGGAAGGCCAACCTGCTGCGCGATACCGCCACGCAGGAAGATGCGCAGGAGGAGTATTACTGCGTACCTAAGAGTGGCGGCGGAGCGTACCTATCCCGCGCACTCATTGAGGCGCGCATGGTTGACGCGCCGGTATTACGGTTCGAGGGCTCGACCGAGTTCAACGCGTGGCCAGAACCTCTGCGCGAGGCCGAGGTCCGCGACTGGTGTGAGCGCGAGCTGCGCCCGCCGTTGGCTGACCTTGATCCCGCCCTCTTGCATGCCTTTGGCGAGGACTTCGGACGTAGCGCCGACCTGACCGTGATCGCGCCGGTGGCACTGACGCAAGACCTGCGCCGATGTGTACCGTTTCTCGTTGAGCTGCGCAACGTGCCGTTCCGCCAGCAGGAGCAGATCCTCAACTATATCGTCGATCGCCTGCCACGGTTGATGGCCGGCGCGCTGGATGCGCGCGGCAACGGTCAGTACCTCGCCGAACAGGCGGGTTACCGCTACGGCACGGGACGCATCGAGGCGGTGATGCTGTCCCAGTCCTGGTACCTGGAGCATATGCCAAGATTTAAAGCGGCCTTCGAGGATGATCTGATCGCGCTGCCGCGCGACATGGATGTGCTCAACGATCTGCGCGCCATCCAGGTGATCAAGGGGATCCCGAAGTTACCCGATGCCAAGACCGGCGATCAGAAAAACCGACACGGCGATGCGGCGATCGCCATCGCGCTCGCATATTACGCCAGCCTACAGGACACCGTCGAGATCGAGTTCCAGTCCACCGGGCTGCGCGAGACCCGGGCGACCTTTGACGGCTATGGTGGCGCCGAGCGCAGCACCGTCCAGAATGACGTCGGCTTCGGTACGGTCGCTGGCGGCAATGACTTTGGAGGCTTCTGATGAGTGACACGCCCAAGCGCCCTGACGGCAACGAGATCGCCACCACCGGTGACGGCCGCGACATCACCCGCGGCTGGGTCTCCCCGAATTGGCTGCTACCGCCGGAAGACACGGTGCTGCGGGCACGTGGTGGTGGCAATCTCGAAATCTACCGTGAAGTACTCCGCGATGAACAGGTAGCCGCCACGTTCGCCCAGCGCCGCCTCGCGGTAGTGAGTAAAGAATGGGAAGTGCAGCCCGGCGGGAAAAAGCGCCAGGACAAAGCGGCGGCTGACTTTCTGCGAGAGCAATTGAAGGCAGTGAACTTCGACCGCGCCACCGACACGATGCTCTACGGTGTGTTTTATGGCTATTCCGTGGCCGAATGCTTATGGGCGCGCGAGGGTCGTTACGTCACGCTCGATGATATCAAGGTGCGCGATCGTCGCCGATTTGCTTTCGACGGTGCATACCGACTGCGGCTGCGCACCATGCACGATCCCATGCCTGGCGAACTGCTCCCACCCGCGAAATTCTGGCACTTTCGCACCGGAGCTGACCATGACGACGAACCCTATGGATTGGGCCTCGCGCATTGGCTGTACTGGCCGGTGCAGTTCAAGCGCCAAGGCATGAAATTCTGGCTGATCTTTCTGGAGAAGTTCGGCCAACCCACCGCACGAGGGACCTATCCTGCCAACGCAACCGCCGAAGAGCGCACCCGCCTGCTGCAGGCGTTGCGCGCGATCCAGACCGACTCGGGTCTGATCATACCAGAAGGTATGCAGGTGGACCTGATCGAAGCGGCCCGTTCGGGCACGGCGGATTACACCGCGCTGTATGACCGCATGGACAAGGCGATTGCCAAGGCCGTGTTGGGACAAACAGCGAGCACCGAGGGCACGGCGGGCAAGCTCGGTAACGAAACCTTACAGCAAGAGGTGCGCGCCGATCTGGTCAAGGCGGATGCAGATCTGGTGTGCGAATCGTTCAATCGCACGGTCGCACGATGGCTGACGGCCTGGAACTTCCCAACCGCCAGCGCCCCACGTGTATGGCGTCGCGTCGAAGAGCCCGAAGATACCAACAAACTCGCTGAACGTGATCAGCGTATCTACCAGATGGGCTACAAGCCGACGCTGGGCTATATCACCGATGTGTATGGCGGTGAGTGGACCGAGACATCGCCGCCGCCTGTCGTACCGACTACACCGGCCACGGCGGCCTTTGCCGAGGGCGATGCCACTGACAGCGTCGATCAACAAACCGCGCGTCTCGGACGGGAGGCCGACGTGCCGATACGGGATATGATCACGGTGATTCGCACGCTGTTGGACAAGGCCGGCTCCCTGGAGCAATTCCGCGATGCGCTCATTGACGCTTACCCGACGCTGAGTACCGACCACTTCGCCGAGATGATGGCTAAGGCGCTGACCGCCGCCGAACTCGCCGGCCGTTATGACATTGTGGAGCAGGCACTTGGCGGTTGACTACGGCTCGCTGTCGTTTCAGCAGCAGATCGACTTCTTTCGCCAGAAGGTCAATCTGCCCACACAGGCATGGACCGATTTGTGGCACGGCATGCACGCCCGCGCCTTTGTGGTCGCCGGAGCCACCCGTGACGAACTGCTGACCGATCTGCGCGGCGCTGTCGACAAAGCCATCAGCCAGGGCACTACATTGGCCGAGTTTCGCAACGACTTCGACGCCTTGGTCGCGCATCACGGCTGGACATACAACGGCGGGCGCAACTGGCGCACGCGCGTGATCTACGAGACCAATCTGCGCACCAGCTACATGGCCGGGCGATATCAGCAGATGCAGGCGGTCAAGCGTACCCGACCCTACTGGCGCTACCGGCACAACGACAGCGTGGCGCACCCTCGCCCGCAACACCTGGCGTGGGACGGTATTGTGCTGGCCGCCGATGACCCCTGGTGGGATACCCACTTCACGCCCAACGGTTGGGGGTGCCGGTGTTATATCGAGACGCTAAGCGAGCGCGATTTACAGCGCCTAGGCAAAAGCGGGCCGGACACCGCACCGGCGCTGGACATGCAACCGGTGACCGTGGGCGCGCGGGGTCCGAGCCCGCGCACCGTCGAAGTACCAGCCGGCATTGATCCGGGCTGGGCGTACAACGTGGGACAAGCGGCCTGGGGAAAACCGCTATCGCAGCAGACGATGGCGGCGTGGAAAGCCCAGGGCGGCAAAGCCTGGACATCGCTCACACCCGGTACCGCACGCACATATGATCGTCCGGCGCGCATCCCATTCGACACGCCGACCACCGCGCTCAGTAAACGCCTGAAGACGCAAGCTGCGGTCGCCGATGAACTGACCCAACTCATCGGTGGACCAGAGCAGGTGTTTAAAACGCCCGCCGGTCTGCCTGTCCTGGTGGACGCCCAGGCGCTGGCTGCGCATATCGACCCGAAACGCTCCGAGTATCTGGCCCTCATCACAGATACCATCAAGAATCCGTTCGAGCAGTGGCTCGCCTTCGAACGTCATGAGGGGACCGGCCAAGTTGTGTTGCGCAGCCGCGTGCTCAAAGCCTTTCAGCTGGATAAGCGTCGTGGCGTAATTGTCGTATGCAATGCCGTGAAGGGGATGCTTGAGGCTTGGACGTTGATCCCAACCTCAGACCAGCGGTATCTGGAACGCCAGCGGCGGGGGTTATTGCTGTACGGCAGGTGATTGATGGGGCCCTCGCTCCCGATGCACCGGGCGGGCGAACCTCGCGCGCTATCGGGGTGCACCCCAGCGCTCGGGCTGAGTACTGATTATAGGAGTCGTCCGTGGCAGGCGCAAATGTCAGCATCGCTATCTCCGACCGCGCGCTGCGTGCCACGATCAAGCGTCTGCAACGTGCCGGTGCGGACCTGGAGGCGGTCTGGCGCGATGTCGGCGAATACCTGCTCATTAGCACGCGCGAGCGCTTCGACCGTGAGCAGGCCCCCGATGGCACGCCCTGGGAACCGCTGGCCGAGTCCACTTTGCGCCGCAAGATGCTCAAGGGTGTGGGCCGGGGCAAGGGCAAGAAGCGCAAGTCCCTGACCACCGGGCGCGGCAACACCAAAGCGGGCGCCATTCGCCGCCTCGCCAGTAACCAGATACTGGTCGAGTCGAGCAACCTGCGCGACCTCATGCGCTACCAGGCCCCCCGCGTGGGACTGCGCTTTGGCTCAGACCGTGTCTATGCGGCCATCCAGCAGTTTGGCGGGGCGGACGTCGGGCGCCCGGACATCCCGGCGCGCCCCTTCCTCGGGCTGTCCGCCGCCGACCGGGCCGAGGTACTGGCCATCCTGAACCAACACCTGGAAAGCGCCTTGAGACGGTGATGCTAAATATGCCCTGAGAGCCCCTCAGTCGGCCTCAGAGGGCCGGGGCGCTACACACGGTGCCGTGGAAACAGTTAAACGTTTGTAGGGCAAATTAAACGGGGTTTGTGGCGGTAACTGGGCGGGGAGCTGACATCAAGGCGCCCAAAATTGCTATACGGCCGAATTTGACCAATAATGTGTTCATCTGTAACAAACTTAATTTACCCAGGCAGCGTTTCATGCTACTGGGTTTTTTCGTAACCGACAGAAGGGTATAACGACGATGAATACCATAAATGGGGAGAGGCAAAAACTCGCGACTCGTCTTTATGAAGAGGCGATCAAGCATCCCGGTGTAGTCGAAGTCATTCAGGCCCATGCGAAATTGAAACTAGTGAATGATGCGGTAGCGCAAGCCAGTCAGCAAAAGCCAATTGAAATCGTCGTTCCAGCAACTTCAGCGATACCGACGCTTTAATCCTTAAATCGAAAGGGGGGATACTTGTGCCGATTTGGGGCGATATATTGACGGAGATTGCTGGAGAGCAACAAAGGAACAACCCAAACGCTGTTGACCACGTAAGACGCCGATATCTAGCCCAGCTATATGCTAAAACACAGCGAGAGACCATCCTCTACGCGACGGCCTTTACGCAAAAACCTGGTTCTGAACCTGGTGTCCTGAGTATCGCCGATGAAGATATTCAGGGCATCATGAATGTCATTCATGGACTAAAAGGCCCCAAACTCGATCTCATCTTGCATAGCCCCGGCGGTTCGATCGAAGCAGCCGAGGCACTGGTTCGCTATCTACGGTCAAAATTTACACACATTAGAGTAATCGTCCCAGTGCAGGCTATGTCGGCCGCCACCATGATTTCTTGCGCGGCTGATCGAATAGTAATGGGTAAACACTCCTTTTTGGGCCCGATAGATCCGCAGCTCGTTCTACATACGGCTCTTGGGGCACGAATGGTGGCAGCTGACGCTATCATTGACCAATTCGATCGAGCCGTGACGGAATGCCAAGACCCAAAGAAGTTGATGGCTTGGGCTCCTATGCTGCAACAGTATGGCCCTGACTTGCTTCAGCACTGTGAGAATGTAGTTGCATTGTCTAGGACGTTGGTCACGGAATGGCTGCAAACTTATATGTTTAAGCGCCGCCCTGATCGTGTGGAAAAGGCGGCAAAAATCAGTGAATGGCTTGCGGCTCACGGGAATCACAAAACTCATGGTCGGCATTTATCACGAGAACAGTTAAAAGAACAAGGCCTATGCATTGATAACTTAGAAAAAGATCAGGAACTACAGGATTTAGTCCTATCGATTTTTCATGCGACGACCCTCACTTTTACAATGTCGGCAGCGGCCAAGATTATAGAAAATCATTCTGGCCGTGCATTTGTGAAGCAACTGATGCCCATAGCGGTGCTTAATCCCACGGTTCCACCGGGAATACAATAATCCGTCCAGCTTTACCTCCACGCTCCGTCTCTGGTAGCGTATAAAGCACCCCTCCAGAGTACCCCGGAACCCGTTCCCCCGTCACCCCCCGATCAGCGCCCCGTACAGTGGGCCTCATGTATGGACATCCTGACATGAGGCCACCCGTGCCACAGCCGATCCAAATCTTTCGTCCTGGCACGCACACCGCCATGAGCGGCGCGGTGCTGTCGTTTTCCGAGGACGACCTGTCCGCCGCCGCCGAAGCCTACGACCCGGTGGTGCACGAGGCGCCGCTGGTGGTCGGCCACCCGCGCCACGACGCCCCAGCCTATGGCTGGGTGTCGCGCCTGCAGTATGCCGAGGGCGCACTGCAGGCAGTGCCAACACAGGTCGATGACTCCTTCGGTGAAATGGTCCGCAAAGGCCGGTTTAAGAAGGTTTCAGCGAGTTTTTATCCGCCGCAGCATCCCGCCAATCCCAAACCCGGTGTGTACTACTTGCGCCACGTCGGCTTCCTCGGTGCTCAGCCACCGGCGGTAAAAGGACTCAAAGCCGTGGCCTTCGCCGATGAGGCCGACGGTATCGTGACGATCGAGTTTGCTGACCCCGACGATATGGCGATTGCGGGATTATTCCGGCGCCTGCGGGAGTTTTTCATTTCGAAATTTGGTCAGGAAACTGCAGACCAGACCTTACCCGGTTATACGATCGATGCCCTGCAGGTGGCCGCAGCGATCGAAACCGACGATGACGCACCCAATCACGATACGCCGCACTTTACCGAAAAGGAGCGAGTCATGCCCCAAAAGACCGATCATCCGCAAAGCGCCGACTTTGCCGAACGCGAAGCGCATATAACGGCGCGCGAAAAAGCCATCACCGACCGCGAAGCGGCTCTGGAACGCCAGGCCCGCGAAGCAGCCGAACGCGAGGCGGCCGAATTCGCCGAACAGCTAACCGCGCAGGGCCGCATCCTGCCCCGCGATCAAGCAGGCGTGGTCGCCTTGTTGGGCAGCTTGCCCGATCAGGAGCTGGCCTTCGGTGAGGGCGATGCGAAGTTTGCTGGCACTCCCTCGGCGTGGTTGCGCACGTTTCTGCAAGCACTGCCGGTACAGGTGGATTTTGCCGAACGCGCTGTCGCCGAGGACACGCAGGCTGAAACCGCCGACTTCGCCGCGCCCAACGGGTACGCCGTCGACCCCGAGCGCCTAGCGATGCATCGCCAGGTACTGGCCTATCAGACCCAGCATAACTGCGACTACCAGACCGCACTGGCGGCGATTGGCCGATAACCGGCCTCCATTACAGAGGACATCATACTCATGGGACAACAGCAAATTACCACTTTGTCGCTCACGCTCATCGCTATCGGCTTGATTACTGAGCATCGAGCCATCGGCTTTGACGGCGCGCAAGCCACCGTGCAGGGCCAAAAAGTACAAGGCTTTGCCCGCTGGTCCGCCGCGGCAGGCGAGGACCTAACGGTCGATGTGGCGGGCACCGTCATCGCGGAGGCCGGTGCACCGATCTCAGTGGGTGATTCGGTGATGGTCGATGCGCAGGGGCGAGTCGTACCGGTCACTGGTGTGTTGTCGGTTGCCGCCGGGGCCACCGCTGTGACCAGTACCGCCGCCAACGGCGCCATCCTCACCGGTGCCGACCTACCCGAATACGTCGTGGGCGACGCCCTGGAGGCGGCCGCCGCGGCAGGCCAGCTCATCGAGATTTTGCTGCGCCGTTAAGACGCGCATAACTGACGCTTAAAGGAGAATCATTTATGTCCATGTCGCCCAGTTCGGTCCGCGTGATCGACCCCATCCTCTCCAACGTTGCCCAGGGCTATGCCGCGCAGGATTTCGTGGGGCATAACCTGTTCCCGCGGGTGCCCGTACAGGTCACGGGCGGGCAAATCATCGAATTCGGCAAGGAGGCTTTTCGGCTATACAGCGCCCGGCGCAGCCCCGGTGGGAACACCAAACGCATCGAGACCGGCTATCTCGGCAAGCCCTTCTCGCTATTGCAGGATTCGCTCGAAGGCAAAGTACCACGCGAATTCCTGCGCGACGCGGCCCGCGTGCCAGGTATTCAGCTCGGCACCCGCTCGGTGAACACGGTCATGCATGCGTTGATGCGCGCACTCGAATTCGAGCAAGCGGGTATCGCGCTCAATGTCAATAACTACGACGCCAACCACAAGATCGATCTCGCCGCTGCGAAATGGAACGTCGATGCCAACAATCCCACCACGGATATCGAAACGGGACGTGAGGCCATCCGCGCATCGGTTGGCATTTACCCCAATCTGCTGTTGCTCTCCGCTCGCGCGTTCACGGCGGTGAAAAACAACGCCAATGTGGTGGGACGATTCAAGTACACGAGTGCGGACTCCATCACCGAGGCGATGCTCGGCAACCTTTGGAACCTACCACGCGTAGTGGTCGGCACCAGCACCTACTACGACGACACGGCCGCCAGCTTCCAGGACATCTGGGGTGCCGACGCCGTGCTCGCCTTTGTGCCCGAGCAGGTCAACAGCATGGAAGAGCCCTCCTACGGCTACACCTACACGATGGAGGGTAACCCGCTGGTCGAACAGGCGTATTACGACAATAACGCGAAGAGTTGGATTTACCCGGTGAACTATGAGCGTGTGCCCGTGCTCTCCGGCATGCTGGCTGGGTATCTGATGCAGAACGTGGCCTAGTGCCAGCCCTAATACCGTGAGCGATAGCGAAGCGCAGTGATCCGGGAGCGGTGAGAGGTATGCCGTCCGTACAGCGGGGATAACGGACAAATTTCAGGCAAGTAGCCCCGCCCGCCGCTCCCGGGGAGTGCGCAAAAAATGACCTCAGCGATACCGCACCCCCTTTGCGGGGCCAAGTTTTTAGTTCGTCGATTACTTATTCAGGAGCGCGCCATGCCGAAATATGAAATTCGCCATCCCGTCAAGATCAACGGCGAGATCCATCGCGATGGATCTATTGGGTTGGAGCGTGACACCGCCCAGCCGTTGGTGGATTCCGGTTCGCTGATCGCGGTCACGACTCCGGCTAAGTCCGAAGCGAAGACCGACACCCCGGCTCCGGCCAAGAAGTGAGGTGCTGAGGAATGCCTTACGCGGCGCAGACAGACATGGTAGCCCGCTTCGGCACCGAGGAGTTGATCCAATTGACTGACCGGAGCAACGCGGGTGCGATCGACGCGACGGTACTCGACCAAGCACTGGGCGACGCCAATGCAGAAATCGATCTTTACTTGGCGCGGTACAACCCGCCGCTAATCACCGTGCCGCCGATGCTGACCGTGGTGGCATGCGACATTGCCCGATACCGGCTCTACGACGATGTCCCGACCGATGCGGTGCGCGATCGCTATAACGCTGCCGTCGCCAAGCTGCGTGATATTGCCCAGGGGCGCATCGACTTGGGTTTAAGTGATGGCACGCCCGTGGCCACGGGACAACCCCAGATCGACGCGCCGGACCGCATCTGGAGTGACGCGACGTTGAAGGACTATCACTGATGGACCCGATCGCAGCCACCGAAGACGCCTTGCTGGCCACAGTACAGACCGCCCTGGGCGCGACCGTGAAAAAGGTCGAGGCGGTGCCCGGTGGTTGGACGGCGGAGACGCTCAACCGTGCATTGCAGTTCTCGCCCGGTGTGTATGTCGCCTTTCAAGGTGCGACCCCAGGGACAGCACAGGGCTACCTTAACGGCCGATTCACCGTGTATTGCGTGACCAAGGGCGCTGATGAGGCGGCCCGCCGGCGCGGTAACCCCCGTGTCATCGGTGCCTACGACCTAGTCGCTATTCTCGCGCCGCTCTGCAGCGGACTGTTGGTCACGGATGTCGGTACGCTGGTGTTGCGTGGTATCGACAACCTGTTTCGCGATGCAATGTTCGATCTCGGCGGCACGGTCTACGCCATTCAGTTGGAGATGCCGAACATGCCGTTTGACTACCAGGCCGACCTGACGACCTTGACCGACTTCGTGCTTTGGCACGCCGATCATTACAACCCAGGCGGCATCGCAGACGGCGATGCGCCACTGGCAACCGATGAGGTGAAACCGTGATTCCGCAAAAGCAGCTCTTCATAAAGCCGGCGACCGACGCCAATGGTATGCCCTACCGCGTGCGCTTACACGACAAGCCCGACCGGTTTTTAAACCCCGAGGGTGAATCGGTCGTGGCGCACAAGCATTGGTACCGCCGTCTGCGCGATGGCTCAGTCGTCGAGGCCAAGCCCGCCAAGAGCGTCACAAAATCCGCCAAGGAGTAATGCACGATGCCGAATCAGATCCCATTCAATGACATGCCGGCGAACTGGCGCCTGCCGGGCGGCTTTATCGAGATCAGCAACCTGCTGGCCTCGCAGGGCCAGCAGCAGTTTAAGGTACTGGTGTTGGGCCAGCGCCTGGCCGCCGGGACGGTGGCCGCCAACGTGCCGACCCAGGTCACCCGCGCCGACCAGGGCGACACTTGGTTCGGGCGCGGCTCGATGCTCGCCGAGATGCTGCGTGCGGCCAAGGGTGCCGACCCGTATACCGATATGTGGGCCATCGCCATCGATGACGACGCCGCCGGTGCTGCGGCCGCCGGCAATATCGCTACCACGGGCGCGGCGACGGCATCGGGCACGCTCACGACCTATATCGCGGGCAAGCGGATACGCACGGCGGTAGCGGCCGGCGACACCGGTGCCACGGTGGCCACCGCGCTGGCCGCCGCCATCAACGCCGACACCTCGCTGCCGGTTACGGCCGCGGTCGACGCGGTGACGCTGACACAGGTCAATCTTACGGCGCGTCACAAGGGCGAGACCGGCAACGACATCGACATCCGTCTCAACTACTACAACGAGACGACGCCGGCCGGGCTGGTCGTGGCGATCACGGCGATGGCCGGTGGCACTGCGAACCCCGATATTACCGCCGCGCTCAGCGCCATCGGCGCCGAGTGGTACAACTGGATCGTGATGCCGTACTCCGACACCGCGAACAAAACGGCGCTTGAAACCGAATTGAATACGCTCTGGGGACCGACTGTGCAGCGCGGCGCGCGTGCCTTCGGCGCCTATCGCGGCAATCATGCAGCTACTAGTACCTTCGGTGGCGCCAACAACAGCCCGCATGTGACCTGGCTGGGCACCAACCTGGCACCGCAACCGCCATATATCGTCGCCGCCATCGATGCGATGACCTGTGCCAATCCGCTCGCGCTCGATCCTGCCCGTCCACTGCACACGCTGGCGCTCACGGGCATGCTGGCCCCAGCCCTGACCGATCGGTGGAATGACACGGACCGCAACCTGCTGCTCTATGACGGCATCGCCACCTTCACCGTGGCCGCCGACGGCACCTGCCGCATCGAGCGCCAAATCACCAGCTACCAGACCAACGCCGCCGGGCTGCCCGATGTGTCCTATCTCGACATCAACCGCCCCGAGACGCTGGAGCGTATTCGTTACGAGCAACGCGCCCGTATCGGTTCGCTGTTCATCCAGGGCCGGTTCAAGTTGAGCAACGACCCGAACGCGCGCTTCGGTGCCGGTCAGCCGGTGCTCACCGCCGATGTCATCGAGGCCGAGTTGCTCGCGCTGTACCGCGACTTCATCGAACTGGGCTGGTGTGAAGACTACGACGGCTATAAGTCTACGGTGCTCATCGTCATCGACACCGCCAACGGGCGCGTCGACTGGAAAGATGAACCGCGCTTGGTCGGGCAAGCCCGCACCTTCGCCGGCCTCATGGAATTCCACATCTAAGCAGTGAGGACGACACATCATGCAAATCACAGGTAAAGCGACCATCAGTGTGGACGGCAAAGAGCTGGCGACCGAGAACGGCGCCAAGTTGACCGTCGGCGGCGTCAAGCGCAACACCGAGCGCCACGGAGGGCGCACCTATTACCATGAAGAAGAGGTGGCGGCCGAGCTCGACTGCAACGTGTTGCATACCAAAGATGCCGACGTCATCGCGCTCAGCAACATGGTCGGCGTGACCGGTCTGTTCAAGGCCGACACCGGCCAGGCGTTTATCTTGCGCGGTGGCTTCACCACCGAGCCGGTGCCCATCGATGCCAGCTCAGGTAAGTCGGCGCTGAAGATGGCCTTCCAATCCGTTGACCGGAAATAAGGGAGCGCGGTATGTCCAATATCACCGGTACGCTCAAGCATGGCCTCAAGGTCGGCGGCGATGTGCTCACTGCCTATGAGCTACGCCCGGCCACCACCGGCGATATGTTTGACGCCGAGCAGTTCGCCTCCCCGGACAAACAGCTCGCCTATCGCGGCGCGTTGATCGCGATGCAGTTGGTGCGCCTGGGGGATCTCAGCGGCCCGATTGCCTTCGATCTGATCCGCGATCTGCACCCTGAAGACTTTGCACAGCTCGTTGATGCGCTCGATGAGGTCGAGGCGCCGGGAAAGTCCGCGTCGAGCGACTCAAAGGCTACTACGAGCGCGTCCTCCTCCTTGGGCTAAAAACGGGTTGGGGCTATCGCGAG
Source organism: Gammaproteobacteria bacterium (assembly GCA_030147845.1). Taxonomy (GTDB): domain Bacteria; phylum Pseudomonadota; class Gammaproteobacteria; order JASBUN01; family JASBUN01; genus JASBUN01. The sequence continues at coordinate 158,458 of JASBUN010000036.1, forward strand.
ATTCGGGCGCTGCCGGTGGCAGAGTTTGAGTTCTACACCGATACGATAATCGAGGCCTCGAAGACGGAGCACTGATGTCTGACACGCTGAAACTCGCATTGACCATTACCGCCGTTGATATGTTCAGCGGCGTGATGCGTCGGTTGCGTGATCGGGTCAAGGGTACCGGCAAGGAAGCACAGCGGGTGCGCAAAGACTTCGACGACATGGAGCGCTCCATCAACCGGGGTGTGAAGGCCCTGGCCGTCGCCGGTTATGTGGCTGCCAAGCTGCGCCCGGGTGTCCGCGCAGCCTCTGACCTGCAGGCCGAGATGCTTGGCGCAAAGGCGGAGATGAGCGGTGCGGGCACCAATGCTGCGGTGTTGGCCAAACAACTCGTGGCGGTGCGCGATACGGCCTTCCAGGTACAGGCATGGACGCCCTTCGACATGACGCAGATCGTGGCGATGGAAAAGGAACTGATTAAAGCCGGCGCACGCGTTCAGGATATCGTGGGGAAAAGCGGTGCGGCGGCAGCCACCGCTGCGCTGGCCACCTATGAGAAGCTCGACCCGACTCAGATCGGCAACGCGCTGGTCGGTATTGGTACACCGTTTAAAGTGCAAGCCTCGGGCTACATGAAATTGGCCGATGATATCTCGCGGGCGGCGTCGGCCTCGACCGTGGGTGCGGCCGACATCGCCGAGTCAGCCAAGTATGCGGCTGGACCGCTGGCGGCGCTGCGCAAGACACCGAAGGAAATGCTCGCCCTGGTGGCCGTGATGGCGCAGGTCGGTGTCACGGGCAGCATGGCCGGCACCAGCCTGCGGCGATTTTTCATGATGGCTGCGCGGCATAAGGTCTTCCGTCAAGCGAACGGCGATTTGAAGTCTACCGTCGAAATCATCGACATTCTGCACCAGAAGCTCGATGGCAAGGGGGCGGCCGAGCAAAGCGCCATCCTCAACAAGGTCTTCGGACCGGAAGGCGCACCGGTCGCGCTCGCCCTGTTAAACAAAGGCAAGGGCTCATTCAGCGACATCATCCAGCAGATGGATCAGGCCGCACCCTTGGCCAAAAAGCTCGGCATCCAAATGGAAGGTTTTGGCAAGCAGATGGAAAGCTTGAGCGGTACGTCGAAATCGACCATCGCCACGCTGTTCCAACCGGCGTTAAACCCGCTGACAAAGCTCGTTAAAAAGACCAATGAATGGGTAGCCGCGTTGGGTACAGCGGCCCAGCATCAGTCTGCGATTGGCAAGACCGTGACCTATGGCGGCGGCGCTCTCGTCGGCGCGGGTCTGCTCTATGGAGGCTACAAGCTATTGCGTGGTGGGCTGTCCGGCATGCGCGTGCTCAAGGGGCTGAAAGGTCTCGGCGGCGGCGTGGCGGCCGGCAAGGCGCTGGAGGCCACGGCCGGTGTTACGCCGGTGTATGTGGTGAACATGCCCGCTGGCGGCATCGCAGGCGGTATCGGAGACGCACTCGGCAGCGGTGGAAAGCGAGCAAGCGTGCTCAGCCGCATGGGTGGGCTAATCAAACGCGGTGGCAGCGGGTTGGCGGCGCTTGGTGGCGGAGGGGCTGGAGGCGCGGCGCTCGCAGGTGGCGCCGTAGTGGCCTCCGGTGCTGCCGGGTACGGAGCGGGCACCGTCATCTATAACAAAGCGATATCAGGCACCAAGTTGGGCGATGCCATCGGCAGCGGCATCGCCCACGTATTGGCGTGGTTTGGTAATAAGGATGCGCGCCAAGCCATTGCCGACACCGCAGCCGGCGAACGACATGCGCGTGATCTCAAGGGCACCATCAAGCTGGAAGTAGAAAGCAAGAATGCGACGGTAAAGGTGCATCGCATGCAGACCGATCATCCCGGCGTCAACCTACAGACCGATACCGGCCTGGCCACCGCAGGGGGATGGTGATGTCAATTGCAAGCGATGGCGATATAACCGGTCTTGGCGCGATAGCACGTGGTGGTCTTGCCGGGAAAGGCCAGGGAACTCCAATGAAAGACGTTGCCATATTCGACGATATGCAGCGCCAGCTTCGAGTATTCATACATCGCGCGGCGACGTGGCTCTATGGGCAGCTGACGCACGTCGATCTGCCACGTCAGGTAAAACTCCCCGTTTTTGTATGCGCAGGTAAAGCGTGCGATAGCCGGGTCGATGTGCATGCACTCATACAGCGGTACCACCGTGGTGGGTGGCGGAAAGTGAGTGGTCTCGGCAGCATTGGCCATGCTGAGTGGCGTCATCAAGAATACGGCAATCATCGCAATAATACGCATCACATCCCCCCATGTCGTGCGGAGAGTTTACCATGAGCTGGCGCGACACGCTTCGCGCACAGTCGGTCTCCGGTCAACCGATGGTCGGCAGCTACGGCGGTGTGCGCTTCATCTGCCCGAGCCATAGCCTGACGGTGGGCCGGCGCACACAGGTGCATGAGTTACCGTTGCGCAATACCCCCATCGTCGATGATCTGGGTCGCAAGGCGCGGCAGTTCGAGGTCGAGGTGTTCGTCGATGGCACGCTGGACAGTCAGGGCGATTACATGCAGGCCCGCGATGCGCTGATCACGGCGCTCGAAAAGCCGGGGCCCGCCACGATGGTTCATCCCTGGTACGGCACACTGAGAGTGTCGCTGGCCAGTCCGGCACGCGTGCGCGAGGAGAGTCGGCAAGGGGGACGTGCGACATTCACGCTGAGCGTGATCGAGAACATCGACCTGCGCCTGGCGCCGGCGCGCAGCGCCTTCACGCCCTCGCTGACGCGTCAGGCCGCCGATGCCAGCGATACCGCATCGACCACTGATTTCGCCAATCGCTGGGATGTAACCGGTCTACCTGATTTTCACCTCGCCGCGCTGAACCGGGAGATCGACAACACGCTGGCCGGTATCGAGCGCACTGTCAGCGGCACCACATCGAGCGTCGCGGCCGAGATCCGCAGTCCCTACAACATGGGCGCGGCCATCATCGGCGCAGTACACCGCATGGCCGATATCGTCACCGAGCCGCTGCGTGCGCTGCGCCTGTATCAGGCCTTGTGGGCCAGCGGCAATGATGCGCCTGCCATCCCGACCACCACCGCTACACGCAGACAGGAAGCGCGCAGCGCAGCAGCACTGCATGCCATCGTGCAGCGTGCGACGGTCACCGCCGCGGCGCGTCAGTCGGCCCAGGTGGTCTATGCCGACCAAGCTCAGGCACTGGCGATACAAACGGACCTGGTCGATGCGCTCGACACGCAGATGCTGGCGACCGACCCGGTCACCGCCGCGCCCATCGATGATGGCGTATACCAGGCGCTGACCACGCTACGCGCGGCCGTCGCCGAGGACTTGCGTACCCGCGGGGCCCGATTGCCTGAATTGGCGGGCTATACCCCGCGCGCCACAATGCCTGCATTAGTCATTGCGCATCGGCTCTATGGTGACGCCGCGCGGGCCGACGAGATCGTGACGCGCAACCACGTGTCGCATCCCGGATTTGTAACGGGTGGTGAAGCGTTGGAGGTGTTGAGTGTCTGACGATGTCCGCCTCATCATCGATGGGCAGTCCTACGCCGGCTGGAACTCGGTGTCGATCCGCACCTCGCTCGATGAAGTGATCAGCAGCTTCGAACTGGGCATCGTCGATGCCTGGAACGGTAGCGGGTTGCCTCGGGTACGCAATGGCGCGCCGTGCCAGGTGTGGCTCGATGACACGGTGCTCGTCACCGGTTACCTTGACCGCATTCAGCGTCGGTACGACGACGCCCAGCGTGCGATCAGTGTCTCCGGGCGCGCCAAGGCGGCGGATTTGCAGGATTGCAGTTATCCGCTGTCCACGCTGCCGGCGTCGTGGAAATCGCAGACGGTCCTTCACATCGCCAATGCCTTGGCCAAACCGTTCGGCATTGCGGTGACGGACAGCTCGGGACTGGCATCCCATGTGGTCGAGATCGCCAAGGTGCAAAACGGCGATACGCCGCTGGATATCCTGGCGGCCTATATGCGCGTGATCGGCGCTCGGCTGGTGAGTCTACCCGACGGCAACCTGGACATCGTGACGGCGAGCACGGACCGCCTCGGCACAGGGCTGAGGCTAGGCGACAACATTTTGCGTGCTGAGGACACCGACGATCTGCGTGACCGGTTCAGCGATTATAGGGTCGTATCGCAGACGAAGGGGAGCGATAAAATTTTTGCGGATGCCACAGCGTCCGTGGTCGGCAAGAGTCACGACCCGGTCATGGCGGCGGTGCGTTATCGCCCAACCATTATTAACTCCGAAGTCTCAATGGCCTCCATTGCCGCCGCTACCCGCCGGGCTGACGTCGCGCGGAATAATGCCGCCGGACGCTCACACATGACCACCTATGATGTACACGGTTGGCGTCATGCTGATGGGCGCTGGGCGTTCAACCATCAAGTGCATGTCACGGATGCTGAGTGCGGCTGGGAAGATTGGCTAATCATCGGTACGGTGGAACTCGTGCTCGATGACAAGGGGCGACGCAGCCGCATCACGGTAATGCCTGCCACGGCGTATGACGCGGTACCGATACCGGCGAAACAGACTGGGGATGTGTTCTGATGGATGCACGTACCTGGCAACGCCTGACTGACCCGCTGCGTCGCCGTATTGCGAGCTTGCTCACGCGCGGTGTTACCACCTCGGTGGATGCTGCACCGATGATGCAAGCGGTACAGGCCACCACCATTGACGAAGTGCCGCTGGATAACATGGAGCACTTCGAAGGTTATGGGTTGACGAGTCATCCTCATCCCGGATCGGAACCGTTGATCATGCAGGTCGAAGGCAAGCGCGGTCATGAAGTCGTGATCACCGTCGCCGATCGCCGCTATCGCCTGAAAAATCTGGCGGCCGGTGAGGTCGCGTTATACGACGACCTCGGCAACGTCGTGCACTTCCAGCGCACCCAACTCCTGGTCAACGCCGTGCAACACCTTGAGGTCGCCGCACCGACGGCGACCATCACCGCGACCACGACCCACATTGGGGACGTGACCATACAAGGCAACCTGGTCGTGAGCGGAAATATTACCGCGGACGGCGAAATTACCGATCTGGCGGCGAGCGGCGGCACCACGCTGAGCCATGTGCGCACCGTCTACGACGGCCACACCCATCCAGGCGATTCCGGTGGCACAACCGGCGCGCCGAATCAGGCGATGTAAGCATGGATATCGCCCTCACACAGGACAATGCCGGCGCCTTCGCTTTATCGCTCAACACCCAGGGCACCGATCTGGCCACGGATGACGGCCTAACCACGGCGATGATCCTCAGCGTATTCACTGACCGGCGTGCACATACCGATGACCGCCTGCCCGGTGGGGCATCTGACGATCGCCGGGGGAGTTGGCATGACAATGTGCTGCCGGTGGCCGGCGACCAGGAGGGCTCGCGCCTGTGGTTGTTGGCACGCGAGAAGCGCACCACCGATGTGCTGGACCGTGCACGCGCGTATGTCGAGGAGGCGCTGGTCTGGCTGATCGAAGACGGCATCGCCGATCGCGTGGTGGCCAGTGCAGATTGGCACCCGCAGCGAACCGACTGGTTGGTGTTGCGCGTGAGCATCGACCGCGCTACCGGCGGCCGGTACGAATCGACCTTTAACGCGACATTACAGGCACGTTAATGCCCTATCCACGCCCGACACTCACCCAACTCATCGACCGCATCCAAACGGACATCGAGACCCGTCTGCCGGGCACTGACGCTCGTTTGCGGCGCGCACTGCTTGCCACGCTGGCCCGTGCCGAAGCCGGCGCCGTGCATGGCCTATACGGTTATGTGGACTGGGTGTCGCGCCAAATCGTACCTGACACCGCGGACGATGCTCAGTTAGACCGACATGCTGACTGGTGGGGCGTGCCGCGCTTGGCCGCTACACCGGCCACCGGTTCGGTGACGTTTGCGGGCACGGATGGCAATACAATCCCGGCTGGCGCTACGTTGCAGCGCTCGGACGGCGTGCAGTACACCACCGACGCCGCCGTGACGATTGCCGCGACCACGGCAACCGCAAATGTGACTGCAACCATAGGCGGGCAGACCACCAATGCCACCGCCGGGCAGTCGCTCACACTGGTGTCTCCGGTCGCGGGGGTGCAGAGCGCTGCGACGGTCACCACAGCCGGCCTGAGTGGCGGCACTGACATCGAGACCGACGCCGCTCTGCGCACGCGCTTGCATCAGCGCGTACAGCAGCGTCCACAGGGTGGCGCGCTGGCCGATTACAGCACCTGGGCGTCAGAGGTGGCTGGCGTCACGCGCGTCTGGGTATTACCCGCGTGGAACGGCCTCGGCACCGTGGGCGTCGCGTTTGTGCGGGACAACGATGCAAGCATTATCCCCGACGCGGCCGAGGTGCAAACGGTGCAGGACTATATTGACGCGCGCCGGCCCGTCACCGCTGCACTGAGCGTGTTTGCGCCCACCGCCGCGCCGCAGGCGATGACCATCAAACTCACACCGAACACCGCTACCGTACAGACCGCGGTCGAAGCCGAACTCACCGACCTGTTCCGCCGCGAGTCGGCCGTCGAAGATGGCAGCGGTAGTGGCAAGGTATTGCTTAGTCACATCGAAGAAGCCATCAGTATTGCGGCCGGCGAGACCGACCATGTACTCGTCACGCCCGTGGCCGATATCGCACCCGCCACGGGCGAAATCGCTACCCTCGGCGTACTCACCTGGCAGGCGCTCTGATGCACGATGTGACCGACTACACAGCGCAGATGAACGCTCTGCTACCCGTCGGAAAATTGTGGGGCAGCCTGCGTGAAGATCCCATCATGCAGAATCTGCTCGCAGCGCTCGCGACCGAGTTTGCGCGCGTCGATGTCGGCGCTGAGCGCTTGCTGAATGAGTTCGATGCGCGCACGACGTTCGACCTGCTGCCCGAGTGGGAAGCCTTTGCGGGACTACCCGATGCTTGCTCCGGCCTCGGTACCACACTGCAGCAGCGTCGCGACGCGCTGTTTACCGCTCTCACCTCGGTTGGCGGGCAATCACGGCAGTATTTTATCGACGTCGCTGCGCGGCTCGGATTCGCCGGCGCAACCATTACCGAGTTCGAGCCGCATACCGTCGATGCCTCCGTCGACGCGCCTATTTATGGCCAGGACTGGCGCTTCGCTTGGCGCGTGACAGCACCAATGCCCGCGATCCAGCAGATGACGGTTGATGCCGATGTCGACGCCTCACTGGGCGAGCAGGCGCCAACCACGCGGCTGGAGTGCATCATCAATCGATTCAAACCCGCACACACCATCGCGCTATTTAGTTACACGTAGGAGATGTCATGGAACCGAGAAATTATCTAGCCAATGCGGGTGCAACACCGCCCGCCGCACCGCCCGCCCCATCGCAAGGCTACCCGCAAACGGCGATACCAGGCACTACGCCCGCGACCACGCCTGGACCGTTTTGGTATTACAAGATCGGCGAGGAATTGCGCGCCGTCATCAATGGCGCCGGCATTGTGCCGAGCGATGCCGATCTCACCCAGCTGCTGACCGCGCTGGAAGCGCTGTACCTGAATCAGTCTGAGGGTGATGCGCGCTACGCTAAGCTGGCGGGGCTCGCGACGCAGGCGTTTGAGGTCGCTGATGCGGCGACCGCCAACCAGGCCGTCGCCCTCGGGCAGTTCGTCAATTCGTTCGCGGCGCGCGGGTACGCCAAGCTGCCCGGAGGGCTGATAGTCCAGTGGGGGCAGGATGCCACCGCAAACAACGCTTGGGCTACCGCGACGCTCCCGATTGCGTTTCCCAATGCGGGCCTCATCGTGGTCGCTAGCACGACAACAGCAACAACCTCCAATCACGCGAATGCCGCGTTTGCATCAGCGAGCCAGATTTACCTTTCAAATAGCGCTACCGCTGGCGCTTTCGCCGACATTGTATATTGGATCGCCATAGGACATTGATCATGAGATACGCCCAAATCGATAGTACCAATATGAGTTACCAGCAAGTCGCTGGCTGGTTCGATTCGACAGAGTTTGATTACCCGGCGGTCGACTTCACCTTGGCCGACTATGTGTTGATGACCGATGCGCAGTGGGCAGCCCGACACGATACGCCGTATTACGACCCAGCAGCCAAGACCTTTGGCGCACCACCGCCGCCTGCCCCCGTACCACTATCAACGCTGCAGGCCCAAGCCGTAGCGGCCATCAACCAGTCCGCTGGGCAAGCGCGCGCCCGATACATTACGGTTGAGCCGGGGCAGGAGTCCACCTATCGGATCAAGGCAGACGAGGCCGACGCGTATGTGGCCGCTAGCCGCCCCGCGGACACCACACCCTATCCGGTATTGTCCGCAGAGGCTGCCGCCCGATCGATGACGGTCTCGGCGCTGGCCGATGAGGTACGCACCACGCGTGACGCCTGGGTGCAGGTCGCGGCTCAGGTAGAGGCCGAGCGAATGAGAGGTAAAACCAACGTGGCGGCTTGCTCCGCCGTCGATCCCGCTGCTCCGACAGCCGCCGAGACTCAAGCTGTCACGGATGCACAGGCTGCGGCCGAGACTGCGCTCGCTGCGATATGACCGTCGTCGTCCAGGATAGCTTCACCGCAGCGTCTAACACGGCGCTGACCTCGCATACCGGCGAGACCGGTGCGTCCTGGGCGAAGAATAACTTCAACACGACCACCCAAAACGCGACTGTAGACTCCGCAACGGGGTCATTAATACAAACAACGACGAATTTTGAATATTACGTCGCATCTGGCATCCCCCCGTCTCCTGACTATTCGGTTAGCGCTGATTTCATCATCCAAAGCACGGTCAACTTTCGCCAAGCCGCTATCTGTGGGCGCATGTCCACGACGACAGGCGATCGTTATGAATTAGAGTTGGATGCCAACGACAACGCATTGTATTTGCGCAGCTCCGGCGCGGGTGGGACGCTAGGTTCTGTCACATCATTCGGTGTGGTGGCGGGGGCTACCTATAATGTAGAACTGCGCATGTCCGGCACCACGATCGAAGCATACGTCGATGGTGCATTGAAAATTTCAGTGATCAACTCGGATATCGCTGCGGCAGGTCGCGCAGGCTTGATGATTCGTCAGGTCAATACAGCTGATGGCCCGAAGCTGGATAATTTTACTGCGCAGACATTGTCTTCGTCCGCCACGTTAGCGATCGCCGACGCCTTATCGAGTGGCGCGGCGGATGTAGCTGCTATTTCGCAAATACACCAACTGACCGCAGCGGGCGCGAGCTGTGCAAGCGCTGCGGATATGATCTCGCTATCCCAGACCCATGTTCTAAAGGCCTCCGATCCCAGCACGCTCACTACCGCCGAAGCGCCTTCGATTGGTCAAACGCATATGCTCGGTATGGCTGCGACAGCCGCTGCCTCGGGCGCCGAAGCGCCTTCGATTGGCCAAACGCATATGCTCGGTATGGTGGCGACGGCCGCCGCCTCGGTGACCGAAGCGCCTGCGATTAGCCAGACGCATATGCTCGCAATCGCGATGACGGTCGCCGCCTCAGTGGCCGATGCGCCGGCGATTGGCAATATGTATATGCTCGCGATCGCGATGATGTCATCGACCTCTTTTGCCGAGGCCGCAGTCCTGCATCAGACGCACGCGCTGCAGGTCGCCGGTGCGACATCACCGGGTGCCACGAATACCGCAGCCATTGCACAGCGCCATGTCCTGGTTGTGACGGATGCTGCTGCGCAAGGCTTTGCAGACGCGATTGCCCTCAGCGTCGCGAGTCTCGGTGGCCCAGTCAACAATACCTCTTTGGCAATTCACACGGTGCGACGCACGCTCGTCAGGCAAAGCGTCCGGCGTGAACTCGAAAGCCGTACCCCTAAACGGCGTATTTACGTGATCTAAGGAGATCGATTGATGAAAAGCTATCACAATGATGTGTTCGACCTGGGCCTTAATACTGTAAAGACCAATGCCAACAAGATGGTGTTGTGCAAACAACCTCCACTCTCGTTTACCGACGCCAATAACCTTGGTACCGCTACCCCGGCTGGCTACAAGGTAGCCGAGATTGCGATGGTCGCAGGCGACTACACCGTGCAGGATAAGACCGGAGGTGGACGCGAGTGCGCCGTCGCCGCCAAGGCGGGCGTCAGTTCGCTCGATAGCTCGCTGGCGACGGACGACCTTCATATTGCACTGCTGGACACGGTCAACAGCAAGCTATTGGTGCTAACCGATGAGACCACTAACCAAGCCATCACTTCGCCCAATCCAGTCGATTTCCCAACCTTCGCCTTCGGTATGAGTGACCCCGTGTGATCATGGAAGTCGCATATAAAGGCCGCGACAATCGCGTCGATCTGCAGTGTCTCGCTGATGGCAGGCCGATCGATCCCACGAGCCTATCGAGCACGACCGTAGTATTGGTGGGGGCAACGACGATTACGATAGATAGCGGTACGTCGCCCTCGGCGTTCGATTGGTCGCGAGGGAACGGGATCGTGTCGCTGGACCTTAGCGGGGTGCCGGTGGGGCAATATTCAGCCCGTCTAATATTGTTCGCCCCATCATATCCACGAGGTCTCGTGTGGGATGACCCAATCCCGATCGTGGTGCGGCAAGTCTAGGATGCCGACTGCGAGCATCCAACGGCTGTGCCCTCATGCGGCTATCGTCCGAGTGCACGAGGCCGGTGGTTTCGGCGACCCATATCGCTGGGCATGCGTTGCCCAGATCGAGGGTCAGCATGCGGAACTCATGGCGGCTCCCGGCGCACCTACCAAGGCTGAGGCTCGGGCAATTTTAGATGCCCTGCGGAAAATCGGGATGGCATCGGTCGGCTGGGAGCGCCGCACACTCCTTGGGCGCCGCATAACGATACGATTAGGCGATCGCCTTGCTGCGCGATCAAACCCTCTTTAATGTCATCGTACAGCACGGGCGATTGTGATGTGACCAGATGAGAAAAAGGGGCGACCGGTGGGTGCTGTAACACCCGCCGGACCCCGACCCACGGTGAGGTTGCCACTGTGAGCCAAGCAAGGCCCCCCGCTACGTCGACGCAGCACGGGGAGCCTACCATAAATCATAAGAATGAGGCCCACATGTCGAAACCAATCATCCCTTGGATAGGGGGTAAACGTCGGCTCGCTGACCGGATATTCAATCGATTCCCAGTCCATACTTGCTACGTCGAGGTGTTCGCGGGCGCTGCAGCCTTGTATTTCATGAAGCACCCATCGGAAGTCGAGGTGATTAACGATATCAATGGTGAGTTGGTCAATCTTTACCGTGTCATTAAATGCCATTTAGAAGAGTTTGTACGACAATTTAAGTGGGCCCTGAGCAGCCGCAAAGTCTATGAATGGGAGCAAGCCAAGCCGCCGGAAACCATGACAGATATCCAGCGGGCGGCACGATTTTTCTACCTGCAGAAGTTGTCATTCGGCGGTAAGGTCGACGGCCAGGTGTTTGGCACTGCGACCACCACGCCGCCGCGGCTGAATCTGCTGAGGATCGAGGAGGATCTAAGCCAAGCCCACTTGCGGCTCCAATCGACCTATATAGAGAACCTACCTTGGCAACGGATGGTGGGAAAATACGATCGGGAGCATACGCTGTTTTATCTGGACCCGCCTTACTGGGGAACCGAAGGATACGGCGTTGATTTCGGCCTCGAGCAATATAGCGAGATGGGGCAATTGGCAGCCTCCATCGACGAGGCGATGGTGATCTCAGTGAATGATTGCCCCGAAATGCGTGCGGCGTTCCGCGGACTACATATGGAGGAGGTGGATATTAGCTATACGGTTGGAGGCGGCGAAGGAGTGCCTGCCAAGGAGCTCCTGATATGGAACGAACACGCGGATCAGGCGCCTAAAAATGCCGTTACGATGCCACTTTTCAGCGGATTTTAGGCGTCGTAATCTAAATGTCCGACTGTCGCAATTTATGTGGCGCGTTACAGGGCGTGGTCGCGGCGCAAACAGTACCTGGTTCGACCGCCCCGGCCCCGGCTACAGCACGCGGTGGGGCTACAGGCCGCCCGCCCGGCAGCGCGCGCAGCCGTGAGTAGGTGTCGGCATCATCGAAAAATCGCCGCTAGTTTTCGTCGCCGGCCGATTTGACCACTGTTTTTTTTGCGCGCGCGCCGTTATCGCGACGCTTGCGGATTTTCAGATTGAGCATTTCGACACCGACCGAGAACGCCATGGCGAAATAGATGTAGCCCTTGGGTATATGCAGCCCGACGCCCTCGGCCACCAAGGCAACGCCGATAAGAATCAAAAAACTCAGGGCCAGCATCTTCAACGTCGGGTGGCGCTCGATGAACGCACTGATGCTGCCGGCCGCCGCCATCATGACAAATACCGCGATCACGATGGCCGCGACCATGATCGCGACGTGGTCGGCCAAGCCGACGGCGGTTATGACCGAATCCAGCGAGAATACGATGTCGAGAACAGCAATCTGGGACACCACCGCAATAAAGCTGGCGCCGCCTTGCGCCTCCGGCGAGTGCGTTTCGCCTTCCAGACTCTTGTGGATTTCGAGCGTACTTTTTGCCAATAAGAACACGCCGCCGACGATCAGAATCAAGTCACGTCCACTCACTTCGATGTTATAGAGCGAAAATAGCGGCGCGCTTAGGCGCATCACCCAAGTGATCGACAACAGTAGCGCAATACGCGTAAACATGGCCAGAAACAGGCCGGTGGTCCGCGCCTGCGCCTGGCGCGACTGCGGTAGACGGCTGGCGAGGATGGCGATAAAAATGATGTTGTCGATACCGAGCACGATTTCCAATGCGGTCAAGGTAACGAACGCCAGCCACGACTGCGGATCGAGTAGAATTTCCATTATGTAAACGGTTCCTTTGGCCGGCAGCAGATCCAACGAATTGGTTCTGGCAGGAAACAGGCTGCGTAGGGAATTATAACGAGTAGTGGCCGGCGTCCAACCGGTAGCGCTTGGCCGTTCAACGCGCCACAGCGGGTAGCGTCAATGATAGGCAATACCGTATGGCGGCACAAAAGTTGTTATGCTGCGTACACAGTCGGGCATTGGCCACGGCGCCGGGACAGACACCCGGATCGACACTGGGATCGACACTGGGACCAACAATATATGGCACGCGTAAAGATCTACAGCACCGGCACTTGCCCAATTTGCGAAAAAACCAAGAGCCTGCTGAACAAATGGCGCATCGACTATGAGGAAGTGCGCGTTGACCTGGATCGTCGCGGACTTGCGGAGATGCTCGAGGTGACCAAACACGCACGCACCGTGCCGCAAATTTCCATCGATGGACGCTGGATCGGTGGTTTCACCGAACTGACCGAGCTACATATGGATGGTGAACTGGCGCCACTGATGGCCGGCGCGCAGTAACAGCAGTCAACACCGGCCGCCGGACGCTACCGATAAAACAGTAGCACCGTATTCATGGCGATTAGATTGCCGATACTATGCACTAACATACCGGGCAACAGGCTGCGAAAACGTTCGTATGAATAGGCCAGCACTACGCCGCTCCAGAACACCGATAGAAAACCGATCATCGAGTACAAATGTAGTGCACTGAACAACGCCGCGCTGGCTACGATGGCGGCACGCGGGTTCAAGCGCGCACGCAGGCTGCCATATACCAAGCCACGAAAACCCAGCTCTTCGAATAGCGGCGCCCAAAGCACCAGGTTGATGCCGCCCAGAGCCGCCGTCTGCCACGGCCCGAAGATCGCCCGCTCTTGTAGTCCCGCCGACCAGTGCGCCGTCAATCCGAACTGCCAGCCGAGCCACGCGATGACGAGCGTGCCCGCCCACTCCAGCGACAATATGGCGAGCGCGGCCTTGATCACGTTCGTCCATGGCATACGGCGCAGCGTCAAGCCGAATGCGGTGGCAAACGACCAACCGCGCGGTCTTAACAACCATCGATGCGTCAACCACACCATCGGCAGTGATGCGAACAAGGTGCTCCACAACATAAACACACCGGGCTGAAAATAGGCGCCGGCGAAAATGTGTAAGGCGGCTGAAATCAGCATACCGAGCAGCCCTACGCGCACCAATACCGCGAAGCCTTCGCTGACGGACCAAGGCCGGTGCAACGCTGCGGCGTACCATGCGTGCGTTCGAGTCGGCACACCGCGCCACCAAAACCACGCGCCGAGCGCCAAGCCACTCACCACCGCGGCGACCAACAACAGCACGCGATCACGCCAGCGTTGGCCGTTGGCCAACAGACGTCGTTGCACGGACCGCTCACGATCACGGTAGCCGAGGCGTTGCGAGACGCGCAGGTCGATGCGATCCGCCGCCCAACCGAGCGGGAACAAGCGCACACCGTAGAAAATGTCTGCCACACTGGCGTTGCCGGCGTCACCGCTATAGGCAAAACGCACGGCGTCGCGCAACATATCATCATCGAGCGAGCCGCTTGGGCGCCTCAACTCGGCCTCCAGTTGCGCCTTTTGCCCGCTCTCGGCCAAGCTCACCAACAATCGCGCGCGTGTATTGAACAGCGCCCACGGCGTGGCGTCCTTGGGCTGCTGGTGGAAATAACCGAGTACTTCGCGGTAGGACCGGATCACGTCTGCTTGCACCTTGTCACGCGCGCCAAACAAAACCGCGAACAAGCCGCGCTGCCAAGACGGCACGGATGCGTAGCCTTCGTAAAACTCGAGATGTCGATCCAGTATGCGGCCGGCCGATTCGCCCGGGAACCGAAGGCCGGCCAGATTGGTGCTGGCATGCGACAAGACCCCCAAATAGATGATCATGGCGGCCAACAAGAGCGCACACAACGCCGTCACCCAGGCATGAAACGCAGCCGGGGCGGTTGGACCCGTCGGCGCCAGGAGATGATGATGCATGCTGACCTTGAACATGTTGACTCCCATGCTCCGCCGCCATCACGGCCCCGTGACGCTGACGACTTTAGGCCGATTTTGGCATCTTTGCGTGCCGCCTACCTACGGTAAATTTCAATCGCCGGGTCAGATATATTCTACGGCCGCCAGCCTGCCCCTGAACATTCGATAAATTAATTTATTTTTCATATAGTTATAGCGACAATCCAGGCCGCGCGGTCACCCTCGCACGAGTATGCCGTTTTCGCCTGCGGTCGTCGCACCACCCTCGGCGGGCGCGGCGTGATGGCCGTGTCGGCCGCCGCAACGCGCCCTATAAAGTACCGGCGTCAGAGGCCGCTACACAGTATGGAACAATAACTTGCGTGGCTGCCGGCGCCCGTTTCCGGGCACACCGAAATTACCACGCCGGACACGGTGGTATGCCACCATGAGGGAAATTTTCATGACGAGGGGACTAAAAATTTTACTGGCGGCGGCCATTGCCGCGGCCGGTTTGTCCGGCGCCGCACGCGCCAGCGCCGCCCCCACCTTGGCGGACATGCAACACATCAAGTGGGTAGGCTGCGGCATCTCCAAACGCGGCTTCATGCAGGATCTCGCCGCCGCCTACCAAAAACGCACCGGCATCAAGATCGATCTGGAAGGCGGCGGCGCCACCAAGGGTCTACGTCAGGTCGCCGACAAGCAAAGTGATCTCGGCGGAAGTTGCCGTCTGCCGCTGGTGCATCGGCGCAAAGACGGCGCCGTCAAAGTCGACGCCGCGGAGCGCAATATTCGCATCATCCCGATGGGCTGGGATGCCCTGGTAGTGATCGTGCATAAGGACAATAACGCATTGCCGTCCATCACCATGGACCAGCTGCGCGGAGTCCTCACCGGCAAGATCACCAATTGGAAGCAGCTCGGCGCGAAGCTGGACCATCCCATCAACCTGTACGTGCGTAAAGGCAAGATTTCCGGTGTTGGACTGACCTTACGCCAGCAGTTGTTCAATAACGCCGATCAGGCATTCTCGACCGACGCCATCGTATTGGGCTCATCGGGAAAAATCGAAAAAGCGATAGAAAAAGATCCGTACGGTCTGGCCGTCAGCGGCATCAGCAGCAGCCGCCACCGCAAGGTGCGCATGCTGGGACTCAACGGCATTGATCCGACCATGGCAACGCTGAAATCCGGTAAGTATCTGCTCTATCGCATTCTATTTTTAGTCGCGCCACCGGATTACGCAAAACACCCGGCGCTCAAAGGATTCGTCGACTTCGCCTTGTCACTCGACGGTCAGCGGGTCATTCAGAAAGCGGGGACGCTGCCGTACCAGAAAGGCATCGGCCTCCTGCGTACAGGCGCCAGCCTGGAGTACCTGTTGAGCCTGGATGCGATCGATCGCGACGGCTTATATACGCTGGCGGGACACTGACGCCGGGACGTAACGCGACGGTTATGCTGTCGACGAGCGTTGGCGGCGTTCGACCTCGTCGAGCGCATCGGAGTACATCCGCAACACGCGCGCCTTGCGCAGTTGCCGCACCGCCTCGATCGCTTCCTGACTGTGATCCCGCGCCAATAAATCAAACAGCCACAGCACCTGCGCCGAGGCGGCATCGAGGCCGCCGTTACGATGCTCATTGCGCCGAAAGGTCGGCGCGATGATACGCACGAGTTGACCCAGCGCGGTCGCGGGCAGTCGCAGCGGCCGCTCGGAGCCCGACAGTACGCCGACGGTGAAGTCCAGTAACGGCAAGGTCTTTTCGCGCCACCGGCCGGCATAGTCGGCAAGCCGGGCGGCGAATTCTTCAGGCGCCAACAAAAACGCCGTGGCCAACCAATACACGCGCTTTTTCACCGCCATATCGGTATTGGACGCCAACGCCGTGCGCGCCTGATTGAGCAAATCCTCGTGCTCGAGCTGGCACAAGGCAGCTTCCAGCAATCGACGCTGCACGGCCGGATTGCAGCTAGTCCATTGTCGCAACAACATCGGCAACACGCGCGACAACACCGGTACGGCAAAATCCGCGGTCAGCATATAACCCAAGCCCGGCAGATAGTCGGTGGATTCCGTCAGCATTTCGCGCCAAAGCTCGATGAAAGCGTCGGCGGCGATATCGGCACGCTCGCTGATGATCCGCGCCGCCCACCGATCGCGCCGGTTGGGCGTATTGGCGAAATGCAGGCACAACGCCGACGATAAAGTGCGCGCCGGCAGCGCCAGCACATCGTCGGCCGCGCCGGAACAGTAGTGATCGATACCGGCCAGCACGACATAACCGACCGCATGCAGTTGATTATCGCGCAGCGCACGCCCGATCTCGGCCGGGGTCGGCAGATCCGGGCGGTACAGCGTAGCGACAAAACCTTGCAGTAGCGCGTCGGCGATTGGCGCAGCCGCAAGCAGGCGCACACGCTCGACCGGCTCCAACTGCTCATCGATCTCCAAAAACATGCCAAGATACGCTTTGGCGAATGGCTCGAGCGTGTCGGCCGACTGGCCCCGTCGCAACTCATCGAGGCGGCCGGCCAACGCTGTGCCGGTCTTAGAACGGGTTGCGTCGAAGTCCACGATACTGACCTTGTGCGTGGCGGCGCGGTGGCGCCCAGAAAAAAACGGGGCGCAAGGCCCCGCTTCGGTCGGCCCAAGCGTACACAGTTTGGCGTCGACCTTGCAAACCAGGCTCTCGTAGACCCCACCTCCAGCACGCGACCATCGCAAACGATTATGGACACAACCCGAATTATGGTTTGCCACCCGCGCCTGGCTAGTCGATGCTTTTTAATGAGTTGCGCGTAAAGCAAGACAACACCACTTCGGCCGAACTGGCGCTTAAATCGGCCGCTGCCGTCGGGTCATGGCGGTGATTACCGGTGCAGAAATCGGCATGTGACGCGCGACCACGACCCGACCGGCTGTTGCATGGACTGCGCAAACGGGCTCGGTAAGCACACCCGGTTCGCTCGGCGCAGATTATGTACGTGATGCCCACTAGCGGGTTGTTGAAAAAGTCTCCGGTGGATGCCAGACAAGGCGGAAAACGGCGAGAAAGCGCAGTTTACACGTCAGTAAATGAGCATTTTGAGCCGTTTTTCAACGCCGCATGGCGCCGCCCGAGGGTTTTTCAACAACCCGCTAGAGGTCACGACCGCATAAGAGGGGAATTGACATGAATACACTAGTATTATCGGCGACGCTGGTGGCAATATCGCTTGCGCCATCGCTTGCGTCCGCAACACCTGAAGGCGATCTAGCCGCATTCAGATCGTACTTCAAGCAGCGGTTTCCCACCGTCCCGTTCAACGATTACGTCAATGGTGTCTACGCACTGGATAAAGATCGGCGTGCTGCCTGGGAGGAGTTCGAATCGTTTTCGCCACCCTACGAGGATGCCGTGGCACTCGGTAAAAAGCTATTCCACACACCGTTTGCCAACGGTAAGACCTATGCCAGTTGTTTTCACGGCAACCGCGGTGTTCGCCAGAACTATCCGCACTTTGACGCCGGCAGCGGCAAGGTCATCACACTGGAAGGCGCAATCAATGCCTGTCGTAGCAGCAACGGTGAACAGCCTCTAGGGTGGAAAAAGGGCGAAATCGCGGCCCTTTCAGCCTATATGGGCTTCATCTCGCGCGGCAAAAAGATCCATGTAGTGGTGCCGAATGACGAACGCGCGCTGGCTGCATACGAGCGCGGCAAACACCACTTTTACGCCAAACGAGGACAACTCAATTTTTCTTGCGCTGATTGCCATGTCTACAACGCCGGCAACCATATTCGCGCCGATCTACTCAGCCCGGCGTTGGGTCAAGTCACGCACTTTCCCGTGTGGCGCAAGAAATGGGCGGCCGGTGATTCCTCCACCACCGGCGGCCTCGGCACATTGCACCGGCGTTATGAAGGCTGTAACAAGCAGGTGCGGGCTACGCCGTTCAAAGCACAATCGGACGAGTACGTGTCATTGGAATACTTTCATACCTACATGAGCAACGGACTGAAGGTCAACGCACCCGGCCTGCGCCAGTAGCTCAGAGCACCAGCCGCAAAGCCGGCCGGGACCGACAGGTTCCGGCCGCGCCCGGCGCGGTCGTCGGTGTTCCCATGATCGCCCGTTGGCTCCCAGGCACCGACGTCGAGCGCGGTCGAGTCGACCCCCGCGTTAGCCGCGTGCAAGCCGGCGCGCGATAGGCAACAATACCCAGGTCACAGCGCCGTCATCACACAACAAAGGGGGGTATTGTGCCTACCAAGAATTATGCGTTACTCGCCGGCGCGCTTGGCATGCTGTTTATCATGCCGGCCACGGATGCTGCACCGAACGTCAAACCCGGCCTATGGGAGGTCACCGTCAACACACAAATGCCAGGCATGCCGGTCACCATCCCACCGATGAAACATCGCTACTGTGTACGCAAGGAGGATCTGGTGCCGAAGACCCAGCAGCGCGGCAAGGAGTGCAAAGTACTGGATAAGAAAGTAACCGGCAACACCGTGACCTGGCG
Source organism: Gammaproteobacteria bacterium (assembly GCA_030147845.1). GTDB lineage: Bacteria > Pseudomonadota > Gammaproteobacteria > JASBUN01 > JASBUN01 > JASBUN01. Next base: position 177,774 of record JASBUN010000036.1, read on the forward strand.
CGTCGAATGCAAGGGCACAGGCATGAACAGCGATGGCTCGGGATCGATCAGCTATGCGGGTGACACTTACCACGGACAAATGAAGATGAACATGCAGGACGTTGCCAGCGGTCCCATGCAGATCACGCAGACACTCGCCGGCCGTCGCGTTGGTAAATGCAAATAGGCGGCCGGGGCCGACGCCGCGCAAGACAACGGGTGGCAGTGGCCGGACACCGCATGCTAGTGAAATTGATGAATCGCGCCATAGATGCCGCCGATAAGCATCTGCGTGCCAATCGCCGCCAGGATCATGCCCATCAATCGCGTGATGACTTTGACCGCATTTTCACCGAAATATTCGACAAAACGCTGGCCGGCAATAAACAACACATACGATAACAAACACAATACGGCGAACGCGCCAAGCGTAATCAGCAATCCCGCAATACCGCCACTAGCCGAATAGTTCATGGCCGTAGTGATGGTGCCTGGCCCGGCCAGAATCGGTACCGCGAGCGGCGAAATGGCGACACTCAACTCCGCTTCGAGACTCTTTTGGGCATCCTCCTCACTGGGCGTGTGAACCGGCGACGCCTCGCCCTGCAGCATGTGAAATCCGATCAAGAATAAAATTACACCACCGGTGATTCGCAGTGCCGGCAAGGTGATGCCGAACACGTCGAAGATCAACTTGCCGGCCACGCAGAATACAAAAATGATCGCAAATGCCAACAAGGTTGAATTACGGGCCACCGCGCGGCGCGCGCCTGGGTCGTCACCGGCGGTCAAACTGACGAATACCGGCGTATTGGCGATCGGATTCATGATGGCAAAGAAGCCCATAAACACCGTCGCCGCGTGGATGACGAATGCGCTCATGCGAACGTCATCGCGCCGCACCAGCGCGCACCACTGCGATCGACGACAAGCGCCTCTGTTCGGCGTAATCGCGCGGTCGTGTGCGCGCCCCGTATAAACTTAGACACTCGTACTTCCCCCTAAAACACGGTCGTGAACCGGCACGGCATCTCCACCTGGCGGTATCATAACCGCAGTAGGCCGCGTGTACAGGGCAGTGACGACGTTACGCCAACCGCGCAGCGCCATCGCGCGCCGACCCGGAGGGCGCCGCAGCATGCCCGCAGCCGGCAAGAAACGGGCCGGAGCGCAGTCGCCGCGAGGGCACTCGCGTCAATTTCATCGACCGGATTCCCCGTCGAGCCTAAGGGATATATAGTACCCGTAGGGCCACGCCGGTTACCGGCCGCTGCCCGCTCTCGACTCATCCGATGGCATCTTTTCCGCAGTCAGTGCAGGCGCTGCACTGGAGAACCGCCGTCTTGGAGAGTATTACCGTGCCAAGGACGATACCCCCAATATAGTCAGTAGGAGATTGCCATGCGAACCAACCATAGATCGTATACCGCCCTCGGCCTGATGCTCTTGCTGACCGGCGCGAGCGCACTGGCGGCGTCAAACAACAATGCGCCATACGGCTCGGCGACCTTTTCCAGTTACGGCGATATCGATTCACTGAAACAGCTCAAGGTCGTCTGGGACTGGTCGTTCAAAGATCCGAAGGAGGTCGCCATCTCCATGAACTTTCTCGCCGCGCTGCTACGCGCCACCAACGACTTCGGTCCCAAGGAAGTGGAACCGATCAAGGTTGTGGTGGTCTCTCACGGCCCGGAGGTAGTGGTTTGGGCGAAGAAAAATTACGCAAAATACAAAGCTATCGTCGACAGGGCGGCGAGCTTTGCCCAACAAGGTGTACGTTTTGAAATCTGCCGCAACGACGCCGCCGCGCTCGGCTTCAAGCCGGGCGATCTGCACGGCTTTGTGCATGTCATACCGGCGGGCCCCTATGCACTGGCGTATTGGCAGAACAAGGGCTACGCCTATATTGCCGGTGGCAGCAGCGACGCCATAAAGCCGGTAACCAAATACAACAAACACGACCTCGGTCATTCGAAAAAATAGCCTCAACCGCCGGCAAACGATTTGCCGGCGGCGTGCATGAGCCGGCTCCGATATCGCTTCGGGCCGGCTCATGCACGCGTTTTACATCACACCACGAGACCTGTCGGCCATTCACCCCGTAAACGGCGAAGGTCGGCGCCAAACGCTTGCGCGTAGCTGCGTCTGACATCCGCCGTAATTCGATATGTGCGTGACGGCGACCCACACCGGCGCGCGCGCACCGCAGGCAGCGCGATCGCGGCGACGAAAATGCCTATTGCGAGGAATGCGCGTATAGGTTACAACCGCACGATCGGCGCCACTGCGAACCATGACTAAATCGTTGGCATGCCCGTGCCGCTGCACTTCTCCCTGGAGGTCGGCGCTGCCCAAGGCACGTAAGCCGTGTTATGGTGTATGCAGCCCAGAAGTTTTTCGGACTTAGCGGGTTGTTGAAAAGGTCTTCAATGGATGCCACACGAGGCGGAGAACGGCGAAACGGTGCCGATTTCACATCGGTAAATGAACGCTTTGAGCCGTTCCCCAACACCGCATGGCGCCGTCGCACAAGGGTTTTTCAACAGCCTGCCCGGCCTGATCCACTGCGGAGAAGCCATATTGACCGAATGTGTTCGATCCTTCTCGCCAAATAGCGACGGTTATTCTTCCCGGACGATCGAATATTTCGCCTCAAACTCGCTTTCCCTCGCTACGATCGCCTAAGTCCGACAGGCCCCTACTAACCCAAGAAATACGCAGTCCGCGCCCGAGGCGCTATGATTGAAACTCATCACGATACTCACGTAGATGCCATGACGGCTACCGGTCCGGTGCGCCGCGTGGTGATCATGAATCCCAAAGGCGGCTGCGGCAAAACGACGGTGGCCACCAACCTCGCGAGCCGCTATGCCGCGCTCGGTTGCCGCGCGGCGCTGTTCGACTATGACCCACTTGGCGCCAGTATGCGCTGGCTGCGAAACCGTACCGCGCCGCTGGCCGAAATCCACGGCGTCGCCGCTTTTGCGCGTCCAAGTACGGGCATGACGCGCACATATCAACAACGCATACCCGATGCCATACGCCGGATCGTAGTCGACACCCCGGCCGCGCTCGAGCGCCAGCAGTTGCTTGATCGAATCGCCAACGCCGACGTCGTCCTCATCCCGGTACTGCCGTCACCAATGGATATGGGCGCCACCGCGGACCTGGTACATGACCTCTTGCGTCTGGGCAAAGTCCAGACACGGCACGTGCATATTGGCATGATCGCCAATCGTGTACGCACCAATACGGCCGCGTGGCAAGACCTGAAACGCTACCTGCACACGCTCGATATCCCACTCGCCACCACGGTACGGGATTCCCAGCATTACGTTACCGCCGCCCACCAAGGCAAGGGCGTGCATGAGCTTGCCCTGCAACGCGGCGGCGAGCGGGAATGCTGGAACGAGTTGATAGACTGGGTCGAGGCGGCAGTGGCCAAACTGGAGTCGGCCGAGTCGTCGCACGGTTGACTGCGGCAAGACAAGTGCTCCCCGCGCCAGCTACAATAGATAGACCACGTATTTTACACGAGATTCGGGCGTGACCCTCGATACGTTTTTATCCACTTATGGCTACGCGGCCGTCCTGCTAGGCGTGTTCGTTGAGGGCGAGCTGGTGGTGATGACCGCCGGGTTCCTTGCCTATCGCCACATTTTGCAGTTGGATTGGGTGATCGCCAGCGCCCTGCTCGGCTCCGTGCTCACCTACCAATTCTATTTTTTGCTCGGCCGCACGCAAGGCACCCGATTTCTGCGCAAGCGTCCACATTGGCAGGCGCGTATCGCCCGCACGCGGGCGCTGCTGGAACGACACGCCACCATGGTGACACTGGGATATCGCGCCCTGATCGGCTTCCGCACGGTAACGCCATTCGCGCTCGGCATGACCGACATCAGCCACCGGCGTTTTTTGGTGCTCGACTCCGTGCCGGCCATTGCCTGGGCCGTGACGTTCCCATGGCTCGGCTACGCATTAGGCCATCAGATCGAACCCATGCTGGCGCGACTCGGCATAGTGCAGACTTGGTTGGCCTTGGGCGCCGGCCTTGCCGTGGCTCTAACGGTCATGGGCGCGGTTTTGATCCGGCGTGCGCGTAGCAAACCTGCACCAAGCCGCGCGCGACCGCGTTGAAGACCGCGCGACTGCCGCTCTCGCCATACGCTTCCTGGCACGCTATGATCGGGCCCGAAATCGAGGCCTCCGGAGACCGGCTCGCGCGTGACCAACGATAATATTCGCAGGATCGTCATTGTCGGCGGTGGCGCCGGCGGCCTCGAGTTGGCGACTAAGCTTGGCAACCGCCTCGGGCGCAGGCAGCGCGCTCAAATCACCTTAATCGACTCCGGCTGGACGCACATCTGGAAACCCCTACTGCACGAGGTTGCGGCCGGTACACTCGACGTCGGTGAGCACCAGATCGAATACTTGGCGCAGGCTCGCCGGCACCATTTTCGCTTCCGTTTAGGTCGTGTCGACGGTTTGGACCGCGCCGCGCGCCAAGTATGGCTGGCGCCGAGTTACAATGATGCCGGTCTGGAAATTACGCCGCGCCGCAGTTTCCCCTATGACATCCTGGTATTTGCCGTCGGCAGTGTCAGCAACGACTTCGGCATCGAAGGCGTCGACGAACACTGCCTGTTTCTCGACTCCACCCGCGAGGCGCAAAGCTTTCAGCAGCATTTGCTCGGCTCCCTATTGCGCGCTCACAGCCAGGGCGCGCCCATCCGGCCCGGCCAACTCGATGTCGTAATTGTCGGCGGCGGCGCCACCGGCATCGAATTGGCCGCGCAAATGCATTGCGTGACCCGGCGCCTCGCCGCTTACGGGTTGGAGGAAATGAAACCCGACGAGAATTTTCACATGCACTTGATCGAAGCCGCGCCGCGCTTGGTGGGCGCGCTTCCCGAGCGCGTTTCGTCAGCCGTGCATGCGCGTCTGGAAGCGCTTGGGGTACGCATCTACACCAACGAACGCGTGGTCAGTGTCGCTACCGACGGCGTGCGTACGGCCAGCGCGGAGTTTATTCCGGCGGCACTAAAAATTTGGTGCGCCGGTATCAAAGCACCCGATTTTTTACGCCAATTGGATGGCCTCGAAACCAACCATAGCCAACAGTTGATTGTCGACCGCACGCTGCGGACCAGCCGCGACGACAATATCTACGCGCTGGGCGACTGTGCGGCATGCTCTATGGACAACGACGAACTGGTGCCGCCGCGGGCTCAAGCCGCGCATCAACAAGCGTCCTATCTGGCGCGGACGCTGACACGACGCTTGAGCGGGCGCCAGGTTTCGCCCTACCGGTATCGCGATTACGGTGCGCTGATTTCACTCGGCCGATATAGCACCGTCGGTCAGCTGATGGGCCACCTGACCGGCAGCGTCATGATTTCCGGATTGTTCGCACGGTTGACGTATCTTTCGCTGTATCAGATGCACCAAATCGCGTTACACGGCTGGTTACGTACGATGGTGCAGAATCTTGCCAATCGCCTACGCCGCGGCCTAAAGCCGGAAATTAAATTACACTGATTACAAGTCCGATTTTACCGCACGGTGCGTGTGCCGTACGCACCGACGCGTCGCGCGATGCCGCGTTGGCCTTGCGCGCCGGCACTGTGTGTGCAAATGTTTCTGTAGTAGGCGCGTAATCGGTTCGGACCGCTTTGCATGGCATACGCGATTGGCTCCCGGTTGCACTTGGCGGCATATTGCCGGCGTCAATCGCCACAACCCCAGGGAGCATGCGGACTAGGCAAACGATACAGCCGCAGCCTTCGGTTTTGTATCTGATCTGCCCAATAGGGCGTGGTTGCATTATTCAGCTATGATTTAAGCAGTGTATCGTGTTCAACCAACGCCACACCGGAAGGATCCTAAATATCATGGGAAATTCGTCCAAACTGCGGCTGCTGTCGCTGGCGATCATCTTGGCGTTACCAACCGCCGCCGGCGCTGCCACCGGAAAAACCATTGCTGCCAGCGGCAACGGTCGCGGCGCCGCCCCTTGCTCGTCGTGTCATGGCGCCGACGGCAGCGGGAATGCCGCCGCGGGTTATCCGCGTCTGGCAGGCCTGAGCCAGGCCTACCTCGTCAAGCAACTGCACGACTTCGCTGACGGTCGACGCAACAACGCGGTCATGCAACCGATGGCAAAAGCGTTGAGCAAACAGGAGATCAACTCCGTCGCCAGCTACTACAGCAAGCTAAAGAGCAATTCCGCAGATAAAAGCAAGGAGCAGGCGCCACCGGCGCTCGGCAAACAGTTAGTACTACGTGGCGACTGGGATAAAAAAATTCCGGCTTGCGTCCAGTGTCACGGCCCCGGTGCACGCGGCGCCGGTTCGCACTTCCCGGCACTGGCGGGCCAATATGCCGGCTACATCGAGACGCAGCTCGAGGCCTGGAAATCCGGCCAGCGCAGCAACGACCCCGACGGCCTGATGAAAGCGGTTGCCGAGCGGCTGTCGAGTAAACAGATCAAGGCCGCCGCGGCATATCTGCAGAGTCTGCCCAGTCATCTGCCCAGCCATTCCAAATGAACAACCAGCACCGGCATTGGCGGCGTCCCGCGGCCTCCAGCGGCGCCGAAGCCAGGGAGAAACATCCGATGAGCGACAGCAGACACGCCCGTATCACGAACGCGGCCACGATTTTGGCGGCGCTGGTGCTGATCAGCACCAGCGTCAACGCGGCGGAACACGCCGCCACCCAAGCGTCGACGACGCCGGCGAGCAATAGCGCGTTCCACCCGCCGAGCGAGCAGGAAATTCCCAACAACGCGTTTGGAAAAATGGTCAAACGTGGTGAAGATCTGTTCGTCAATACCCAACAGTTGCGTGGCAAGTATGTCGGTAACGGCTTGAACTGCGCCAATTGTCATATCGACCGCGGTCGCTTAGCCAACTCCGCACCAATGTGGGCGGCGTGGGTACACTATCCCGCCTATCGCGGCAAAAATCACATGGTCAACACCATGGCCGAGCGTATTCAAGGCTGCTTTCGCTACAGTGAGAATGGCGCCCCGCCGCCGGCGAACGGCGACGTCATCAAGGCACTGGAAACCTATTTTTACTGGCTGGCGAAAGGCGCGCCGGTGGGCGCAAAGATGAAGGGCCGCGGTTATCCGAAACTCAGTAAAGCCGCTGAGAAGCCCGATTTTGCGCGCGGCAAACAGGTATTCAAAGCCCATTGCGCCATTTGTCATGGCGACAACGGTCACGGCACCAAGCAGCACGGCAAGTACGTGTTTCCGCCGTTGTGGGGCAAGGATTCCTACAACTGGGGCGCAGGCATGCATCGCGTCAACACCGCCGCCGCCTTTATTCACGCCAATATGCCGCTCGGCAAGCCGAACAGCCTGTCTGAGCAGCAAGCATGGGACGTGGCCGCCTACGTCAACAGCCATGAACGCCCACAAGACCCGCGCTTCAAGGGCAACGTGGCGCAAACCAAAGCCAAATATCATAAGCACGACTGCCGTTATGGCAATCGCGTGGACGGCGTTACGCTTGGGCGGAAATCCTATCCGAACCCGTTGGCGCACCGTTAGGTCGAAGCCGCCGAGCGTGGCGGCCGGCGCTGATCGTAGCTCGCGGTGTGCGACTAAACCGGGCCGGGGTTGGCGGCCAGGAATGGCGCGCGGGGCCGCGCGCGGCGGCAATTTTCGAGGCGCGTCAGGCAGGCCAACCAGCGCTACTTGAATTTATCCGCACAGCGCTGCAGGTAACGCTCGAATGCCGTCTTCGCGCCAACATCGAATTCGCGCAAATTTATCCCTACGTGGTAGACGTTCTGCGATAGCCGTCGGGCATCGATAATCTCACCGCTCGCGCCCAGGCTAGCCACGGTTCCTTCGCCGAGATGCAACGTCAACCGCACCTCGGTGGCGCGCCCCGGCAGCACTTGGTGTCCGGGTGGCAGCAGTTGGTCAGCGACCCAGCGGTCACAGGCCAGCTCCAACCCGCTGAAGGAAACATTGCGCACGCGCGCCTGTAAATCCTGGCCGCCGTCGATATGTATGTTCACCGTCAGGTCGGTCGGGTAACGTGGATAGCGCCGGTTATCCATAGGCCTCACTTATCTTGTCCGGTATAGGCAACAGCAGACGGCGTTGCGAACGCGGCCGATTCGCGTGCCCGCCTGCAGACATCTTATCGGGCTAAGCGCCCGGCCGGAATACCCTGAACCGAAGAAAGGTCACAAATTTGGCGCTAAAGCCATCGCGCGCGGGCCGCTTGCGGCTCTGCGCCGGCAGCGCGCGCAGGTGCGGGTTCAATGATAGCCCGCGTCGTCGGCGCGTACCTTGCCGCGGAAGACGAGGTATTGATAGCCGTTGTAAACCAGCATGATCGGGATCAACATGCCGATTCCGGTGAGCATGAAGGCCAATGTGGTGGGCGACGAAGCAACGTCGGCGGCGGTCAGTGTAGGCGGCACCAAATACGGGTAAAAGCTCACGGCCAAACCGGCGAAGGACGCCAAGAATATGCATACCGACCAGAGGAACGGACTATGCTCATAGCCACGGCGTAGCGCGCGCAACAGCATGTAAAAGGCCCCGGCTGCCAGTATCGGTAACGGTGCCAACCAAATCATGTTGGGCCAGCTGAACCAGCGCTCAGCGACATAGTCGAACCGCAGCGGTGTCCACAAAGACACGGCCACCCCGGCCACCGCGGTTAGCCAGGCGGCTCCGCGCGCGACACTGCGGCAGCGCCCCTGCACCCGATCATCGGTCTTGAGTATGAGATAGGTCGCGCCCAGCAGTACATAGCCGAACACGACACCCACCGCCACCAAGCTCGAGTACAGTGACAGCCAGTGCCAAACGCCACCGGCAAACTGGTTCCCGCTTACCGGGATGCCGCCGATCACGGCGCCCAGCGCGTACCCTTGAGCGATGGCGGCCAACAAGCTACCGCCGCCGAAAGCGATGTTCCAATGCCGCTTGTCATGCGAGTGCTCGCGGAACTCGAATGCCACACCGCGAAAAATCAACGCCAGCAACATAACCATAATCGGTATATACAAGCCGTGCAGCACGATGCCATAGGCGGCCGGGAAAGCGCCGAACAACGCTCCACCGAACACCACCAGCCAGGTTTCATTGGCGTCCCACACGCTGCCCAGGCTCGCCATCATTACACTGCGGCGTTGCTCGCTGCCGACGAACAGGGAAAGAATACCGACGCCCAGGTCGAAGCCGTCGAGCACCACATAGAGCACAAGCAACAGGCCCAGTATCCAGTACCACACATCGCTCAGAAATAGATGTACCGGCATCATCAGGTTCACTCCGCATGCCGGCGGTCATCACCGTCGACTGGCTCCATGGTCACCGGCTGGCGCGACGGCGCCGGCGTCAACTGAAGATCGGGTCCTTTAAATAGGATTCGGCGCGCAAATATCACGAACGCCACCGCCAGGAGTAAGTAAATCAGCGTGAACGCGGTCAGACTGGTGCCAATGGCCGCGGCCGGCAACGGCGATGCGCCGTGTTCAGTACGCAACAAGCCGTATATTATCCACGGTTGACGCCCCACTTCACGCACGATCCAGCCGGTCTCTACGGCGACGTAACCAAGTGGTATGGCCATCACCCACGTACGCAGCAGGCGCCGATGACGGGCGATACGCGCGTCGCCCAACCCGCCGCCGCGCCCACACCACAAGGTCCACAGTACCAGCGCGAAAAAGAAAAAGCCGAGCAATACCATCAACCGAAAGCTGTAGTACAACAGCGGTAGCGCTGGCGGCTGGTCTTGAACGGGAAACTCGCGCAACCCCTTAACCTGACCATGCAGGCTATGCGTGGTAATCAGGCTGAGCAAATTGGGTATCTCGATACTCCAGGCGTTGTCCTGTGCCTGCTTGTCGGGCCACGCCAGCAACGACCACGGCGCGCCTTGCCCCGGTGCGTTGGTCTGCCAATGCCCTTCGATGGCAGCCAACTTGGCCGGCTGATGTTCGGCTACCGAAACGCCGCTGCCGTCGCCGAGCAGAATCTGCAGCGGTGCGACCACCAGCGCGACGACGAATGCCAACCGAAATGTCTTGGCAAAAAAACGCACATGCGTATCGCGCAGCACGTACCAGGCGCTGATGCCGCCAATCACGAACAATGTGGTTTCGATGCAGGCAAACCACATGTGCGCCACCGCCCAGGGCATATTGGGATTAAAGATGGCCGCCGCATAGCTATGCACCTGGAATTTACCGTCCACCATTACGCCGCCGGCAGGGGTTTGCATCCACGCATTGGCGGACATGATCCAAAATGCCGACATCGATGCACCCAATGCCACCATACAGGTCGCAAACAAATGTATTGCCGGCGCTACGCGGCGCCAACCGAACATCATGATGCCGAGAAAGCCCGCCTCCAGCATAAAGGCCATGGCGCCTTCGAAGCCGAGTATGTTGCCGAAAAAATCACCGGCGGCGAGCGAGAACGGCGCCCAATTGGTGCCGAACTCGAATTCCAGCGGCAGGCCGGTCACGACACCGATACCGAAATTCAATAAGAATAATTTCGACCAGAAGCGCGCATGACGGTAGTAGTCGACGTCGCCGGTTTTCAGCCACAACGCCTCCAGCAGCACCAAGAACAGCGATAGGCCGATGGTAAACACCGGCCAGACGATGTGCAGCATCGTGGTGACGGCAAACTGCAGGCGCGCAAGCATCAACGGGTCGCTGAATACATCCATAAAGGGCGAATTCTCCGCGTTGCGGTCGGAAATTTCGGATTACCGCGAACAGCCTAGGCCTTGTTTCGACCCAGATCAAAGCATAGAACATCTGGCCGAAGATGCGGCAGCGCCATCACTATGGTCAGGCGGTATGGCGCCGGCGAAGGAAAATTCCGGCGAATTCCGATACCATCGAAATCATGTGGCGCGCCTCTGACGGCCGCCTTGGCGCGCGCACGGGGCCCATTGGCTCGGCGCAAAGTGTCGGAGCGGCACGCCGTCGCAGCACTCGTGACGTCGACCGGCAATAATATGCAACGGAGGTGCGGGCATGCACAAACCGATTTGGCAACCCGGCCGTGAACGCATCGCGAACGCCCGCATCAGCCATTTCCGCGCGCATGTAAACACCGCTCACGCGCTCCAGTTGCGTGACTACGCTGCGCTTCACGCCTGGTCGGTACAATCACCGGAACAATTTTGGGCCGATGTATGGGATTTCTGCGGCGTCATCGCAACCACACGTGGCGATGTGGTTCTGGAACGCGCCGACCGGATGCCGGGGGCGTCGTGGTTTCCCTCCGCGCGACTTAATTTTGCCGAAAACCTGCTGCGCCGTCGCGACCACGGAACCGCCATCCTATTTCGCGGCGAAGACCGGGTCCGCCGTCGCCTCAGTTTCCACGAATTATATGACCAGGTTTCGCGAGTGGCGCAGGAACTGCGCGCCAGCGGCGTATGCGCCGGCGATCGGGTGGCGGGTTTTCTTCCCAACTTACCGGAGGCCGTCATCGCTATGCTGGCAGCGGCCAGTATCGGCGCCATCTGGTCCTCGTGCTCACCGGACTTCGGCGTACAGGGCGTGGTTGACCGCTTCGGGCAGATCGAACCGAAAATTCTTTTCGCCGCCGACGGCTATTTTTATAACGGCAAGCGCTACGATTCACTGGCATCGTTGGCGCAAGTCAGCGCGCGAGTTCCGTCCATCGAGCGGATCGTGGTGGCGCCCTATGTCGGCGCCGAGCCAGACCTCGCTACCATACCACGAGCACAGACTTTTGCCGGCTTCATGGCCCCGCATACAGCGGCCGATATCGAATTTACGCCGCTACCGTTCCAGCATCCGCTCTATATTCTTTATTCGTCAGGCACCACCGGTGCGCCTAAATGCATCGTCCATGGCGCCGGCGGCACGCTGTTGCAGCACCTGAAAGAACACCAACTCCACACCGATATCCAACCCGGTGACACGGTATTTTATTTCACCACCTGCGGTTGGATGATGTGGAACTGGATGGTGTCGGCGCTGGCATCGGAAGCGACGCTGGCGCTCTACGATGGCTGCGCCTTCTACCCCAATGCCGACGCCCTGTTCGACTACATCGACGAAGAACAAATCAACCTATTCGGCACTTCGGCGAAGTTCATCGACACGATACGAAAGCACGATCTGGCGCCAGCGCACAGCCATCGTCTCGATTCATTGAAAACCATCCTCTCGACCGGCTCACCGCTGGTGGCGGAGAGTTTTGACTATGTCTACGAACGTATAAACGCCGACCTGCTCCTTGCCTCGATATCGGGCGGAACCGATATCATATCGTGTTTCGCGCTCGGCAATCCGACGTTGCCGGTGTGGCGCGGCGAGCTGCAATGTTGCGGCCTGGGAATGGACGTACAGGTGTTCGACGACAACGGAAATTCAATACGCGGCGCCAAGGGCGAACTCGTTTGCACGCGGCCGTTCCCGAGCATGCCGCTGGAGTTCTGGAATGACGACAACGGCAAACGCTATCAGTCCGCCTATTTTGCGCGCTTCCCCGGGGTGTGGTGTCATGGCGATTATGTTGCGCTCACCGAGCACGGCGGTATGGTGGTCTATGGTCGTTCCGATGCCATCCTCAATCCGGGTGGAGTACGCATCGGCAGCGCCGAAATATACCGCCAGGTCGAGCAGATTCCGGAGGTACTGGAAAGCGTCGTTATCGGTCAGACATGGCAAGACGACGTACGTGTGGTGCTGTTCGTACACCTGCGCGAGGGCGTTGAACTCGATCACGCCCTGATCAAACGCATACGCGACCAGGTACGCCTCAACACATCGCCACGGCATGTTCCCGCCCGCATCGTGCAAGTGTCCGACATTCCGCGGACGCGCAACGGCAAGCTGGTCGAGCTAGCCGTTCGCGCGATCGTGCACGGCCAAACGATCAAAAATTTGGACGCGCTTGCCAACCCCGAGGCGCTGGACTATTTTCGCGACCGCCCCGAACTGCAGCATTGACCGGGCCGCAACTGGCTCGATCAGTCAACATCCGCCTGTTGACCAACGCTGCGCGGTGAACCGTGAGCACCCTGTAATAGTCGCAGCGCCTCGTGCAGCTGAGTATCCTTGCTCTTGGCCAGAGCCGCCACGCTCATATGCTTAAGCGTGTCGGGCAATACCGGCATTACATCTGCCGACAAGACCACACGTACGTCGGGCGCGATGCCTTTGTGCCAAATGGTCTGCCCCTTCGGCGTCAACCATTCCTCGACCGCCAGCATCAGTGCCGAGCCGTCACGCAACGGAAACTCACGCAGCACCGTACCCGTGCCGAAGGTCTTCTGCCCGACCAATTTGGCGCGCCCGTGGTCGCGCAAGGCGCCGGCGACGATCTCCGCCGCGCTGGCGGTGCCGCTATTGGTCAACACCACCATTGGCAGGGCGAACTCATCGCGATCGTTGCGGACGGCCACCGGCCGCACATTTCCTTGCGCGTCTTTCTCCAGCAATACATAACCGTCGCGCAGGAACTGGCTGGCGACATCGATTGCTTGGCTCAACAAGCCGCCGGGGTCATTGCGCAGATCAAGCACTAACGCCTGCGCGTGGCCGGCGCGTGCACTGCGCAACGCACGTGCTAAATGCTCGGCGGTATCTTTACTGAATGAACTAATGCGTACATCGGCGATCCGCGTGCCGGGGATCAAGGCCCAGGTCACGCTGGGGACGTCAATTTCCGCACGCACCAATGTTACCTCGCGGATACGATCCCCGTGCGGCTCACGCAACGATAGTTTGACCGCAGTATTGGCCGGGCCGCGAATGCGATCGACCACGTGTTGCAGACTCTCCCCGGCTGTTGCCTTGTCGTTTACCTTGACAATAAACTCACCGGGCTTGAGGCCGGCGCGTTGAGCCGGCGAGCCGTCCATCGGCGCAACAATCACCACTTGCTTTTCCTGCATGCGCACTTCAGCGCCGATACCGGCGAAATGCCCATCCAGCGCTTCCTTGTTCTCGCGCACCATGCGCGGCGTAAGAAAGGTACTGTGTCCGGTGTCACCAAGCGCGTCGACCATGCCACTGATGGCCGCGTAGGTCATGGGCGTGGAGTCAAGCTTGTCACGATCGACATAATTGCGGTCGATCAGTCGCCACGCCTGCGAGATAAGCGAATAATCCGGGCCTGGTTGCCTGCTCGATGCCTCGCTGGGTTGAATCTGTCGATCAAGCAAGACTCCGCAACCCACACCCACGAGCAACCAGAATACGCTTGCCACCACGATCGCCGGCAACGGCGCGCGACGCCTTAGTGCGCTCATACTGTTTCCTTTTCCGTATATATAGCTGCCGACACTGATCGCTCACAGCGTCGGCACAATAGTTTATCTTGACTTGTTAGCATACGGCGAATGCGCGCGGAAGAGAAATGTACGGGAATCGGTAGCCGCCCGCAGCAACAGATTCGACGTCGATCGTAGTTACGCTATAGTCTGAATGCCTATAGAAAGTGAGGGACCCTCTATGGTCGAGATCAGTACGCTCGAATTCGCCCTAATGGTGCAGGCGCTATTGATCGTCTGCGTGTTGCTGGCGGTGTGGATGGCGCGTCTTCGTAGAACGCGCGCGCAGTTGGCACGGCTGCGCCGACAGCCTACCGTAGGCGGTTATTTTCGTGAGCATTCGGGACATATGCGGGCGGCGCTGGCAGAAGATACATTGGACGCCGACAGCCGGCGCAGCGCCAACTTACGACTCGCCTACCTCGAACTTGAGCGCGCCACGCTCGATACGACCGATCTTGCTCCCAACTGGTGGCGCGATTTGCATCTCGGCCTATGCGTACATTGCGGGCAGGCGCATGATAGCGCCACTGAGGTCGAGCCGGCTTCCGCCACCCGCGACCCGGATGACTCCGAAAACGTCGATATGGCGCAGATACTGAATCAGCAGCTCGCTGCAATCGCCCGACTCGAGCACATATTAGCGGAAAATTCCGACGCCGCGGCAATCAAAAACGTGCTCGGTGAACCGATCGAGCAACTGCGGCTGTCGACGCGAGAACTCAAATTCTGCACCGATATGATGGAGGAAGAAAACGACTTTCTGCGCGGCCAGATCCGTGCCCTGGTAAGTGAGCAATAGCGACCCAGAGCGCCCGGGCGCGTCCGCGCGGTGCTTGCTACTTGGTGATAGGGCGAAGAAGGTATCCGGTGTATCCGCAAAATTTTGCGGAGCGACGAGCCCCTAGTCATGACGAGGGGATACGCGGAAAATATAGACGCCGGCGGCCGGCGCGCCGACCGGTTCGGGATGGCTCTCGCCGCGCAAATGGACTATTCTGGGCGTGCTGAGCTTCGCCGGCAGGTATCACGCACGGCCGTGTTTTGACGACGGTGTCATCCGCAATACGCATGCGTTAGCGGTTGATTCTCGTGCTTGCTTGGAGCGCTATGCCACGCGCCTGACAATGCATCCGCGCGTTTACGCTCCGCGCGCATAGGCGCAGAAATTATCGAGGTTGATTATGGGCTTGGACAGCGTTTGGCATTGGCTCGTGTTGTTAGTGATTGCGTTGCTGGTGTTTGGTACCAAGAAGGTTCGCCACCTGGGATCGGACCTCGGCGCGGCCATCCGCGATTTTAAGAAAGGCCTCGCGAGCGACGAGGAAACCAACCGCAACAACGGTGAACCGTTGCGCACTTCCGAACCCGGCCCGAGCACTGCGCAACAGCAGGATTCCCGCAAAACCTGACAGCGCGCTGGATTGACGCCCAAGCCCGGGCCGGCGCCGCTCGCCGCGACGTCGGCTTCCGCTCAGGCAGCCACCCCGGGTGCCGGCACATCCGACTCGGCGTGTAGCGCCTCATCCTGCTGGCGTCGCATCCAGGCCTCGATACGGGCGTCGGCAACCTGATGCTGGCGCAGCACGGCGGCGGCAAGATCAATGCCTTTGGGCACGCTGCGATTGACGACTGCGACCATACCGAGTTTGTCGAAACGGTGCCGATCGGCGTCGGTGTCGACACCGACAAAGCGCTTTAAATTGGGATAGCGCTCACGCAATGTCGGCGTCAAATCGCGTGAAATCTCATACCGATTTATCGTCACGACCGCGGTCGGTCGATCCGCCATGTCCAGAGTCTCGGCCAACCGCAAGTCGGCCAAATCGCCGTAGGCAACCGGATAACCGTCAGCCTCGGCGCGTACGAAACGATCGTGGTCCATCTCTACCGCCAGGTAGTCGATAGCGTGCGCGCCTAACGCATCGGCCACGCGCCGACCTACTTCACCCATGCCGAAAATCACCACCGGCGCCACTTTCGTAGATGCAGAAACATTGTCTTTGGCGCTCAGATCACGTTCCGCCAGGCGCCGTGCGACGCGATTGCCGAGGCTGGA
This sequence comes from Gammaproteobacteria bacterium, assembly GCA_030147845.1. Classification (GTDB taxonomy): domain Bacteria; phylum Pseudomonadota; class Gammaproteobacteria; order JASBUN01; family JASBUN01; genus JASBUN01. Next base: position 194,121 of record JASBUN010000036.1, read on the forward strand.
CAACGCCGGCGTAACGGCCAGACTTGCGGCGACGGCGATCACCAAAATCGTGGTAAGGTTCTCGCCGATGGCCGAGCGCAGCGCCGGCATGGCCAAAATCACGAACGCGAATTCACTCACTTGCGACAACAACATGGCCAGTTGCACGGCCGTACGCGTCGGTATGCCGAGCATGCGTGCGGCGGCGTAGGTCAATACCGCCTTGATCAGCACCAAGCCCGCGAGCACGGCCAGTATCGTCGGCCAACCCTGAAGCGCAGCGCCGATATTCAGCGACATGCCGATCGAAATGAAGAAAAACCCCATCAACAGGCCACGGAAGGGTTTGGCTTCGGTGCGCACCAGGTGCCGGTACGGTGTCTCGGAGATCGCCATACCACCGAGAAAAGCGCCGAGCGTCAAGGATAAACCCAAAGCGCCGGTGGCCGCCGCCGTCACCAACACCACCAGCAGCGCGACCGCAGTGAATAGTTCCTCACTACGGGTGCGACCCATCATGCGAAATAGCGTGCCGATGATGTAGCGTCCAACCAGTACCGCAGCCAGAAAAGCGATCGCGCCCTTGATCGCCGCGGCACCCAGCACCATGCCCAGGGAGGTCTGTGGTTGCGCCAGCGAGGCGGCGAAAATCAGCAGAAAAATCGCGCACACGTCTTGGAACACCAACACGGCGGTAGTGGATAGTCCGACCGGGCAATGTTGCTGATTGCGCTCGGCGAGAATCTGTACGCCAACCGCGGTCGAAGATAGCGCCAAGGTCGCGCCCGCCAGAAACGCGATTGGCGGCGTCAGCCCCAAACCGATGCCGATAAGACCCAGCACCAATCCCACGCCGCCGACTTGTAGCGGCCCAAGCCCGAGGATATCCCGGCGCGCCGCCCAGACGTGCGACAGCGAAAAATTCAAACCGATGTCGTACATCAAAAACACCACGCCCAACTCCGCCAGCAGGCGCGTGGTTGAATCCTCGTGGATCAAATCGTAGCCAGACGGCCCAATTACGATGCCGGCCACCAGATAACCGACGATCGGACTCAACCCCAGACGCCGCGCCAGCAGAATGGAGACAATGCCGGTTAACAGCAGTTCTATGGTCGGAATCAGGACCTCAATACCGTGCATACGACCGTACTCCCTTGACCCGCGCGCCGTGGCCGCCGCCCGCCAATCCGCCGCATCTTAATCGCAACATGAATCTTTTGTAACTTGTGCGCGCCCTACAATCCGGCGTAATTGTGGACGGATCAGTACGACTGAGTTGCTTGCTTGCGCCGCGCTTGGCCAGACACTCCAATAACATAGTCAGCGGCCAGGCAATCGTACTGAAAATCCAAAATAACAGATGGAGGAGAACACCATGAACAACCGCCAGAACCGCCGTCCGGCGGCGCGCCTCGCCGTCGCCGCGGGCGCAGTGCTCGGCCTGCTTTCGCTGTCCGCGACCGCGAGTAGCTTCCACGGTGCCGAAGCCGCCCCTCACAAGACCTATCACGCGATTTTTCAAATCGATAGCGGCAGCAGCCATATCATCAAGAAGACCTTGAACAATATCGAAAATCTTCTACACGACCCGAGGCTGCAAGGACACATCAAGATTGAGTTGATCGCCAACAGCAAGGGCATCAACGTCTACATGAAGAACAACGGCCTCGAGAAAAAGTTGCGTCACCTGCAAGGAGAAGGCGTGATCCTCGCGCAGTGCAACAACACGCTGCACGAATTGCACGTGGCGCGTAAGGAGCTTTATCCCTTTGTCTCGATAGTACCCTCCGGGGTCGGCGAGATCACCTTGCGCGAAGCCCAGGGCTGGGCCTATATCCATCCATCGACGCCGCCGAGCAATAACCTGTAATCGTGAGCCGACGCCCCGTGCGGGGCGTCGGCGCCACCTTTAGCGCATTCGCTGACGCGGCAGCGGACCGGCCGGCAAACCGGGCGTCTGCAAGGTCGCAATCGCGCCCAAGCCAACGTTGATCCACAGCACCGTCTCGCTACTCCAGTGCGAAGCCAAGCCGCCCAAGGCCATCACCGCAACGGCGCCGAAACCGTTCGCCAACCCCAACGATAAGCCCGCACCCAAGGAACGATTTTCGGGCAAAACATCCTGCCCCATGAGTATGCTCAACGGCAAACTCGAGAACAGCGCTATACCCAGCAGGCCCAAAATCACCCATAGCCATGGCCCGGACACTAATAGGAAAGCGGCCAGCAGCAGCGTCGACAGCAGGTTGGCGGCATACAACACGGGCCGGCGGCCGAACCGATCCGCCAAGTGGCCGCCGGCAAGATTGCCGACGATGCCCACGACCAGCAATACCGTGATCAATGATGCACCACCGACCAGCGAGCCGCCCTGTTCCTGCCAGATCAAAGGTACGAACGTAACCAGACTGAAAATCATGGTCGCCCGCAGCGCCGAGTAGCTGACCACGTTGACAAGATCGCGCCGATGCCGGCGCCATTGAATCGGCGGTGTATCCGGGTGTCGCGGCGGCAGCCGCGGCACTTGGCGATAGAGCAGCGGCACGGTCAGCAGCGCCGGCAGCGCCAGCATCCAGACCGCGCCGAGGCCGCCGTAAACGACAATCAAGCTACCCAGCAGAGGCCAAACGCCACGACCCAATTCGCCGCCAACCAAAAAAATGGACATGAACATGCCATCGCGCCCGGCGCCGAGCTGCCGTACCGCCGCCAGCGCCTGCGGATGAAACATGGAGTTGGTTACGCCGATGGTCATCAACACCGCCAGCAAGGACCAATAGCCGGGCGCGAGACCGATGGCCGCCCCACCGATGGTGCTGCCGGCAATACCCATAAAAATCATGCGGCGACCGCCGATACGATCGGAAAACCAGCCGTATAGGGGCTGCAAGGCCTGCCCCAGCAATAGCGCACCCATGATGCTGCCGGCCAACTCGACCGGCAGATCCCGCGCCAGCAACACGGCGGGTAATATCCCTGGCAGGTAGTTGGCGGCGCCGTCGTTGAGAAAATGTGCCCACGACATGGTCACGAGACGCGCTCGCGCGGGCGCCGCGGCGCTCACCGGTGGCGGTGAATACATAGTAATTCCATGGCTTGGTTGGGATCGGAGCGACGCCATTGTAGCGCATTCGTCGCGCCGCGCTGCACTGCGCGCACGCTGAATGGTGTCACCGACGCTTCAGCATTGTCCCAGGCTGCCGATAACCGGTGTATGGGCCGGACGACCGCAATCGCCACACCGCACAATCCGCTGCTCGGCGCCCCGGCTGAATCGGCTGATCAGTTACTATTGTCGGAAGTGATCAGTGCGCTGAGCTACGCCCTTGATCTTACCGAGGGACAACCGCCGGGCCATTGCATCCGTTCGTGCTGGATCGGCTTTCACCTCGGCCAACGCATCGGCCTCGACACGGCCGAACTGTGGGATCTTTACTACACCTTGCTGCTCAAAGACGCCGGCTGCAGTAGTAACGCCGCGCGTCTCTGCGAACTGTATGGCCAGGACGATCGCACCACCAAACGCGATTTCAAATGGGTCGACACCGACAATAAGACGCAACTGGCGAAATTTGTATTGCAGCACACCGGCGTTCGTGGTCAGCTCGCCGATCGCCTAAAGCGCCTGTTACACCTCGCTCGGCATGGCCACGAACTGGCCACTGAACTGGTGCAGACGCGCTGCGAACGCGGCGCCGATATCGCTCGTCGCCTCGGCTTCGGCGAAGCCGTGGCACAGGGCATCCACGCGCTGGACGAGCATTGGGACGGCCGCGGCAAACCATACGGACTGCAAGGCGACGCTATTCCGATCAACGCACGAATCGCACTATTGTCGCAAGTTGTCGATGTTTTCCATTCCATCGGCGGGCGCACGGCGGCACTGAACGAGGTGCGCGCGCGTCACGCGACCTGGTTCGATCCGAGTCTGGTCGATGCGTTCGGGACGCTGTCGGACAATGATGAGCTATGGCGCGGACTGGGTGACGAAAACATCGAGCAACGCGTGCTGGCGCTGGAACCGGAATGCCGTACACGGGCGCTCGACGATGACTTGTTGGACGACATCGCGCAGGCGTTCGGCCAAGTGGTCGACTCCAAGAGCCCATATACCGCCGGCCATAGCGAGCGCGTCGCCCTATACACCGACATGATCGCCAAGCGCATGGGGATCGACGCCGGCCGCCGGCGCTGGCTGCGGCGCGGCGCGCTGCTGCACGACCTCGGAAAACTCGGGGTGAGCAACTCGATTCTCGACAAAAACGGCGCATTGACCGATGACGAGTGGACTCAAGTCAGATTGCATCCGACCTACACCGAGGAAATTCTCTCGCGCATCACGCCGTTTCGCGAGCTCGCGCGCGTCGCCGGCGCGCACCATGAGCGACTCGACGGCAAAGGTTATCCCAAGGCGCTGAGTGCGCGTGACCTATCGATCGAGACACGCATCATTACGGTGTCCGATATTTTCGACGCCATTACCGCGGATCGCCCGTACCGGGGACCGATCCCGGTGCCGGAGGCGCTGGAGATTATGGGACGCATGGTCGGCGGTGCGCTCGACCCGGTCTGCTATCGTGCGCTGGTCGAGTGCGTCAACGAAGTCGGCGACGCTTAAACGCACCACCGCTGTTCGGCAGCGGCAAAACCACCTGCTACCGACACCCGGCCAATTCACGAGCGCTGCGATGACACCCAGACTAGAGCCGTTTGCCGGCCAGCGTCGGCGTCTTGTCGGTACGGGTTTCCAGTTTAATGAAGCTGATGAGGCGCATGCTGCCCTGCGCATGCAGCATTTCGTGCAAATCCTCGATCACCCGTAAGATGCGGCGCAATTCGCCTTCGACATTGGTCCCGGAAGCGTGCGTTTCGACGATCAAGCCGGAGCTGTTCAAAATTTCCACGACTCGTCGAACCTCATTACGCACCGAAACGCCAACGCCGATCGGCACCATTTGAATTTCAGCCGTTGCCTGCACGTTTGTACTCCACTATTGGTAGTCCGCCAGATGAGTTGCGCGACACCACGCATGCGCTGCGTAGCGCGAATGCATACAGTATAGCGAGGCAAGCGGCTGCCGCATACGCGACAGCTTGGTGCCTAAAACGACGCTCCGAGCGCGCGCAATGACGCGCGATCCACGCCGGACAATGGAGACGGCCGCGGCGAGCACCGGCAAACGCCGAGGCAGCAAAGTGTCGTACCAGCGCGTACGTCTACAAGTCCCACAGGCGCTCGATAATCACGCTTGGCTCCAGGCGTTTGGTGTAGTCGGCATTAACAAAGTCGTATGCGATAACACCGTCTTGGCGAATGATATAGGTTGCCGGTACCGGTAACCTGAAGCTCTCATCGCCGTTGTAGGCCGGCAGATCGATACCAAATTTTTCGTAGATCGGCCGTAATGCGGCCGGCAATTCGAACACCAACCCGAGGCGCTCGGCAACCTGGTTGCCGCTATCACTCAGAATATCGATGTTGATGGCGTGACGGTCGGCCGTTTCGGCGGCCTTGTCCGGCGTTTCCGGCGCCATGCCGACCAGGCGCGCACCCTGTGCCTCGATCTGCGGCAAGGCATCGTGGAGCGCCTTCATTTCCATGTTGCAGTACGGGCACCAACCGCCACGGTACACGTTCAGGACCAGCGGCGACTGCGCCAGATAATCCGTCAGGCGGCGCTTCTCGCCATGCTGGTTGGGCAGCTCGAAATCCGGCATGCGGTCGCCGCTGCGCAGTGCATGACCCTCAAGACCGGATGCCTTGAGTTCCTCGGTCGCGCGCGACATGGTAGCCAAAATATCGGCAGGAACATTCTTTGACTTATCGGCGTCGTAAGCGTCGATGGCGGACTTGAGCGTCGTCATGGGCGTTGATCTCCTGATGTTGTTGAATGATTGCTAAATAATACTAGACAATTTTGAGCAATCGTTCAACAATAAACTGATCTAGTCCGCAACCAAGTCGTGCCGCACCCGCGGCCGGAGGATGTGCGTTTGGCAAGACCGCGTCAATTCGAACGGCAGCAAGTCCTGGACCGCGCCATGCACCTATTCTGGGAGCGTGGTTATTGCGCCACCAACATGGCCGCGCTGGTCGAGGCCACGCACCTCAAGCCGGGTAGCCTGTATGCCGCGTTTCAGTCGAAACAGGGGTTGTTTCTGGCGGCGCTGGACTACTACAGCGAACGCGGTGCAGCTCATATAGAAAAGCTGCTGAGCAATGCCGATTCGCCCCTCACCGGCATCCGCGCTTATTTTCGCGAGCTGGCCGAAAATGCCTCGGTCGGCGGACGTGCGCATAGTTGCTTGCTGGTCAACAGCGCGCTTGAGTTGGGTGACCGCAACGCCGCCGTACACGCACGCGTAAGCCATCATCTTGAACGCATAGAAGCGCTGTTTCGGCGGGCGCTACAGACGGCCCAAGCCAACGGTGAATTATCACGCGAACAACAACCGCAAGCGTTGGCGGCGTTTCTCATGTCCAGCATTTGGGGATTGCGCGTGCTTGGCGCCAGCGCGCCGTCACCGCAACGCGCGCGCACGGTCGTGGATCAGATTTTGAAGGTGCTCGACCACTGAACAATCACGCCCCTGGTTCCGCACAATCGGGTTGCCGGCGGCAACTTCCAAAGCAGCAACCATGATCGCTCAATGGATCGGTTCCCGGCGTTACAAACGAGCGTTGAACGCTAGCCAATGACCGTCGAGCTGCCCGGGTCTTACTTCGCCGATGGAACTGTACCGATGGCGCGCCGATCATGCGTCAACGCGGCATTCGATAGCGCACAGATTAGGAGCGAAACAAACCCGCCTGCCGCCCCGTCGTGAGCGGGAGCGGGGTTGGTACGTCCGATGACGGGCGGCGGGCCGGTTACGGATGAAAAGCCTCGCGGCAGGGCGGCTAGACACCCGCACCTTGAACGACGTCAGTGATCGGAGTGATGTTTGGCCATCCGATCAGCCCACACCAGCAGCGCCACACCCACCACAAAGGTCGCGATTTCGGGCATCGACGGGCTGTCGACCACGGTCAGCACCACCCCCAATATCACCATCATAACGCCGATCAGCAACACGGGTACGGACATTGACATCTCGGTCTTCCTCCGACTTGCGGACGACCGATCTACCTCACTTCCGGCGTAATCAAACATCGCACGACCACTGCACACCGGAGACTTACGGGCGGTAGACATGTCGTCGTGAGTGGAATCGACCCAAACGGGGGTCCGTCGGTAAGGCGCCGGCGAAATTCCCTGGCTCCGAAATCGCCGGAGTGTCGGGCCGACCATCGAAAGCGCACATACATGCAGGCGCTCCGCAGCAAGCATAGCCGCAAATTGGCAAAAAATGAAACGGCTTCAGCACAACGCGGAAAGCCGCAGGCAAATGCTCAGCTTCGTCGACGGCGCGCAACGCTCGAACGGGTGGTGCGCGCCGGAAACGTGTCTCACAACATTACATAGAGAACAGGATCATGTGGATCGTAATCGCAGACGAACCAAGCGACCCCGCGCCGTTAACAAAAGTTGACGTTTTTCGGCCAAATATCCGATCCGACAAACTACATATGCCGGCGTATTCGGCGCCTGCCTACTCAAGCGTCGACTTACATTGCCGCTAAATTTGATAGAGGATGCGATCAATGAATACTAGCGTACGCTCACAATTAGCTCGTTTCACTGCGCTGATCACTAGCGCCGTGCTCGCACTATGTGCCGTTAGTGCAGCGGCTGAACCGGCATATGCGAAACGCTCGTACACACTTTATGTCGTACCGCAGCTTCCTTCGCAGACGCTGCAGGCTAACTGGCAGCCGCTGGCGGATTATCTGTCGCGGGAAACGGATGTCAAAATTGAATTGCGCATTCCGGAAAACATCCCCGCATTTGAAAACATACTTCTCGAAGGCATCCCGGACATCGCCTACATGAATCCTTATCACGCCGTCCTGGCTAGACGGAAGCAAGGCTATCAACCACTGGTGCGCGATAGCGACGGCTTAGTGGGTATATTAGTTGTGCGCAAGGATAGCGCGATCCGTTCACTGCGTGATTTAGAAGATAAAACCATCGCCTTTCCTGCACCCAACGCTTTCGGCGCGTCGCTCTACATACGCGCTTTGCTGGCGCACTCCGACAATATCCCATTTCATTCCACCTACGCCGCAACGCACACCAATGTCTATCGGCAAGTAGCCCTCGGGTTTGCCGACGCCGGCGGTGGCGTACAACGGACTCTCGACCAGGACCATGCCGAGCTACGCGCCCGGTTGCGGGTGCTGTATCGCACACCCGGAATACCGTCTCATCCAATCGGCATTAACCCCCGCGTACCCGAGCACCTGCAGCAGGCAATCCGCGCCGCCATGCTGCGCCTATCGCGCCTACCAATCGGAACAAAACTACTGAAAGGTATCCAAATGCCCACGCCGACCGCAGCCGATTACACGCACGACTATCAGTCGCTCGAAGACATGGGACTGGAAGCCTTCGTTTTGGTCGGCATCGACTAAGGCCGAATCAGCATCATGTCTATCTTCGCCACCCTTCGGCAACGATTTGCTCCGAAGCGTCTCGATCTGCAGATTGCTTTCGCGGGATCTGTTTTGATCGTGATAAGCGCTATAGTGCTATCGCTGGATTCCGCACGCGAGCACGTAGAGGATGCGCAACATGATATTCGCGAACAAACGCACGTCATGGCGGAAAATATCGCTGCCGCCGCCGAACCCTACCTGTTAACACATGACCTGGCCGCCATAGAGTTGCTGCTGATGCGCTATGCGCGCTATCCCGATATCGTCGAAGCGCAGGTGGTTGGAGCCGACGGCAAGAGCTACAGCCGTATCGGGCGCGCTGAGGGAGGCGCACCGACACCCCGGTACGGGATCGAGAAAACGGCGCTGCCGGCCGCGCGTAGTACGACGACACAGCTAACTCAGAATCGATTGACGCTGTGGCATCCGATCCGGCAGCGTACACCGGTTGGTTGGGTGCGCCTTTCCCGCGACCTGAGTACGGTCCAGACTCGCTATCGCGAAATATGGGTCCGGAATCTTATCAATGCCGGCTTAGTGCTGTTGTTCGGCATACCGGCATTGCTGTTCCTCATGCGCCGCCCGCTGCAGGCGATCCGCGCTGCCACCCGGTTCGCCAACAATCTAGGTGTCGGCGGGACCGGCCGCCTACAAACCGGCGCCGCGACCCATGAAGTACAACAGCTTACCGACGCCCTCAATACGGCTCTTACTCGATTTTATCGCCAGAGCATCGAAGTGGAACGCAGCCGCGCAGGATTACTACGCGCCCAACGGGTTGCCGACATGGCTAGTTTCGACTGGCACGCTACGTCGGGCGAAATGATGTGGTCACCCCAAATGTATCCGCTCTTAGGCCAACACAACGACCGCGCGCCAAGCCTGTCGGCGTTGCTTGAACGCGTACATCCTGATGACCGGGTCGACGTCGAACACACGCTGCGCAGAGCACAAGAACAGTACTCCCACTATGACATCAAACACCGAATAGTGGCGCCTAACGGTAAAGTGCGGGTTGTACGTTCAGTCGGCGAACCGACGACCGGCGCAAACGGTGGCGACTGCGCCATCAGCGGCGTGATGCTGGACGTCACCGCCTACGAGGATGCGATGCGCGAACTGCGCAGCAGCGAAGCCCGGTTCCGGCAAATCATCGAGCAAGCCACCGACGCCATATTTTTACATGATTTCGATGGCCATATTATCGACGCCAATCAGAGCGCATGTCGTAGCCTCGGCTATGAACGCGAGCAATTGCTGAGCACGGGCATGGACGCAATCGAACTCACGTATCACCACCAAGATTTACCCGGAAAGTGGCGAGCAATGCGTCGCGGGTCCCCGATTACTATCGACGGCGTGCAAAAGCGCAAGGACGGTTCGACTTTTCCGGTCGAACTAAGGCTTGGGTTGTTCGAGACCGACGCATGTCCTCTGGTGCTTATGCTTTCGCGTGACGTGTCCGAACGAAAACTCGCGCAAGCGCGCATGCAGCAGCTTGCAACGGCCATGGAACAGACCAACGACCTGGTTATGATAACCGACCCTAGGGGCGTGATTGAATACGTCAACGCGGCCTTTGAGTCCTGCACCGGCTACGCACGCGACGATGTCATTGGTCAGACGCCACGCGTTCTCCGCAGCGGCCGGCAGACGGCGCTATTTTACGACGGCGTATGGAAAACCATTTTACGCGGCGACAGCTTTCAAGATCTATTCATAAATCGGAAGCGCGACGGAGAGCTCTACTACGAGAGCAAAACTATTACACCGCTCCGATCCGAGACCGGTGCGATTAGCTATTTTCTATCCACCGGCAAAGATGTTACCGAGCAGCTGAGTACCGAGAACCGGCTGCAATTTCTGGCTAATCATGACTTGGTGACGAAGCTCCCCAATCAACCGCATTTTATGCGCCACGTCGACAGCGTGCTGGCCCACGCGCGCCGACATAAAGAACGCGCAGCCGTTATTGGTCTACATGTCCATCGCCTCGCGCCACTCAAGGAGGCGCTCGGCTACGATTCATATAACAAGCTATTGTTGCAGGTAACCGAGCGTTTGCGCGAACTCTTGCATCCAGACGATATGCTAGCCTGCTTCGGCGGCGACGAATTCTTTATTTGCCTGGCGAACGAACGTACTTCTTCCACCGAGAGCGTACTCTGCGAACGCCTCATCAACGCCTTCGTCTCACCACTCAACGTCCAAGGCAGGGACATTTACCTCGCCACCAGCCTGGGCGCGTCCATCTATCCGCAACACGGTACGCAGACTAGCAAACTACTCCGTCGCGCGCAGGCCGCTCTGCGTGAATCCAGCGCCAAGGGTGGCGGAAGTTGCCAAAAGTATGTAATTGGCCTGGGCCAACGAAGCGTTACGCGTTTGACGCTGGAAGCACGGTTGCACAAGGCGCTCGAGCACGATGAGTTCAAGCTCCAGTACCAACCACAACTTGATCTGCGTACCGGGCGCATCGTTGGCGTTGAGGCGTTACTGCGCCTTGCGGATTCCGGCGACAGACCGCTATATCCAACCGAATTTATTCCGATATTGGAAGAGACCGGATTAATTGTACCGGTCGGGGCATGGGTTACCCGTACCGCCTGCCGACAACTCAGAGACTGGCGTGCAGCGGGCTTACCGCCTTTACATATGGCGGTCAACCTTTCTCTGCGCCAGTTCGGACAATCGGATCTGGTTACGTCCACCTTGCACGCGCTGGAAGAATTTGACATCGCGCCAGAACAATTTGAGTACGAGATTACCGAAAGCATGATCATGACCGATACCGAACAGGCAAGCGCGACACTACTAGCGCTAAAAGCAACCGGTGTCCGCATTGCCATGGATGACTTCGGTACCGGCTATTCCAGTCTAAGCTGCATCAACCGGCTGCCGATCGATATCATTAAAATCGACCGTTCGTTCGTTGAAAACGTGATTGAAGACGTCGAGCATGCAGCCGTGGCGAGAGCCATCATTGCACTGGCGCACAGCCTGGGTCTCAAGGTGGTGGCGGAAGGCGCTGAAACCGAGCAGCAAATGCGTTGGCTCGGCGCGCAGCAGTGCGACTACGTCCAGGGATATTACGTCGCACGCCCACAAGATGCGGCCGACATACCGGCCATATTGAGACACTGGGAATGGCGCGAAATCAGCGTCAACCGCGCCTAAACTATCGCGTATATAGATCGGCATGCGCGGCCGGGACAGCACTTACCCCGTTGAACCTCAGCGCCTGGCTCTTACGGTTCAGCGTCACACCGGCTTGTCATTATACCTGGTGCTGCATGCGACGACCGCTTTTGCCCTCATACTTTCTCGGCTACGAGCGCAATAACTGCGCCTGATAAACGACGGGGCCGGTCGGCAGCCCGGTTGGTGAGCCGCCGCTGGGCTCGATACTCACCGCGATCTTGCCACTCTGCGCAAGCAGTTTGGCGATGGCGGGCGACAGCGCGAGCGTGCGCGAACCGCTCAGCGGCAATAACCCCAACGAGCGCGGCGCGGCGCCACCGGCCGGCAACACCCAAAGTTCGTATGCCTTGTCGGCGCCGATCGCTCGCGGCGCCACTGCCTGCAACTGCAAACGTTTGTCGTCCGGGCGGAACCGCACGCGCCAAGCGGAGTGCGCCTGTTGATCGGTCAAGGTGGCTTGATATTGCGGGCCGGCGGGTTGCAGCTTGGGTAGCAGTATCGACACCGTCGCCAACACCAGTGCAGCGGCTACACCTGCCAAAGCTATACCCCGCCAGAAACCGATACGCGACAGGCCGCGACGCCAGCCTAAGCGACGTTCGATATTCCTCCATACGCGCACGGGCGGATTGACCGGCTCGATGCCTTGATCCAGCGGCGCGAAATGCGCCTGCCAATAGTCCACTTCGCGCTGCATGCCGGGATCATCGCGCACCAGTCGCTCGAAGCGGCGGTAGGCAAAGCCGCGCAGGGTACCGAGTACGTACTCGCCGGCCAACAAATTGCGCAATTGGCTGTTGTCGTACCTCATTGTCCCAGGCATTTCCTCAGTGCACTCAAGCCGCGCCGTATCCAACTTTTGACGCTACCCAAGGGTGCGTCAAGTCGGCGCGATAGCTCGTCGTGAGAATAGCCGTACTGATAGGCCAGTACGACGCATTGGCGATGACTGGCGCTGAGCGCGTCCAGGCAGGCCTGCAACAAAGCGGCCGCATCCTGTTGTTCGGCCGCCTCCATAGGTCCGGCATCGTCCGACGCACTTTCCATTGCTTCCGTTTCGACCGATTGGTCGAGCGTGCGTGCCTGTCGCCGCAGCACATCCAAAGCGCGATAGCGCACGATACTGCTCATCCAGGTCATCGGCGCGGCGGTCTGCGGCCGATAATCCGCAGCATGCTGCCAGATTCGGATAAAGGCTTCCTGTAACACGTCTTCGGCACGGTCGCGTTGACGCAGCATCCGCAACGCCAAGCCGAAAAGCGTCGGCGCCGCGCTTTGGTATAGTTGTGCAAACGCGCGCCGATCACCTTGTCCACATGCCGCCAGCAGCGCGCCCAGCGCTTGCGCCGATTCCGTACCTGCCATGAATGCTCCGCCTGTCTCCGAATCGCAGTCTAGCACACTGCGCCGGAGTAGTTGATCGGCTGCATCCATTGCGGAAATTCGTATTGGTTCACAGCGCCTGTGCCGCAGATGGCGATGCTCCCCTCGCGGCAGAATAAACCCATTGCCCACTAGGCCGGGACGCATCGGAGCGCAATACTGCACGCTCCGATGTTGCCTGCAATTACGCCGCGTTCGCCGCACTAGGCAATGAACGCATTCGGTACCGGATCCTCACCGAGGGCATTGCGCAAGATTGCCCAATGCATGGTCTCGTCGCCGAGGATGCTGGCCGCGGCTTTGGCGAGATCGCGGTTATGAAATTGCGGCACTGCGCCCAAATACGCCGATGCCGCGCCCTTCTCCAGGCCGGCGGCGAAACGTAACACATCGGCTTGATTGTGCAGACTGCCGGTCGGGAAGCCGTACGTGTCGGCGGATTTGGCTTCTACGGCGGTTCCGCCGAGTTTGCTGATGGTCGAACTCAGCACACCGGCATGCGCGCGATGTTGGCTCTGGAACTTGACCGCGACATTCAGCACCGGCTTGGTTAGCAGACCACTTTCGGCGCCAACCTGATAGGCGGCGATCGCTTCGTACTCCAATCCCAACGCGACATTTAAAATTTTAACATCATCGTCTGGGCTCATGGATTGCTCCGGGGTCGCCTTGGCCGCCCAGCCGGGTGCGCAGGCAACCAGGCCCAGCGCTACAGCGCTGAGTGATACAACGCCACCACGGCGCAGAAATGCGCGGCGACTTTCTGCGATGGCTTCCGCTTTAGATTCGGCCTCTGTTGTGCTCATACGGTACTCCTTGGTAGTTGCGATAATTTGAGTCGTTCGTGGCTATATACGCGCCGTCGGCACGATCGGATGCGATTGCATTACGTTGATTTCGACATGCGGTGGTTTTATGCCGCCTGTTGCTCTGATCGCAGCGATTTTTTTTCGCGCGGGTGCATCCAAACACAGCCGTGCAACGTATCTACCCATAGGCGTGTATTGCGCCCAAAGCCACGGGGTGGCTTGGACGCCAAGTCCAGCCTGTGAAGAATCAGGAACGCACTTACGACGCCAGGCGTTGAGCTTCGGCGCGCTAACGAACGCATCGCCAACCCGGGGTAAACCCCTATGGCCTGCGTGACGCGTGTATCTAGACTTTTAAAACGTGCGGCAAAGCGTTGGCTAGTAGCGGCGGATCAGCCGGAATGCCGACGTATGGCGCACAGCTCTTGGGGAAGCGGATGTTAACGTGTACTGACAGCCGACGCGCAATCGCAACAGCGTGCATGTCGCGCATGCGCTGTATCTGTGCGCATCGCCGGCGCCATAAGCCGCGTAGTACGGCGCCGACCCGATCGTTATATCGACCCATTCGTGCCGCTTCATGCTTGCCGGCCGGCTTGATGCCGGCTGGACGAGCGCCGTATTCAAAACAAAAATTTGGCCTGCTATTTGGCCTGACCGCGTTGCAACCGCAACACCTACCACACTAATAACGAGGAGAAGATAAAATGAGAAAGTCACTATCAAGGCACCTATTGCTGGTGCTGATCTGCGCGGCACCGGCATGGGCTTCCGCCATGCCCATGCTGTTCACGGCCAACTTCACGCCGCTAAACAATTCCGGCGTTACCGGCACCGCCAACCTGAAACTCGATAATAATTTATTAACGGTGTCGATTCACGCAACCGGCTTGGAGCCCGGCCAGGTTCACCCGCAACACATCCACGGTCTGTTCAATGCCAGCGGCGCACCCGCGGATTCGCGCACTCCGACGCTTGCCAATGACTCCGACGGCGATGGTTTCATCGAGCTTGCGGAAGGTGCGGTCACCTACGGCCCGGTCATCGTTCCGCTGACCTCGCCGCCAGGCGGCGCACTGTCGGGCTTTCCGGTCGCCTCGGCTGCCGGTGTGATCGATTTCACGCAAACATATGACCTGACCAACGCCGCTACCTTTGGTGGGACGGGTTTCACTGCGGCGGACTTGATGCCGTTGAACTTTCGTGAAATCGTCTTACATGGTATGACGGTAACCGCAGCCGACGGCGTCGGTACCGGTGGTGAAGTCAATGGCACTGCGGGTTATAAGGCGGTATTGCCGGTCGCCTCGGCTGAGATCGTGAGCGCTTCGGTTCCGGAGCCGGCCACCATCATGTTGCTCGGCTTAGGCCTGGTCGGAATGCGTGCTTTTCGGCGGCAATCACGGCAACCGCAAGCGGCCATGTGCTGAAGCGGACGCCATCTAGCTCCGTCTAAAGGGGCACAGCGCAAAGACACGCGCGGCTTAATTTGGGCAACCGATTAAGCTGCGTGTGGCTCCGCGCTCCGGCCTCACTATAGAGTGCGGCGATCGGCCAATGTGACAAACAATATTTTGCTCACACGTTAATCGATCGCCGCGCCATCTTTAGCCACACCGGTCAGATTAAAAGCCGGCGCGCCGATACGACGCCGCCGGCGTCATCGGCACGCCATGGCTCTGGCTCACGCGCTCTCGACGGTAATCGTACCGGCCTGCGGATCAACGGTAACGCGATCACCGGTCTTGATCGCGTCGGTGATATCGACGTCGAACCGATCCATAAAGGCGAGGTCAGCCAGCGCCGCACCTTGCGCCATAATCGGATTGGCTGCGTTGAGCAACAACGCCGCGGGAGCCATCTTGCGCGATTTCATTTCATGCAGCATCCAAGCCGTCGCCACGCCGCCTTTGGCATTGTCTAGCACCAGTATCTTGTCGACATAGCTTTGTCCACACAGCTTGTGCGCCTGGCGCGAAAATATGCCTTTGACGCGATCGAGATCATAGCGCGCACTAAAGTTGTCTTTTGCTACCAACGCCACGCCTGACACCTTGGCTCCGATACCAATATGGCCCTTGAACGACTTTTCACTCACGCTTTCATCCTCCCGTTAATCGCCGCTTCGACACATAACTCCATCGACGCCAACACCGGCGTATAGCCGTAACCGCTGATGATATTGACCAATTTCGCCGAGTTACTCAGTAAGCGTTTCCAGCGGTTGGCTTCGCCCATCTCGCGAGCGTACATCTGATAAAAACATACGCCGCTCAAAACCATGGCGCCCGACGCTTCGATCATTGAGGTGATACCCATGCGGTCGCAGGCGCTTTTATTTTCCGGCGAAGTTGCCACCAGCAATGAGGTGTCGGAATGAACTTGACGCCCCTTCAGGAGCGTCGCCACTTCACGCATCTCCATCAGCGAAAGTTGTGGCGCCGAGAACACGACTACGTCGACTTTTTCATCGTGGCGGCCGAACGAGGCATAAAATGCGTCCAGGTCCGCGCGGGTGATCTTTTGCGCTGACGGCACGGCGCCATCGAACACGCTGTGAACGTCCGGCGCCTCCGGCGTCACGCCGACCATATGGAACAGCGGCACCGAGCCGTAACTGGCCATGGCGGCGCCAAAATGTTTGAGATCATCGGAGCCCGGCGTGGTCTGCAAGCCGTTTAGCACTGGCACACTCCAGTATGAACCCGCCTGTCGCCCGACGATCGCGCCGAGCGCGCCCCATTCGGTATAGTTCTTCGGTTCGAATTCAATTTCGAACAAATGCGTGCCGCGTCGGCGGCTGTCGAGGTGATAGCCATATCGGGGCGTACGCCCGGTCAGTGCGGCTGCCAGGGCCGACGGGCCGCCTTCGAAATTGCTGCGCGCACCACAAACGCTGTTGGAATAGATCACCACGCCGGTATCGCCAAAGGCCATGTGCTGCCCCAGTACCGGCGCCTGTATGGTCTGATAGTTGATGCAGGTATCGGTCATCATGATGCCAAGCGCGCGCATGGCGTCGGTCGCGCGCTGCTCCAGCGTGGCCCACTCCGGTTTCTGCTTCAGTTGCTTGAAGCGGCACTGATCCACACCGCGCGGATCGGTGATGGTTGGGATGGCTACTTGACGTTCGGCTTCGGGCAACGACGCCAAACGTTCCAGGAAAGCCACGCCCGCCTCACCAAGCGATTCCGTATCGCCCATGATATGCGCCTGACTTACTTCGACCAGGTCTTCGGCGTCGAAAAATCGGCCCACTTGTATTTGCTGCCAAATCGCCAATCGCCGCGCCTCGCCAAATTTGCCGGCAAGCATGGCCTCTTCATAATCAGTCAATTTCATGGTCACTATCCCAGTCGTTAACAAAAATGTTATTGCATCGTGCCCGGCAGCCACAAGGTCAACGCCGGCCAGAAGTACACCACGTACAACATGATGACTTGCACCAACAGAAACGGCATCGCGCCCTTTGCTATGGTCCACAGCGGATAACGCGTTATGCCATGGATGGTGAACAGATTGACGCCGACCGGCGGCGAAATCTGCGCGATCTCCATGGCGATACAAGCGAAGACGCCAAACGTGATCAGACTCATCCCGGCCTGTTGCGCCACCGGCGCGAAGATCGGTATGGAGATGAGCAACATGGCCGCGCTCTCCAAGAACATGCCGAGGATCAGGTAAGCGACAATCATCAGAGTAATGGCGGCCACGCCGCCGGCATTGGCGACGATGGCGTCGGCAATGGCTTGTGGCAGCTGCTCGTAGGTCAAAAAGTGTGCGAAGTACTGCCCGAATACGATCAACATATACAGCATGCCGGTAGTGCGGGTGGCCAGATACGCGGCGCCGCGCAACTTCTCCCAACTGAGCCTGCGTTGAATAACACCGAGCACGGTGACATACACGACCGACAGCGCACCGACTTCCGTGGGCGTGAATATGCCGGTATAGATGGCGGTAATAATGGCAACCGGAAGCAACATCACACCGGTCGATCGCAGCGTGATCTGCCAACGCTCGGTCGCCGAGTACTGTTGCGTCGTACGAATGCGCGGCCGGCTAAATAGAACGTAAATGGCGAATATAAGCAGCATCAGCAAGCCGGGTACGATACCGGCAATGAATAACTGGCCGATCGAGGTCTCGGTCATCACGCCATAGAGGATGAGCGGAATCGAAGGTGGAATGATGATACCCAGGGTGCCGCCGCCGGCGACGAAACCGGACGCCCGCCGTTTGCCGTAGTCTTCCTCGATCAGCAGCGGTATCGCGACGAGTCCGACGGTCGCCGCGGTGGCGATGCTCGATCCGCTGATGGCGGCAAAAATTCCGCAGGCAACGATCGTGGCGACACCGAGCGAATTCGGCACCGAGCCGATCCAGACCTTGGTCACCGCGAATAGATCGCGGCCGGCATCGGTCTTCTGCATGATGGTACCGGTTAGAATGAAAAGCGGCAGCGCCACCAGTTCGAAAATCGATGCGCTCTGCCAAGTGGTCTGAATCAGGTTGCGCACCACATGGCTGGGATCGTTGATGAACAGGCTGGCGATCAGCGCGCTCATACCCATAGACACGAACACCGGCACACCCAGCACCATGAACAGGAACAGCAGCGCGATGCCGATATAGCCGGCGTAGTTGAATAGAAAGTCTGCCAACGCTCAGTCTCCGAATGCGTCGCTTTCTTCGTCCGGTTCTTCCCCGGAAAGCACAAGAGCGAAGGTCTGCAAAAATAGTCCGAAGCCACCCACCGGTAAGGCGAGCTGCGGAATCCACAGCGGAATACCGAGTAGCGTGGCCGAGCGGATGTGGTTGGACCAGGAATACCAACAGAAGTAAATACCGCCGCCTACCAGGATGAGCGCAAAAATCATCGTCACCCCATGGGCAAACAGGTTCAGTACACGTCGCCAGCCAGGGAAGAATTTGTGCAGGACCGTGACACGAAAATGCGCGCCTGACTTGGTCGCAACGGGGTTCGCCAGGAACCCCGCGGCGATCAGCAGATACATGGTAATTTCAAACACCCATATGGTTGGGTGTCCGAACGCGCGCATGGTCGCGTCGTATGTAATCGGCAGCGCCAAGATCATCATGAGCAACATGGATATGGCTGTCATTGCGCGACATAGCCATGTGCAGCCCAAGTGAAGTTTTTGCCTCATACGAAACGCCCTTTACTGTTCTGATCAATCCAGAGAAAACCGGATCAGGAGCCAGCGTTATCAATCAGCTCGATAAGATTTTTCGGATAATCCTTCTCCGCTTCTTTGACCATAGGCTTGAGCGCAGCACGCCATTCGTTCCACTGCGGAGTACCTTGCTGCAGACGATAGATCTGGTTGCCATGCGCTTTGACCTTGGCCAGCAGCGCGTCATAGCTGTCGATCATGTACTGCTGGGCGATGTCACGTGCATCACTGGCGGACTGCAGTACGACCTTTTGCAGCTCAGGCGGCAGGGAATGGAGTTTGTCCGTGTTCATGACATAGGCATGGATCAGCGTACCGAGGGCGCCCATGTGGGCGAACATGTACTTGGTCACTTCATAGTGCTTCAAGCCTACCGCACCACCAAGGCCACCGAGTGCGGCGCCGACGGTACCGCGTTGCAGCGCCGAGTAGACTGCGCCCACGCCCATGGTGGTCGGCGCCGCGCCGAGCTGCTGCATCATTTCGGCTGCGCCTTTGGAATACACGCGCACGGTACGCCCCTTGAAGTCACTGGGCTTTTTGATCGGAAAATTGCTGGATACGACCGTCGGTCCAATGTCGAACATGGCGATCATGGTCGCACCCTGTGATTCCAACTTTTTGTTGAAATAATCGAACACAGGCATTCCCTGCACCAGATTGTCGCGCGATTTTTGCATCGACCACGTCCACAACGGGCTGGTCAGAATCGAGGTCTCGGGAATTCGGCCCGACCAACTGTCGAGCGTGGTCAGCGAAATGTCGACGGTATCTTGCGGCACCGCGGTCGGCACGAACTGCTGCTTGACCATTTCACCGCCCTCGAACACGCGCACCTTTATACGCCCACCACTACGCTTTTCGACGAGATGCACGAACTCCGGCACAAAATGGGTGACCTGTGGGTGTTTCGGGCTACCCCAGGTCGAAAGCGACAGGATATACTGCCGCGCCTGCGCGAAATTGGGGACCAGCATGGCGCAACTCAGCGCCACGGCCATTAGGGACGACTTCTTCATCGTGACTCCTCCATCGTTGATTGTTGTGCCCTGAGCACGGCACATTCTTTTTTTACGGACCGCAGCCGATCGGCCCCAGGGTGTTGCATCCGCCAGCCAACATCGGCTTTCAATCGTCCGGACAGCGGCATATAACGATATAGTAATGAAATCTTACTATGTAGTAACTGGGCTGGTAACATATAGCCATTGCCGCAAGCCGTTGTCAAGTCAGCCATGGACGTATACGACAAATGAGCAAAGCCAAACATCGCCAACCGGTCGCTTTCTTGCGCGCCTACCCACCGCCCGAAACAAACGGCATAGCCAAGCACATCGCGCTGCGCCAAGCACTCATCAGCGCGATTAATGACGGTTTTTGGAAGTCGGGCGCCAAGCTGCCAACCGAGACCGAGCTGGTGCGCTCGACACCGTACAGCCTCGGCACCGTGCAGCGGGCGCTGCGCGCGTTGGTCGAAGAGGGCTACGTCGAGCGACGGCGTGGTTACGGTACGTACGTCACCGACCGTCGCAAACAGCTTCAGGATCCCTGGCACTGCCGTTTTCTCAGCGATGACGGCAAGACCTTCCTGCCGGTATTCCCCGTGCCGCTGAAGCGTTCGACCACCGACCGGCACGGCTCGTGGTCGGCGCCGCTGCGACAGGATCGACACACGGTCATTCAGATCGATCGACGCATGGAGATCAATGACGAGTTTACCGTCTACAGCAAGTTTTTCGTGCTGGCGGAAACAGCTCCGGAACTGCGCAGCGCGCCATTGGCCACACTATTGGGTGCGAATCTCAAACAACTGATTGCGCGGGCGCTCGGCCGTCCGCTGACGGCGCTGAAGGAACAACTGCGCCAGATCGTTTTGCCGGACGAGATTTGTGCCGTGATCGACGTCGCACCGAGTTCCCTGGGTCTGCTGATCGAGGCGGTTGCCTACGCCGGTGCCGACACACCGGCCTATTACCAGGAACTGTACGTACCGCCGACTGAACGCAGATTATTCCTGGAGAGCAAAGTACCCGCTTAAGCCTGCAGTGCAACGCCGATTCGCGCGATCGCTCGCGGCGGCCACAAACATACTCGTACCCAGGCCGTCGACGGGTTACGCGCCAGCTCCCTTTGCTTGGCGCACGCTAGGATAAAATTGGACCGGGCTACTGACTGCGGAACAACAACACACACAAAGCTCACGGCCCAACATTCGGACTGGAGGGGAACGTGGAACTAATCATCAGAGAGGCGCTTGTCGACGATTTACCGAAACTGCTGGTGCTGCTGCAACAGTTGGACGTCGGAAATGATATGGAATTATCGGCCGCCGAAGCACAGCGAATATTCGAGCGCACCAAAACCTATCCCGACTATCATCTTTACGTGGCCGAAATCGATGCGCGAATGGTCGGCACGTTTGTCTTGATATTGATCGATAGCATCGCCCATGGCGGCGCCCCGCACGGTTTGGTGGAAGACGTCGTGGTCGCTCCTGAATCGCAGGGCCAGGGCATCGGCAAACGCATGATGCTGTTCGCCATGGATCGTTGCCGCGCGGCCGGTTGCTACAAGATGGCGCTATCGAGTCACCTGCAGCGTGATAAGACACACGCCTTCTATGAATCGCTGGGTTTCAAGAAACACGGCTTCAGCTTCTTGGTACAACCCAAAGATTTCGAGCCGCACAAGCC
>JASBUN010000042.1 GCA_030147845.1 Gammaproteobacteria bacterium
TGGCGGCGGCCGTCGTACTGTTTGTAGTGGAAATGGCCCTGCATTTTTCCGTCGGCGCCTATATTCTCGATCACCGCATGCGGCTGATCCGGGTGCTGCGTGTGCCGGTTATCGTTGCCACGCTGTTGGGACTCGCTGTTAAACATAGCGTCCTAAATAATGCCGCATAATCTACGCAGCACAGGGTTTGGTTTTCGCCACTGATCGAAACATGATTCTACCGCATTCAACACTTCGTCCAGGCTGGCAAAAGTATCGATTATGAGTTGCAAGTCGTCGCGCCAGTTTCCAGACCCGCTCGATCGGAACGAGCTGCGGGCTGTACGGTGGCAAGAAAAGCAGTGCAAGATCCTTTCGATACTTGTGCAACAGCGGGGCAAGCAGTTTCGCATGGTGGTATCTGGCGTTATCCAAAACGATCACCATCTTTTTGTCCCGCGAGCGATGCCGCAGCAGTTTCTTCAGAAAAGCCTCGAAGGTTTTGGCATCGAACTTGATGGACACTGAACGAACGAATTTGCCGGTGTGCAGGCTAACCGCGCCAAAGCAGACGATAGACTTGCGCGTCGGCGCATGGATAACCACTGGATCCTTGTCTTCTGGAGGCACCCACATGCGACAGCGCGTCCCGTGTTGCTGGAAGTGGCATTCGTCCAGGCTCCACAGTTCAATGTCCTCTCTTTTGGCCAGACGTCGCAGTTTTTTTAAAGGCCGCCACTTTGGCCGGGTCAGGCTGGGCAACTTGCGGCCTGGGCTTGCGGAAACGGAATCCCATGTCGCGAAAGACCCGCTGGCATTGCCGGACACTCAGTTCCACCCCATAGTGCTGTCGCAAGCGTTGAGAGAGCAGTTTGCCGTCCCACAGTCCAGCTTCATAACCAAATTCCGTCGGACTGCGTCTGAGATCTTTCCCCAGCGCGGCCCACTGGCGTGCATCAAGCGATCTCGGCCGGCCAGGGCGCTCACCCTCACGCAAACCATCCAACCCGTGGGCCTCAAACGCCTTGACCCAGCGCTGCACCGTACGTCGATCCTCGCCGAACAGTTCAGCCACCTGTCCACAGCTTTGACCGCCGGTGATCAACAACAGACCATGCAGCCGGTGGTCGTAACGCGACTCCTCGGAGCGGACAATTTCCTGCTGAATGGCAATACGCATGATGTCGGCGTCGGCAATTTCCAGTTTTCTCATGACAGCGTCTCCCGTAAGCAACGTCGCTGTCATTATAACTCAATTATGCGGCATTATATATGTCGCTATGTTTAGTACCAGCGGCGCGGTGCTGCCCAGACCGGTTGTCACCGTCATCAGCATGTTGGGTGATATCGCCGTGCCGCTGTTATTGTTTTCGCTCGGCGTACGCTTGACCGACGGGATGCGAAACAGGACATCCAAGTCTCCCTTTCGCCCTGCGTTGGCGACAGCTATTACGCTCCGGCCACCCTGCGTCCGTCACCGCCCCAAACTTCCTCGTTGGGAGGCCCGGCACGACGACTCCCACAATGGCTCGACGGCGTTTCGGTTGCGATTGCATATGCCCTCCACGTCTTCGGGAAACCGTCGCTCCCTTCGACACCCCGGTTATACGCTGGCAGCCTACGCTTACCGGGGACTACCCGCCTCGTGCTTCGCACTTCCTTTGCGGGGCCTGTTGTATGGGCGCCTTGCGCACTGCTGGCTAAGGGACGTGGAGCGATGGTTGTCGTGGTGGATGGGTCGGATCTTACCTGCGATCAGCGCTGGCAACTGCTGCGCGCCAGCGTGGTGATCGAGGGTCGCTCGGTCACGGTCACGCTCTACGAGGAAGCCCATCCGCAGTTCCGGCTCGGTAACCTTAACGTGCGAAGCAGTCCAGTCTTTGGTAGTGTCCAGAATTTTTCGCACTTTTGATCGGGCGGCAGTTCATGCGGTCAGTTGTTCTTCCAGATCCTGATTGTGTAATGCCTCCATGGAGAGGTAGCGTTTCGTTCCCCATTGGGTCCCCGCGATGTGCCTGAGGCGGGCAGCACAGAGCATGAGTGCAGATTGCCCCTCGGGGAAGGCGCCCACGACACAGGTTCGTCGCCGTATCTCGTGCATGATCCGCTCCAGCAGATTATTGGTCCGGATCCGGCGCCAATGGATGTCGGGATAGCGGTAGTAGGTCAGGGTCTCGGCAATGGCCTGCTCCACCAGTGCGGCGGCCTTGACGAGCTTCATCTCGCGCAGTGTCTCCACCGCGGCTCGGGCCTTGTCCTGGGCGGCTGCCAGGGATAAAGTCCACGGCAATCGTCAACGTCCGAGCTTTGGCATCGAAAGCCACATTCCCGCGCATACCAGGGTGCTTCAATCGCCAAGACCACCTCGAACAGCTTCACCTCGCCATGACCACCACCCCTCATCAGGTCCTCTGGCGGTATTCTTTTAAACTTTATCTCTAGTAAGGATGGGGATATGCCGGGATACCGTTTCCGCCAGCATTTGCCCAGCGATCTTTGGATACGCGGCTGGGTTGAATAGCAGGTTGATCGACATATTGCATTCGTGGGTGCAGAAACATTTGCTGTCCCGAATAAAGTGCCGAAGTGCCTTTGCGCGTTCATGTTCCCAGAGTTTGGCCAGATCGTAATCGTGTTCGCGCAGGTTCCCTATCTTCTTCTCCAGCATCTCGCAGGCGTAGACGTCGCCTTCCTCTGAAATCACGGCGGATAGCGCCCCCGCATGACAAGGTACCTGGAATTGACCGGTTTCGAGAGTTTTGAGGACCGTGCGTGTCGACAATCGCTCTTTAGCATGCACGAATTTAGATAGTGGCATTTCATTGTAGTAACGAAGTTTCCCGGTTGCAAACGCGTGTTCGATCTTGTTCTTGATGTGTCGGTATTTCTCGATGTCGGCCACGCCGATGGCTGGTTCCATGGGTTCGCCGCGGACGAACGACAGGTCCCAGTTGTCGGGAATCAACTCGTTAACGACAAGCTCATACATCGCGTCCATCTCGTCCTGATTCCAGGCGCAGAAGGTAGTGGAGATTCCAACACCGAGATTCGGAAGCTTCGCCTTGAGCTTCTTGAGTTCGCGGAACGTCCGGACTGTTTTTTCGAAGTTGTTCGGCACCCCACGTATGCGGTCGTGAGTGGCCGCAAGGCCGTCAAGTGAGCAGAGGATGCCGACGAACGTGCGCGGGCAGTTGGCCACGAGCTTTTCGGCGGAAGCAACGATATTGTCCGTCTTGATGCCGTTGGTGTTGATCGAGAGGGTAACTGGTCGTAACCGGTCATGGAGTATCTTCGCAAACTCCGGCAGGTCTTTCCGCAGAAACGGCTCCCCGCCCGTGAAGGCAACCCACAGGACTCGGTCCAGGGAAGCGGCGACTTTGTCCACCTCATCGAGAGTCAATTCTTTCTGGTTCTGGTTGAGGCTCTCCCAATAGAAGCAATGTTTACAGAGTGCATTGCAACGTGCTGTAACAAAAAACGTGAGATGAAGCGGTGGCCCGCGCTTATTTGTCAGGCGGGGAAGATGTCTGGCGATTGATGCTATTTCCATCAGTGAAACCTCCGATGCTTCGCACTATACTGGATATAACCCCCAAAAGCCAAGCGAAACTTACCAGCAGCGCTACACCATACGCTCTCAGGAGGAAGCCCCAGCCCTGCGAGTAACGCCGAAGCGCTGTTACGGCACGAATCGGAGACAGTAGCCACAGTAATTGCAACGTTGTTGTAAAAAACAAGATAGTCGAGCAATCAATATTGTCTTGATAGAGATCAGGCAAGCAGGCAGCGTAACCCACCATCCCGGCGGATGCACCTGCGGTCGCTAGCAAGCTGAGCGTGCCGCTCCGGCGGCTGTAGTTGGTCTGAGTATTGCGCATATCCGGAAATCGGAAATGGCTCATCACGATTCGTTCGGCGTAAAATTTCTGCTGGCACAGGTAGTCCCAAAGTCCAGGTCTGAAGCGGTGGAAGACACCCACGTCAGGCATCCAGCGGATGCGACCGCCGGCACGCGTGAGCCTAAAGCCGAGTTCTTCGTCTTCGTTGCCCCAGATGGGTTGCTGCGGATTGTTCCTTCGATAATAGAGGGGGAATCCGCCGGCGGCCTTGAAAGCGCTGCGCCGGCAGGCAAAGTTCGATGTAATCGCGGAAGCAATTTCTTCAGGCAATGAAATTTGGCGCTCGCGCAGAGTAAGGTATTGCAGCAGAGGAAGAAATCCCTCCGATGACGCGCCAGCGTATCCACCCGTGACAGCCACGATCCCGTTGTCCCGGAATTCTCGCTCGATGCGCGCCAGCCAATCTGGGGGCGTTATGCAGTCAGAATCCGTGAACGCTAGGATGTCACCCGTAGTGACTTCGACCCCTTCGTTCCGCGCCACGCCCGGTCCCGAGTTACGCGCAAGCCGTACGAGCCTAACCGGATAGTTCGAAATGACGCGGGCGGTGTCGTCGTGGCTGCCATCGTCGACAATCACAATTTCATCTGGCACCCGTGACTGCGCTAGCAAACTCTCAATACACGCTCCGATCGTTGCTTCGGAATTATAGGCCGGCACGATTACTGAGATCGTTTGGCCTGCGGCAGTATTTGTGATCGAATCCACAGTATCCATCACCTCTCACCCACTCCACCGCCCATTTTACCCGATAGTCTAGCGCATTACGAGAACTCAAGAGTGCCGAGTCCTTCAGTACTGCAATGGGACATATATGGCCGCCCCTGTTCGCCAAGCCCCATTTCCTGACGCCAGATAAGGTAACGATTGCAGCCACATACATCCGGACTTTAGGTGAGGTCGTCGCCTAGCCCGCATTTCTCACCGCCCCAGGCATAAGTCGGAATTAGGCCAAGGTTCGAGAGGTGAACCTGACCAAGGAATTCGAACTGACTGAGTTTGCCAAGAGTGTCGAGCCCCTCAGTAGGTGCAACGGGACATCCCAGTCAGCCCTTGCACCTTCGGGTTGAACGAACATTCATTTCTTTCGCCCTGGTTCGTCCTGCGGCTAGAATACACCACAGTAATGGGATGGACCCCTCCCTCTTTGTTAACGGCCTCGAATGGGCCACGATGATCGAGTCGCATCGGATCATCCAACCAAAGAAGGAGGAGTCAATCATGAATGTTACAACACTGGGTATCGACTTGGCCAAGAACGTGTTCCAGCTCCATGGCGTGAATCGACACGGTAAGGCCGTGCTCACGAAACGGGTGACACGCGCGAAGCTCGCGGAGACCGTGGCCAACCTCCCGCCCTGCCTGATTGGCCTGGAGGCGTGCGCGAGTTCGCATTACTGGGCGCGGGAGCTCGAGAAGTTTGGGCACACCGTCAAGCTGATCGCTCCCCAGTTCGTCAAACCGTACGTGAAGAGCAACAAGAACGACGCCCGTGACGCCGAGGCGATCGGCGAGGCGGTGGCCCGCCCGAACATGCGCTTCGTGCCGGTGAAGACCGTGGATCAGCAGGACATCCAGGCGATCCACCGAATCCGCGAGCGCCGGGTGAAGGAACGCACCGCGCTGCTGAACCAGATCCGCGGGCTGCTGGCCGAACACGGGGTGGTTATCCCGCTCAAGCGGAACGCCGTGAGCCAGGCGCTGCCGCGGATCCTGGAGGACGCCGATAACGGGTTGACCGCCCTCGCCCGGGAGTTCGTGGCCGACCTCTATGAGGAACTGTGGATGCTCGGCATTTCGGTCGACAAGTACGACGCGAAGATCGAGCGGCTGTTCAGGGAAAATCCGGTGTGCCAACGATTGGCAAAGGTCGAGGGGGTCGGCCCCGTCACGGCCACGGCGCTGGTGGCGGCGGGCGATGCCAGGGCTTTCCAGAATGGCCGGCAGATGGCGGCGTGGCTCGGGCTCGTGCCGCGGCAGTATTCGAGTGGCGGCAAGCCGACATTGCTCGGTATCAGCAAACGCGGCGATACCTACCTGCGCACACTCTTGATTCATGGCGCGCGCGCCGCGGTGGTGGCGGCCAAGCGCAAATCGGATGCCCGTTCCCGCTGGATCAACACCCTGGCCGCGCGGCGCGGCGCCAACATTGCTGCCGTGGCACTCGCCAACAAGAACGCGCGGATCCTCTGGGCGCTCATAGCCCGCGGGGAGGCATACCGCAAAGCGGTGTAAGCGCGAACGGGTAACGCGAGTTGAGCTGAAGGCAGTCCCGCCCACGATTGCGTAGAGGGGGTTCGTTGATGGCAAAATAGGTCGGACCGGCGCTTTCATAGCCTGGGTAGAGTCAAGGCCCGATGCCGAGGCCGACACAGTGATGAGGCGAGAGCGCGCGGATTCCATCGGGGCCCGGGAGCGATAACCTTCCCTTCGAGGCCGGATATATGTGTGCAGTCATGACCTTCCTTGCCGGAAAACGAAAACACCTCTTGCAAGCCGGGAGGGGTCCATATAGGACTCGACGATGCTAAAGGGCTGGCGGCTTCGCCCACCCGCCCCGCACGTACCACGGACTCCTCGATTTCGGCTCCGCCTCTCCGTGTCTCGTCAATGGCTGCTCCTCCTCGGCTGCATAACTGATTGTTCGCACAACCGTTATGCCAGAGTACGCAGTCTTTTTCTATACTACCGGTGAGAAATCCGGGCTAGCACCGTTTGCTGGTCGCTCCGAGTAACCGCGCCGACCACATTCGCCGAGTTGCATTTGATGCCTGCAATCGCCGAATTCGCACGCCGCTTCGACGCTGTCCGCGTAAGTCTCGATTTGAGCGACCGCTTCGTGAATTTGGTCGAAGAACGCATTGA
>JASBUN010000046.1 GCA_030147845.1 Gammaproteobacteria bacterium
CCGGCTTGCGCCAACGCGTAAGCGACGTGATATCGAATCTCGGCTGATTTAGGCAACAGTTTGGAAGCCTTTTGCAACAGATCCAGCCCGCGTTCGTTCTGACCATGTCGCGCCAACATCCAACCAAGCGTGTCCATGATCGCCGGGCTCTTGGGCCGCTGTTTGTATGCTTTCTCCGCCAAGCTTAGCGCACGCGCATCGTGTTTGGCGTCGTATAGGACCGCAAGATTATTTAACGCCATAGCGTTTTGGTCATTCTGTTTGAGTACCGCTTCGTACTCGGCAATCGCGCGCGCAGTATCTCCAGCCGACTGATAAGCCGCCGCCAAATAGGTGCGGGTACTCAAGTCGTTCGGATGTTGGCTCAACCAATCATGGATCGTTTTGCTCGCCCGAGCCTTATCACCCGCGCGCAGTAGCGCTTGGTGCAATTTTCTTACTGTCGAGCCGTTAGCCTGCAGTTTAAGGGCCTGCTGGTAGCGATCGGCAGCCTGCTGATTGCGGCCTTGGGCCATCAGCATATCGCCTTCCGCTAAATACCCGGCTGGTTGATCGGGCACTTGTTTTTGAACGCGCCGCGCGAGATCCATGCCCTGCGCATAACGCCCGCTCTGAACATCGAGTGATACTAATGTGAGCTGCGCCTGCAGGTAGGTGGGCTGTAGCTCAAGCGCCTTGTTAAGAGACGCGCGCCCGTCCTCATCGTTGCCTGTGGCGATTTGAATGACTCCTAATCGGTAATGGGCGGTCGCCGAATCGGGCCGGCGTCGAGTCATCTCGGTGTAGGTAGCCAATGCGGCCTTCTGCTGGCCCGCTGCGAGTTGCGCGGCGCCCACCAAATCCAGTGCGTCGATGCTATCCGGATTCGCATTTTGTGCAGCTTGCGCTGCCGCAAGCGCGTTGGTGGAGTCTTTTTTCCGCAGGTAATAGCGCACTAGAGCGCTACGCGCTTGTATCGATTTCGGATGTGCCTGCACCGCCTTGTTCAACCAGCTTAATGCATCGGCATCGTTGCCATCGGTCGATGCCAGGCCCGCGAGGTTAAGCATCGCCGGCAGATTATCACGGTGATCTGCGAGAA
The DNA here is from genome assembly GCA_030147845.1 of Gammaproteobacteria bacterium. Taxonomy (GTDB): domain Bacteria; phylum Pseudomonadota; class Gammaproteobacteria; order JASBUN01; family JASBUN01; genus JASBUN01. The sequence continues at coordinate 1,082 of JASBUN010000046.1, forward strand.
TTCCTTCCAAGCGCTTACGTGCCGCAGCCGGCTGTTTCTCTCGCACATCGAGTCGAGCCAAATTCATGGCCGCCGGGACATAATCGTGCTTAACGCTGAGTGCTTTCTCGAAACTCGCGCGTGCCCCACGTGAATCGCCTTTACCGAGATATGCAACACCTTCCATATTGTAAACGACTGGATTGTCCGCCTGCTTTTTGCCCCATGCTTCGGCAAACTGCAAGGCCTTGTCATACTCCCGCCGGGATAGATAGGTCACCACCAGCAGCGCGTCCGCTCGCGTGGCCTGCGGCGCCGACTTCGCCGCCGATTCGAGATCGGCAATACCCTGTTCTGTATCGCCCAAGGCCAGTCGATTGATCCCCAGCTGAGTACGGATGCCGACATCCTTCGGATCGATCGATGCGGCGCGCTCCAGATACTCCGTAGCTACGGAATATCGCTTAAGGTCCATATTGGCTTGCGCCGCCAACACCAAGATCTGCGGCTGCACCGGCGTCCTGGCCAGCGCGGACTCCAAAACTTTGAGCGCCACGTCAGGTTGTTTGAGTTTCAAGTTGGTTTTCGCCAACAACTCCTGGGCCGGCACCAAATCGGGTACGCTGGTCAACACGCTGCCGAGATACTGTCGTGCTTGCTCGTAGTGGCCTTGAGCATAATGATCCGCGCCAAGATAAAATAGCACCGGCAGATAGTTTGGGGCGTATTTCAGCGCTTCTTCGAACGAGGTTTGCGCGGAGGCATAATCTGCCGTACGGAACTGTAGCAAGCCCTGCGCGTAGTACACGCCTGGGTGCCGTATCCGACGCTTTTTGAGCACCTCGATATCGGCCTTGGCGGCGGTAAAGTCCTTCTCGGCGATATAGGCGAATGCGCGCTTGAGATAATAGGCCGCGTTATTAGACTGGCTTTCGATGGCCTTGGTGTATGCCGCGGCTGCCTGCTTGTTGTCACCGCTTTCGCCATCGACGTCGCCCATTACGCTCCAGGCTTCAGCCGACTTCGGCTTTGACTTGAGTATGCCCTGCAGCAGCGTGCGTGCGGCATCAAAATCACGTTTGGCGGCGGCAAGCCTAGCTTGGCCGATCACGGCATCATCGAAATCCGGCACCAATGCGAGCGCGTCGGCAAATGCCTTACCCGCATCGGCCTGCTTTCCCAGTTGCAGAAAAACATTCCCTCTGAGGACAAGCAACTCGGCGTTTTCGGCTTTGGACAGGCCACTACGCGTATGCGCAAGCTTCAGGGCCTCGTCATATTGGTGTTGCAGAATCTTCGCGCGCACCAGGGGAATAGCAATGGCGTCGTCGTCGATGCCCAGCTCGCGCGCTCTGACGAGTTCTTTTTCGGCGGCCGGGCCATTACCGAGTTCCGCATAGGTCTTGCCGAGAAGCCAGCGCGCCTCGGGGTTCTTCGGGTTCGCCACCAAGGCGTTTTTCAATTCGATAACACTCGCAGACAGGTTACCCTTGTCGCGATAATCTTTAGCGCGACTTACATACTGAGTATCCGTCAGATCGTGCTGGCCGCAACCGACCAAACCGGTCGATACCCAAAGCGCCAACACACTTAGCACAAGCAAACGAACCCAACCAAATCTGTCTTCATTCATTAATTCGTATGACATTATTTGTCCCAATCCCTTAGCAGTACATTTGTTTCCCGCAAGCCCAACATGTGCTCGAAATCGCCCCCAGGGGCCGGTTGGATTTAGACGACGGTAGTAAAGGAAAGCAAGTTTGAGGCGAAATGGCTTTCCTGCTGTGGATCAGTCTAAGTCCGACACGATCCTAACGACCTGAATCTCATTTAATGCGCGCCAACAGCGCTCGCGCGTCGTCCGCCTCCGCGAATTGTGCGTTCGAACGCAACAAGCGCGTCAGTTCCTTGCGCGCCTCATCGCGCTGGCCGTTCTGCTCCAGCGCGGCGGCGAGATGATATCGAATCTCGGCGGTATTCGGCGAGTGCGATGCCGCCGTCTGCAACAACTGCAGCGCCTGCTTCGGTTTACCTGTTTTCAGCAAAATCCAGCCATAGGTATCCGCAATGGCGGGCGATTTCGGCGCCAGCGCATGAGCCTTGGCGGCATATTCACTGGCACGCGCATCGCCGCGCTGTAAATACAACCAAGCCATGTTATTCCAAATAGCCGCGTTATCCGGCTGCGCCTGCCGGACCAAGTCGTATTCACGCAAGGCGGCATCGATTTGATTTTGACTTTGATACAGCTGCGCCAAAATTATCCGCGCACCGCTATCTTTCGGCTGCTTCGCACACCAATCGACCAACACCGATATAGCACCGGTGGGGTCATTCGATTTCTGTAGCGTCTGCGCCAGCGACGCCGCAAGCCACGAGCTGGGCGTTCTATCGTAGGCCTGCTGGTAGCTCTGCGCCGCCGCCGCGTATTGTTTTGCCTTATTCTGAACGTTGCCTTGCAGTTGGTATCCTATACCGGATTTCGAATCCAGCTGCTGGATTTTGCGGGCCAGCTCGGTGGCTTTATCGTTATTGCCATCGTTTAGTTCAAGATCGCTAAGCATGGCCAGTGCAGCAATGTTTTTTGGGTGCTCGCGCACTACCGCCGTAATGGTCCTGCGCGCCTGATCGCGGTCTTTTTGCACAATATACGCCCGCGCCACCAGCAGCTGCGCATCGATATTTTTCGGCTGCAGATCGGCCAAACGTTTGAATGTTACAACCGCGCTGGCAGTCTCACCGGCAGCGAGCTGCGCATCGCCCAGCAGCTTCAATACGCCCGGGTTGTTACGATGTGCGTCCTCCAATTGCCGCGCCGCCGACAGACCCTTTAGTGCGTCACCATTGGCGAGATAATAGCGCGTTAATAAAACGCCGGGCTCAATCGCATTGGGATTGGCATCACGTGCCTTGATCACCAAAGCGCGGGCGGCGTCGGGCTTTCCGCTACGTTCCTCCAGTGCTGCCAAGCCGAGTAGCGCGCCCATATTGCCGGGCTTCTGCTTTAACGCAAGTTGGTACTGTGCGCGGGCAGCGTCGGGCTTATGGTCCTTCTCCGCCATTTTTGCCAGATTTATATACGCGGTAACATATTTCGGATCCAGCTCCAGCGCTTTATTCAGGTGCGCGCGCGCCTGGGTCCGGTCGCCTTTACCGATGTACGCTACGGCGAGTAAATTCTGCGCCACCGGGCTATCGGCATGCCGTTTTGCCATCGCCTCGCCCAGTGTTAGTGCTTTATCGAAATGCCGCCGTTGAATTTCGACCAGGATGAGAAGCACATCGGCCTGAACCGGCGCAGAACCCATATCGACCGCCGCCTGAAGATCGGAAACAGCTTGACTGGTCTTGCCTAGAGCCAAGTTGCCGACGCCAAGCTGCATGCGTATGGCGGCCATATCCGGCGCCAGCTTCGCCGCCTTACTCAAATACTCCGTACCGCGGGCGAAATCGCGCTTCTGGTAGTAAGCAGACCCGATCAAGGCAAGTAACTGCGCGTCGCGCGGCGCCGCCCGCTCTAAAGGAGTCAGTAAAGTCAGCGCCGCGTTCGGATCACGGCGTTTTAGCCGTACCGCGGCCAACAACTTCGATGCCGGCAGGTAACCTGGCCGCACCGCCAGATAACGCGACAGATCGTCCTCGGCGGTTTCCAGCCGCCCTTGCGCGTACGCCACCGCGCCCGCCAACAGGCGTGCCGGAGCATAGTTGGGTGCACTTCTGAGGGCCAGCTCGAGATTTGATCGCGCCGTATCATAGTCCTTGTTCTGGAATGCCAGGACAGCATTGAAGTATTGCACCAGCGGATGACTCGGGACGCGCTGGTTGAGCCATTCGAGTGCATTCTTCGCTTCTGAGTATTGTCCGAGCGCCAGCATTGTAGAGAGCTGCGCCAAACGCGCACCGACGTGACCAGGGTTAATCGATACGGCCTTGGAAAACGCCTCCAAGGCGTCCTTCAATTTGCCGTCGATCAACAGCAGCTCCCCGTGCAGCACCAGTGGCTCCGCGCGCTCCGGCGCGACAAGCATGGCCTTTCGCACATACCCCGTTGCCGCCGCACGGTCCTTGTGTACCATGGCGATTTGTGCCGCCGCCAAAAGTACGTCGGCGTCCGCATCGGAGAGTTTTAACGCCTGTTGTATCGACGATTGTGCTAAATCGTTATTACCGCGCATGAGTTCCGCACGTGCGCGCAGCGCCAAAACGATCGCATGTACGTTGCTGCTGTCCTTACCGTCCTCCTTGATCTCATCGAGCACCGCTTTGGCATTGCCCCTATCCAAGTAAGCGGTTCCCAGCGGGCGTATCCACTTGGAACGCGCCACACCCAATGCTCGGGCCCGTCGCAACTCCTTTTCCGCATCGGCAGATTGCCCCAGCTTCAGATAGGTGGTGCCCAACAATAGGCGCGCTTGCGCGTCATTCGGATTGGCCTGCAACGCGTTCTTCAGCTGGATGACGGCCGCCCGATTTTTGCCTTGGCTTAAAAAGCGCTGCGCAGATTGCGCGTAGTCGGTGGTCGCGCCGGCGACGCCGGCGTATGTCATCAGAACGCAAACCATCGCAAAAGCCAAACCTGCCCGCCGTTCGATTCGATAGTGCCCTATCCCGATATTTTCCATAGTGCCTCTCCAACCGAATTTTTCGGTTTTTATACTACCGTTGCGCGCAGCGTCGTTACTCGCGCATCTGATACTTATCCAGCAATGCGTAGAGTGTCGGACGGGTGACACCAAGAATTTCCGCGGCGCGGGTTAAATTACCCTCGACAATACTCAACGCACGCGACAGCGCGCGGCGCTCGGCTTCCTCCCGAACTTCACGTAAATTGAACGGAATACGCTCCGATTCCGGCACGCCGAGTTCCAGGTCTTCGGCGGTGATCTGCGCGCCCTCCGCCATGATCACTGCACGTTTGACTCGATTCTCCAACTCGCGAACATTCCCCGGCCATGCATACGACTCCAGTGCCGCAAGTCCGTCCTTGCTGAATCCGCTCGCGGCGCATCCGTTGGTTTTCGAGAACCGTTGTAGAAACTCCATCGCGAGCACCACCGCATCACCTTGGCGACGCCGCAATGGCGGAACCTCGACCGTAATCTCGCTAATGCGGTAATATAAATCTTCCCGAAACAGGCCTTCACGGATCAGGCCGGTAAGATCCTGATGAGTTGCGCACACTACACGAACGTCGACCGGGATCTCCTGACGTCCACCGACTCGTTCAATGACACGCTCTTGAAGAAAACGCAATAATTTGCCTTGCAGCGACAACGGCAAATCACCCACTTCGTCCAAAAACAGCGTGCCGCCATCTGCGTACTCGATTTTACCTTTGGTCTGTTTTCCGGCGCCTGTAAACGCACCCTTCTCATAACCGAACAACTCGCTCTCCAGCAGTGTTTCCGGGATAGCCGCGCAATTGATGGCGACAAAATTCCCTTCCGCACGACCACCCAACGAATAGATGGCACGCGCAAGCAGCTCCTTGCCCGTGCCGCTCTCGCCCAATATCAGTACGGTCACATCCGTTGGCGCAACTTTCTCGACCGTGCGGCAAACTTTCAATAATTCCGGGCTCGATCCAATGATGCCGGTCAGTGGCGAGCGCTCCAGTTTGCCCCACAAACGTCGGTTTTCACTCTCAAGCTCAAATAGCCGGTAGGCACGTTCGACGATCAAACTAAGAATTTCCGCATCGACCGGCTTTTGATAAAAATCGTAAGCGCCAAGCGCCACGGCCTTCACCGCGTTTTCACGATCCTCATTGCCGGTCACGACGATGACTTTGGTGTGCGGTGCCAGCCGGAGTATCTCCTCGAGTGTGGCTAGACCCTCTGAAGCGTTGGTGGGATCGGGCGGCAACCCCAAGTCGAGGGTGACTACGGCCGGCTCGTGGCGGCGCAGCTCCGTAATTGCGCTGTTGCGGTCACCCGCGACGACAACATCGAAATTCTCAAAACACCAGCGCAGCTGGCTCTGTAGTCCGGCGTCATCTTCGACTATCAGCAACTTTCGGCTTTCGGGGCTCACTGGGCTAGCCTGGCCATGTTGCTCTCCTTCTGCTGTTCCGGAGCATCCCGATACAGCGGAAGAATGATCTGGAATGTCGTTCCCACCCCGTACTCGCTCTTTACCTGCATATCCCCACCCTGTGCCCATACGAACTCCCGACTTTCAAATACACCAATGCCCATGCCCGCGTTACCCTTTGTGGTATCAAATGGCCGGAACAATCGCTCGCGTAGAAATTGAGGTTCCATACCGCAACCGGTATCCTCGATCTCGATCACCGCGTCTACGCCCTTGTTATACGCGCGCACCACGACTGTGCCCGCATCCGGTGTGGCGTCCTGAGCATTCTGAATAATATGCGCAATAACATCGCGTAATTGATCGCGCTCCGTCAACAACAAAACCGGCTCCGCACCCACCTGCATCGCCACCGATGGCTGGCGCGAAGCACTCAAAGCAACCGCATCGCGCAGGACATCGCCCAACGCAACAATCTCCTTGCCGCCGTCATCGCGTCGTCCTTTGCGAAGCTGCGCAAGCATTCTGGTCATCCTGTTTGTCGCATTCTCCACGGTACGAATCGCATCTTCCATAAAAGCCGGCTTGCCCATGTGCTTTTCTGCATTCGATACCACCAAGGCAAGTTGCGCAATGACGTTCTTCAAATCATGCACAACATAAGACGAAAACCGATTAAACGCCTCAAATTGGCGCGCATTCATTAACGCCAAACTGGTTTCCAGCAGGGCGACGTAACTGGCCAACTGTAACCCCACGGTCTTCAATAAGTCGCGATCCTCCCAATTGATCGACCGCGGCGCGCGAGGATTGGATAAAACGACAAAAGCAAGCAATTCCTCTTGCTGTATGAGCGGAACGATCAGCCAGGCACGCTCCATTCCTTTTAGCCAATCCGGCAGCTCGAGACTACCGTAGTCCTCGGGTTGGGACTCGTACTCACGCAGATTAATGATCCACTGGCGTTCCGTCATGAAACTCACTAATGGCGCGTCACCCTTGACATTATCCGCGACCGGCTCGTTCATGTTCCAATGTGTCGAGTAAGTGAAGTGGCCGCTCTCGGCTCGCGTCCATAACATGCCGCCCGGACTGTCGACAATATCGGCCAGCGCGCGAATGACGCGTTCGCGCATGTCACCACCCGTCTCATTCGACGTGAGCGTGCGCGACAACTTCAACCACTCTTCGCGATAATCATATTTATAGTTAAAGAAATGCTTGCTAAGAAAGACCTTAGCGCGTGCACGCATCTGACCGGAAAACAGCAAAACCAGTAGTAACGTAATGGCCAAAAATAAGAAGGTCGCCTGAGCCGTGGCTCCCCAATCGCCACCGTACACACGGATGTAATAACCGGCCGCGGCCATGGCCAACAAATATGTTCCAGCACCGAACAGCGAGGCGGCATGAAACACCATCTTTCGGGAAACGAAAACATCCAACGACCACTCCGGATTGCGCGCCGCTGAAACCGCCAGCATGGGAACGATAAGCGCATTCACGAACCCCCGTGGCTGCCAAAGGCCCCATGCCACCTGTTTGAATAGCAGCGCGTGCGCGTACATAAACAGGTCATACGCAAACATCACGCCGATACCAAGGAACAGATATTTAACCGCCCAGCGTCGATCCGGACGCGTGTTGCGAAATAACTGTTCGATCAGCGCGAGACCGACAACGGCGAGCGCCAGATGTCCGGCAATACGAAAATCGACACCGACCTCGATCGGCACTCCGATTGCCAGCATGCTGGGAGCCACGTCGGCGAATAACACCAGAGCGGCGAAACCATATACCAGCGGACGCGCGTACCGCAAAGCGCTGGTGTGCGGCTCGCGGGCGCCCTCGAGCGGCGCCAGCAGGTGAAACAAGAACGCGAACCAGGCCGCGTTGCGCAGAACTTCGATAGCGTAATAAGAACGCTCCGCTAACGCGGCGCCGCCCGTGAACGCAAAATAGGCCGCCGACATGGCCCATACCGCACTGGTCGCCACCGCCAATACCAACAAGCCGCCGTGCAATCGACCGCGCCAACTGGTCAGCAACAGTACGACCAACAGCACGAACAGCACCGCTGCGGTCGCATAACTTGCGATGCCAATGTTTGCCGTCAAGCCAACATCCATTTATATTTCCCCACCCGCTACCTGGGAGCCTGTCGGGCTTAGGACTGATCTGCTGCGAAAAAGCCATTTCGGCCAAACTCGCTTGCCCTCATTACGATCGCCTAAGTTCGACACGCTCCGAGTACAGCATACGTCTGGCAGTGGGCTAGAGTAAATATCCTCAGGCGCCAATGGCCTATGACGAAAGTCGTATGTAGAACGGCTAGCGAGCACCCCTGCCCCAAAGTACCGCGTAGGCGGTTTGGAACAGGATGACGAGATCAAACATAAGACTGTAGTTCTTGATGTAGTACAGGTCGTATTGCAATTTTTCAACCGCGTCCTGGGACGACGCGCCGTATGGATAAGAGATTTGCGCCCAACCCGTAATACCGGGGTTTACTTTGTGCCGGAGATTATAGAATGGGATCTCCTCGACCAGTTGATGGACGAATTCCGGGCGTTCCGGACGCGGGCCGACGAAACTCATCTCGCCGCGCATCACATTGATTAGTTGGGGCAACTCGTCGACGCGAAATTTACGTATGATCTTGCCCACGCGGGTGATGCGGGGATCATCGCGCTCGGCCCATTTGGCCTTGCCGTCGGTTTCAGCATCAACGCGCATACTGCGAAATTTAAGCACATTGAACAGTGCGCCGTTGCGCCCCACCCGCGCTTGGCGATAGAAAATGGGCCCCTTAGCACGCGACTCCAACACGATTGCGGCGGCAGTGGCCAACATAACCGGCCACACCAAAGCCAGCAACACCAAGCTAATCGAAACGTCGAACGTCGCTTTGGTATAATTTTTAAGAATCGCTTTCGAAAAGCCGTCGCTAAATATCATGCTGCTGGGGTGCAGCGCATCAAGCTTGATTTTACGCGTCTGGCGTTCGAAAAAGGTCACGAGATCAAGGACCGCCATCCCGCGCATCTTGCATTCCAGTATGTCATCGACCGGAAAAGCCTTACGGCGGTCGTCGATTGCAATGACGAGTTCGTCTATTTGCAGGCTCTCGACCAACTGCAGCAGAGGCCGGCTTCGGTCCAATATTTTGCTGCTGGCAACAACATCGTGTTCACCGGTGACGTGGAAGTAACCGACTAGTGTAAAACCATGCCAATCGACCTTACGCCTAAGCATTTCCAGTTGACTGGCTTTCTTGCCTGTGCCGACCACAAGAATGCGCTTTCGCATGCCCTCGTGATCGGCATAGTAAAAATGCGCCGCGCGCACCAGCATGACCGACGCCAACGCCACCACCAGCGCGTTGGCCAAAGCGCCGCGGCCAATGAACAATTCCGGAACCAGATAGAACAGCACCGATAACATAATGATGCCGAAGGCAAAGGCCGCTGCGACGCGCAGAAAGATCGGCCACACCGAACTCACTCGCAGCTCTCTCCAGTACAGCCCCATCGCCGTCATCGCGCTAAGGATTACGAACGCGAAGAGGGCCGCCTTGAGAAACAATAGCTCCACTAGATCCTTGGACGATCCACTGAACTCCAGCGCCCACAGTTCGACGCCCGCATAAACGGCACCGATCAGCAACAGCGCCTCAGCAACCCCCAAAATCAGCAACGAGCCGGGCACATAATGTCGAAACAGACGAACCATGGTGGACCGAGGTCTTCTTTCTGTCTTTAGTTGTTGGTTAACGTCCTGTTGCACCGATTCTTAAATCGAATGCACATGACGGCCCCTCACCGCCTAACCGACAATGGTAGCGAAAACATCGCCTATCGCCAGATTACGATCGGGTGCAGCGTGGAATAATGCGCTCGGAACCGGCGCAATTCTCACAAATGCTCGTCGATACCACGCGCCTTCAGACCCCAGGCAAACATGGAAAGCAGCTTCCGGTTTGTACGCCGGCAACGGCTCACCAATGTTTCCATCATCTCCTTCAGCAGCGCGAAGCCAAGATCCGTGTTTTGTTCCAGAAACACCAGCAGATCTTTACCCGGGATGCGCGCCAGCAAACAATCGCTGACCGCTATGACCGACGCCGATCTGGGTCCGCGGTCGAACAGGGCCAACTCACCGAACACCTCCCCGGCTTCCAACTCGAAGATTCCCGGCCGAATTCGGAGCTCGTGGTTTACTTCCATGTCAGCGACGATGCGTACGCGCCCGCGTAGGATCACGTAGATATCTTCGCCTTGATCACCTTCGGCGATAATTGTCTTATTGGCGGCAAAGTTCAGTCGATACCACGACTGACCTTCACGGAACCCCGGATGATTCATCAGCTGCTGGAACGGGTCGGTCACGCTCAAGTCACCCTTCCAAAATATGCCTTACTCCCCCCATCAGTATAGAGATTTCGACCGCGACTACCAAATATTGATACTGACTATCGGCCGCACGGGGCTTTGCGCCGCTCAAGCGCGCCCGCGGTAGTGCCGATAACCCCGCTTGGCGTTGGCGCCGCAACCGGTGCCGTTGCGCGGCGCACGGTATATCGGCTACCACGCTTACGCCGGTAGCCTGAGAAAGCCGCTCAGGCTACAATTTGGCGGATTTTGCCGGGCCAGAGCACGCCATATTCAACCAGGTACACAGAACCGGGCAAGCATTTCAATCACAGTAGCGCGCCGAGCGCCAGGAGTCAGGTATGCAAACGTTGGAGCAGTGCAAGATCGGAATTATCGGGCTCGGCTACGTCGGCCTCCCTCTGGCGGTCGAATTCGGCAAAAAATATCCGACCGTCGGATTTGACATTAATTCTGCGCGCATCACGGAGTTGCGTGCCGGCAAAGACAGCACGCTAGAGGTGGAACCCGAATTGCTTAGGGAAGCGACGCTGCTGACCTGTTCCGATTCCATTGACACCTTGCGCACTTGCAACACCTACGTGGTGACGGTCCCCACGCCCATCGATCAGAGTAAACGGCCGGATCTGAAACCCTTGGAGTCCGCCAGCCACACGGTCGGGCAGGTCCTGCACCATGGCGACGTGGTGATCTTCGAATCGACCGTGTACCCGGGCGCTACCGAAGAGGTATGTGTACCGATCATGGAGAAAATCTCGGGGATGACCTTCAACCGTGACTTCTTCGTCGGTTATAGCCCCGAACGAATTAATCCCGGTGACAAAGAACACCGTGTGACCAGCATCCTAAAAGTGACTTCCGGCTCTACACCGGAAATCGCCCAGTACGTTGACGATTTATATCGCAGCGTCATTGTCGCCGGTACGCATAAGGCCAGCAGCATCCGCGTCGCCGAAGCGGCCAAGGTCATCGAGAACACTCAACGCGATCTAAACATTGCGCTGGTGAACGAACTATCAGTGATTTTCAATCGATTGGGCATCGACACGCTGGAGGTTTTGGAAGCCGCCGGCACGAAATGGAATTTTCTGCCATTCCGGCCAGGACTGGTCGGCGGCCACTGCATCAGTGTCGACCCTTACTATCTCACTCATAAGGCGCAGGAAATAGGCTACCACCCGGAAGTCATCTTGGCTGGGCGGCGCATCAACGACTCCATGGGCGCTTATGTCACCGAGCGCGTTGTCAAAATGATGACCCGCCGGCGCATACATGTAGTCGGTGCGGATATTTTGGTATTAGGCTTGGCGTTCAAGGAGAACTGCCCCGATCTACGCAATACACGCGTAATCGATATCATACAGGAATTGCAGAGCTATCACGCCAACGTGCACATCTACGATCCGTGGGCAAATCCAGACGAGGCGCGGCACGAATATGGTGTCGAACTGATCTCGGAGCCGGCAATGGCGAGTTATGATGCCATTATCCTAGCGGTCGGCCACCGCGAGTTTCGTAATATGGGCGCCAAGCACATTCACGCACTCGGAAAGCCTGAGCATGTACTATTCGACGTCAAGTACGTACTCGAAAAATCCGAAGTGGATGAACGTCTGTAGTCCGACGCCGTACGGCGTCACTCGAGCGCGGTCGACAACCACTCGTCCAACAGACGTGAGGCGGCAGCGGCCAGCGCCGGCGACCACCGGCGCGTGTCATCACGTAACTGTTCAACCGAAACCGCCGGGGTCGCCGCAATCTCAACGGCGTGCCCGACGAACCAACGCTCGAGTCCCAGCGCGCTGACCTCGGCGTGGAACTGCAGTGCCAACGCCTTAGTCCCGTAGCGGAAAGCTTGATGAGGATAATGACGAGTGGACGCCAGACCTTCGGCACCCTCCGGCATATCGAAGGTATCTCCGTGCCAATGCAACACGGCGCCGTCACCAGCAGCCAAATGGCGTAGCGGCGAGACGTGCCCGCTGGCGGTGAGGTCGATCGGCCCCCAGCCAATTTCTTTGTCGCCGCCGGCGTAAACGCGGGCGCCAAGCGCGCGCGCCATAAGCTGGCAGCCCAGGCAGATACCGAGTACCGGCGCCTGCGCCGCGAGCCGCTGCTCGATCAGCACTAATTCCTTGGTTAAAAATGGGTATTGGCGTTCTTCGTAGACGCCGATCGGGCCACCGAGTATGACCAAAAGGTCGGCGTTTCTGAATGCGGGAAGGTCCAGCCGATCGATAGTCGCATCAACGTAGCGGATGTCGTAACCGTTGCGCCTCAGCCCGTCTTCGAAGGTACCGAGATCTTCAAAAGCCACGTGCCGGATTGCCACCGCTTGCTTCATTGTGCCTGCCTCGAGGTCACCGCGAACAATCTAGGCGTGTGGCGGACCTAGGCGGTCGTAACGAGGGAAAGCGAGTTTGCGGCGAAAGCTTCGATCGCTCAAGGGTTACAACCGTCGCTATTGGACGAGAAGGATCGGCTATTTCGGCCAAAATGTCTTTTCCGCGGTAGATCAGCGCTAAGCGCGACAGTCTCCTAGGCGCGGGCCGAACGCGGTGCTGTCCACCCGTGCAGGAATGTTTCCAATACAATATCGGATTGCTCGACCGTAGAACAGCGTTGACCACGAAGAATCGAACAGAAAGCCAAGCCCTGAAGGGCGCCGACCAACACGTGGGCCGCTGCACGTGGATCGAGATCGGTCCGCAACATGCCGTCTGCCTGCCCGGCCTCGATTTGGCGCCCCACCACTCCCCGATAATAGCTCGTTAACCCATTTACGCGTTCGCGTAACTCGTCATCGGCAGACTGTAACTCTTCGGAAAACAGCAGCCGTGCAACGCCGGGTTGGCTGTCGATGAAATCCAGATAAAAACGTATCGTTGCGCGCAACCGCTCACCGGGTGGCAATCGCTCCAGCGCTAAATCCTGCAGGTTATCTTCCATCCGCGTCCGCAGTGCATCCACCAATGCCATCAACACCTGACTTTTGTTACCAAAATGCAGAAACAAGGTCGGCTGGGCGATGCCCACCGCGCGCGCCAACGACCGGGTGGTCAATTTATCCAGACCCTGATGGCGGATAATTTCCATGGCCGCCTTGACGATGTCCTGACGGCGGACTTCCGCAGATTTACGCCGGCGAGGTGTGTTTGCATGTGATACGTTTTGCGTTTCCACGGCACGCTCCAGAATTAAGTCAACTTGCGACAGCACAGGTACTGCCTCAGCGCCATCGCAACAGTGTTCAACCAGAGGCAGGCTCCAGGCCAATCCAATCGCGCGAAAAACCAACGGTATACAGAGTTTAGCCGCTACGATGAGTGTTGGCTTCGCAAATCCACGTCTGTCCACGAATGTTTACGATTGAGCGCGTCTACGTAGGCTGGGCGCCGCCGTGCGCGAGCTTGGCCGGCTTATCGCGGCTACGGATGCGGCCGGACACGAATTTTCCGAGCAGATTCGAACTACTCGAAACGATATGCGATCAAATGATCACTTAATTTATTGGTGTTCGTACCGGGTGCTAAACGCTCGCGGGACACCGGCCCATCAATGCGCACGGATGAATCCGTGCCTACACAAGATAGGCTGCGGTATTCGGACACTTTCAAATGTCCCGTCGATTTTGTAGGCACGGCTTCAGCCGTGCATGCATCCGCCTCCTCCCACCGACCGGCACGGATGAATCTAACTTTGCGGACTTGGCGGCTTGGCGAGAGATTAAGGTTCGGCCGCCACAAATGATGATGCTCTCGCAGAGGCGCAGAGCTCGCCGAGGTGAATGAAGCTACCTCGTGTGGTGATCTCTGAATTACGCACGGATGAATCCGTGCCTACACAAGATAGGCTGCGGTATTCGGACGCTTTCAAATGTCCCGTCGATTTTGTAGGCACGGCTTCAGCCGTGCATGCATCCGCCTCCTCCCACCGACCGGCTCGGATGAATCCGTGTCTACACAAGATAGAGGGAGCCCGTCGATCGATAACGGTAGGATGAGTCTGTGCCGACGCGATACATTTGTAAGGACGCTAAACCGCGCGACTAGCGTCGTCCGCAAATCAATTCGTCGAACTGTCGTATGAGGCGCAAAAGCGCACTGGTATCTGCGTCCAGATCGGCCAATACTTCCTCCGCCAGGGGATAGATATCACTAACCGCAGGCAGCGCTTCGCCGCGCTCCAGCATCGACTTAATGCGCGGCAGGAAAATCCACTGTAACCATTGCGGCAACGTCAGGGTATCAATACAAAACGGTTCTGGACTCTGCAACGCTTGTGCCGACGGTGCGGCGGACTCCCACAGATCTATGCGCCGCATCTCAATTTCCAGGGCCATGAGTAGGTCGGCGAGCCGATACTCGAACGTGCTCAATTTATTCCTCCGTGGGACAGTTCCCGGCATACCACAATGCCGATATCGTACGAGCGCTAACGCTTTTTATTTTTGACGTGTTTGATGAGTCGTTTTTTGCGTGCAATCTGGCGGTGCGTAAGCACATTTCGCTTACCCGCAAACGGATTGCTCCCGCCTTTGAACTCCACCCGTACCGGCGTGCCGGACAGCTTCAACGCGGCGCGAAAACTGTTGATCAGATAACGTCGATATGCATCGGGAACGTCCTTAGTTTGATTGCCGTGCACAACGATAATGGGCGGATTGCGCCCACCTTGGTGCGCATAGCGCAGTTTGATACGACGTCCGCGCACCAACGGCGGCGCGTGCGCCGTCACTGCCTGCTCGAGGATCTGCGTAAGTCGCGGTGTCGGCAGATCACGGCAGGCCGATGCATAGGCGCGATCGACTGCTTCCAATAGATGACCGATTCCTGTGCCATGCAACGCAGAGATGAAATGCTGCTCGGCGAAATCCAGAAACGTCAACTTCAGCTCCAGTCCGCGGCGAACGGAATCACGCTCATGCGTACTGAGGCCGTCCCACTTGTTCACCGCCAGTATCAAAGCGCGCCCGCGCTCCAACACATAACCGAGAATGGTCGCGTCCTGCTCCGACACACCTTCGTGGGCGTCCAGCACCATGATCACCACATTGGCCGCTTCGATCGCCTGCATGGCCTTGATGACACTGAATTTCTCCACCACATCATGCACACGGGTACGACGGCGCACGCCGGCGGTGTCGATCAGCGTGTAGCTTTGCCCATGGTGTTCAAACGGAATGAAGACACTATCACGAGTCGTACCGGGGAGATCGAAGGCCAGCATTCGTTCTTCACCGAGCAAGCGGTTGACCAGGGTCGACTTACCAACATTAGGGCGGCCAATTACCGCCACCTGTACGCCCGGAGGTATTTGGTCGTCGCCAACGTCGTTACCCGCCGCGCTAAAATCACCAAGCACACGCTCCATCAACTCGGCCACACCGCGACCGTGCGCCGCCGCAATCGCCGCCGGAGCGCCGAGGCCCAGACGGTGAAAGTCGGCCAACACCGTGTCTACAGCAATACCGTCGATTTTGTTGACGACTAAATACAGCGGCTTGCCGCGCCGGCGCAGCCGCGCGCCGATATCCTGATCAATGGACGTCAATCCATCGCGGGCGTCGACCAAAAACAGGATGACGTCTGCTTCGTCCACCGCAAGTTGTGTCTGGCGCGCCATCAACGCATCGATCCCGGTTTCGTCACCGCTCAGACCGCCGGTATCGACGACCAGGCAGGGCACGTCGCCGATTTTACCGCGACCGTATTTTCGGTCACGGGTCAAACCGGGCCGATCGGCAACCAATGCATCACGGCTACGCGTGAGGAAATTGAACAGTGTGGATTTGCCGACATTGGGTCGGCCCACTAATGCGATGACGGGAAGCATGGGTAGTGTCTGTGGTCGAGAACTCGGTTTACGCTATTCGATACTACATTGAATCGCAGTTTCGAACAGCGCCTGCGGCAACGTCTGGAAAGTGGTTGAAAAACCCTTGGGCGGCACGCTATGCGGCGTCGGAAAACGGCTCAAAAGCTCATTTACCGGCGTGGAAACTGTCTTGTCTCGCCGTTCTCCGCCTGCTCTGCCATCCATCGGAGATTTTTTCAACCATCTGCCAGCCCGATTTGCGACCAGATAACGGCGAGAAAAACGTTCACATTACTTCGGCGCAACAACTCGAAACGCCGCTAATTCTCCGCTTTCACCGAATGTCAGTAAGGTACTACCGGCCACGACCGGCGCCGATGCGAAGCCCTTTTTGTCGCCGCGTGCGCGCGCCATGATGTGCCCATCATCGATCGATAACCAATGGAGATAGCCCTCGAAGTCGCCTACCACCACGGCGTTACCCATCACCGTCGGCGCGGTCAGACCGCGCCACTCCAGCTTATCCTGTTTCCAGAACGATGCTCCGGTACGACGGTCCAACGCCCATACGCGGCCGTGCTCATCGGTTACGTACAAGCGCGTGGCGTCTGTCGACAGCCCCGAGTACGAAGACATGTCGCGAGACCAAAGCAGACGTCCGCCATCGAGCGTCAGCGCCGACACCCGGCCTTGGTAACTCACCACGTAAACAACGCCGTCGCTCACAACCGGATTACCGTCGATGTCCACCAGTCGCTCCAATTCGGAACGCCCGTGCGGAATAGCAATGGTCTCATCCCACAGTAGCTTACCGTCATTCAGTGATAACGCTACAAGGTGACCATTGTCGAAACCCGCCACTACCATACCGTTGGCGATCACGGGGGAACTGGTGCCACGCAGCGTGAGCACGGGTACGCCACGATCATAGGTCCACAGATGCTTGCCGTCTTTAGCGCTCAACCCAGCCAGCCGGCCATCAACGGTGCGCACGACCACTACACCATCGGCCGCTTGCGGCACCGACAGCACCTCACTCGACACCTGCGCTTGCCATGCCTGACTGCCGTCCTTGGCGTGCATTGCCAACACGCGCGCGTCACTGGTGCCTACCAAAACAAGACCATCGCCGAAACCAGGGCCGGCCGATATCGGCGCCTTGGTGTCGATGTCCCAAATCTTATCGCCACTGTCTATCTTGACCGCGCGAATTTCGCCCTTGCGATCAGCCGCGAATACCTTGTCACCCGATACCGCCGGCGTTAGACGTAACTCCCGCTCGGCGCTGCCGGCGCCTAAATCAACCGACCAAACTTGCTCGACCTTAAATTGCGCTTTGATCGGCGTCAGCGGCGTAGGCGGCTCGGAGTTGTCCGTACCGCCGAAGTAACTGGTCAGCCAGCTACAACCACCCAGCGTGCTGAGCAAAAGAAGCAGTACAATCCGGCGCATCATTTTTGTTTTCCTTCTGCAGCGGCGCCCGAAAGGTTATCCAACTTCATTTGTAACAATGTGCGTTGCGGCGCAGCGGCAGCCAACGAATTGACCGCCTTCTCGTAGGCCGCCCGAGCTTGCGCCGTCTTACCTTGTTTACTATAGATATCACCAAGTAACTCCTGGTATTGAGTGACGAAGCCGGATTGGTCTTTGACTCCGTCAACCAGCGCCAGCGCCTGGTCGGCATCACCCTGCGCCAACATTACCCGCCCCAATCGAATGCGGGCGATGTGCTTCAAACCTACCATATCAGCGTGCCCAAGCGCCCATTGCAACTGCGCCCGCGCCGCCGTCAATTCGCCTTGCTGTAAGCGCAGTCGAGCCAATGCCAGTGCAGAGAGAGCGGCATACGGTGTTCCGCTGTAGTTGTTGATGATCTGATCGCCAACCGACATCGCCGCCTGCGGGTTATTCTCGGCCACCGCCGCCATGAGCTGTGAATAATAATTAGACGCTTGTGTGGACTGAGTCGACTGGTATTGAGTCCAGGCGCGCCAACCAAATACCGCTGCCAAACCGATGGTTACGCCAATGACCAGAGAGCGCCCATTATCTTTCCACCATTTCTTGAGTTGCTCGACTGTTTCATCATCTGTTGCGTACCCGTCCGCCATCACATCTATCCTCATCAAAGTAATTCGTCATCCGGTCGCCCGCCCGGATCTACCGCATCCAACATAACTTTCGGTCAAGCACGGCGCGAAAACATCATTATGCGGTCACGCCCATTTACGGTGCAACCATGACCCACTCAAACCGCGGTTACTGTAACAGCTGTAATAGACGCTCCGGCAAGGCTGAGAGCAGCACATCTTCCTGCTCGGAGCTTTCGCGCAAACGCTTAAAACCGACGCTCCCGGTATCCAACTCAGCATCGCCCAGTATGATGGCGACCTGTGCGCCACTGCGGTCGGCGCGCTTGATCTGACTTTTGAAACTACCGCCACCGCAGCCGGTCTGTATGCGCAGGCGGTCATTGGCATCGCGCAAGCGCTCTACCAGCAGCAAACCTTCGCGCTCGGCACGCTCGCCGACCATAACGAGATAAGCATGGGGCGCAAAGTCCGGCTGCGGTGCGGCATCTTCCTGCAATAACGCCACCAGTCGCTCTAATCCCATGGCGAACCCCGCCGCTGCGGTCGGACGACCGCCCAACTGCTCCACCAGTCCGTCATAGCGGCCGCCTGCACACACCGTACCTTGCGCGCCGAGCTGATCAGTCACCCATTCGAAGACGGTATGACAGTAGTAATCGAGCCCACGTACCAAACGTGTATTCACGCTATAGTCGACACCGGCGGCATCGAGCAGTTGTTTCAAACGCTGAAAGTGGCGCTGCGATTCATCACCGAGATATTGCGTAAGTCGCGGCGCCGCGTCGATCAACGACTGTAGATCAGGATTCTTACTATCCAGCACGCGCAACGGATTGCTGTGCAAACGCCGGCGGCTATCCTCGTCCAATGCCTCCGGGCTGCGCAGAAAATACTCCACCAGCTCCGAACGATAAGCCGCGCGCTCTTCAGCCGTGCCAAGCGTGTTGATCTCGAGGCGCACATGCTTGAGTCCGATGACCGACCAAAACCGACGTGTCATTAGAATCAGCTCGGCCTCAATGTCAGGGCCGGCCATGCCGAACGTTTCCACGCCAATCTGGTGAAATTGCCGGTAACGGCCTTTCTGTGGGCGCTCGTGACGGAACATGGGGCCGGCATACCAAAGACGCTGAATCTGATTGTGCAGCAGGCCATTCTCAATACCGGCGCGGACACAACCCGCCGTCCCTTCCGGGCGCAGCGTCAAATTGTCTCCATTGCGATCTTCGAAGGTATACATCTCCTTTTCGACGATGTCGGTCACCTCGCCGATAGAGCGCTTGAACAACTCGGTCTTTTCGACCAGCGGCAGGCGAATCTCGCGATAACCGTAGGCGCGTACGACATCGCGCACGCGGTCTTCCAGCCACTGCCAAAGCGGCGTTTGCTCCGGCGTAATGTCGTGCATACCGCGAATGGCTTGAATACTTCTAGACAATGGGCAGACTCTAAGTTTTGAAACAGAACGTATCGACCCGCGGGCCACCGACGGTGAGCGAGCGTGTGCCGAAAATCTACCGCATCAGCCGCTCTGACCGACGCGCACGGTCAACGGTTGAACCGCATCACGGTGGCTCTCGCCGGCCGCCTTGCGGCGCTCGATCTCAGCGCGCACGGCTCGCTCCAGCTCATCCACCAATTGTGCGCTGGCCACCTTGTGGTGCGGTTTTCCGTCGATATACATGAGATTATTCGGCGTGCCGCCGGCTATACCGATGAGCGCTTCCTTGGCTTCGCCAGGGCCGTTTACCACGCAACCGATGACGGCCACATCCATCGGCTCAAGCACATCTTCCAAGCGCGCTTCCAAGGCGTTGACGGTAGCGATGACATCGAAATTCTGGCGCGAACACGACGGGCATGCGATCAAGTTGATGCCCTTATTGCGTACATGCAGCGCCTTGAGGATATCAAAACCGACTTTGACTTCTTCGACCGGGTCAGCCGCCAATGAGATACGGATGGTATCGCCGATACCGTCGGCCAGCAGCATGCCTAAACCGATCGCCGATTTTACCGCGCCGGCGCGTGCGCCGCCTGCCTCGGTGATGCCCAGATGTAGCGGCTGTTCGATTTGGCCGGCGAGCTGCCGGTACGCGGCGACCGTCATAAATACATCCGAGGCTTTCAGACTGACTTTGAAATTTTGAAAATCGAGCCGATCGAGCATCTCGATATGCCGCAACGCCGACTCCACCAACGCCTCCGGCGTCGGTTCACCGTATTTTTTCTGCAGGTCCTTTTCCAGCGAACCGGCGTTGACGCCGATACGGATCGGGATGTTGTGATCGCGCGCGCTGTCGACCACGGCACGCACGCGGTCTTCGCGGCCGATATTACCGGGATTGATGCGCAGGCAATCGGCGCCCAATTCGGCCACGCGCAGGGCGATACGGTAATCAAAGTGGATATCGGACACCAGCGGCAGGGTCACTTGCCGGCGGATATCACCGAACGCCTCGGCCGCCTCCATGCTTGGCACCGATACACGCACGATGTCGGCGCCGGCGCGCTGCAAGGCCTGAATCTGATTGACCGTGGCGGCCACATCACAGGTTTCCGTATTAGTCATGCTCTGCACGGAAACCGGGGCATCGCCTCCTACGGCAACATTCCCGACCATGATCTGGCGCGATTTGCGTCGACGAATTGGCGATTCACGATGCATGGCGAATTCCACCTATCCTGTTGAGTTGTACGTTCGCGAGTGACTGCTGTACGCCGTTCACCCGCCCACCTTGAAACGCGCCTTGCGGCCGTTACCATTGTAAGGCGACTGGTCGAACGGCTCACCATTGATCTGCACCTCGACCGCCGGCGAATTGCCCAGCACCACCTGAAACGGCGCTTTACCGCTGACTTGTTCAACATCGCCGCTGCGGCCAAGTTTATAGACCAGCCGCTTGCCGGTCGCGTCGCGTACCTCAAGCCAGGAACTAGCGTTAAGACGCAGCGTCAAAACGTCCGCAGAACCGGCGGTCTTCGCCGCGCGAGCGCGGCCGGCGGTAGTCGCCGTTGCAGCAGCGGTAACACTCGCCGCCGCCGCCGGGCGCGGCGTTTCGCTCACCGCCGAAGCCGGTGCCTTGGCTACCTGATCGGGGCTGGTAGTCGCCGCCGCCGGAGCCACTGAGGCGGCGACCGCAGCGCCTGGGGCCTGCGCGGCCGGGGGCGCGTCTGCCACCGGTGGCGGAGCCGGCGGTAACGCCGCTACCGGTGTGTGTGATGGGGCCGCCGCCGGCGCGCCGCCGAGCTGGCCGAACAGTTCGTTGTTATACCACCAAATAGCCACCAGCCCGACCAGTACCAGGACGATCGCAGCAGTGGCATAACGCATACGCCGATCACCGCTACCGACCTGCCGGCGGCGATCGGTCGACACCAGCCGCTGGGGTGGCTCGACGCCGACGTATTTGCCGTAGCCGTCTACCAGTTCATCACCAGGCAAGTTGAGCACGGCAGCGTAATTACGCAAATAACCGCGTACGAAAATCGGCGCCGGCAGTGCGTCATAGCGGTCTTCTTCCAACGCCGAAATGGTCTCGTGGCTGAGGCGCAACTGGTTGGCCACATCCTTGCGCGACAGTCCGAGTGTTTCGCGCGTTTGACGCAACCGCTGACCTGGCGGATCGATCGCTCGTTCGGTGTCGATATCGGGTTCGGAATCACTACTCATGCGACTGCATATCCAAAAGCTGGCGGGTTTCGTCAGAGTCGGGAAATTTCGCCTTCAGGCGCAGGGCATAACTCGACGCCGTGTTGCGGTCGCCGAGCTTGTTTTCAACCCTTATTCCCAACCACAAACTAGCCGCGGTCTGCGGACCGACCTCAGCATAGCGCTCCAAATAGGCGCGCGCCGGCAGGTAGCGCTGGCGTTGATAACTGAGTTCGGCCATGCGCAATAGCGCCGGCGCGAAATTCGGATCGCGGCGCAAGGCGGCGCGAAAATATTTCTCGGCCTTGTCCAGTTTATGTTCACGCAAGGCACACATACCCGCATTGGAGTAGGCCACCTCCGGACGATCATACAGCGGGTTACTATAGGCCATTCGGAATTGCTGTTCGGATTCCTTGATGCGCTTGCGTTCGCACAAAAAAACGCCATAACTGTTATGTGCAAGCGGATCATTGGGTGACAAGCGCAGCGCTTCATGGAAATGTTCTTCGGCCTTTTCGTAGTTACCCAGCCGCCAATACAGTACGGCGATGGTGCTATGAGCGGGGGCGTAATTCGAGTCTGCAGACAAAGCGCGCTGCAACTTCACCATTGCCTGGGAATAGTTTCCGTCCTGAATATAGGCTTTGCCGAGGTCAACGTTAATGCGCACAAGATTGCTTGCATTTTCTTCACGCGTACTCTGCGCCGAACACGCAAACAACAGCGGCAACAACAACGTCAGTAGTAGCGGCACACGGAGCCGTTTCACAGCGACGTCCCTGCTATCTGAATTTCCAGCGCGTGGCGGTGTTTCTCCTGGCGACGGGTGCGATCATTCACCTCCCCCACCAGCTGCCCGCAGGCGGCAGCGATATCGTCGCCGCGCGTCTTGCGCGTCATGGTAGTCAATCCTCCTGCCTGCAGGATGCCGCGAAAGCGGTCGATCGCCTTGTCACTGGAACGCCGCCAACGAGTCCCGGGAAACGGGTTGAACGGAATCAGATTGACCTTGGACGGTACACTACGCAACAAACTCAGTAACTCACGCGCGTGTTCTTCGTGATCGTTGATGCCATCGAGCATGACATACTCGAAGGTAATCCGACCGTGAGGAGCATCTTTAATGTAGCGCCGGCAGGCCGCCAACAACGGCGCGATCGGGTACTTTTTGTTGAGCGGCACCAATTGGTCGCGCAAAGCGTCGTTAGGCGCGTGCAGCGACACCGCCAAGCTCACGCCGCTGACCTCGCGCAGCCGATCAATACCCGGCACCACACCTGCCGTACTCAAGGTAACCCGACGACGCGATATGCCGAAGGCCAGATCCTCCATCATGAGGTCCATAGCGTCGACGACATTGTCAAAATTCATCAATGGCTCGCCCATGCCCATCATAACGACGTTGGTAATCAGGCGGTCACCGCGATTCCGCGGCAATCCCAACGCGCGCGCCGCAAACAGCACTTGCCCGATAATCTCGGCGCTGGTGAGATTACGGTTAAAACCCTGTGTGGCGGTGGAACAGAACGTGCAGTTGAGCGTACAACCGACTTGGCTGGAAACGCACAAGGTGCCGCGATCCCCATCGGGAATAAACACGGTCTCAATGGAGTTGCCGCACGACATGCGCAACACCCATTTGCGCGTACCGTCGCTCGACGGCTGATCCAGCACTAACTCCGGCAAACGTATCTCGGCAATCTCGGCCAGTCGCGCCCGAAACGCCTTGCTGAGGTTGGTCATCGCCTGGAAATCCACCACACCTTCGTGATAGATCCAGCGCATTACCTGTGACACACGAAATGGCTTCTCGCCCAGCTCGGCGAAAAAGGTTTCCAACCGGCTGCGTGTCAGGCCGAGCAGGTTGATGATGCCGCCCTCGGCAGCGCCGCCATTTTTAGCGTGTGCGTGCACAAATCTCATCTTCACGAAAGAAAAAAGCGATTTCGACCTTAGCCGTATCGGGGCCGTCCGAACCGTGCACCGCGTTCTCATCCACAGTGTCGGCGAAATCGGCGCGGATTGTGCCCGGCGCGGCGTCCTTCGGATTGGTAGCGCCCATCAACTGACGATGCCTGGCGACCGCCTGCTCGCCTTCCAGCACCTGCACCAGCACCGGACCGGAGGTCATGAACTGCACCAAGTCACGGAAAAACGGCCGCTCACGGTGGACTGCATAGAAATCTTCGGCCTGTTCGCGGCGCAACTGCAACATCTTGGCGGCGACAATATGCAAACCGCCCGACTCAAAGCGGCGGTAGATTTCGCCAATCACGTTCTTGGCCACGGCATCCGGTTTAATGATGGAGAGTGTACGCTCGCTAGCCATTTCCAACCTCTATCATTGCAGCTTTAATTTTCAGATTACAAAAAGCACGTAAACCCGCGATGCTACGCGGGTTTAGGATAGTCTACCCCTGCCCCGACAACGAGGCAATCACCGTCCGCCGCGCGCGCCTGGCGCGGCTCAATCGCGTTCCTCGATCCAGGCCATCTGAATCGCCTCAAGGATCTTCTCACCCGAGCGCTCCGGGTCATCGTCAAACTCATCCAGCTCACATATCCAGCGATGCAAATCCGTGAAACGCACGTAGCGCGGGTCATCATCGGCGTGAGCGTCGTCCAGCGCGATCGCAATCTCGAGCGTATCGGTCCACTTCAGACCCATCGGTATCTCCTCAGAAACCGTTGAAAAATCCTAGGATAACGACGTGCAGCGTAGAAACAGGGCGCATCCGGCATGTGAGTCAGCCGCTCAACCCGGCTCTGCCGCCATTTTCCGCCTCGCCTACTGGCTGCGGCAAGCCTGCTCGATCGACCGCTAGTGATTCTCCGACACCATATTGATGGTGTATTTCGGCAGTTCGATCACCAGGTCGGCATCGCCGACCACGGTCTGACAACTGAGACGCGAGTCCGGCTCCAGCCCCCAGGCTTTGTCGAGTAAGTCGTCCTCGTCTTCCGAATTCTCGTTGAGCGACTCCATGCCCTCGCGAACATATACGTGACAGGTCGTACAGGCGCAGGATTTCTCACACGCATGCTCGATATCGATACCATGCGCCAAAGCGGCATCGCAAACGCTTATGCCCGGCTCGACTTCGATGACCGCGCCCTCGGGACAGATTTCCTCGTGAGGCAGAAAAATAATTTGCGGCATTAAGACATACCTCAGCTACGGCGGGCTACTGCCACGCTCAAAGTTCTACTCGAATTCCTGCACTTTCCGGCCCGTCATGGCGGCCTGGATATTACGGTTCATACGTCGTTCCACATAGCCGGCACACGATTTTTCCAGCGCCAACATGGCCTGTTTGATGCCCTGCACATTTCCGCTACGACGTTTTTCGGCCAGATCGGCCATGGCGTGGTCGATGACGGCTCGCTCATCCGACGACAGCAACTGCTGGCCATCAGTCGATAAGGCGGCGGTCAGTGCTTCCATGACGCGATCCGCCTCAACCTGCTGCTCGCGTAGACGCCGAGCCTGCATGTCTTCATCGGCATGAGCCATCGAATCGCGCAGCATCTGTTCTATTTCCCCGTCGGTCAGACCATACGACGGTTTAACCTCGATACTGGCATGGACGCCGCTGGCCTGCTCAGTGGCGCTGACACTGAGCAGGCCGTCGGCATCCACCTGAAACGTCACCCGCACTCGCGCCGCGCCGGCGACCATGGCAGGAATCTCGCGCAAGGCAAAACGCGCCAGCGAGCGACAGGCATCGACCGTTTCCCGCTCGCCCTGAAGTACATGGATAGTCATAGCGGTCTGGCCATCCTTATAGGTGGTGAATTCCTGCGCGCGCGCCACCGGGATGGTGGTATTGCGCGGAATCAGCTTTTCCACCAAGCCGCCCATGGTCTCCAGTCCGAGCGACAACGGAATCACGTCCAACAACAGCATGCCGTCTCCAGCTTTGTTGCCCGCCAAGACGTCGGCCTGCAACGCCGCACCAATGGCGACAACGCGATCCGGATCGATCTCGACCAACGGTAAACGACCGAGAAATTCACCGACCTTTTCCCGCACGCGCGGCACGCGCGTCGATCCACCGACCATAACCACATCCAAAATTTCATCGACACTCACGCCGGCATCGCGCAACGCACGGCGGCATGGGCTGAGGGTGCGCTTGATCAGCGGGTCAATAATTTCGTTGAATCGGTCCCGCGACAGCACACCTTGCCAACGACTACCGTCCATCCGCTGCACCGACAAGGGCACCTCGTCGACCGCGGTCAGCGCCTCTTTGGCAGCGCGCGCATCGTGCAACAGGCGGCGCATCTGTGCGTGATCGGAATCCTCGGCGATATCGGCTTGCGCCATGATCCACTGCGCGATTGCACGATCCATATCGTCGCCGCCGAGGGCACTATCGCCGGCCGTCGCCAAAACCTCAAACACGCCGCGCGTGAGGCGCAAAATGGATATATCAAACGTACCGCCGCCTAGATCGTAGACCGCAATCACGCCTTCTGAGCCACGATCAAGTCCATACGCCAACGCCGCGGCTGTGGGCTCATTCAACAGACGCAACACATTGAGACCGGCCAGCCGCGCGGCGTCCTTGGTGGCCTGGCGCTGGGCATCATCGAAATAGGCCGGCACCGTAATGACCACGCCGGTCAGTTCACCGCCCAGACCAGCCTCGGCGCGCCGACGCAAAACCGTCAATATTTCGGCCGATACCTCGACCGCAGTAACCTCCCCCGCAGCGGTGCACAGGCGTGGTACGGCGGCGTCACCGTCGACGAACTCGTAGGGCAAGCGTGTACCGAGGCGCTGTATGTCAGCGATGCCCCGACCCATGAGTCGTTTGATCGAAGCGATGGTATTAAGCGGATCGACCGCGCCGGCGGCATCGGCCGCATAGCCGACCACCGGTGCGCGATCAGCCGAATAGCGCACCACCGACGGCAGCAGATGGCGGCCTTGCTCATCGGCCAGCGTCTGCACCTGCCCGCTACGCACGGTAGCCACCAGTGAATTGGTTGTACCCAGATCAATACCCGCGGCCAATCGATGCTGATGCGGTAGCGTCGATCGACCGGGCTCGGAAATTTGCAATAAGGCCATGATCAGTCAGTGCGTTGTAAAACAAATGGGAACGGGATCGGGCGCACAATCCAGGCAACGTTACTGGAGCAAGAAATCGATACGGCGGTCTACGCATACCTCGCGGCCCGCGTTGGTTAGCGAAACCCACACACGCTACCCCCAGCGTCCTGTCGGGCTCGGGAGGAACCTACTGAGAAGAAGCCATTTGCGCCGGAACGTCCGATCCTTCTCGTCAAACAGCGACGCTCGATGTCCTCAAACAGTCAGGTGCTTCGCCTCAGACCAGCGCCCCTCGTTACGATCGTCTAACGGGTTGTTGAAAAGCCATCGGGCAGCGCCATGCGGCGTTGGGAAACGGCTCAAAATGCTCATTTACTGACATGTAAACTGCGCTTTCCCGCCGTTTTCCGCCTTGTCTGGCATCCACCAGAGACTTTTTCAACAACCTGCTAAGTCGCATGGAAGGCGCCTAGCGCTCATCCTCCAACTCAGCTTCGAGTTCTTGCGCCTCGTGGCGCAATTTGTATAGAAACTGCATGCGGCGCACCAAATCCTTGGCTTGAGCCAGTGCGGCGGCGTCAGTTTCCAGCAAGCGCGACGCCAGCTGCTCGGTCATGACGCGGATATCGGTACCCACGCCGTCGAGAATACGACCCACTTGGTCGAGCGGGTCGGTCGTCGCGCGCACCTCACTCAGTGCTTCGCGACGCTCCATTTGCGCCATCAAAAATTCCGTATCGACAACGGTATCCTGCTCGTCATTCCATTCGAGACCGCGCAGCGACAACAGATAGATTGCCCGCCGTAGCGGATCTTTCAAAACTTGGTATGCCTCATTGACCTGTGCAGCGCGCTGCAACGCGAGCCGTCGCTCCTGATCTGGAGCGCTGGCAAAACGATCCGGGTGCGTGGCCTGCTGAAGCTCGCGGTAGCGCGCACTCAACAAACCCTGCTCCACAGAAAAACTGGTGGGCAGGGCAAACAGCTCAAAATGATTGGACGACAAATCCGAGGGCATGGAACCGCGCCGGCTTCAGACTGGCTTAGACATTAAAGCTCTCACCACAACCACAGGAATCTTTGACGTTGGGATTATTGAACCGAAATCCCTCGTTTAAGCCTTCGCGAGTGTAGTCGAGCTCCGTGCCCTCCAGGTACACAAGGCTTTTCGGATCGACCAGTACCTTCACGCCATGCTCTTCGAAGACATTGTCGTTGGCGTCGACTTCGTCGGCGAACTCGATCACGTATGCCATACCCGAACAGCCCGACGTGCGGACACCAAGACGTAAACCGACGCCCGTACCACGATTGGCCAGGAAGGTCTTGACCCGGTCCGCTGCAGCTTGTGTCAATGTAATCGCCATATGTACATCCTACCTTCGGACATGTAGTCCGATTAAGCGGTTTTCTTTTCTTCGCCGGCACCGGCGGCATGATTCTTCGAGTAGTCCTCGATTGCCGCTTTAATTGCATCTTCGGCCAGCACTGAACAGTGGATTTTGACCGGCGGAAGCTCCAGCTCCTCGGCGATCTGCGTATTCTTGATTTGCCCAGCCTCAGCAAGCGTCTTGCCCTTGACCCACTCGGTCAGCAACGAGCTGGAAGCGATCGCGGAACCGCAACCGTAGGTTTTAAAGCGTGCGTCTTCGATGACGCCTTGCTCATTGACCTTGATTTGGAGTTTCATAACATCGCCGCAAGCCGGTGCGCCAACCATGCCTGTACCTACAGTCACGTCATTTTTATCAAACGAACCGACATTACGCGGATTTTCGTAGTGATCGAGCACCTTGTCGCTATAAGCCATTTTATTAATCTCCTGATTAGACTTTGAACTACTTCTATGTACGATCGTTCAGTGCGCCGCCCATTGGACCTTGGACAGGTCGACGCCATCCTGGAACATTTCCCACAACGGCGACAGTTCGCGCAGCTTTTCCACTTGCGTACGCATCAAGTCAATCGTGTAGTCAATTTCATCGGCGGTCGTAAAACGGCCGATGGTAAAACGAATTGAACTGTGCGCAAGTTCGTCATTACGACCGAGCGCACGCAGCACATAAGACGGCTCCAAGCTCGACGAGGTACAGGCGGAGCCGGACGAGACGGCCAGATCTTTGACCGCCATAATCAGCGATTCGCCTTCGACGAAGTTGAAACTGACGTTCAGGTTACCCGCTACGCGCCGCTCTAGATCGCCGTTCAGATAGACCTCATCCATAGCCTTGAGGCCATCCCACAAACGCTGGCGCAACATCAACACGCGTTCGTTCTCCGACGCCATCTCAGCCTTGGCAATACGAAATGCCTCGCCCATACCAACGAGCTGATGTGTGGCCAGCGTGCCCGAACGCATTCCGCGTTCATGCCCGCCACCGTGCATCTGAGCTTCCAAACGTACACGCGGTTTACGCCGAACATAGAGCGCGCCAATACCTTTAGGGCCGTAAATTTTGTGCGCCGAGAACGACATCAGATCGACTTTCAGTTGCTCGAGGTCGATCGGAACCTTGCCGGCACTCTGTGCCGCGTCGACATGAAACAATATGCCGCGCGCACGGGTCATTTCGCCAATGGCGCCGATGTCCTGTATGACACCGATCTCGTTGTTGACGTGCATAAGCGACACCAATACCGTGTCGTCACGCAATGCCGCCGACAATTCATCCAGGTCAATCAGGCCGTTGGCCTGCGGGTCCAGATAGGTGACTTCAAAACCTTCGCGCTCGAGCTGACGGCAAGTATCCAGCACGGCCTTATGTTCGGTTTTACAGGTGACAATGTGCTTGCCTTTCTTTTGATAGAAATGCGCCACGCCCTTGATCGCCAAATTGTCCGATTCGGTTGCACCGGAGGTCCAGACAATTTCTTTCGGATTAGCGTTGACCAACGCCGCGACGTCTGCGCGCGCCTGCTCCGCCGCCGCCTCGGCCTGCCAACCAAAGGCGTGCGAACGCGAAGCGGGGTTGCCAAAGTTGCCGTCCCGGGTCAGGAACGCACACATTTTCTCCGCCACGCGCGGATCCACCGGCGTCGTCGCCGAGTAATCCAAATATACAGGTACTTGCAAATCGCTCACATTCACTACCTCTGTTACCAAACTCAATCAATCCACGCCCCGGTCAACAGCACTACGACGTCGTCACGCACATGCGCGCGGCAATGCGCTCACATAGTGGCGCGGCTAGCCGGCGGCTTGGCGCTCAATTTTACCGCCTTCTGACCGTTGCTCTTCAAGTCCTGGCGTACCGCTACCTCACGCACACACTCACTCTCCATGAGTGCTCCGAGACTGATGTTGCTCAAAAATTCATAAATCTGGTCGCTGAGGTTGGCCCACAGTTCATGCGTCAAACAACGCTCATCATCCTGACAGTTGCTCAATCCGCCGCAACGTGTGGTATCTACTTTCTCGTCCACGGCGGTAATGACGTCGGCCACCGCAATCTCCGTCGATTGCCGACTGAGCGAATAGCCGCCGCCGGGGCCGCGCGTGCTCTTGACCAAACCGGTACGACGCAACTTGGTGAACAACTGCTCCAGGTAGGACAAGGAAATACCCTGGCGCTCAGAGATGTCCGCCAGCGAGATCGGACCGTCCTGATAATGCAGGGCCAAATCCAGCATGGCGGTAACCGCATAGCGGCCTTTGGTTGTCAGTCTCATTGCAATGTCCCAGTAGGAATTAGATAATGACGATATACGCATTAAGCCATAGCTGACTGTTTTGGTCAAGTATTGTCTGGGGTCAAGTTCGTGCTGACCTTCTGCCAGCGCTGTCTCGCCCCTTATCCCTAATTTATATCGGCTTATTGTCGCTGACAGCGGTGGACTCCGGCTCCTGCTGCGCCTGCGCTTGTCTACCATCCGTACTACTATCGAGTTCGCAGGGTCCCAGCTCCGGCAGTTGCAGATCTCCGATCTCGGCGCCGACGCTCTTGATCGCCTTGCACATCTCTTCCAGCTTTTTATCCATGCTGTGGATGTGGTCGAGCATGATGTTGATCGCGTTGGCAACGGGATCGGGCATTTCCTTGGTCAGGCCGTAGGCCTCGAAACCGAT
The DNA here is from genome assembly GCA_030147845.1 of Gammaproteobacteria bacterium. GTDB lineage: Bacteria > Pseudomonadota > Gammaproteobacteria > JASBUN01 > JASBUN01 > JASBUN01. Next base: position 32,178 of record JASBUN010000046.1, read on the forward strand.
TTTTCGCGCAATCGCTTCGCGCATCTTCTCTTTCTCCGCCGCCTCGGGGCCGGGCGGCGAAACAATACGCCCCGGCACGCCGACCGCGGTCGCCCCGGGCGGCACATCCTTGAGTACGACTGCATTAGAGCCAATACGGGCACCGTCGCCCATGACGATAGGACCCAGTATCTTGGCGCCGGCACCGACCACGACGTTATTGCCGAGCGTCGGGTGACGCTTGCCCTTCTGCCAACTAGTGCCGCCCAGCGTGACGCCGTGGTAGAGCGTGCAGTCATCGCCGATGACGGTGGTCTCGCCGATAACCACGCCCATGCCGTGATCAATGAAGAAGCGTCGACCGATACGGGCTGCGGGATGGATTTCGATGCCGGTAAACCAGCGCGCCAGCGCCGATAGCCAGCGCGCCAACCACTTCAGGCCCCAATGCCACAGACGATGGTTCATGCGATGAAACAACAACGCATGCAAGCCCGGATAGGTGGTCAACACCTCGATCCGGGTGCGCGCCGCCGGGTCGCGGTCAAATACACAGCGCACATCTTCTCGAATTCGATCAAACATCAAGCGTTGCCTTCCTGCTATGAGTCAGGGACGTGGGAATTCCCGCCATACCTTACGATAATGGTCAGGAATTATAACTGTTCCACTCACCGAATACATACGGTGGATCCGATCTGCCCACCACCCGCCTTCAACGATTGGCGCGAGCGCGCTCGGTTGCGGTCAGAATGCCGCGCAGTATATTAAGCTCGACGTCGTCGGGTCGGGCGCGATTGAACAATCGTCGCAAGCGCCGCATCAATTGTTTCGGTCGCTCCGGATCGAGAAAATCGAGATCGACCAAGACCCGTTCGAGATGCTCGTAGAATCTCCGCATATCCTCGGCCGGCGCCGTCTGCATCACCCCTTGTTGCGGTGGCGTCGACTCATCATCGCGCCGCGCCAATGCCAGCTCATAGGCCAGCACCTGCACCGCCGCACCGAGATTGAGCGAAGCGAAATCCGCTACGGTCGGAATGCTGACCAACAGATGGCAGCGGTCGGTCTCCGCATTGGTAAGACCGCTACGCTCGCGCCCGAACAGCACGGCGACCTCACCGTACGCGGATTCCGCCTGCACCCGCGCGGCGCACTCACGCGGCTCCGCCACGGGCACCGACAGGCGGCGCGCACGCGCGCTGGTGCCGACCGTGAACCTGCAGCCTGTGAGTGCCTGGTCGAGCGAGGTGCATACCTGCGCTCGCGCCAAAATATCATCGGCTCCGGCCGCACGTGCACTGGCGTTAGTGTGCGGGAACAGTACCGGATTGACCAGATAGAGATTGCTCAGCCCCATGGTTTTCATCGCGCGCGCAACGGCGCCAATATTGCCCGGGTGGGACGGCTCGACCAGAATGATGCGAATGGCGGACGACATGAAGGTAATGTAATGGCGCCGAAAATTGAGTGCTTTTTATTCTAACAGGTTCGGGCGCCAGGTAGCGCGCCTGTACGCACAGCGCGCCAAAGTGGTATCCTTTGCGCCCTGCTTCACAGTGCCAAGAGCTTTTCCACCATGCACCCCATGCTGAATATAGCCGTCCGTGCCGCACGCAGCGCCGGCAATCTGATCATGCGTTACGCCAATCGTGTCGACACGCTTACGGTACGTTCGAAGGATCGTAACGATTTCGTCAGTGAAGTGGATCAAATGGCGGAGCAGGAAATCGTCGGCGTCCTGCGCAAGGCGTATCCTTCGCACGGTATTCTGGCCGAAGAAGGCGGCCGGCAGGCTGGGCGCGATGACGAATACCTTTGGATCATCGACCCGCTCGACGGCACAACCAATTTTCTGTATGGATTCCCCCAATTTGCCGTCTCGATCGGCCTAAAACACAAGGGCCGGCTGGAGCAGGCGGTGGTCTACGATCCGGTGCGCCAGGAGTTGTTTACGGCCACGCGCGGGGCCGGCACGCAGATCAACAACCGGCGTGTACGCGTGAAAGATCGCAGAAACCTCGACGGCGCGTTGCTGGGTACCGGCTTCCCGTTCCGTGAACAACAACACCTGGACGCCTATATGGGCATGTTCAAGGCGCTTTTCACCAACACCGCCGGCATACGCCGCGCCGGGGCCGCGTCGCTCGATCTGGCCTATGTCGCCGCCGGGCGCCTGGATGGCTTTTGGGAAATCGGCTTGAGCGAATGGGACATGGCGGCCGGCGTGCTGCTGATCCGTGAAGCCGGTGGCATCGTCACCGATTTTGGAGGCGGTGATCGCTATCTCGAAACCGGCAACATCATAGCCGGAAGCCCGAAAATACATCATGCAATGCTGCGTACGCTGCAACCGTTCTGCGGCAAAGCGCTAGCCCAATAGTTCACTTACCTCTCGCACTCCGACGGGCTGCGCCACGTGTGACGTCGATACCTGTCGGGTACGGGTACGCGTACACCTACATTCATTCAAGTTTTCCGTCCATCGACCGAAACAAGAAGTACCCCCCGTTGATGCATCATACGCGGAGCTGCAATCAGCTATGACTGATGAACGGAAAGCTGGAAACAACCCACTAGGTCCGAAGGCACTCGAGATGGTCATGCGTGATGTGCTTGATGGCATGGCGGATCTAGCCATACTCGATTCCTGGGAGATGGATACCAGTGTCGATATACTGGGCATCGAGGCGGCGTCGGAGCCCGGCACACACGCGGACAACGTCATCTGCGCGATATTCCCGGCTTCCGGCAGCGCTACCGGCGCGGCTGAGAGTGAGATTTTGCATCTCGACGCCTATCGACGCCGCCAAGCCGGCTGAGCACGCATCTCCTGCTTTTAATCCCGTTCGTGATTATGGTATACCCTAGGGTGAGGCGCACATAGCGCGTCACCGCGATCACGACGGGGTTTGAATGAAGTCGCTTCTCTCGATTATGGTGCCGCCGCTGGCGGTATGCCGCTACGGCTGCGCCGGCTGTTGCGCGGCACCCATCGGCGTATTTTGGCTGGCCGGCATCGTCAGTTTAATCTACGGGTATCGCGGCGGACCACTGCAGCTCGACGGCGTGAGCTGGTACACCGTAGCTTTGGGGATCGCCTTGTGGGCAATTGCGGTGGTGTGGACACTGATCACGCTACGCAACGCCGACGATGACCGCTGTCGGCAACGCAGCAGCGCTCTGTGCGGCAAAGTCGCAGCGCAAATCGACGAACGCGATCCCCTGGACGAAGTGCGCAAAGCGCGTTAAACAGCGCCGCGGCTAGGGACGATTGTCGACCGGAGCACCCTCTTTCCGAGTCGGCATTAGATCGGAACGACTAACGCCAAACAATAACGCGAGCGCACTGGCGATGTAGATGGAAGAATAGGTGCCCGTGCCTATACCGATCAGCAGCACCAAGGCGAAGCCGTGGATGGCCTCGCCACCGAGAAAAAACAACGCGAACACCACAATCAGTGTCGTGCCTGATGTCATCAGGGTGCGCGACAAGGTCTGATTGATAGACACGTTCATGATGTGTTCCGGCGTACCCTTGCGCATGCGGCGGAAATTTTCGCGGATACGGTCGAATACAACGATAGTATCGTTGAGCGAATAGCCGATCACCGCCAGCACCGCAGCCAGCACGGTTAAGTCAAACGGGATCTGCAAGAACGAAAATACACCTAGAGTAATGAGCGTGTCGTGCACCAACGCTACCACCGCGCCGACCGAAAAACGCAGCTCAAATCGCGCAGCGACATAAATCAGTATGCCGATCAACGCGTAAAGCATGGCCAAACCGCCCTTCTCCGCCAACTCCTTGCCCACTTGAGGACCGACGTATTCGGTGCGGCGGTGCTCGATGGAGGTGTGCGACTCGGCACGCAGCGAGGTCAGTATTTTTGCGCTCAAATCAGCCTGCGAGACACCCGCCTGCGGTGCAACGCGAATAAGAATGTCCTTCGACGTGCCGTAATATTGCGCGGTGGCGCCTTCAAAACCACCCTTGGACAACGCGCTGCGGACCTTCTCCAATTGCACCGGTTGCGGGTAACCGACTTCCAACAATAAACCGCCGGTAAAATCGATACCGAAATTCAGGCCACGAGTGAACAGCGACGCCAGCGCCGCCAGCACCACCACGGTCGAAATCACCAGGGCAACTTTGCTGGCGCCCATGAAGTTGAAGTTGGTGGCCTTGCGGAAAAATTCCATGATCTATCCTATAGAATTGGCAGATGCGGCTGGCCGGCTCAGATCCAGAGCGATTTCACGCGACGACCGCCGTAGATCAAATTAACCACTGCGCGCGTCCCCATGATGGCCGTAAACATGGAGGTGAGAATGCCCAGAGACAAAGTTACCGCGAAACCCTTGATTGGCCCGCTGCCAAAGCCGAACAGCACCAAGGCGGCAATCAGCGTTGTGGCATTGGCGTCGGCGATGGTGGCAAAGGCGCGTTCATAACCGGCGTGGATACTCGCCTGCGGCGTATTGCCGTTGCGCAGTTCTTCACGTATGCGCTCGTATATCAAGACATTCGCGTCCACCGCCATACCCACCGTCAAGACAATACCGGCGATTCCCGGCATGGTCAGCGTCGCTTGCAATAACGACAGCAGAGCAATCAGCACGATGAGGTTAAAGGCCAGACCCAAGTCCGCGACCAGGCCGAACATCCGGTAATAGAAGGCCATGAACAACAGCACCGCCACAAAACCGACCGCCACGGCCTCGAAGCCCTGAGTAATATTATCCTTGCCGAGGCTCGGGCCGATGGTGCGCTCCTCGATGATCTCAATCGGCGCGGCCAACGACCCGGCACGTAGCAACAACGCCAAGGTATGCGCCTCTTGCGGACTATCGAGTCCCTCGATCTGGAAACGGCGGCCCAAGCGGCTCTTGATGACGGCTACGCTGATGACTTCCTGGATGGTGCGCTTTTGACGTATGCGCTTGCCGTTGACGGTAGCCGTCTGCACCTTGGTCTCGGTATAGATCACCGCCAGATAGTCGCCGACGTGATCCTTGGTGAAATCGTCGAAACGTCGCCCGCCCTTGTCATCCAAGGTAATCGATACCGCCGGCGTGCCACTCTGTTGGTCGATGGTAGCGGCAGCGTGTTTGATCGAGTCACCGGTCAGAATGACGCGCTTCTTCAACAGTATGGGGCGACCATCACGTCGCTTGAACAATTCGGTGCCGGCCGGGATACGGCCGCTGGCCAAATAACTATCGATGTTGTCGGTACGCGTATCCATGAGGCGGAACTGCAGCGTTGCCGTGGCGCCGAGGATATTCTTGGCCTCCTCAGGGTTCTGCACGCCAGGTAGTTCGACCACAATCCGATTATCGCCCTGCTGTTGGATGACCGGTTCAGCTACACCCAACTCGTTGACGCGGTTACGCAAGGTGGTGATATTTTGCTCCAAGGCGTCCTTCATGGCCTTTTTCTGCTGTGCCTCAGTCAGCGTGGCGCGCAAAAAGTGGTATTCGGGCGTATCCGAGTCGGTCAGCGCCAGATCCGAGTATGCGCGGCCGATCTCCGCACGCGCCTTGTCGCGCAACTCGGCGGTGCGGAAGCGCATGACGATGGCGTCCTTCTCATTGGTGACGCCTAAATGACGAATGCCCTTCTCGCGCAATAGCGAGCGGATGTCACCGGTGTAACGATCGACATCATCAGCGAGGGCTTTGGTCATATCCACCTGCATGAGGAAGTGGATACCACCTTGTAGGTCCAGACCGAGATACATCGGCTTGGCGTTCAGTGCGCGCAACCACCCCGGGGTAGCAGGCGTCAGATTCTGCGCCACGGCATAGTTGGTGCCGAGCGTCGCTTCCAATTGCTCACTGGCGCGCAACTGCTGGTCGGTGCTGCGAAAGCGCACCTGAAGCTTGCCGTCTTCCATCGAGGCGCGGGTATATTGGATGCCGTGCTTCTTTAGGGTCGCCAACACCTCTTCACGTACTTTCGGCGTAAGTTCATGACCGCGCGTCGGGCCGACCAGTACGGCTGGATCCTTGCCGTATAAGTTCGGCAACGCGTACAGCGCGCTTACCAGCAACACCACCACAATGAGGGCGTTCTTCCACAACGGGTATTGATTGATCATAGAACCTGCCTGTCCAACTGCCGGGCCAACCGCAACCGTTACTAGAGCGTGCCCTTAGGCAAGAGCGTGGAAATGGCGTGCCGTTGCACCTTGATATTCACACCATCGGCAACCTCGATGACGATGAAGTTGTCGTCCATCTCACTAATGCGCCCAAGTAGGCCGCCGTTGGTCACCACTTCGTCGCCTTTGGACAGACTCGCGACCATCTGCTTGTGTTCTTTGGCGCGCTTACTCTGCGGCCGGATCAGCAGGAAGTAGAACACCACAAAAATAACGATCAGGGGCAGGATACCGCCCAGCAATGAGCCTCCCTGCGCCGCTACACCGGCAGGGCCCTCGGCCCAGGCATCCGCGATCAAAAAACTCATAATGTTTCCCTAAGTGCTAATGGCGATGGAAAAATCGGTCGAAGTACATTTTTTTGCTGCCAGCAGGCCTAGTCGCCGCCTGGGACCGGTATGGCGCCGTATTATGACACAGTTTCGCGCGCCGACCACACTTGAAACCGTGTATCCGGCCACTGACCGGCTTCAGTCGCACGCATCTTGCGGCTCACGCAGGGCATAAAATTCGCGCACCCAGCGCGTCAATTGCCCGGTTTCGATCGCCGTCCGCAAATCATTCATAAGCGTCTGGTAATAATAAAGATTATGTATGGTGTTGAGACGCGCGCCGAGAATTTCCTTACATTTGTCCAAATGGCGCAGGTAAGCGCGACTGTAGTTGCGACACGTGTAACAGCCACAATCTTCGTCCAGCGGACGGGTATCGTCGGCATAACGGCTGTTACGAATGCGGATCAAACCGGAGCGCACGAACAAGAAGCCGTTGCGGGCGTTACGCGTCGGTAACACGCAGTCAAACATGTCGACGCCGCGACAGACCGCTTCGACGATGTCCTCCGGTGTACCCACTCCCATCAGATAGCGCGGTCGTTGCGCCGGCATCAGTGGCAGCACGGTAGCGAGGATTTGTTCCCGCAACGGCTTCGGCTCACCGACCGACAAGCCGCCGAGGGCGTAACCATCAAAGCCGATATCCGTCAGTCCGCACAATGATTGGCGCCGCAATTCAGGATACATACCACCCTGCACGATACCAAATAACGCTGCCGGGCTGTCACCATGCGCGTCGCGGCTGCGGCGTGCCCAGCGCAACGATAGCGCCATGGACTCGCGCGCCTGCTCTTCGGTGGCCGGATAGGGCGTACATTCGTCGAAGATCATAACGATGTCCGAGCCCAGTGCGCGCTGCACGGCCATGGACTGTTCCGGCCCCAGGAATACGGCATCGCCGTTGACCGGCGAACGAAATTCCACGCCCTGTTCGCTGATCTTGCGCAATTTACCCAAGCTGAACACCTGAAAACCACCGGAGTCGGTCAGAATGGGACGCTGCCAATGCATAAAATCATGTAAATCACCGTGTGCGCGAATCACATCGACGCCGGGGCGCAACATAAGATGAAAGGTGTTGCCGAGTACGATATCTGCGCCCAGCTCGCGAACTTCCTCGGGAGTCATGCCCTTGACCGTGCCATAAGTACCGACCGGCATAAAGGCCGGCGTCTCTACCACGCCGCGCGCGAACGACAAGCGTCCGCGCCGCGCCGCGCCGGCGGTGGTCAATAGTTCGAATTGCATCGGTTGAGCATCGTCCAAGGTTTATAAGATAGATCGTGGTAACACCGCGTTCGGTCACGTCGAACACGCTACGAACCTGCATTTATGCACACATAAATGCGTACCCACAAGAAAAACCGCGGCCGGACCATATACCGCCCGATCCTGTACCGGCACAACTCCAGCCGCGGCGAGCATGGAACCGCCGCCGCTAAGCAGCGCTGACGCGGCGGCGGATAAACATGGCGTCGCCATAACTAAAAAAACGATAACGCTGTTGCACCGCGTGGTGATAGGCACGCATGACCGGATCGTAGCCGGCAAACGCACACACCAGCATGAGTAATGTCGATTCAGGCAAATGGAAGTTGGTGATCAACGTATCAACCGTGTGAAACTCGAATCCGGGATAAATAAATATGTCGGTATCGCCGCTAAATGGGCTTAAGCGCCCACTACGCGATGCCGTCTCCAACGCGCGCACGACGGTGGTGCCAACGGCAATCACGCGGCCGCCGCGTTCCTGCGTGCGCGCCACCTGCCGGCAGAGTTCGGCCGACACGTTGGCAAACTCGCTGTGCATATGGTGCCGGCCGATGTCATCAGTACGCACCGGCTGAAAGGTCCCGGCACCGACGTGCAAGGTAAGAAACGCACGCTCGACACCGATGCTCGCCATCCGCTCCAAGAGTACCTGATCGAAGTGCAAACCGGCGGTCGGCGCCGCCACCGCGCCGGGGTTGCGCGCGTAGACGGTCTGGTAGCGCTCGCGGTCCTGATCGGTATCGGCACGCTGAATGTAGGGTGGCAACGGAATGTGACCGATGCGATCCAATATCTCCAGTACCGGCTCCGGTCCTTCGAAGCAAACCACAAACAAATCCTGTTGGCGACCGTCAACGCGGGCGGTGACGCCGTCATCCAACGACAAGGTACTGCCTTCGGCGGGCGACTTGCTGGCACGCAGGTGCACCAAAGCACGCCGCTCGTCCAACACTCGCTCCACCAACAGCTCGACTCTACCGCCGCTCGCTTTGCGTCCATACAAACGCGCCGGAATCACACGCGTGTCATTGAATACCAACAAATCGCCGGCGCGCAGCAGGCTCGGCAGTGCGCGGAAAACCCGATCTTCAACGACACCGCTTTCGCCATCGAGACACAGCATGCGCGCGCCACCGCGATCCTCGGTCGGCGTCTGCGCGATGAGTTCCGGAGGCAAGTGGTAATGAAATTGGCTGCGCTGCATGGCGCGCGATAGTAGCAACTAAACTTTCGACTGGCGAGCGGATGAAGCGCGCGCACGTATTGCCCTGGCGCGGAAATTCCTTATACTTACCGCCTTGGCGGCATCGCCCCCGCGCACCAGCATCGCGCAGGGTAGCGTCCGCGGACGGTTTTGGGGCAAAACGGCACGCCGGGGTGGCGGAACTGGTAGACGCAGCGGACTCAAAATCCGCCGGTGGTGACACCATGCGAGTTCGATTCTCGCCCTCGGCACCAACTTCGTCATGAGACTTGTCAACCGCGTGATCGGGTCAAACCCACTCGCCCTGTGCTGGTTTGACGTATTCCCGCGACCGCCGTAACCCCCATGCAACGCCAATCTGCTAGTATGCGTATCAGGCGCACGTGCTGCAGGAATGGGGTGAAATCCGCATTGAGCTTGCGCATGAAAATTGCATGCGCTTAGACGGCACGCACGCTCCCGATTCGACCTCAATTCTCGGACAAAGCAAACACTATGACCGGTACCTGCTATTCGCTGGAAGTCCAGCCGACCATCCCCGATCGCTTGCAACGCCTGACCGAACTGGCCAACGATCTCTTATATAGCTGGGACCGCCAAGTCCGCGGCCTTTTTTTCCGCCTTGACCCGGATTTGTGGCAAGACTGTGGTCATAACCCGAAGGTGTTCCTGCGGCGCGTCGCGCAGCAACGCCTGGATGAGGCGGCTCAAGACCGTATTTTTCTGGAGTACTATCACCGCGCGCTGTCGGTCTACGACACCTATCAGCAGGATCACACGCCGCCTAGCGTGCAGGAGAATCTGGACCCGGAAAAGGATCTGGTGGCTTATTTTTGTGCGGAGTTTGGCTTCCACGAAAGTTTACCGATTTATTCCGGCGGCTTGGGCATCTTGGCCGGCGATCATTGCAAGGCGGCCAGCGATTTGTATCTACCCTTCATCGCTGTCGGCTTGCTCTACCGCCAAGGTTACTTCACGCAGACCATCGATAGTTACGGCAACCAAGTGGCGCATTACACGCCAACCAACTTCGCCGATTTGCCTATCGAACCGGCCCGCGATGCCGAGGGCAAAAATCTGCATGTGACAGTCGACGTCGCCGAACGCCCGGTGGTACTGAAGGTTTGGCAGGCCAAAGCCGGCCACATCACGCTCTATCTGCTCGACAGTGACCTGCCGGAAAACCACGATGAAGATCGCTCCATTACCTACCAACTGTATGGCGGCGACAGCAACACCCGTATCCAGCAGGAGATCGTTCTCGGCATTGGCGGCGTGCGTGCTATTCGCGCACTGGGGCTTTCTCCGAACGCCTGGCACATCAATGAAGGCCATGCCGCGTTTCAAATTCTCGAGCGTTGCCGCGAATGTGTGGCGCAAGGCCTCGACTTTGAAAGCGCATTGGAGTTGGTGGCCGCCGGGACCGTTTTCACCACCCATACGCCGGTGGCAGCCGGCCACGACATTTTCGCGCACGACTTGATCATGCGTTATTTCGGCGGCTTCATGAAAGGTTTAGGCATCGACGAGGGCCGCTTCAAGCGCCTGGGCGAGGGTGCCGACAGTCACGCCGGTTTCAACATGACCGCATTGGCGTTGCGCGGTTCGCGCTTCAATAACGGCGTCAGCCGCGTCCATGGCGGCGTCGCATCGCATATGGAGACTTACGTCTGGCCGCAAATCCCGGCCGATGAAAATCCCATGCGTTACGTCACCAATGGCATCCATGTGCCGACGTTTTTGGCGCGCGAATGGGTCAACCTGTTCGACATGCGTTTCGGTGGCGAATGGCGCAACGAATTACTCAATCAAGACTACTGGAATCGCATCGACGAGATTCCCAATCACAGCTTCTGGAGCTTGCGCCAATCACTTAAATCCGAATTGATGGAGGACGCGCGCCGGCGCATCCTGCTGCAGCACAATCGGCAGAATAGCAGTGCCGCACAGATCGAACGCCTGACACGTCACCTCAGCCCGGATGTAACCGATGTGCTTATCATCGGCTTCGCGCGCCGGTTCGCCACCTACAAACGCGCCACTTTGCTGTTCTCCGATCACGAGCGCCTGGCGCGCTTGCTCAACGATCCGGCGCGGCCGGTAATGCTCATGTTCGCCGGCAAGGCTCACCCGAACGACATGCCGGGACAACATTTCATTCAAGTGATTCATGAGTTTTCGCGCCGACCCGAGTTCGAGGGCAAGATTCTTCTGCTCGAAGGCTACGATCTGGCGCTGGCGCGAAAGCTGGTCACCGGCGTCGACGTGTGGCTGAATACGCCCGAGTATCCACTTGAAGCCAGCGGTACGTCCGGACAAAAAGCGGGCATCAACGGTGTAGTCAATTTGAGCGTACTCGATGGTTGGTGGGCCGAAGCCTACGACGGCGAAAACGGTTGGGCCATCACCCCACACGGCCCGAACCACGACCCGGCGTTCCGTAACCGTGAAGAATCACGTGAACTTCTCGATATCTTGGAACGCGACGTCATTCCGTTGTATTTCAAGCGCAACGGCCACGGTTATTCGGAAGGTTGGGTCGAGAAATCCAAAGCCTCCATGCGCACCCTGTTGCCGCATTTTAATTCCCAGCGCATGGTCATGGATTATGTCTGCGGCTACTACGGCCGCGCGGTACGACAGAGCAAACGCTTGGCCGCTAACGGTGGCGATCCGGCACGCATGTTGGCAAGCTGGAAGAAAAAAATTCATTCCGTTTGGGGCAAAGTGCGCATTCGGCGCATCGACGAAACACCGACCGCGATCCGTGCCGGACAATCATTACCGATTCGCGTGGCCGCCCATATTGATGGACTTGCGCCGGAAGACGTCGCCGTAGAGTGCCTGGTCGGCACCGAAAACAGCAACGGCGAATTCGAACTACACCAGACTTACGCGTTTAGTGCCGCAGGCAAAAACGCCGAGGGCGAAACCGTGTTCGAGATCGATCTTGCACCGCCGCTGTCCGGGCGTCAACTGTACAAGTTACGTATCTATCCCTATCACGCGTCGCTCAGCCATCCGCTGGAAACAGGATGCATGCTGTGGCTGTGACCGGCGGCTTCTTCGCCGCCGAAACGATCAGTGTGCACGCATGCGCAATCTATCCTCCTGCGTCACGACCATAGAGCGCGGTCAGGCGCCGCATACGCGCCGCCAGCGTGGTTGGCACCTGGTTCCAAACAAAACGCCAGCGCCAATTGCCCTGTGTCACTCCCGGCACATTCATGCGATGTTGGTCGTCCAGTCCCAACACATCCTGCATCGGGATTACGGCCAAGCGCGCCACGGACTGGTAAGCCGAACGAATCAGCGGCCACGGCATGTGCTCGCGCGGCGCGCCCAAGTATTCGAGGACTTCACGGCGCGCATCGGCGCCCAGCGCGTTGAACCAGCCGAGCGTCGTACTGTTATCGTGCGTCCCCGTGTAAACCACGTAATCGGGCTCGTGATTGTGCGGCAGATACGGATTAGCCGCACCGCTACCAAACGCAAATTGCAGGATCTTCATGCCCGGCAAGCCGTACTTGCGTCGTAATGCGTCCACCGCCGGGGTAATAACGCCGAGATCCTCCGCCACTAGCGACGACGGCGGCAAGGTGTTCTGCAATGATTGAAACAGCGCGTCGCCGGGCGCCGTAACCCAGCGACCTTCCATCGCCGTGGCTGCATTTGCCGGAATTTCCCAAAATGCCTCGAAACCACGAAAGTGGTCGATACGCACCAGGTCGAACATCGTCAGTTGATGCGCCAACCGCTTACGCCACCATATGAAGCCATCCTCACGCATGCGATCCCAGCGGTAGTGGGGATTGCCCCAGTATTGCCCGGTTTCGGAAAAATAATCCGGTGGTACACCGGCCACGGTCAGCGCACGGCCGTTCTCATCCAAGGTAAAATAATGACGCTGCGCCCAAACTTCTGCGCTGTCGTGAGCGACGAATATCGGCATATCACCAAACATCAGCACGCCGCGTTCGTTGGCGAAGCGCTTCAATGCCAACCACTGCCGTTCGAACACAAATTGCTCGAAACACACGCGCTCGATCGCCGGCTGCAAGTTCCGTCGCGCTTCATCCAAAGCGGCCGTGTCACGGTCGCGCAAAGCGGCCGGCCAATCCAGCCAGGAGTTGCCCCCGTGTTCGCAGCGCAACGCCTGATACAGGGCAAAGTCGTCGAGCCAATCACCTTGTTGTTGCCGAAATCGGGAAAACGCGCCGCCATCCGCATCCGTGCCGTGGCGCCGGAAGCCGGCCAGCGCCTCGGACATCAGCTGTCTGCGCGACTCATCATCGCCCATCTGCGCATCGCGCAACGCGGCCTCGTCCAACCAGCCGGCTTGCGCCAATGACGACATACTGATGAGTCCCGGGTTACCGGCAAATACCGACAAACATTGATACGGCGACAAATCACCGTGCGTAGGTCCAAGCGGTAAGGTCTGCCATACCGATTGGCCGGCGGCGGCGAGAAATTCGACGAAATGGTAAGCCTCTTGATCGAGCACAGCGCCCGGCAGTGAAGTCGGGTGCAAGAGCACACCGGCACGACGCCGCGCCAGCGGCCCCCCATTCGCTGCGCGAACATCGGCGTGAATTTGTTTCATCCAACATATCTCCGGTACGACCGCGACATCCAGGCAAGAATAGTCAGGTCGCCACCTCCACGCCGGGTCGCATGACGCCGCCCTGCAACGGCGCGCCGCCACCGTGAGTGAAAACCCGCGACAGATACTCCGGTGCCGGATGATCAAGCAACTCATACAGGCGCCGCAACTGGATGCGATACAGTTCATCGAAATCGCGCACGGCTGCGGCGGGGTTCTCATCGCCAAACCACCAGAACCAGTCCGAACCTTCACAGATCGCCAACTGCCTTCTTACCTGCTCGCCATGCTCACCAGACAGACTGCCCGCGCGTTCCATCTCGTCGAACACCAGCTTAGCCGCACTGAGCATATCCCAGGCGCGATTCTTATCAGCATGACCGACCCATATGGTGAATGTGCCGTGAACCCAGCTACCCGCTACCAAACCGGGCAGCACCGCCACTGTTGCGGGCTTGTCCAGACAATCGGAAAACGTGGTCAATTCTATGCCAGGGTGGGCGGATAATTTTTCGTACAGTGCCCGCAAAAAATGATAGCCGTTCTCCGGGTAGTATTCCCACGCATTTTCACCATCGAGCACAATAGATACGACCGATTCGGGAGCTGCTCTGCAAGCCTTCGCGATATTCTCCAAATTATGTATGAGGTCCGCCACAGCGTCATCGGCGTGCCAGGTCGAATACCGAAATCCGATCGAATCGGATAGTCCGTCATCGCGGAAAAAACAACGGATGACGCCTTTCTTTATGCCGTAGGCGCGGTGCCCCCATAGCAGTTCGCCATCGTGCTGCGGTTGGTACCGATCGATACTGTTGCGCAACACTTGGCCACCGCTGGCGGCCCATCGAAACCCTGCGCGTTCAAGCAATTCCAGTGTCCGCTCGCAGACACTGCCTTCCGCCGGCCAGCAACCGCGTGGGCGAAAACCAAAATGGGCTTCGAACACACGCACGGCTTCATCGACATGCCACTGCGCGCGCTCCGCACCACCGGGATAGTGCGTTTCCTCCGGTAACGGCAGTTGCGGCGTCGCTTCGTGCGCCGATTCCAAGTTCAGTAATAGTGGCAGAATCGGATGCGCGTATGGGGTTACCGACAGTTCGATACGACCCTGCTCGGCCAATGCCCGATAGCGCGGCACCACCGCCGACAGAAGTTCACCAATCAATGCCAGCAGATCGCGGCGCTGCTCGGCAGCGAATCCTCGGCCCGACGCTTGTAACGCACGCACGCCGGCGTCCTCACGGCGCACGGTCTCAGCCAACCAGGCCAGGTGATACCAAGTAAGCAGATCGAATATGAATTGATCCGTTATGTGCCCGACATGCTCAGGATGAGCCATGATCCATCGGCCGAGGTCGACCAGCTGCTGGAACACTGGGAAACGATCTACCAGGCGTTGCTTGTTGGCGCGCAGGCAGGCGTGAATGAGCGCCAGTCGCGCCTCCGGCTGGCTCGGCAATTCCTCGGCGCCGAGCGCGTCTAGCAACGGATCGGGTAAGCTACCGCCGTCGCGCAGATAGTCGCCAATTGCGGCGGCATAATCGTCGATCTGCTCGAGCAATGTCGGCGTAAAGTTCACCACCGCGCGCGCTTCCGGTACCGCTTCCAGGTGAGCGGCCATGTCGACGTAGTCTTTTACGCCATGAAGATAGGTCCAAGGCAATCGGTAGGTACCCGTAACAGGATCACGGTAATCGGGTTGATGCATGTGCCAACACAGCACAACTTTGAGCGCACGGCTATCGGACATGGCGGACTTGCTGACCGAGCATTTCAGGTGTCACCAATACCACGCCACCGGGGCTGACATGGAAACGCCGGGCGTCCTCGGCGGCGTCTTCGCCGACCACCGTGCCCTCGGGCAAGTGGCAGCCTTTCTCGAGAATGGCATGGTGAACGCGGCAATTCGGTTCGATAGTGACTTCAGGTAAGACAACCGAGTCGGTGATGACGGAGTAGGACTCGACACGCACGTTGGAGAACAATAACGAGTGGCGCACCGTCGCGCCCGAAATAACGCAGCCGCCGGACACCATGGAGTCGACCGCCATACCGCGCCGGCCGTCATCATCGAACACAAATTTCGCCGGCGGCGCCTGCTCCTGATAGGTCCAGATCGGCCAGTCCTGGTCGTATAGATTCAACTCCGGAGTCACGCCGATCAATTCCAGATTGGCTTCCCAAAAGGCGTCCACGGTACCGACATCGCGCCAATAAGCCTCGCCATGGGTGGTCGGATCGCGGAACGGATAAGCATAGATCTGGTGATCGTTGATCGTGCTCGGGATGATGTCCCTGCCAAAATCATGACTGGAAGTACGAATGTCCGCGTCTTTAATCAATTGCTCGTATAGGAATTCGGTACTAAATGCATAAATACCCATCGACGCCAACGCCCGAGTCGGGTCTCCAGGCATCGATTGCGGCTGTTCAGGCTTCTCGGCGAAATCCATCACCCTGCCCTCGTCATTGACACTCATAACGCCGAAACCGGTGGCGCGCTCGATCGGCACACCGATACAACCGACCGTCATATCGGCATTACTCTCCACATGCTGCGCAATCATGGCGCCGTAATCCATCTTGTAGATGTGGTCACCAGCGAGAACCAGCACGTAATCCGGATCATGGTCACGAATGATATCGAGATTTTGATAAACCGCATCCGCCGTACCGCTGTACCATGCCGTCTCACTGATGCGTTGTTGGGCCGGCAGCAACTCGACGAATTCGCCGAATTCGCCGCGTAGAAAACCCCAACCGCGCTGTATGTGCAGAATCAGCGAATGGGCTTTGTACTGGGTCAGGACACCGACGCGTCGAATACCGGAATTGAAGCAGTTGGAAAGCGGGAAATCGACAATACGGAATTTCCCTCCGAACGGCACCGCGGGCTTCGACCGCCATAAAGTCAGATCCTTGAGCCGGGAACCGCGCCCGCCGGCGAGTATTAGCGCAAGCGTGCTGCGCGTAAGCAAGCTAACGAAACGAGGCGTGTGATACACAGGCATTAGAAATTTTCCTTGCAGCGGGGTACCGCGTATGCGGTTCTTTCTTTAAGGTTAGCAGTTATCACGCATCCGAGCATCCTGCTCAGTGTGCTATTCTCAGCCCATGAAACGCGGCAAGCAATACCGCTGCCGAAACACGAGCCCAGACACTCATGCCGCCAATGACACCCAAGCTGCAATCATCCGCCGCAGGCCTTGACGCCGCTTTTTATCGCGATATCCGTCGCATCGAGCAGGCGCGCCACCATGATCCGTTCGCGATCCTGGGCTGCCACAGCCTTGGTGGCCAGCGGGTCATCCGCGCTTACCTTCCCGATGCGGCGCGCGCGCAGATAGCGGAAGGCGAGCTGGCCATGCAGCGACTCCCCAATTGCGATGTATTTCAGTGGCAAGGCGCAGCTCCACAGTTACCGGAACATTACCGTATTCGCTACTGGGACCGCGGCGGTCACGAGCATGTCACTCACGACCCGTACTGTTTTACGCCACAGCTGTCCGATTTCGACCTGCATTTATTCGGCGAGGGCAGACACCGGCACGCGCACCAATTCCTGGGCGCACATCCGCGTACCATCGACAATATCAAGGGCCTGTTGTTTGCCGTCTGGGCACCGAGCGCCGAGCGTGTCAGTGTGGTGGGCGATTTCAATCATTGGGACGGACGCCGCCATCCTATGCGCGTGCGCGGCGGCTCCGGGGTCTGGGAACTATTCATCCCCGCACTCGGTGAGGGCACGTTGTACAAGTTTGAAATCCGCAATCGCAATGACGGCAGCATACACCTTAAGACCGACCCGTACGGACGCCGCTTCGAACTGCGGCCGGCCACCGCCGCCATTGCGGAAGCCGACCACACCGGCTTTCAATGGTCGGATCAGGCGTGGATGAGTGAACGTCAACGGGCCGATTGGCTGCATCAACCGATGTCGGTTTACGAGGTACACCTGGGCTCCTGGCAGCTCGATGCCGACGGTGGCTTTCTTGACTATCGGCAATTGGCGCACCGACTGGTCGACTATGTCAACGAACTCGGCTTTACCCACATCGAATTACTGCCGATCACGGAACACCCATTTGACGGCTCCTGGGGCTATCAAACCGTCGGCTATTTTTCGCCTACCAGTCGCCACGGTAGTCCCGACGACTTTCGTTATTTCGTCGACTATTGCCACCAACACGGCATTGGCGTGTTACTCGACTGGGCGCCCGGACATTTCCCCAAGGATGCACATGGACTGGCACGCTTCGATGGTAGCGCCGTGTATGAACACGAGGACCCGCGCCGCGGTGAGCATCGCGACTGGGGCACGCTGATTTTCAATTACGGTCGCAACGAGGTACGCAGCTTCCTGATCTCCGGCGCACTTTTTTGGCTGGAGGAATATCACATCGACGGTTTGCGTGTCGATGCGGTCGCCTCAATGTTATATCTGGACTATTCGCGTGAGGCCGGCGACTGGGTGCCGAATATTTATGGCGGCCGTGAAAATCTCGAAGCTATCGAATTTCTGCGCCAACTGAACGAAGTCACCCACGGCGAACAGCCTGGCACGATGGTCATCGCCGAAGAGTCAACCGCTTGGCCACAGGTGACGCGCCCGGTGTGGGTCGGCGGTCTCGGCTTCAGCATGAAGTGGAATATGGGTTGGATGCATGACACGCTCAAATATCTCAGTGTCGATCCGGTCTACCGCCACTATCAACACGATCAACTGACCTTTGGCCTGTTGTATGCGTTCACCGAAAATTTCGTCCTGCCGTTCTCGCATGACGAGGTCGTGCACGGCAAAGGTTCAATGATCAACAAAATGCCGGGCGACGAGTGGCAACGGTTTGCCAATCTGCGCGCACTGTACACCTACATGTTTACCTACCCCGGCAAAAAGCTACTGTTCATGGGCTGTGAATTTGGACAAGGTAACGAATGGAATCATGAAGCGGGTTTGGATTGGTGGGTACTCAAATATGGCTATCACCAGGGCGTGCAAACCCTGGTCAAGGATTTGCATCAGTTATATCGAAACAACAGCGCGCTGCACAAATTCGACTTCGACGAACAAGGCTTCGAATGGATTGACTGTCATGATGCATCGCAGTCGGTACTGAGTTATCTGCGTCGTGACGGCGATCGCTTCGTGGTGGTCATCATAAATTTCACTCCGGTGCCGCGTGTACACTATCGTATCGGCGTACCCAGCGCCGGCCGCTACAAAGTGCTGATTAACTCCGATTCAGAATATTATGGTGGCAGCAACGCCGGCGACGACCTCATAACCGCTGAACCCATTCCTTGGATGGATCGCCCGTATTCGCTGCAAACCACGCTACCCCCGCTGGCAGGGATTGTGATCGGTATCGCTTAGGCCGCGCACGCCGTCAGACAAACGTAGCTAAATCGACCGGCATTCGCCGCGCACACCACTCGCCCGCGCGGGCCTCGAATAGTCCGGCGCACTGCGTCCCACAGAACGTGCAGCAGCCGTGCCGATCCAGGTTCCAGTCCGCCAGCACGTACCAATTTCGCCCAATCAGTTTCTTGCCGCAGCCGTGACAATACGTGCTACCACCCGCCGAGTCATGCACGTTACCGGTATAGACATAACGTAGGCCGTTGCCGAGCGCAATTTCGCGTGCGCGGGACAACGTCGCCGCCGGCGTCGGCGGTCGATTACGCATTTGCCAATCCGGGTGGAACGCCGTGAAGTGCCAAGGCACGTCGACACCCAAATGCTGCACGCCCCATCGGGTCATGGCATCGATCTCCGCCGTGGAGTCGTTCATGCCCGGAATGAGCAGCGTGGTAATTTCAAACCAGACATTGGTGTCATGCTTGAGATACACGAGCGTATCCAGCACCGGCTGTAGCTTGCCGCCGGTTACCTTGCGGTAAAAATCGTCCGTAAACCCTTTCAGGTCGACGTTGACGGCATCCATACAACGGAAAAATTCCTGTCGCGGCGCAGCGTTGAAATAGCCGGCGGTAACCGCCACCGACTTGATGCCGTGTTCGCGGCACGCCAGCGCGACGTCAATCGCGTATTCCATAAAAACGGCCGGATCGTTATAGGTAAAAGCTACACTGCGACAGTCCAACTCACGCGCCGCACGGGCGATGGTCGTGCACTCTGCCCGATCGGTCAATGTATCGAGCTGGCGTGATTTGCTTATATCCCAGTTCTGACAAAATTTGCAGGCCAGATTGCAGCCGGCGGTACCAAAACTGAGCACCGGCGTCCCGGGCAGAAAGTGATTGAGGGGCTTTTTCTCAATCGGGTCGACACAGAAGCCGCTGGAACGGCCATAGGTGGTAAGCACCACTTGCTGGTCACGGCAGGCACGCACGAAACACAAGCCGCGCTGTCCCTCGCGCAGCCTGCAGGCGCGCGGACATACATCGCACTGCACGCGCCCGTCGTCAAGCGAGTGCCAATGGCGCGTCGACACGGTATCGGAAGTCATTTCGGACACGCTGGACACCTCCAATACACCATCGCGAACAAGCCGATGGCCTTAGTATAGAACGCCCACACTGCGTTGGTGACGCCGGCGTCCGCACGGCGCGCTATACTAGCGGCCTAGGCCGACATTTCGGGAGCATGGTTTATGAACGTTTCGCGACCAGCCGCCGTCGCCGGGACATTTTATCCGCATGATGCCCTTACTTTAAGTCGCTCGATCCGCGAACTGCTCGCCAACAGCCGAGCGGACGGAACGGCGCCGAAAGCACTGATCGCACCGCACGCCGGCTATATTTATTCCGGCGCAATCGCCGCCAGCGCCTATGCCCGTGTGTCGCTCAGCGCTGCCGCCATTACGCGCGTCGTCTTGCTGGGACCGTCACATCGCATTGGTTTCAGCGGCTTGGCGCAAACCAGCGCGCGGCAATTTCTAACGCCCTTGGGTGCGGTCGAGATCGACCGCGACGCCTATCATCACATTTCCGCCCTGCCACAAATGCGGATATGCGATCCCGCGCACGAAATCGAACATAGTTTAGAGGTACACATCCCTTTCTTGCAGGAAACGCTGGGCGACTTCCGTTTGGTGCCGTTAGTGGTCGGCGACGCCACCGCCGTGCAAGTCAGTGAAGTGCTGGAGCGGCTGTGGGGTGGACCTGAAACACTGATCGTGGTGAGCTCCGATCTGAGCCACTACCATGACTACGCGACCGCGCAGGCGATGGACCGGCGCACTTCGACGGCCATCGAACGGTTTGAGGTTAAAAAAATATGCGCCCGACACGCCTGCGGGCACAATCCGATCATCGGCTTACTACAAGCCGCACGTCACCATGAGTTGCGCGCCACGACGCTGGATTTGCGCAACTCCGGCGACACGGCCGGCAGTCGTGATCGAGTGGTGGGTTATGGCGCCTATTGCTTCAACTGAGCCGCCGACGTACCAATACGCGCAACATCGCGCCACGCTCTTGGAACTCGCGCGCGCGGCTATCCTGAGCGCCTTTGATGACCGCGCGGGGCAAGATGCTGCCGTCGAAAATTACGCAAAACCGCTGCTCGAGGCGCGCGCCTGTTTTGTCACCTTACGACTGGATGGCCAGTTGCGCGGGTGCATCGGCAGCCTGGAGGCGGATCGATCCTTGCTGGAAGATATTCGGGCCAATGCCCATGCCGCGGCGTTCTGCGATCCACGCTTTCGTGCGCTGAGCGTCGACGAATTCGAGCGTCTACAAATAGAAATTTCAATCCTCAACGCGCCGATCGCCCTGTCATTTAGCAACCAGTTCGAACTCAGTGCGCAACTGCGCCCGGGCATCGATGGCGTGATCCTGGCCGCGGACGGACGACGCAGCACCTTTTTGCCCAGCGTATGGGCAGCGTTACCCGATGTCGGCGATTTTTTGCGCCAATTGAAAATCAAGGCCGGCCTGCCTGGCGACTATTGGTCGGAACGTGTCCGCGCCTGGCGCTACACCACGCAGTCGATCAACTGAACTTGCCAACGGCGGCGCACCAGGAGTCTGTCGGACTTAGGCGATCGTAGCGAGCAAGGTGGGAGAGCGGTCCTAAGTCCGACAGACTCCTAGCAGGTTGTTGAAAAGTCTCCGGTGGATGCCAGACAAGGCGGAAAACGGCGAGAAAGCGCAGTTTACACGCCGGTAAATGAGTATTTTGAGCCGTTTTCCAACGCCGCATGGCGCCGCCCGAGGGTTTTTCAACAACCTGCTAGGGCGCGCTGCGCAGACAACGCCCCACAGAACCGTCGGCACATACCCGTCCGTCGACCCAAATCGCTTTGTCCAGGCGTGCACCACGAAACAAGGTGCCATCAATATTGGCGCCGCGCAGGTCAACGAACGACAAATCGGCATTATCGAAGCGGGCGTGGGATAAATCGGCGTTACGTAGCCCGGCGCCCACCAGCCGTGCGCCCAACAAACTGGCAAAACGCAGATCGCTGCTGCTCAAATTGGTATAGGCGAGATTGGCCATATCCAGTACCGCGCCGTGCAGATCGGCGCCGCGCAGATCGGCATTATCGACTTGTGCGCGGCGAATATCGGCGCCGGCCGCGCGCAAACCTTCACGATTACAGTTACTCCAATTTACTGCCACCGCCGGTGGTGCCGCACAGTCGGGACGAGCCGCCGATCGACTCGGCAAAGCGTGATAAACAAACAATCCGATGCCGACCAGCAGCGTCAATATGACCGCGAGCACAATACTGCCGCCGACCCAACTCTGGCGCGACTGGCTCAGCTCCTGCTGGCGCCGGCGTACCTCACGGTGGGAAATCAATATCGGCTCTTCCTGCACGCGGCGCTCAGGCGCATGCCGCCTCACCCCGACCATAGCGGCGCGGCTGCGGCGCTCGCGCAAACGCTCGTCCTCGCGCATGCGCGCCATGAGGTAACGTTGCCGACCTTCTTCGGTATCCAGGTGCAGCATTTCCTCCGGCATCAGTTCCGCGATGTCGCCGATGCTGAACCACTGCTCCCGATCAGCGCTGACTTCGTCCGCTGCTTGCAGGCGACCCAGCAATACGAAGCGCCGAATCAGGCCGGCCGGGAACGGGCCCTTAACGCCGCCTTGATGGCGCGTAAACCACAAATGGTGAGCCTGTTTGCCGGCATCTTCACTCATAACCAGCGCTTATGCATGAAATGTGCCGAATTTGCGCAAGCCATTGTGTTATCGTGATAAACAGTTTGAAATCGCACATGATCTGGGTAATGCTGAAAGACACCATATCACCGTAATCTTGTGCCAGCGGCACGCATTCGCACAAAGTGACAGAATTTCGACAGCCACAAGCGTGTCGGACTCAGGCGACCGCAACCAGGGCAAGCGAGCATGACGCGAACGGCTTTCGCGCAATAGATCAGTCTTAAGTCCAACAGACTTCTAGGGTGACATTCGGGACACAGCGCATGGAAATTCGACCCAGCATCGGCGCCGCCACGGTGACGGTCACGTCATCGCCGGCCGAAGTGCGCAACTGGCAGGTCGGCCAACTGCTCAATGCCGTCGCCGTGAGCGGTTCCGAGCGCGGTCAAGTCACGCTGCGCGCCGGCGCCGCAACACTCAGCGCGCAAATGCCGCTTACCGTCAAAGCCGGTCAAGTATTCACACTGCAGGTGATCAGTCTCGGTAACCAGCCGGTGTTACAGTTGCTCACCGAAACACCGCAGACCGATCTCTACCTAGCTATTTTGCGCAATGCCTTACCTCGCCAAGGCACGCTGCCACCGTTGTTGGCGACACTGGCGGCCGCTGCGAGCAGCTCGGGGCGCAACGTTGCGCTCCCGAATCCGGTCCTGCAGCTCGTGCGCGCGCTGTTTAACGGCTTCAGCAACCATAGCGACGCGGCCAGCGCGAAGGGACTGAAACAGGCCGTGGACGACTCCGGTCTGTTTCTGGAAGCGCGTTTGAGCCGCCAAGCCGGCAGCAACACCTCGACGTCGCTACAAACGGACTTCAAAGCCGGCCTGCTGCGACTGCAGAACCTACTGCGCGAAACGAACACCGCCCCGAATCCGCCGTCGCGTGGCGCGACAGCACCGGCGCCGAGCAACGCCAATGCCGCGACTACCGCCAATCCGGCCGCGGCCGCTACGGCGCGCGCTGCCGCCGCGCTGCTGAGCGCCACAGCCGAACTGCAAGCCGCACGGGCCATCGCCGCCAGCGGCCGCAGCACACCACCGCCACCAACCGCGCCCGCATCCGCGCCGACTACCTCGAGCGCATCAAGCGAGGTGCGCCAAGCGCCGCCCATGATGCCGCCGTTGCACGAAACCATACCGCAACCGCAAGCGCGCGTCGCCGCGCTGCTGCAGCTACTTGATTCCCCGGCGCGGCTAATGGCAAACCTGTTGTCGCAAGTCGACGCCGCCTTGGCGCGTCTGAATTTAAATCAACTCGCCTCGCAAAAATCCGATGGTGCGCCACGTCAAGTGTGGCTGTTAGAGGTGCCGATCCGTCGTGATCCGGGCGTCGATGTATTTCATTTCCGGATCGAGCGTGAGCAGACCGGCGCTAAACGTCAAACCGAACCCGAGCGCCGTTGGAACATTGATCTGGCGTTCGATCTCGATGGGCTAGGACCTGTGCGCGCGCGAGTAGGTGTAGTCGGCGAGCAGGTAGCGACCACGTTTTGGGCTGAACATGGCCACACCACTGAGCTATTCCGGCAGCATCTCGGTCAACTACAAGATCGTCTGCGTGCCGCCGGTTTGACCGTTACCACGCTGTCGTGCAAAGACGGCTCACCGCCAACGGCAGCGGCGCCGCGCGCTCACGGCGTCGTCGACGAAAGGGCATAACCGCCATGGCCAAGCACAACAAGCCGCCACCGACCGTGGCCGTCGCCTTACGCTACGACGGCAAGAACGCGCCGAAGGTCACCGCAAAAGGTGAAGACGCACTGGCCGAACAAATCTGTCGGCTCGCACGTGAGCACGACGTGCCCTTGTACGAGGACGCGCGCATGGCACGTGTGCTATCGCATATCGAGCTTGGCGACGAGATTCCCGAGAACTTGTACCGCGCCGTGGCGGAAGTCATCGCTTTCGCCTATCTGCTGTCGGGAAAAGTCTGCGGAGTGGGCGCCGAGGCAACCGCATCCGATAGCTCGGCATCAGCCTTGCGCCAACTACCGGCACCGGACTCAGACTAGCGCCGACATCAAATAGGCGTATTGGCTTCGCGGCTAAGACACCATCGCATTAACCAATGCTCGGATGTATTCGAACCAACGACTGCAGGCAACGAAAAAGCAGTGGAGTACGGTTTGCGGATGTTAAACGAGTGTCGGGTTTCGACTGCCGGCACGGCTTGCTTGGACTATCAACTCGCTTCGTCGAGTCGGTGCATCATGACGATCAAGTCGGCTTCGCTGCTGCTCAAGCCGCATACCGAAATCAGCTCATCGACACCCGCACCGTTACGTGCCATGCGGATCGCTTGGGCGTACAGACGTTCGCCGTTGTCACGCGACTCGAGGCGTTCCTGGCGTTCTTTCAGCCTCCGCGTGCGTTGTTCGACGCGCCCAACGCGCTCATCGGCGCCGACTGCACCAGCACACAGCGCGCGCAACTCTTCTTTTAACTCGGTGACTTCGGCGTGCTGATCGATGAGACGGCGGCGCCACCGGAGCATCAGCAACGCCGCCACCATGGAAACGATGACGCCCAAGCCTGATGCGCCCGCCATGATAAGCAACACAGTAGCATTATCCATGTCGTTTGACCTCAAACGTATTCATCGATATGGCCATCTCCGGGCTGGCGCTTGCGCGGCTTTTTGTCGGCAGCATCGTCATCAGGCTCCGACTCACCGTCACGGCGTCGACGGTGGGGTTGACCGCCACGCTCATCCGGTCGTGTCGGCCACAACGGTTTGGTTGGAGTGATGTCGGGAATATCCGCCATGCGTCCGATCCCTACTCATATATCAGACAGCTCCATCCATTCATCCTCGGACAGAAGCTTGTTGATATCCACTAGGATGAGCAACTCGCCGTCGTTGTTGGCCACCCCTTCAATGTATTTCGAACTCTCGTCGTTGCCAACACTGGGCGATGATTCGATCGCCGAACGGCGCAGTTCCACCACTTCAGCGACACTGTCGACGAGAATGCCGACCACCGTACGTTCCGATTCAATGACGACCACACGAGTCGAATCGTCATCCTCGTGTTGCGGTAAACCGAATCGCTGGCGGGTATCGAGCACGGTAACCACGTTGCCGCGCAAATTGATAATGCCGAGAACGTAGTCGGGCGCTCCGGGAACCGGCGCGATCTCCGTTACGCGCAGCACCTCCTGCACCCGCATGACGTTGATTCCATAGGTCTCATTGTCGAGCCGAAAGGTCACCCATTGTAAAATCGGGTCGTTTACTGTGTTTGCCGCTTGGGCCATCGAAAGTTTCCTCATCATCGCCCGGCTTGAGGTAGTGCGCCCCAAACTGGCTAGTCAATTTTCAGGCGGACCATATAGCTGGATAAATATTAAGCATTTTTCATGCCATAGTGATCCAGTCCTGTTCGCAAAGACGTTCAAACTGTTTGAATTATCGGCCCAGCCGCGTATTCCTTTATCCTGTACGCGGCTTTCCGGGCGACGCTAGCGATCACCTCGGATCAGCAGCTCGGTCAACGAGGTTACCTCCAGCACGGCACAGAGATGCTGCAGCACGGTGCCCGCCAACCATGGGCGTTTCCCCTTGGCGGTGCGCCAACGCACGTCGGCGGCGGTTAGCGTCAATACCTCGCCGATGCTGTCACAGGCCAAACCCCACTGACCGTGGCTGATCAAAAGGATATGGCCGGGGCGCCGCGCCGCGATACTCGCATCACCGGACCGAGCACGCTCCGGCATCACCACTAACGCCGTGTCGACTACCTTAACGGATGTGCCCTGGTGCTGTAGCAGACCGAGAAAGTGAGCCGAGTGATTCGGCATGGCGTTGACCTCGCGCCAGGGAATCACGCCGCTGAGTTCCATTAAGGGCACCGCCAACGATAATCCCCCAACTTTGAACAACAGGCATTGAAACGGCTGCGCGGCCCATGACGGCACCGTCGCATCGTGCGCGGGCGCAACTTCGGTGGCAACCGCGGCGGCTGCAGCCGTCGACGGCTCCACGCTAGCGCGACCGGGCGGCGCTGCTAAGGCCGAATCGGCCGCCGGCGCCACCTCGTCGACTGCCGGCGTAACGTCGTCATGAGTTTCCGGTACCGCTTGTAGTAACGCGTCCAGATAGCTGCGCAGCGCCAACGGCTGATCCACAAGGGTGTCCGTACCGATCTTGTCGCTCATGACGCCACCGCCGTGGATTGCGGCGCATCGCGCTGCGCCAACAAATGTTGCAGTAGTTTTGCATAGGCCTGCGCCCCGCGCGCGCCGGGTGTCAATTGACCGAGCGGACGGCCGAGGCGACTGGCTTCGCGAAACTGCGTGTCGATCGGCACGACACCCGACCATAATTGCTCGTCGAAACGATCGCGGATCACGCGCAGGCTGTCGATCGATGCGCGCGTACGGCGGTCAAACATGGTCGGTACGATAATCCGGGGAACGCGCAATCCCCGCGCTTGCTCGATCATCGCCAGCGTATGCAGCATGCGCTCGAGGCCCTTGATGGCTAAAAATTCGGTTTGCACAGGGATGATCAAACGTTCGCAGGCGGCCAACGCGTTGACCATGAGCACGCCCAACATCGGCGGGCAATCGATTATCACTTGATCGAAATATCCTTGCAGGCGGTGCAGCGCGCGCGTCACCACCAACCCCATGCCATCGCGTGCTCCCAGCTGTCGATCCAGCGTCGCTAGTGCGGTCGAGGCCGGTAATACGAACAAGTCCGCCTCGCGCGTGTCACGAATCAGCTGCAGCAGTTGTGCCGGGTCGGGGGCCGGTGTGCCAAACAACGTATATACACCCTTATCCAAGGTGTCGGCGTCGTAGCCGAAATACGTCGTCAGCGAACCATGCGGATCCATATCCAGGAGTAAGGTTCGGCGACCGCGTGCCGCACTCCAACCACCCAGCGTAACTGCGGTGGTCGTTTTACCGACACCGCCTTTTTGATTGGCCACGCTCCACACCTTCATGGCGAAACCTTTGGCGGTGGTGCCGCGCCGATCGGCGTGACGGGCAGATGGATCATCGAACCGAGCGGCACGAACGGTAACTTGATAGGCGGCGCGATAACCGGAAACACGCCGGCTGCCGGACGTAGCACAGCGTCACGAGTCGTTTCATCCACCGCCGCGCCAGTACCCAGTTGTGCGCCGGTAACATCCGGCTTGGTAGCCACGGCCGCAGCGCTTGGCGCCGGGCTGCCGGTACTTGGCGCCGGCTTAACGTCGCTCGCAGGCGCCGAGGCGACTGTCGCCGACTCAGCCGGCAGGTGGTCTTCTCCAGCGAGCGCCTTGAGGCTATCGAACACCTTTTGATCGTGCTTTTTGCCGGCCTGCACTACCAAAACCACTCGTCTGTTTTTACGCCGACCGTCGGCCGTCTTGTTGTCGGCGATGGGCCGATATTCGCCATAGCCAATCGCCACCATACGCTGTGGCTCGACCTGGTGTTCGGTAAACAAATGCACCACGCTGGCAGCACGGCCGGCCGACAATTCCCAATTGGAGCGGAAAATCACATTACTAATCGGTATATCGTCGGTAAAGCCTTCGACGTGGATAGGATTGGGAAAGCGCGCCAAAATATTCGCCAACTTGACCAACGTCGGCTGCGCGCTGGCCGACAACGTCGCGCTACCGCTCGGAAATAGGATACTGGAGTTAATCTCGACCGAGAGTGAATCCTTGTTACGACGTACGGTGATCAGCTTTTTCTTGATAAGGTCGTCCATCGCCTCGACGACTTCCTTGGATATTTGCGTCAGCGCTTTTTGACCAGGAGCGTCATCCCCGCCCCGCCCCGGCTTGGCTTTCTGGTGTTCATTTCCTTCGGGTCGCGGCATCGGCATGTTCGGCAATTGGATGATGTTCGGTACCGGAATCTTCCGGAAGTCGATTTGATCCCGATAAGCGGACTTGGCCGGCTGGCCGATCTGAATCGGCGAAATCGACTTGGTAGGCGATCGAAAAGCGGCGACCAGCGACTCGGAAAGCACGCGGTATTTGCCCTCGTTGACCGAAGACACGGCGTACATCACGACAAAGAACGCGAACAATAATGTAATGAAGTCGGCATAGGACACCAGCCACCGCTCGTGGTTTTCATGCTCTTCATGTTTCTTCTTCCGCGCCATAGATTCAGGTGAAAGGGTCGCAGGAAAAACAACGTGGAACGCACGTGGCTCGATGTCGGCCGTAATGGGCCGCCGAGCGTCATGTGATACATAGATCGTTTCGCCGTTGCGTTCTGCCCTTCTCCTCTATTTGAGATATCCTTGCAATTTGGTTTCGATATTGCGTGGATTCTCACCTTCTGCAATCGAAATGATGCCTTCGATGACCATTTCCCGGAATTGCGTCTGATCGTGCACCACGGCCTTGATCTTATTGGCCATGGGCAAAAAAAACAGATTGGCAAGCCCGACGCCGTAAATCGTCGCGACGAATGCAACGGCGATACCGGCGCCGAGTTTGCTCGGATCGGCCAGGTTATTCATCACGTGGATCAGCCCCATGACCGCACCCAGAATGCCGATGGTCGGCGAGTAGCCCCCCATGCCTTCGTATACCTTGGCAGCTTGAGTATCACTATGTTCCTTGGTCGACAGCTCGACTTCGAGAATACCGCGTATCGTTTCCGGCTCGCTGCCGTCGACCAATAGCTGCAGGCCCTTGCGCGCGAACGGGTCCTGCTCCGTTTCGGTTATGCTCTCGAGGCCAAGCAATCCTTCCTTACGCGCGATATTGCTCCAACTGACAATCTTTTCGATGGCTTCATTGGGCGCCAGTTTTGGCGGCAAAACGATCCAGACGACTACTTTGAGCGAGCGGAAAAATATCGATGCTTGCGTTTGTATCATGACCGCTCCGACCGTGCCGCCGAAGACAATGATAAAAGCGGTCAACTGCATGAGCGACTCGGTATGCCCCCCTTCGAGGATATTGCCGCCGATAATCGCTCCAATGGCGACGACGATACCGAGCAGGGTTAAGATATCCATGACTCAGACGAACTCCACCAGTCGCGTAGCGATGTCGTCCAGCGCTAACACCTGATCGGCCAGTCCGGCCTGCGCGATGGCCATAGGCATACCGTAAATCACACTGGTGTGTTCGTCCTGTGCCCAGATCGTAGCGCCGGTCTGCTTCATTGCCCGAGCGCCTTCACGCCCATCGGCGCCCATCCCGGTCAACACGATTCCCAATGCCTTGGACGGTACCGCTTTGGCGATGGAGGCAAACGTCAAGTCGACGCTTGGCCGGTAGTTTTGTTCCGGCGCGCTGTCCGTCACGGACACACGCAAGCGTTCGCCGCGCGCCTCGATCAGCATCTGCTTGCCACCCGGCGCCAGCAGCGCCTTACCCGGTTCGAGAAAATCGCCGTCGACCGCCTCAGCCACGGTAATTTTACAAAGCTGATCCAACCGTCGCGCAAATGCCGTCGTAAACGAACCCGGCATGTGTTGAATCAGTACCAGCGGCACGGAGAAATTAGCCGGGAGGCGAGTCAGTACCTGTTGCAATGCCACCGGACCACCTGTCGATGTGCCGATGGCGACAATCCGCGTTTCGCCACGATGTACGCGTGGGCGCGGCACCCGAGCTGCGGTCGCCGGCGCCGGGCCACCCGGCGACGAGTGGGAATTCGTCCGCGCGGTTGGCGCCGGGGTGGGCGGGCGTAAACCACGCACACCAACCGACCACACACGCGATCGCAGTACCCGCGCCACCTCGTCGCGATTACGCGAAATGTCGTCGAAATTCTTGGGTAAAAAATCAACCGCGCCTGCATCCAGCGCATCCAAAGTCGCCTGCGCGCCTTCATGCGTGAGTGATGAAAACATCAAGATCGGCCGCGGGGAAGTCGCCATGATACGGCGCACCGCCGTAATGCCGTCCATAACCGGCATTTCGATATCCATGGTAATCACGTCGGGATTGAGCGCGCGCGTCTTGTCAATCGCATCACGGCCATCCACAGCCGCACCAACCACTTCGAGGCGGGGGTCGGCCTGCAGCATCTCCGTTACGCGACGACGAAAAAATCCCGAGTCGTCGACCACCAATACCTTGACCGCCATTACATATGCTCCGTTAAGCTTGTTCGCCACCGATGCGCTGCGACGGCGCAGACGCAACGCCGGCGTGTCGCCGCCCGTGGCCGAGGCCGGCGGCAGTACTAACCCCGGCGCGCGTACGCCTTCATAAGACTAGGAACGTCGAGGATCAACGCGATTCGGCCGTCGCCGGTGATCGTCGCTCCGGCGAACCCCGGCAGACCGTGCAACATGGCACCCAATGGTTTGATGACAACCTCTTCCTGTCCGAGCACCTGATGAACCACCAGACCAACGCGCTGATTACCCAGGTTAGCGACCACCACCTGATCAACCTCGGACGACACGTCCTGCGAAGCATCGCGCACCAGCCAATCGCGCAAATAGAACAGCGGCATCGCCTTGTTGCGCACCATGACGCATAGCTGCCCATCGACCATGTTGGTGCGGTCTTCGGTCAGATAAAATATCTCGTTTACACTGGACAGCGGCAACGCGAACGGCCGTGTCCCGACTTTGACCATCAACGTCGGCAAAATGGCTAAGGTCAGCGGCAGTTTCAAACTCAGCTTACTACCCTTACCCTTATGTGAATCAATATCGATAGTGCCATTCAGCTGTGTGATGCGTGTTTTAACCACATCCATTCCGACGCCGCGTCCCGATATGTCGGATATTTCCGCCTTAGTCGAAAAGCCCGGGGCGAAAATCAAGTTGTAGCAGCCTTTGTCATCCAGGCGGCCCGCCGCATCCTCGTCCATTACGCCTTTTTCGACCGCCTTGCGGCGTAGCACTTCGGCGTCCATGCCGGCGCCGTCGTCGGTTATGGTCAACAGAATATGATCGCCCTCTTGCGTCGCGGCCAAAACAACCCGGCCGACACGCGGCTTTCCGGCAGCGAGGCGCACATCGGGCATTTCCACGCCATGGTCAACGGCGTTGCGAACCAGATGCACTAATGGATCCGCTAACGCATCGACCAGATTTTTATCCAAATCGGTATCTTCGCCGATCAATTCCAGCTCGACTTCCTTTTTTAGGCTACGGGCTAAATCACGCACCACGCGCGGGAATCGACCAAAAACCTTCTTGATCGGCTGCATGCGTGTTTTCATGACCGCCGATTGAAGATCCGACGTCACCAGATCAAGATTAGCAACCGCCTTGGATACTTCCTCGTTCTGCATATTGGCTTTGAGGGTAGCGAGCCGGTTACGCACCAACACCAGCTCACCGACCATATTCATGATGCCGTCAAGGCGCTTGGTATCGACACGCACGGTCGATTCAGCCACGGACGCCGGCCGCGCCGCGCCGCGCGCCGCCGGCACCGCATCCGTTGAACCCTGGGCGGACGCGGCGGGCGCCTCGGCCTGTTTGCCGACCGCGGCCGCGGTTTTATGCGCGCCTGACACCGGCACATTCGCCTTTTTTTCCTGTAGCTGGTCAAGGATTTGATCGAACTCTTGTTCGGTAATTTCATCCGATGCCGCCGCGGCCGGTGCTGTCTCCGCTGCATCAGGAACGCCACCGTGTTTACCCGAGCCGTGCAGTTGATCGAGCAAACGCTCGAACTCGTCGTCAGTAATGTCGTCGCTGGAACCTGGCTGTGACGCGGCGTTGGTCGGCTGCTCCGACGTCGGCGAATCAGCGGCCTGGGCTGCATCCAGCAGCGCTTCAAATTCGTCGTCAGTAATGTCGCCCTCGGCATGATCCGGGTCCGGCGGCGAACCGGCCGCGGCGATATCCGGCCCATCGCCCTCATCCGCTTTGGCATAGCTTTCCAGCGTGCGCAAAAGCTGCGGCGTGGCGGTCATGAGATCCTCGCCGCAGTTAATTTGCCTGAACTGTTCGTTGAGGATGTCGAGGACCTGTAGTACCGCATCCATGAGCGCCGCATCTACACGCCGCTCACCCTGACGTAGCACATTAAATACGTCTTCCGCGCGGTGACACACTTCCACCATGGCGGTCAAATTGAGGAATCCGGCGCCGCCTTTGACGGTATGGAATCCGCGAAACACCGTGTTCAGCAGCTCGCTGTCCTGTGGTCTTTGTTCAAGTTCGACCAGTTGCTCGCCGAGCTGTTCGAGAATCTCGCCCGCCTCAACCAGAAAATCCTGCAAAATATCGTCGTCGGCGTTTACGCTCATTCACCGCGCTCCTCAAAAACCAAGACTGGACAACAAATCGTCCACTTGATCCTGGCTCCGAACCACATCACGGTGGTCATCTACCCCCGGCACTTGGGGACCCTCTGCTTTGATGTTGCCAGCTGCGCCCGCCTTACCGCCGGTGTTCGTCCGCGCACCCTTTCCGGCGATGCGGATCAAGTCCACCAAACTTTCTTCGACATTGCGCACCAATTCGATCACCTTGCGAATGATCTGACCGGTGAGATCCTGAAAATCTTGCGCCAACAACACATCCGACAGATTGCTCTGAAGTATTTGCGTGCTTTCCGCCACTTGCGGGAAAAATACGTCTAACGCTCGACTGAGTTCACGAAATTCGTCGGCATTTAGTTCGCGGTTACGAAACTGCAACCAGCGCGCACCTAACTCACCCGAGCGCTGCTGCAATTGCTCCGACACCGGTAATGCGTCTTCCACCGCTGTCAGCGTTTTGTTGGCGGCCTGCTCGGTCATGGTCATGACATAATTCAGGCGTTCCTGAGCATCTGGGATATCCTTCTCCGCCAGATCGGCAACACGCGGATCAATTCGAAAATTGTCCAGCGTGTCGTGCAACTCGCGCGTAAGCTTACCAAGCTCGCGAAACAGCTCTGCCTCGCGAATCTTAGTCAGTTCGTCGACCAGCTTTTTGGCCTCTGCTTCGTTACCCGCCTCCAGGTCCCGCACCAGTTGCCGTGCTTGGTCGAGCGTTGCTTCGTCAATCATTCGGTACCCCTTTCGCGCGGCCGCGGGCCTAAGCCGATGCCGCCTCTAAGCGCTCGAAAATTTTATCGATCTTTTCTTTTAACGTGGCCGCGGTGAACGGCTTCACAATATAGCCATTCACTCCGGCCTGAGCCGCTTCGATTATTTGGTCGCGCTTAGATTCCGCCGTCACCATAAGCACCGGCAGAGAGACCAGTTTGGCGTCGGCACGGACTGCCTTCAGCAGTTCGATGCCGCTCATACCCGGCATATTCCAGTCGGTGACGAGAAAATCAAAATTTCCCGCCTGCAGTACCGGTAGCGCGGTCTTGCCATCATCGGCCTCAGCGGTATTGTTGTAGCCGAGATCGCGCAGCAGATTCTTAATGATTCGCCGCATGGTGGAGAAATCGTCCACAACCAAAATCTTCATGTTCTTGTCCAAAATCCCCTCCTTACCGCCGGACTCGCATTTGCATTAAGGGAGCTACGTTCATTCCGCCTCCGAAAACCATTCAACCATGCGTGCACGGAGACGAATGAGCGCCTGACCGTGAATCTGGCACACGCGCGACTCGCTTACGCCCAACACTTCGCCGATCTCGCGCAGATTAAGTTCCTCATCATAGTAAAGTGACATCACGAGGCGCTCGCGCTCCGGTAGGCCAGCTATACCTTCGGCAAGGTTATCCTGGAAATCTTCGTGTTGAAGCATTTCCAAGGGGCCTTGCTGCGTCGACGGCAGCCGCGTCTCATAATCTTCACCCATGACCGACGGATCATCGAAACTAAACACCCGGCATCCGGCCGCATCTTTGAGTATCTGGTGGTACTCCTCCAGCGACAGGTCAAGCGCTTCGGCCACTTCGTTATCGCGGGCATCACGACCTTTATCATTCTCAATCTCACGCACTACCTCGGCGACCATACGAACCTTGCGGTGCACCGAACGCGGCGTCCAATCCGAACGCCGGATCTCATCGAGCATCGAACCGCGTATGCGGATACCGGCGTAGGTCTCGAAACTGGCGCCCTGCGCGGCGTTATAATTCCTGGCCGCCTCGAGCAAACCAATCATCCCGGCCTGTATCAAGTCCTCGACTTGGACGCTCGGCGGCAATCGGCTAACCAAGTGGTAAGCAATGCGTTTAACCAACGACACATTGCGTGTCACCAAGTCGTCCTGACCGGACTGTTCAGGCGCTGCGTACATTGCGTATCCATTCATGAGAGGGGCTCCGCTTCGCTGTACCTGGAGCGAATCAATCGCTCCACGAAAAATTCCAAATGCCCCGCAGCACTAACAGGTTTGGGCCACTTATCGGCCCGTTGAGCCAAATTCTTGAATGACATGGATGAACGACTGCGGGGGTAAGCTTCAAACACGGGACGTTGCTTTTTTACCGCTTTGACCAGGTAATCGTCATAAGGCACAGTGCCGAAATAGGTGAGCGTAGCGTCGAGGAATCGATCGGCGACATGGGCCAGCTTGGCGAACATGTCGCGACCCTCCTGGGCGCTGCGACTCATGTTCGAGAGCACATGAAAACGTTGGACGCCATGGTCTCGATTCAAAATCTTCATTAATGCATAGGCATCGGTCAGCGACGCTGGTTCGTCACATACGACGACGATCACTTCTTGCGCCGCGCGCGAGAAGCTGATAACGCTGTCGGAAATCCCGGCAGCGGTATCGATGATCAAAGCATCGAGATCGAAGCTCAATTCGCTAAACGCGCGGATCACACCAGCATGTTCGGCCGCGCTGAGTTCCGACATGAGCTGGATGCCGGATGCCGCTGGAACAATTTTTAGACCGCCCGGCCCCTCAACCAAAACTTCCTCTAACGTACGTTCGCCGCGTATGACGTGCGACAGGTTGTAAAGCGGCTTGAGGCCCAACGTGACGTCGACGTTGGCCAAGCCGAGGTCGGCATCCATAAGCATGACTTCCTTGCCCTGCGCGACCATGGCTAAGCTCAGATTAACGGAAACATTGGTCTTACCGACGCCGCCCTTGCCGCCAGTGACCGCGACCACCTGCACCGGCTTGGGTTGGGCTATTTGTCGAAGACCGGCGGCCTGGTCGACGGTATTTTCAGACATTAGCATTGGCCATATTCCCGTAACTGTATTCGGGCGAGGATGCGCCCGCGGACAACTCAGCCTGCTGCATCAACGCGACGGCGCGGCTCACCAGGCTATGGGCTCGCGCAGGGTGCATATCTTCCGGAACGCGCTGTCCGTCGCCGACATAAGCGATTGGCAACTGGTAACGAACCACCGCTGACAACGGTCCGCCGAGACTGGCGGTTTCGTCGAGTTTGGTCAGCATGCAGCCATGCAAGCGTGCACACCGGAACGCCTGTACAACTTCGTGTACGGTGGCGCTATGAATGTTTGACGACAGCACGAGATACGTCTGTATGCGATCGCCGGCTCCCTCCAAGGTGGCGATCTGCTCGCTTAAGCGTAGATCGCGCTGGCTCATGCCCGCGGTATCGATCAGCACCAACTGTTTGTCACTGAGGTCTGTTAGTACCGCGCTGAGCGAGTTTCGATCGGCGGCGGAATATACCGGCACACCGAGCAACTGTCCGAACGTATGCAGTTGTTCGTGCGCACCGATGCGAAAGCTATCGGTGGAAACCAGCGCCACGTGCCGTTTGCCATGGCGCAGGGCGTAACGTGCCGCGAGCTTCGCGATCATGGTGGTTTTACCGACGCCGGTCGGTCCGACCAGGCTGATCACGCCACCGCGTGTGAGCACATCGTCATCGGTGGTACGGACTTGATGCGCAAGTACGGCCAGCGCTTGACGCCAGGCGTGCTCGAGATCATCGGCCTGATGAATCTCAGCCACGATCTGTTGCGCCAGATCGGCGCTCACACCCATTTGCGAGAAGCGCTGTAAAATGCCGGCCTGTTGCGGATTTCTACGCGCCAGATCGCCCCAGGCAAGATGAGATAGTTGATTCTCGAGGATGCCACGCAGCGTCTTGATTTCCTGGCGCATATCAATCAGCGTCGGATCCTGAGACCATTCGATGCCCGAGCGTGGCGCGCTGGCGACGTCATTGTGCGTAGCGTCGGACGCCTGCGGCGCTTGACGCTCGGCACCCGAGGCTGCACCGCTCATCTGTCCGAGCAAAGACTCGTCATAATCGAGCGCGGCAATGATTTCGATGCCGCCGTTGACGCGCCGATTACTCAAGATCACCGCGTCCGGGCCTTGCTCTTCGCGAACATTGCGGATCGCCTGGCGCATGTCCGGCGCGAAATACCGCTTAATCTTCATGCGCTAACCCCTCACTGGTTGACGTAGTGCGCCATTGCGTAGCTGGGCGCCAATAATGTTTGTTGCGCGGCTCATTCAGGCCGCGCCCTGGGCCTGCAACTGCTGACCGACGGTTGCCACTACCTTGATCTGTTTGTCGTCCGGTACTTCGTTGTAGGACAACACGTGCAAGCCGGGTATCGAGTGACGTACCAAACGCGCCAACCAGTTGCGCAAACTGTGCGGGACTAATAACACCGCTGGCTGATTGGCCGCTTCCTGTTGCTGGGTGTTGTTAGCCAGCGCCTGATGTAATTGATCCGCCAATCCAGGCTCCAGACCGGCGCCGCCCTCGGCTGCGACTTGGATACTCTGAAGCAATAACTGTTCCAGCGTCGGATCAAGCGTAATGACCGCCAACTCCGGCGCCATGCCATTGATATGCTGAACAATTGATCGCCCGAGTGCGGCACGTGCGGCGGCCGTTAGAACGCCAGGGTCTTGACTCTTAGGCGCGTGCTCCGCCAACGTTTCGGCAATCGTGCGCATATCGCGAAGCGGAATGCGCTCTTCCAGCAGGTTTTGCAACACGCGAACGATAGCGCCCAAAGACAGCGCCTTCGGCACCAAGTCCTCGACCAGTTTCGGTGCGCTGCGCGCCAGCACGTCGAGCAACTTCTGTACTTCTTCGTGCCCGAGCAGCTCGTGTGCATGAGTGTGTAAAATCTGACTGAGCTGCGTGGCGATGACCGTGCTCGGATCGACTACGGTATAACCCATGGTCTGCGCCTGGTCGCGCTGTGCGTGTTCGATCCAAATCGCGTCCAGGCCAAAGGCCGGGTCTTTGGTGGCTATGCCTTGCACGGAACCAAACACGCGCCCGGGATTGATGGCCAACTCGCGGTCGGCAAATACTTCGGCTTCGGCCACGGGCACGCCAAGCAAGGAGATACGATAGGTGTTCGGCGGCAAATCGAGGTTGTCGCGAATATGTACCGGTTGAATCAAAAAGCCCAGTTCCTGTGACAGCTTCTTGCGCACGCCCTTGATCTTGGCCATCAGTTCGCCGCCCTGACCGCGATCAACCAGCGGAATCAGGCGATAACCGACCTCCAGACCGATGACGTCGACCGTATGAACGTCGTCCCAACTCAGCTCTTCGTTATCGCGCTCCGTTGGCACGGCAACCTCGGCCAGCTCGTCCTCGTCCTCTGTCTCGCCTTTTCGACCGAGAAAATACGCCAGCCCGCCAACGACGCCGGCGAGAGCGAGGAATACCATATTGGGCATGCCCGGAATGACGCCCATCAGGCCGAGAATGCCGGCCGTAATCCACAGCGGGCGCGGATCGGACAAAACCTGCGACATCAACTGCTGACCCATGTCCTCTTTGCTCGACGACACGCGTGTGACGATCAAAGCGGTGGCGGTCGAGATCACCAGCGACGGAATTTGTGCCACCAAGCCATCACCAATCGTGAGCAAGGTGTAGTTGCGCAAGGCATCGGATAACGCCATGTTGTGCTGCAACATGCCGATGGCCAGGCCGCCGAGAATATTAATGAACAGAATCATAATCCCGGCGATCGCATCGCCACGCACGAACTTACTGGCGCCATCCATGGAACCGTAAAAATCCGCTTCGTTTCGGACTTCCTCGCGCCGCTGGCTGGCGTCTTCCTGGGTCAACAAACCGGCATTGAGGTCGGCATCGATGGCCATCTGCTTGCCCGGCAAGGCGTCCAAGGTAAAGCGGGCGCTAACCTCAGCGACGCGGTTCGCACCCTTAGTGACCACCACGAAGTTGATGATGACGAGAATCGCAAACACGACCAAGCCGACGGCGTAGTTACCGCCGATGACAAACTCACCAAACGATTCGATAACCTTGCCGGCTGCATCGGCGCCGGTGTGACCATGTAGTAGAACCACGCGCGTGGAAGCAACGTTCAACGCTAAGCGCAGCAGCGTAGTCAGCAGCAAAACCGATGGGAACATCGAGAAGTCGAGCGGACGTATGACGTAGACCGCGGCCAACAGCACCACCAACGACAAAGAAATATTGAATGTGAACAGCACGTCCAACGCCATCGGCGGTAAAGGCACCACCAACATGGCCAGCAGCATGAGCAGCAGCACGGGCGCGCCCAAGCCGTTGCGGAAGGCGATTTGCAGTTGATTGGCGAATCCGGTCTGTTGCATGGGCTGTGCGCGTCAATTTTGTGGCGTTTATTGGGCTACGCCGGTATATTGCAAGTTCTATACCCACTCGCACAGAATTGGCGTCAATTCATTTTTATGTTAACAATCAACTAGATATAACGATACGACGATCCCCTGTCGGGGATCAAAGCAGACCGCGCGACAAGTCAGTGGCGCTGCAAAAATTCGTCGGGGATATCGAATTCATTGGGCGCCTTGGGGCGTTCGGCGTCGCCGTAGATGGAATGCTTGAGTTGATAGACGTAGGCGAGCACCTGGGCCACTGCCAAGTACAGCCCGGCGGGAATCTCGCTGCCGATTTCAGCGTTGTAATAGAGTGCGCGCGCCAATGGCGGCGCTTCAAATACCGGCACACGATTCTCGCGCGCGATGGTACGAATCTGCATGGCCACCAGGTCAGCGCCTTTGGCTACTACGCGCGGCGCACCCATGGCTTCGTCGTCATAGCGCAGCGCGACGGCGAAGTGGGTCGGGTTGGTGACGATGACATCGGCCTTCGGCACATCCGCCATCATCCGACGCATCGAAATTTCCTGCTGTACGCGCCGGACGCGAGCTTTATTTTCCGGATTACCTTCGGTCTCCTTACCCTCTTCCTTGACTTCTTTCTTGGTCATACGCAACTGTCGATTGTGATTCCAGAGCTGGAACGGCACATCGACAATGGCAATCAAAATCAATGTTGCACTCAATTTCAAAAAGATCCAGCCGAGTATACCGAATGACTGCACGATGGCCGATCTCACATCGAGGTTACCGAGCGACATCAGCTCAGAAAAGGAATGCCAAATCATCAATGTTGCGAAACCGCCAATTAGCGAGGCCTTAATGATGGACTTTACCAACTCCATCAAGCCCTGTGGCGAAGCCAGCTTTTTCATTCCTTTGAGCGGATCAATTTTTGAGATATCCGGTGCGAGGGCTTTCATCGATACATTCCAGCCGCCCATCAATAGCGGCGTCGCCAGCGCAGCGAGCGTGGCGATAATCAATAGAGGTGCGATGATAATGAAGGCGTCCCACAGGGTGTCACCGACGATGCTCAGCATGCGCGTGGTATCGAACGCACTCTGCCGATCCAGCGTCAGGCCGGTCTGCATCAAGTGAATCATCTGTGTCCCGGAGCTACTGCCGAACGCCAACAAGCCGCCCGCACTCGCTAACAGCATCACTGTGGTATTGAGTTCGCGCGAGCGCGGGACCTGACCACGTTCGCGCGCGTCGCGCTGTCGCTTGCCAGTCGCTCGTTCGGTTTTTTCTTGGCCGTCCTCGTTCTCCGCCATGAACGCCTCCTAGCCGGCGATCACTTGGCGCATGACGGCAAAACCGTTCATGAGCAACGCGGTAAAACGCGGCAGCAAATTCGGCATGGTGAACAACATCACGATAAATCCCGCTGCCATCGTAGTCGGAAAGCCAACCGCGAAAATATTGAACTGCGGTGCGGCGCGCATCATGACGCCGAATGAAATGTTGATAAGGGTTATGGTAATGAGTGCAGGCAAAGCGATCAGCATCGCACCGACGAACATTTGACTACCCCATACCGCTAACGCCATGAGGCTCTGTGTGGAAATCCCAACCGGCCCCACCGGCATAGTCTGAAAACTCGAAGCCAGCACCTGCAATGCGACCAGATGGCCGTTGATGGAGAGGAACAACAGCGTGCCGAGAATACTGTAGAAACTGCTCATTACAGGCACCGTTACGCCGTTGACGGGATCGATGAACGAGCCGAAACCCAAACCCATGGTCATGGCGATGGTCTGACCGGCAATGATCAATGCGCTGAACACCAGTTGCAGCACGAATCCCATTACCACACCCAACAGAATCTGTTGCGCGGCAATCAACATGCCGGCAAAACTAACCGGATCGACGGCCGGCGCCGCCGACAACGTCGGCGCAATCGCCCACGTCATAGCAATCGCCAAACCAATGCGGACGCGCAACGGCACTATATTCTTGGCGCCGAACACGGGCGCCACCATCAGCATGGCGCCAATGCGCATGAACGGCCAATAATAGCTGCCGATCAATCCGGTGATTTGCTCGGCTGTCAGCGCCATCGCGGATTAGCCAATCAAGTCCGGGATAATGGTGAAAATATGTCGTGTGAAATCCATCAGGAGATTCAACATCCATGAACCGGCGAACATCAGTACCAGCGCCAGCACGATGAGTTTTGGGATAAAACTCAGTGTCATTTCCTGTATCGACGTCACCGCCTGAAACATGCCAACCAACAAGCCGACCACCAACACGGTAAGCAGCATCGGCGCCGACACCAAGGCGGTAACCTTGAGCGCCTGTTCACCCAGCGTGATGATGGTGTCCGGTGTCATCATTGCGGCTTTCTCCTGGTTGTTGGCATCAATGGCCGCCTAGTGTACGGAGAAGCTTGCGGTGAGTGTGCTCAACACCATGGTCCAGCCGTCCACCAACACGAACAGCATCAACTTAAACGGCATGGAGATCATCATTGGTGACAACATCATCATACCCATCGACATCAGTACGCTTGCAACCACCAAATCGATAACGACAAAAGGTATGAATATGAGGAATCCGATCTGAAACGCCGTCTTCAATTCGCTGGTGACGAACGCGGGCACGAGCACTGAGAACGGGATATCGTCAGTCGACGCATAGCCTTCCTTGCCGGAAAGAGTGGTGAACAAACTTAGGTCACTTTCACGCGTCTGCGCCAACATAAATTTGTGGAACGGCGCCTGAGCCTTCTGTAAGGCGACTTCGCCAGAAATTTTTTCGTTCAGATATGGTTGCAGCGCATCGGTGTTGACGCGGTTGAATACCGGCGCCATAACAAAGAATGTCAGGAACAAACTTAAACCCACGATAATCTGTGTCGACGGTGTCTGCGGTGTACCGAGCGCTTGGCGAAGAATGGATAGCACGATTGCGATACGTGTGAACGAAGTCATCATCATGACGGCGGACGGCAATAGCGTCAGCGCCGTCATCAACATCAAAATCTGTATCGTTACCGAATACGACTGGCCACCGTCAGGTGTCGGTGCCGAACTGACGATAGTGATACCGGGTTGCGCGAAGGCCGTCGCAGCATGCGCGAACAGCCCGAACAAGACGAACCAACGTAACAATTTCACTTCGCATCCCTCGAAGACATCGCTTGACGAAGACGCTCGGCGAATCCCGGCCCGCCGGCGGTGCGGCCGGGCTCTATGGCAATCGGCTTATCGAGCGTAAGAAGCGACTGCACGCGACCAGGCGCCACACCGACCAAAAGCTGCGTTTCACCCGCTTGTATCAGAATCACGCGCTCACGCGCACCCACCGACAAAGCGCCAAGTACGCGCAGGCCGCTGCCGCCGGCAAGCGCTCCGCGCCCGAAGCGGCGCATCACCCATGCCATCAAAAACACCAATGCCAACACCGCCAGCAATCCGGCGAACATCTGTAGCAAACTGGCTCCACTCATCGGATCAAGCGTCGCACCATGTATTGCAGGCTCGACCGCCCAGACCGCTTCCGGCAACATCACCGCTGGAAAAAAAATCGCTGCGGCTCGTGCCGGGCGCTTAAAGCCGATGTTTAGGACCTTAACTTTGCGGAATGACATTGGAATTACCTTTTGCTCGCATCGGGTCGACCACAGACCGTATCGACCGTTGCCCGGCGACATGCGCACGGGCGCCGATCATCACTTTAACTTCTTGACCCGCTCCGAGGGACTTATGACATCGGTAAGACGGATGCCAAACTTCTCGTTCACCACAACGACTTCGCCGTGCGCAATGAGTGTGCCGTTAACCAGAACGTCCATCGGTTCGCCGGCCAGCCGATCCAGCTCGACCACCGAGCCTTGGTTCAATTGCAATAAATTTCGGATAGGAATGCGGGTGCGCCCGATTTCCATCGACAGCGTTACCGGGATATCGAGAATTACATCAAGATTGATATCTTCATGTGTAGAAGCCGAATCATCTGCTTCTAAATCCTCGAAGTGCGCGGTTTCATACTTGGCTGTATCTGGCACGGCAGGCACCGCCGCCTTATCCGCTGTTTTTGCCTCAGCCTCGGTCTGTTCAGCAAGCGCGTCGCCCCAATCGTCCGATATCGCTTCTTCCTGGCCGGTCTCGGTTACGTCGTTCATCATGAATCTCCTGAGTACCCGGTCAACTCTTGACCACGGGCAGGTTAGTGTGAATCTTTTCTTTGATCTTGATCGCCGAAAGGCCTCGTGACACGCCCACGCTGCCACGAAAAACAGGTATGTCTTCGATACGCACGGTGACTTTGTCAGGCACATCCACCGCGATAACATCGCCGGGCTGTAAATCCAGAATTTGACGGAGACTCAACGATGTTTCCAACAGCGTGCTACTCAATTCGACATCGGCGCTCTTCATCTCCTCGCGCAGGCAAACCGTCCAGCGGTCGTCCTGATCGGAGCGATCACTCTGCAAGCCGGTGTCGAGATGTTCACGGATCGGCTCGACCATCGAATACGGCATAGTCACATGCAGATCGCCACCGCCGCCTTCCAGCTCAATATGAAACGTGCTGACAACGATGACTTCGGTAGGACTCACAATATTGGCAAACTGCGGGTTCACTTCCGAGTTCAAATATTCAAAAGTGACCGGCATCACCGGCGCCCAGGCCTCGTGCAGATCGGAAAATGCCTGCTGCAACATCATTTGTATGACGCGTGTCTCGGTGGGCGTGAACTCGCGCCCCTCGATCTTGGTGTGATAGCGCCCGTCGCCGCCGAAAAAGTTGTCGACAACAGTAAACACCAGTTTCGGATCGATGACGAATAATGCGGTTCCGCGCAGCGGCTTGACGCGCACCAAATTCAAACTCGTGGGCACAAACAGGCTGTGCACGTATTCGGCGAATTTGAGCATTTGAACGCCGCCAACGGAAATTTCGGCCGAACGGCGCAGCATATTGAACAAGCTAATACGGAAATGGCGGGCAAAACGCTCGTTGATCATCTCCAGGGTCGGCAGGCGTCCGCGAACGATACGGTCCTGACTGGCGAAATCGTACAACGAAGTCTGACCATCCGCCGGTCCCGTTCCCGCATCGGTCTCGACGTCACCGCTACCGACGCCGTGGAGTAGCGCATCGATCTCGTCCTGGGAAAGCAGGTCGTTTGCAGGCATAACTCTATTGGCCCACGATACTGGGGAGGTAAAGCGCGTCCACCTGCGGTTCGCCGGTCGAGTCGACCAGCGCCTTGCGAACCGCCTTCAACGCCTCTTCCTGCAACTTGACCTTGCCTTCGCGCGTTTTGATGTCGGCAAATTTCTGGCTGCTGAACAGAAGCATCAGATAATTCCTGACGATCGGCAGATTCTCTTTTACCTTGTCCAACTTGCCCGCATCGTAAGCCATGACGGACACTGCCACCTGCAGAAAGCGCACGCCGCTGTTGTCATTGAGATTCACCACAAACGGCGGATCGAGGTTGAGGTAATGCGGAGTGCGTTTTGCCTCGCCTTTTTTGGGCGCGGCCTTTTTCGCGGTTTTCGATTTTTTGGTGTTGGCGTGCTGTGCGGCGGTGCTCTCGGCCGTAGCAGCCGGGGCGCCGCGGTGCAGCAACCACACGGTCGCACCAACGCTGACTCCGACCAACACCAACACGGCTACCGACAGCAGTACGATCTT
This sequence comes from Gammaproteobacteria bacterium, assembly GCA_030147845.1. Lineage (GTDB taxonomy): Bacteria > Pseudomonadota > Gammaproteobacteria > JASBUN01 > JASBUN01 > JASBUN01. The sequence continues at coordinate 76,960 of JASBUN010000046.1, forward strand.
CTTCCAACCGCCTGCGGATTTGACTGGCGCGGTTTCTACGTCCAGATCCAGGTCATCGTCTTTCTGTGCCATCAGCAAACCTTTCTGTATAAGTGTCTGAATTTCTTCACCAACGCTGAAGCAAGACCTATGCCAGCGTATGCAGAAATTTTGTATCCTTATTTATCAATGAGTTAAAAAGGCCGTTTACGGAGTGCCGGGACATTGACTCAACCCGTTCACGAACAATGCCGGAAACTTGGCGACCATGACTTCGCAGCCAAGGGATATCGAGTGGCCCATGTAGAACGGAATTGGTTGGAGCCGTTGTGTCACCCCATGCACTGCTGAAGCCGTGCCTACACAATCAGGTATTCGGATCGGTAACCTGGGCACGGATCGATCGGGGCCGTCGTGGCATCGCGTGCACGGCTGAAGCCGTGCCGACACAAACAGGGATTCGGATCGGTAACCTGGGCACGGATCGATCGGGGCCGTTGTGGTATCGCATGCACGGCGAGGGACGCTGGCCGGCCATAGAAATACCGCTCAATCCGCGCCGGCCGACACCGGGATGACGCGTCGAAGCGGCGCTATTACGCGAAATAATCCACCATACCAAGTGCAGCGGCGCCGATGGATGACGTCGCCGGCAAGGCATCGGTGTCGATGCTGGTATCAAACGGATTGGCGTGGGCGCCGGGCGCACTGAACGCTTGTTGTCCCTGACCCTGCTGTGCGCCGTGACCGCCGACATTGACATTGGTCTGTGCAAAACCTTGCTCCGCCATCATTTCCCGCAAACGCGGAATGGCGGCTTCGATAGCATCGCGTGCATGCACATGATGGGCGATAAAGGAGACATTGGCAGCATCACTGCTTACTGAGAGCCGCACCTCTACCGGCCCCAGATGTGGCGGATTCACTCGCAGTTGTGCCGCCTGCACACCGTCTTTCGCCATCCAGACGACGCGATTACCCAGTTCTCTGTCCCAGCCCGGCTTTTGCATCGGCGTGTCAACCGGCACGCTGGGAACCGCAGCCGGTCGCGCACCGGCGTCGCCGGAAGCCGGTTGCGCCGGCTGGTGTACTACAGCGGCGTGCAACGCCGCCACATCGCCGCGATCCATCGCCACCGCACCTTGAGTCGGAACGTTCGAAGCAGGCGCTTGCGCGGCCTCGAACTTCGCCAGCACGGCCTTAAGTACGTCGGCGGAGTTCGCGCCACCGTTTCCGGCGCTGAGTACATTCAGGATCGTGGCCAACGACGCATCGTCGGCACCGGCGTGCGACTGCGGCGCGGCGCTTGCGTGTGGCGTCGCCGCCAACAGCAGCGGCGCTGCGATCGGCACCACAACCTGGCTAGCCGCCGCGTTGACATCGCCGGCGGCAGATTTCTTATCCTGCGTTTTTGCCGATTTTGCGTCCGCCGTGGTCGCCGCCACCGTGCCACCGGCAAGAATCGCCGCCAGCAGATCGGCAAGCGGCAAGCCCTTGCCGGTTTGCTCTGTCGGCGCGGATGGTGTCTGCACACCCGGGTTGGCCGACGTCTTGCTCTCGACCACGGCCGCCAGCGCCGTCTGCGCGCCGGGGGCGGCGTGCAACTGGCCGCTCAACAACAGTGTGAATAACGCTGATGGCGCATGCTGTGCGCCTTTTACCGGGCCCGGAGTTGGATTTTGCGCCGACTGTGCGGCGCCGGTGGTGGACGCACTGGTGTCGGTCGACGGTGGTGAAGATGGCAATACATTCATGCTGGCTTATACCCGATACGTGGTGACATACGGGTAGGACAGCAAATTGCGTGCCATAGACCAGCGCGGAAATGGCGGCGGGCTAGGTGACTCAAAGCACAGTCAAGCGACGCTCAGTCCACACCATGCCGACGCGCGGAATGTTCGTCCGCTTCCTTTTGTTCGCGGCGCTCCGCCTCGCGCTGCTCTTCGCGTCGATATCGGTCAACCACGTTACCTAACGCCTTAGCGTGCGTACGCGACTGCAGCCAAGCTTGCCGGCTCGCCTCGCATTCCGCGCGCACCTGCTCAACCAGCCGTTGTTGCTGCGAGATCGCTGCATCGAGGCGGCCGAGAAAAGTGCGGTACTCGTTCAATTTCACCGCACCGATGCCGTTACTACACGATTCTTGAAAATTGCGGGCGTAGTCCGTTCGGTAACCCAGTAACTCCGCCAATCGCTGCTCCTGGTGTTCCACTATCCGACGACACTCACCCAACAATCGCGCTGCGTCCATCTGCCTGTTTTCGGCCAAATCGACTACCGGACGAATACGCTTGGAGCGTGTCATTCGCTATTACTCCCAATGTAAAAAGTGACATAACGACGGCGCCGAAGATGAGCGCGGCGCACTTAAACCGCGAGTTCACCGAGTTCAGCCAAACTTTGATCCAGTGGTACGCATTCATGCATATCTTGTTGTAAAAAATCGAGTAAGCGTGGCTGCATATCAATGGCTTCGTCGATGCGTGGATCACTGCCGTTTTGATAAGCGCCGACACTAATGAGATCGCGATTCTGCTGATAAGCCGAAAAAATTTTCTTGAAGCCCTGCGCCTCACGCAGATGTTCTTTAGTCGTTATTTCCGTCATCGCACGACTGATGGAGGCCTCGATATCGATGGCCGGATAGTGACCGGCTTCTGCGTAACGCCGCGAGAGTACGATGTGACCATCGAGAATGGCGCGCGCCGAGTCCGCTATCGGATCGTTTTGATCATCGCCCTCTACCAACACCGTATAAAATCCGGTGATAGAACCACCGCCGGTATCACCGTTGCCGGCACGCTCCACCAGCTGCGGAATTTTGGCAAACACCGATGGCGGATATCCTTTGGTAGCCGGCGGCTCTCCGATCGCCAAAGCGATCTCGCGTTGGGCTTGCGCGAAGCGCGTCAACGAGTCCATCAACAGCAACACATGTTTTCCCTGGTCGCGAAAATATTCCGCAATCGAGGTTGCCAGCATGGCTCCGTGCATGCGCATGAGCGGCGTATTGTCGGCCGGAGTGGCGACGACAACCGAACGTTTCAAACCCTCGTCACCGAGGATATTCTGCACAAATTCCTTCACCTCGCGGCCGCGTTCGCCGATCAGGCCGACCACGATCACATCGGCGTTGGTGTAACGGGTCATCATACCGAGCAACACGCTCTTGCCGACGCCGCTGCCTGCAAACAACCCCATGCGCTGACCACGACCGACCGTCAGCAGTGCATTGATAGCACGCACGCCGACATCAAGTGGCTCCCGTATTGGACTACGCGTCAACGGATTGATACTACGCCCGGTCAAGGGCGCGCGCGCCTGGGCACGCAGCGGGCCGCGACCGTCGAGCGGATGGCCCGCCCCATCGACCACCCTACCCAGCAGTGCTTCGCCAACGGGGGCTAAATACACGCGGTTGGTCGGGATGACGCGGGCGTTCGGCACCAAGCCGTGCAGGTCCCCGATCGGCATCAGATAAAGCCTCTCGCCGGAGAAGCCCACCACCTCGGTTTCAATACTGGCGCCGTCCGGACCGGCGACCAGACAGCGTGAGCCGATAGCGGCCTGACTGCCAATCGCCTCTAGCGTCAAGCCAACCATACGCGTCAGACGTCCCTCTACCACCATGGGCGGTAAACCGTCCATACGCTGTTGGTACTCGCCCAGGCGCTTGGCCCAGATATGCCCACGCCGGACTTCGGGAATGACCGCACTCATGCGTTAACCGCTGCCGTCAGCATTAACTGTCGCCTTCACGTTGGCCGCCAAACACCTTGGCGATCAATTGCGCAACGCGGCTGTCGATGGTCGCATCGATCTGCGAATACTCCGTCGTCACGCGACAACCGCCGCGGCTCATGACCAAATCATCCACCACTTTCCAACTACGATCCTCATCGGACAGTGACAGCGACTCCCGCACCAGCGCTGCGTCTTCGGGATGCAAGTGTACGCTGATATTACTCGACGCAATCGGCAACGCCGACATCGCTTCGCGCACCACCGCGACCACCTGCCCGGGCTCACTTTTGATTTCACGGCGCACCAACTGACGCACCATGGCAATGACGAGGTTGACCAGTTGCTGCTCGACTTTATCGTCCAACTGCGCAAACGGCTCGGCCAGCGCCTGCAGTAGCGACACTAATTCCTGAGCACGCGCCTCGGTCTGCTGCTGTCCGGCTGCACGCCCTTCCCGCAAGCCGACTTCGTACGCTTCTTCATAAGCCTGCTGCTGCAATCGTTCGAGCTGACTGGCTGTCAGCAAACTGGTATTTACCGGTGCGCCACGTATCCCGCCCGTGCCGCTTCTCGGCGGCTCTACGGCCGGCGGCGCCCAGCTCTCGCAATTGTCAACATCATCGCGCGAGATAATTTTAGACATACTGCTCGCCGCCCTTGCCGCCGAGCGCTAGTTCACCGCTATCGGCCATTTTGCGCGCCACCGCCAGAATCTCCTTCTGCGCGGTCTCCACTTCGCTCAGCCGCACGGGGCCCTTGGCTTCGAGGTCATCGCGCAGCATCTCGGACGCGCGTTTAGACATATTGGTGAAGATTTTTTCCTTGACCGCCTCGTCCGCACCCTTGAGCGCGATGATCAACACTTCCGACGACACCTCGCGTAGCAGCGCCTGGATACCGCGATTGTCGACTTCGGCCAGGTTGTCGAAGACGAACATGAGATCCTGGATCTTATCGCCCAACTGACCGTCGGTCTCTTTGATGCGCTCGATAATTTCGGACTCGACCGCGGTCTCCATGAAGTTGAGAATATTGGCCGCCGATTTCAAACCGCCGACGGACGATGACTTGACGTTGGCGTTACCGGAGAACTGTTTCTCCATAATCTCATCGAGTTCCTGCAACGCCTGCGGTTGAATGCCATCGAGCGATGCGATGCGCATGAGAATATCAGGGCGTACGCGCTCGGGCAGAAATTGCAACACTTCGGCGGCATGATCACTGTCGAGATAAGCCATAACGATGGCAATGATCTGCGGATGCTCCAGCCGTATAATCTCGGCCACTGCGCGCGGATCCATCCACTTTAGCGCGTCGAGTCCCTTTGAACTCCGACCCATCAGGATTCGGTCGATCAGACCACCGGCCTTATCTTCGCCGAGCGCCTTGATCATGACATTGCGAATATAGTCCTCGTTGCCTATACCGAGCGCGGTCTGTTCTTCGACGGTACTGACGAAATCATCCAGCACTTCGCCAACCTGCTGTTTCGAGACATTAGCCAGCGAGGCCATTACGGAACCGACTTTCTGTACTTCCTTAGGGCCCAGTTGCTTGAGCACCTCGGACGCGTCCTGCTCACCGATGCTCATCAGCAGAATCGCTGCGCGCTCCGTGCCGTTGAGTTTCGCGTTGGTATCAGCCATCGTTGGCAACCCAATTCTTGACTACTTGTGCAACGCGCCGCGGGTCCTGCGATGCCATGCTGCGCGCCACTCCGAGCTTGTCGTCATAACCCCCAGGCCCCGGCAATTGACCAGCCGATCGCTGTCCGTCCAGTGTAACACGGTCCTGCGCCAGTTCCGCTCCGGCCAACTGCGCCGGTGGTGCGGCCAGACCCTTCTCGGCCAAGCCGCGTAAGACCGGACGCAAGACGCCGAAGACCAGCAACAATACTGCTAAACCGCCCAGCGCTTGCTTCATAATGTCCTTCGCCCATGGCTGCTGCCATACCGGCGGTTCGGGTAGCGCCTCCGGGGTCGGCGGCACCTCAAAGGCGCTATTGATGACATTTACACTATCGCCGCGGGCAGCATTAAATCCGACCGTATCCTTCACCAGCGCTGTGATTTGCGCCAGTTCCTTCGCATCCAGCGGCTTTCTCTCGACCTGGCCGGCGTCATTCACACTCTGGCGATCGTCAACCAACACCGCCACCGACAGCTTACGTATGTTACCGGCAGGACTGCGCGTGTGGCTTATGGTTTTGTCGAGTTCAAAATTACGCACCACGCGCTTCGTGCTGCTACCTTGCGGTGGGCTAGGTGTCGGCGCTGCCGGCGTCGCCGACGGCGCTTGATTTTTTCCACCCCGCTGTTTCGCCGCCGGCGTGGGAGCAGGCTGCGGTACAGCGGTAGTCCCGGCGCCGGGGGGCTGATTGCTGAGCGCACCCGGCACGCCGCCGATGCCGGTGGGCGAACTGCTGTGTTCCTCTACCAGCTGTTCGCTGCGCAGCGATGGCCGCGTCGGATCATAAGTCTCGCTGGTCTTTTCCACGCTGGTAAAATCAACGTCAGCGACTACTTGCGCTCGCACCCGGCCCGGGCCAACGATCGGGGAGATCAAATTTTCGATCCGCCGTGCATACATATGTTCCATGCGGCGCGTGAAATCGAATTGGTTGGAAGTCAGCGCCATGCCGTGGTCGCTGGCGCCGTTAGTGAGGAGATCGCCCGCCTGATCAATGACGGTCACCTTATCAGGCATCAGATTGGGTACACTGGATGCAACCAGATGCACGATCGCGGCGACCTGGCCGCGCTCCAACTGCCGACCGGCATATAAATCCAGCACCACTGACGCCGATGGCTTGTCCTGTTTACGGATAAACACGGTGCGTTTCGGGATGGCCAAATGTACGCGCGCGGTGCGTACGTTGTCGATGCTGCTGATAGAGCGCGCCAATTCAATTTCCAGCGCATGCTGATAACGTGCCTGCTCGACAAACTGACTGGTACCTAAGGCCTGCTCTTTCTCCAGCAATTCGAAGCCGACGCCGACGCCCTTGGGTAAACCCTCACCGGCAAGCTTCAGGCGAGCCTCGTGCACCTTGTCGATCGGCACCATGACGGCGCCGCTACCGGCATCGATCTGATATGGGATGTTGGATTGTTGCAGCGCCTGAACCACTTGCGACGAGTCCTTGGCGGAAAGACTGCCATAGAGCAATCCGTACGAAGGCTTCTGCGACCACAACACGACGGCCACTCCCAGCGCCACGCTGGCAGCTAACCCGATCATCAAGCCGATTTGTCGCAACGCCGGTAGGCGAGCGAAGCCTTGCGCTGTTCCTGCCTTGATCAGTGCCATAATCCAGCCACTCTCGTCTGCGGTAATCGCGGTTTAAATTCGTAATGGCGTTGCATCAGAACTGCATACGCATGATTTCGTTATAGGCATCGACCAGCTTATTACGCACTTGGGTCATGGCCTGAAAGGAGACATTGGCCTTTTGCAGCGCCACCATCACCTGTGTCAGATCGACATTCGGATTGCCGGCCTCGAACGCATCGGATAGTTTGCCGGCCTGTTGTTGAGTCTCGTTTACCGCATTAATCGAACTCTTCAACAGTTGGCCAAAATCGGGCTTTTCAGCCCCATTTACCTGGCTTGGCTGCAGCGCCCCGTCCTGAGCGCGTGAAGCCATGACACGCATTTGTGCCAACACCTGTGAAATATCGATATCGCTCATCGTGTCGCTCTCCGATCAATCCAAAGGAGTCCGCCGTCAATGCGTAACTCCACGTAGTAATGACTCAAAATATGCACTATCCGGGCCAATACTGAGTTTAGGCGGGCACATCAATACCGGCTTCGCGCAGGCGCGCCAATTTGTAGCGCAGCGTACGCGGGCTGATGCCGAGGCGTTCGGCAGCCGCCTTGCGGCTGCCGCGCGCGGCCCGCAGCGCGTCTAAAATGAGGCTCTGTTCACGGCTCTTGAGGTCTTCGCTAAGTTCGCCGGGCGCCTCATCCACGGCCAACGGCGGCGGCGCTGACCCCGCCTCGCCCGGCGCTTGCGTCTTTAACGTTTGCATACAAATGTCGGCGGCTTCGATCACACTACCGCGCTTTAGAATCAGTGCACGTTGGATAACGTTGTCCAACTCACGCACGTTACCCGGCCAGCAGTGCGCCACCAGCGCCTGTTCCGCCGCGGCAGACAAGCGCGTACCACTGTTGCTGTCGCCACGCCGCTCGATCATGTAACGCGCCAACGGCAAAATGTCGGCGCGACGTTCACGCAGGGGGGTTAAGTGCAGCGGAAACACACTCAATCGGTAGAACAGATCTTCGCGAAAACGTCCGGCCGCCACCTCCGCGTGCAGATCGCGATTTGATGTGGCCAGCACGCGGACATCCAGCCGGATTGTCTTGCGGGCACCCAAACGCTCGACTTCACGCTCCTGTAACACCCGTAGCAATTTGGCTTGCAGGCCCAGATCCATTTCTGATATCTCGTCGAGTAACAGCGTACCGCCGTTGGCCTGCTCGAACTTGCCTGGGTTGGCTTGATAAGCGCCGGTAAATGCGCCCTTCTCGTAACCAAACAGCACCGCCTCGAGCATATTCTCGGGAATCGCCGCACAGTTGATGGCAACGAAAGGATGCTCGACGCGCGGCGAGTTGCGATGGATATGGCGCGCGAATATTTCCTTGCCGGTACCGCTGTCGCCGGTGATAAGCACCGTCGCGTCGGTGGCGGCCACGCGCGCGGCCAACGCCGCCAGGGCGCGCGTGTGCGTATCCTCGGCAACCAAATCGGCATCACTGGTGGTCGGCGTCTCGGCGATCAGGCGGCTGACCATGTTGACCAGCACTTCGGCCTCAAACGGTTTAACCAAATAATCCACTGCGCCATCGCGCATCGCCTCAACGGCTTTTTGGATGGTGCCGTAGGCGGTCATTAACACAACCGGCAACTCCGGGTGCTGTGACTTGATGCGCTTGAGCAAATTATGTCCATCCATGGGTTGCATCTGCACATCGCTAACCACCATGCGGATATCGTCCCTTCGCAGCATGTCCATTGCAGCACGTCCATCGGTCGCCGATATCGCTGAATAACCAGCCAGTTCCAGCGTGTCGCAAAGCGCTTCCCGCAGTGACAGATCATCTTCGACTACCAGTACGGCACCTTGGTTCATGAATACTTCTCCTCAGGAATGATGCTTCGCGGAAGCGGCGGAAGTTAAATTCGATTCGTGCATGCGCGGCGCAAAATCGCCCGGCAATACATCGGCGTTACGCGCACAAGGGACGCGCACCGCGAACGTGCTGCCGTGCACGGAACTGGAGTGCAACCACACTTCGCCTTGATGGGCTAACGCAATGGCTCGAACCACCGCCAGTCCCAGACCGGTGCCATCGGCGCGTGTAGTGAAAAACGGCGCGAACAGGCGCTCGCGTATGTCCTCGGCGATACCCGGCCCGTTGTCTGACAACAAAAACACGATCTGCTGATCGGCATTGGAGCGAACTTCAATGCGCAGTTTCGGCGCCACCGGGCACGCCTGTAAGGCATTGGTCGCAAGATTCAGTAACGCACTTTGCAAGGCCTCGCGGTTACCGCGCAATAAAGCCCCGGGAGCGCGATTAAATAACTCGAACTCACCACCAAGCGCTTCAAGTTGCGGGTCCAGCGTTTGTTGTAAATCGGCCACCAGCGCGTCTACCGGCACGTCGTCCATATCGAAACTGCCACCGCGCGCGAATTGCAGCATATCGCCGACTAAATGCTCTAAATGACGCAGGCGACCGACGACTTTGTCGGTAAACCGGCGACGGTCGGCATCGGCGAGATCATGCCGGCCGAGGTGAGATACGTATAACAGCGCCGACGCTAGCGGCGTGCGCACCTGATGCGCCAGGGCGGCCGCCATCTCACCCATGGCAGACAGCCGGCGATGACGATTGAGCGTAGTTTGGAGTGCATGTTGTTCGGTCACATCCATAAGCAACATGATCTGGCCGGGTTCAGGTTCTAGCGAGCGGGCCGACAGGCTGACCTTACGTCCGCTTAGCAAGCCGACCTCACCGTCATCACCGACTTGCGTCTGGAAGGCGCGTTCGACCACTTGTCGCCAGCCCATGCCCTCGAGCGGCGGCCCGAGCAGGTCCAATGCTGCGGGGTTGCAAGCGCTGATGGTGCCGTCGCCGTCGAGAACCAGCACTCCACCAGGCAACAAATCCAACAAACGTTCGAGACGGTTCACCAGGCGTTCTGTCTCGGCCAACTGCGTCAGGCGCTCGCTACGCGCAGCAGCAAGCTCCTCGCTGAGCTGCGCCACCCGAGCTTCGAGCACGCGGTAGGAATCCTCCAACTGCGACGACATTTGCGTGAACAGTTGAAAAGCGTCTTCGAGTTGTTGTGCGCGACCGTCGGTGTGCGGCTGCATGTCCTGCCCCCAAGGCGAAAATCCGGCGCGGGAAATCCCGGCATTCGCTTTAGAGCAAGATCTGTGCCTGAAATCGGTTTTCTTTTAAATCAGAGGGTTAAAGAGGGGAGGAAGGTGTGACGTCAATTACTTGTCGCGTCCAGGCCGCGGTGCAGGCCGTATTTACGCAATTTCTCGACCAGCGTCGTGCGGCGCATATCGAGTAGTTTGGCGGCGTGCGCCACCACGCCGTCGGCCTCGCTCAAGGCCTGGCGGATAAGGCTGACTTCGAGATTGCTAAGATGTTCCTTCAGATTCAAGCCGTCGCGCGGCAGGCGCGCATCCAGCGGGTCGGCCGGTATCTGCAGTGACGCCTCTGCGACATCGGCGTAGATGGCCGAGGCGCCGGAATCATCCGGACGAAACTTCTCCGGCAATTCCTTGATGTCGACCACACCGAACGGAAACAGAATACCCAAGCGTTCGATGAGGTTGGCAAGCTCGCGGACATTGCCAGGCCACCGATACTGACACAACGCCATGGTGGCGGCTGGATTCAGGCGTACCGAGCCGCGTTTTTCGTGCTCGATGCGCGCGATCAGTTCGTTGATCAGCAGCGGGATGTCCTCGACCCGTTCGCGCAACGGCGGCATGTCGATCGGAAATACGTTCAAACGGTAATACAGATCCTCGCGGAACTTGCCCTCCGCGATCAAATCCTCCAGCGTGCGATGGGTAGCCGCGACTATACGAACGTCGGTGGTAATACTCTTGTTACTGCCGACGCGCTCAAACGTGCGCTCCTGCAACACGCGTAATAGTTTTACTTGCATGGACAGCGGCATATCGCCGATCTCGTCCAAAAACAAGGTGCCGCCCTCGGCCATTTCGAAACGCCCCTGACGGGCGCTGATGGCGCCGGTAAATGCGCCCTTTTCATGGCCGAACAATTCGCTTTCCAGCAGATCGGGCGGGATCGCGCCACAGTTGATCGGCACGAATGGGTTGTCGCGTCGGTTGGAATAGTAGTGGATATTACGCGCCACCACTTCCTTGCCGGTACCTGATTCGCCCAGCACCAGCACGGTCGCGTCCGACGCCGCGACCTGCTCGATCAGGCGCCTGATTTGTTTCACCTTGCGGCTACTCCCGACCAAGCTGCGGAACAATTCCACCGGCCGCCGACTGGTGCCCGCGGCGTCACGGCTGGACCGGAACACTTGCGCTTTATGCAACAAATTGCTGATATTGCTATAGCGTAGCGGCAAATCAACGAAACCTAAAATCTGTTTACCGGTTTCCGGTAAACCCGCCGACTCGTCATCGCTCTTAAGCACCATTACCGGCGCATCCGGATCGTGTTTGGCCAATTCCTCGACCATGCGTACGGTATCGCAACGCCCCAACACGACCGCATCAATACGCATATCCTTAGCGATCGCCTGGCGCCATGCCGCGGGTTCGGCGACGATCACCGGCTCGAAATCAATGAATTCCAACACTGTGCGAAGCTGCTCGGCGCGCTCGACATCCTGATCGATAATCAGAATCTTGCCGTCCGGCGCTTGTTTGGCGTGTGTGCCTTGATGGTTCATTGCGATAGCCCGTAACGTGTCAGTGTGCGAATTCTCTGGTGTCGCCCGTCATTGCACTCACTAAGACCCGGCACGATGCTGCTGCGACACCATCCGAGGCGCTACTAACGCATGAATCGTTGGCGACATTCGGAGGCAGGTGCTTGTGGCGCATGGACAGAGACGATCCGAAACCGTCCAAATTTTGTTTTTCTGCCGTCTAGTTAAGCACTCACCCACGCCTATGTCAAAATATTGTCGTGGGCAACAGTGCGGCAACGCCACGAATTTAATTCGTCACGGAATTTAACCTTTTGTATTTTAAGGTATTAAGGGTGGGGGCCGCGAGGGGGCCGATGTTGCGCGATGCTGCGTCGATGGTGGCGAAAAATCATCTTTTCCAACAGATCCTGAACAGGCTCTGTAAGTTCCTGAAATTCCACGTGCACCCGCCCCCCCGATGGCGTTGCAACGGATTCGCGCACGATGCCGTGCAGTTGTAATGGGCGCGGCAAGTTATCATTTAAATAGACCGCGATTAACAGGTGCTGATCAACCGCCGGCGCCGAGTCCGTAGCATAAGTTTCCCAGAGCATACCGTGGGCGTTGAGTTTGAGCGCGCGCGCGCCCGGCAACGCCTGCTGACCGCGCACCAGTTGGCCGACCAATTCCAAAACCAGATTGAGCTTGAACTCCAGGCGCGCCAGATCATGAGTCTGCGATCCATGATCATCGGTCACGTCGGGGGTAAACTCTTCCAGCGCCGACACCAGCCGCAGAACGTTCTCGTTGGCGGCGCTCCAATGTGCCGATTCACCAGCACTGGGGGGCGCGTTCAAAACCTGCCAACCGCAAGGCAGCACATCTTCGTAGAGGATGCCTTCTCCCAGCGAACCCGGCAAGTTAGTGTTCATCGACAGTAACCGCGTATCCTATGAAATTGATTCAGTCATGACGCCGGTACTACTTGCGTGACATTGAAACTACCTAAAGTCGATTGTCGCGGCAAGCGCGTAAAAGTCATCGGACTTCGGTGTTCAGCGCATGTTCTGTGCGTACGCGGCAGTGGCTTTACACCCTTTGCGCCAACCGATCAGCCCAACCGACAACTCCGCCATGCGCTGACGCCCCAGTGCAATGAGCTCCTTGTCCAAAGCGAGAATCTCGCGGATTCCGGCCGCGATACCGGCGGCCCGTTCGACCGCCGGCGGCTGCGCGAACGCATCCCGAATCAATCGTTGGCGTTGGCTCTCCATGCCGAATACGTCATCCCATTCCCCCGCTCGGGCTTTGGATAACATCGCGCGCGAGAGTTGAATCAGCGCGTCAAATTGGCCCAGTCGATCGAGTTCATTCGGTTGCGCAATATCACCGACCAAGGCAGCGGACATGTCATCAGACTCCATTACCGACGCGCACTGACTCCCCGGCATGCGCGTTCTTGACCGATTCGGGAATGGCGTCCCAGCCGCTCTTCACTTCCAACATCAGGCGCGACACTTCATCGATGATCTCGTCGCGGTTCTGCATATTGGCTTCGAGCAAGCGACGATTCATGTAGTCGTAGAGCGCCTCGAGATTTTCCGCCATCGCGCCGCCGGCCTCCATGTCGAGACTGGCGCGTAAGCCATCGATGATGGAAATCGCGCCACCGATATACTTGCCCTTGGCGGCGACCTCACCGCGTTGCATACAGCCCTTGGCGGTATGCAAGCGCTCCAACGCGCCCTCCATGAGCATTTGAATCAGGCGATGGGGACTGGCATCCATAATCGAACCCTGCACACCGACTTTGCGGTACTGGCTCAACGCGCCTTGAATATTTCCGTAGCTCATTCGTGTTCCTCGCGATACGTTTGTGCTTGGTTTGCTATATCCAGTAGTACTTCGATATTAACTAGGTTAGCGACTCGTTCGGCGGTGGCTAAAGGCGTAGTCCTTGGAATTTTTCAGCCTACCGGGACTGTTTAATCTTGTTCACGCTCCGCGCCTGCTCAGCCTTTTATGGTCGGTAGTGACGCCAATTGCTGCGTCAGATAATTACCCTGGGTTTGCAGATTGGCAACCAATTGATCGAGTGCAGTGTACTGAGCTTGGTAGCGCTGTTGTATGCCCTGCAAGCGCAGCGTCATAGAATCAATTTGCGTCTGCACACTACTAATTTGCGTGTTGATCCCTTTTTGATGGGTGTCAACCAAACCGCCGGTTTGCAGCAATTGATCCGCCATGCTCTTCAAGCGGAAGCCGTAGCCTTGATTATTGTTACCGAACAAATCCGCCACGCCGTTGGGATCGGTGTTCAGGGCAGCGGCAAATGCGGTCGGATCCAACGCCATGGTGCCATCCTTCTGGATGGACAGGCCGACTTCGGCCAAGTACGAATATTGGCTCGAGATACCACTCGGCGGCGTGTTGAGGGTATCGCGCACCTGGTTCTGGATACTACGTAGCGTGTTATCGGCCTGCAAAGTAGTACTGCCCAGATCGGACATGGTCTTTTGTAGCGAATTGTAGGCATCGACGAAGGCCTGCGCCTTGGCGGTGATGCCTTTGGTATCGCGACTCAAGGTCAAGGTCGACGTGCCGGCGGCGGTAAGATTCAAGGTCACGCCGGTAAGCATATCGGTGACCGTATTACTGCTACTGCTGATGGTATAGGTGCCGTCGAGCACCACCTGGGCATTCAAATCGGCCGAGGTAAAGACGCCATCGCCGTTGCGGTCTTTGTTCAACGACGTCAGCGCGAACGGATCGGTACCGCTATAGCTTACCGATGTATACCCAACGCTGCCGGTGTCGTTGGCCGACAGCAGTAAACGATAGCCTGAGGTGTCGTGAACGATGCTGGCGGTAACGCCGACATTGCCCGAGTTCGAATTGATGCTGTCGCGTATCTGGCTCAGCGTTTGGCCGCCATAACTCACGGTAAACGGCGTGTTACTGCCAACGGTGATGGTCATGGAATCGCCGGCGGTACCGATGGTGGTGGTACCGGTATCGGCATAGACGGTCGAGGCGCCGAGTTTGTGTTGCTCGGCAATGCGATTCACAGCGACGTTATAGGTGCCGCCGCCGGCGGTCGAATCGGCGCTGGCGGTAAAAACCGTGGTATCGGACGAGGCCGCGGAAAATAGCTTGAAATCGGACGGTGTGTTGAGGCCGCCCATGGCCGTTTGGAAAGCCGACAGCGCGCCGCTAAGTTTTCCATAGGCGCTCAGTTCGTCTTGGTAGGTCTGTTTGGTGGTATTGAGCTTGTTGAGTGGTATGCTCTCGACCGCCATCAGCTTCGAGACGATCGTATTTACGTCAAGCCCTGAACCGACACCAGGTGAACTAATCATGTGGCCTCCTGAAATGACCTCCGCAATGTAAAGTGCAAGTTCGGTGCCAGCGTCAGGCCTTGACCCTTAAAATGGTACCGTCCTGCAGTTGCTTAAGCGTACTGGCCAGTTGCAGAATTTCTTTGGGGGGGATTTGGCGCAGCACTTCTTTGCTACGCGAATCAACGACTTTTATCACAGTGCGGCCGCTATCGGAATCGATAGTAAACTCCAAATCGCGCTGGATGTTCTGTACATGGTCATTCAGTTCGCTTACGGCATCGGCTAACGACGCCGGCTTAGTCCCACTCCTTGCGCCAGCGGGCGGCAACGTGTTGCCGCTGCTTGTGCCGTTGGTGGCCGACGACGACCGCGGCGCCAACGTGCGTGCAGCGATCGACGATCCGGCGACTTGGGAAAGCGGTTGTGAAGACATGGCTCACACTCCCTAGACGTGCCTTAAAATAGCCGTTCGGGACCTCCTGTCCCGAACGGCCAGCCATTGGTGACGTTGAGCCGCGTTTAACGCAACAGTGCCAGCGCCGACTGCGGCAGCGCATTGGCCTGCGTGACCATGGCCACACCCGCCTGCTGTAGCACCTGGGCACGGGTCAACTTGGCGGTCTCCGCAGCGAAGTCTGCGTCCTGGATTCGACTGCGGGCAGCCGTCAGGTTCTCCGCGTAGACGCTCAAGTTGGAAATAACGGCGTCGAAACGGTTCTGCACCGCACCCATGTTGGTCTGCGCCGTAGCGACGGTTTTGATGGCGCTGTCCATATTGGTGATGGCTGCCGAAGCCGTAGCCGCCGAACTGACGTCCACCGTGTTGGTTGCGGTAACCGAAGAGCTATAGCCGCTGATACCGGTCAAGCTGGACAGCGTGACACTCACCTGGTTGTTGGCCGTACCATTCTGACCAACCTGGAAGCTCAAGGAAGTGGTCGAACCGTCCAACAATTGCGTGCCGTTGAACGAGGAGGTGGCGACAATGCGCGAAATTTCCTGGGTCAGCTGATCGACCTCAGCCTGAATACCACTGCGGGCATCGTTGGAGGTCGCGCCGTTGGCAGACTGCACCGCCAATTCACGAATACGTTGCAAGTTTTTCTGTACTTCGGCCATACCACCTTCGGCGGTCTGCGCGAACGAAATACCGTCCGCCGCGTTGCGCGAGGCCTGATTGACACCCGTAATAGCCGCAGTCTGCAACGAAATGTTGTACAGGCCGGCAGCGTCGTCCTTGGCGCTATTGACGCGTAGACCAGAGGACAAGCGCTGGATTGCTGTTTGCAGATCCATGCTGTTCCTGGACAAATTGCGCTGCGCATTCAGCGAAGCCAGGTTGGTATTGATTGTAAGAGCCATGTTCGTTCTCCTGTTGGCAGCCGCCGCCCCAGGGCATCGCAGCTAACCGATCGGTTTGTTCATAGCGGATATACGGTCGCCAATAGGACTGTATTCACCGCCTCCGACTTCATGTAACGGCCACGGGCGCGCCAAACTTTAGGCTCTCCACAACAAAAATTTGACGTCCTTATTTTATTTCGCGATTTATATTTATCCAATTGTTTTTATTAACTTTTATTTTATACCGGCGTATCCAACGCCAAAGACCCATGAGGCGACGGGTGACCGACGTCGGTCACCCGTAACGGTCGCGGCGCCAGCCCGGACAGCCGAACCTGCCACATCATTTGGTAGGCCGACTCAAGCGCGCGCACGAAGCGCTGGGGATCGAACAGCGGGCCGTGCTCACGTTCGATCACCAGCCGCTGACGCAGACTGGCCAAAACCTCGGGCTGGCGCGCCAGACGTAACGCCTGGGCGGCATAAGCGGCGCGGTCTTCGCTGATCAACTCGGTCAGTCCAAGGCAGCGCAATAAACTGGCCGACACCCGCGAGGCAAATGTCGAGCCGGGACAGGTCAACACCGGAACGCCCGCGCGCAGGGAATCGCTGGCTGTGGTGTGCGCGTTGTAGTACCAGGTATCGAGAAACAGATCGGCCAAGCGATGACGAGCCAGATGCGCCGGCCGCATAACCCGTTCGGCAAATATCAGCCGCTCGGCGGCAACACCGTGGCGCACCGCTTGGCGTCGAAGATTGCGCTCGGCCTCCGGCGACGTACGCAGCAGCCAAAGCACACTACCCGGCACCTGACCGAGAATGCGCATCCAGACCGCGAATAATTCCGGATCGATTTTGTACGTATTGTTGAAACAGCAGAATACAAAGCTGGACTCCGGCAGTCCCACCTGGGCGCGTGTCGGCGTTTGCGTGGCCGAAAAGTGCAGGTAATCGTTGACCTGGTAACTGTGTGGCAAATAGACCGGCTGTTCGGTGTACGCAGCCGCCAGTTCCGCCGGCAGTACGCACTCATCGACGACGATGTAATCCATAAAATCTGCGCCCAACGTCCCAGGATAACCCAGATAGCTGACTTGAACCGGTGCCGGACGGCGGGCAAACACACCGGCGCGCATATTCCAGGTGTATCCCTTCAGATCGACCAGAATGTCGATGCCGTCGCTGGCCATACGCTCGGCAATGGCGTCTTCGGTCCAGCCGTCAACGTCGCAGAACTGATCGCAGTCCTGTTCGATCCGACGACGGTAGTCGCTGCCGTCGTCGCCTCCCCAGCTGTAGATGGAAACCTGGAAGCGGCTGCGATCGTGCAGCGCAAACAGACTCAGCATGAGCTGAGCGGTCGGGTGATCACGAAAGTCCGCCGAGGCGTAGCCAATGCGCAATCGTTGCCGGGCACCCGGCCGCGGATGCACCGGCGCGCCACTCAGCGGTCTGCAGTGCGCAAGCGCATGGCGGGTATAATTTTCCGCGATACGCCGTTGCATTGCTGTATCGATCGGCAATGACAACGACATGAACGGCGACATCGGCGTGAGGCGATCCTCGTCGAGCGCCGTTCGCGTTACTCGCAGCAGTTGCTGCAGTCGTGCCGGCCACTCATCCCACGCGCACACCGCCTGATCGAGCAAAACCAGATTCGAGAGTATATAGGGATCGTTTGGGTCGAGCTGACAGGCGCGTTCCAACCAGTGCCGCGCCTCGTCCAGCCGGTCGAGTTGTCGACAAACCAAACCGAGATCATTACAGCTCGCCGCCGATCCAGGATTCAGCTCGACGGCGCGCAGCAACGCTTCACGTGCATCGGGCAATTCCCCAGATTCGCATAGCGCATTACCGAGTTTATGGTATGCGTCATGCAGCGTTCCATCGAGCCGAATAGCCTCGCGAAGCAGCGCCGCCGCGGCGCGGTGATTTCCCAAACGGAGGTGTTCGGTGGCATCCGCGAGGCGCGATTCCGCATCGCTACACACCATCGTCTGAGCAGCGCGCTGCTCGAAAAGGATCGCCAGCAGCTGGCGGGCATGCGATTGCAGCGGATCGACAAGAAGTATTTGTTCGTAGATGGCCTGCGCGGTCTCCAGATCGCCGTCACGATGCCTGGCGATGGCGCTGCGCAACATCACTTCCACCTGACGCCGCTGAATCCGTTCACTGACCATCGGCCCAATCCGTCTACTCGGGAATCACGATATGGGAAGCGGGCTTGCCCGCTTCCCAGAGCGCCCACATGCGCCGGTAGGCCGACTCCAGGTAACCCACGTAACGCGGTGTATCGAATAGAGGTTGTGTCATTCGGTTTTGCTGCAGGCGTTGACTCAACTGCAACAACCGCGCTTTGTCACTGGCAAGCGTCACCGCCAGATCTTCATACTGTTGCAGGCTGGCGGTGACCAGCTCCGGTAAACCGACCGCGTGCAGTAGACTGGCCGCTACGCGCGCGGCGAACGTTTGGCCAGGACAGGTAATCAACGGCAAGCCCGCCCATAGCGCGTCGCTGGCGGTAGTGTGCGCGTTGCAGTAGAGCGTGTCGAGCAACAGGTCAGCATGCGCGTGACGGGCCAAATGTTCCGGTTTAGGCAGGCGCGGCGCGAACACCAGCCGTTGTGGATCAATACCCCGCCGTTCGGCTTCACGCGACAAGTTGAATTGAGCTTCTTCCGATGCTTTGAGCAGCCAAAGAACACTTCCGGGCACGCGCGCGAGGATTCGCATCCAAGCGTCAAATATCGTCGGTTCGATTTTGTAGTTGTTGTTGAAGCAACAGAAAACAAACCCCGTTTCCGGCAATCCGCACGCCTGGCGGCTTGGCACTGTCTGCGCAATGGCTTGCCTGTGGTCGTTAACCTGATACGAATGCGGCATATAGACCAATTGTTCACGGAAAAACTGCCTCGACTCCGGCGGCGTGACGTTGGCGTCGCTGATCATATAGTCCATGTATTCAGCGCCCAGCGAGCCGGGATAGCCAAGATAGTTGACCTGTATCGGGGCCGGGCGTAAGGCGAAGATCTCGGGACGTATGTCGCGCGTATAGCCCTTCAGGTCCACCAGTATATTGATACCGTCATCGGCCACTCGTTGCGCAGTGCGCGCGTAATGTTCATCACTAATGTCAATAAAGTGTTCGGTATCCCGCTCGATACGTGTGCGATACTCGCTGCCATCGTCAGATCCGAAAGAATATGCAAAAATTTCGAATTCGTCACGGTCATGCAGCCCGAACAAACTCAGCATGAGCTGCGCGGTGGCGTGCGTATAGAAATCCGATGATACGTAACCGATGCGTAAGCGGCCGCTACGCCGCGCACCCGCGGTAATTTTTATCGCCGGCTCGGTGATCGTCGGCCGAATCACGGTCTGTACATAATTCGCCGCGATGTCGCGCTGCAGGCTCGGCGAAATCGATAATGTTACCGCATAGAACGGCGTAATTGGGCTGCGCTGTTTTTGTTCGATGAATCGGGCCGTCCACTGCGCCAACTTATCCAGCAGTTGTTCATGCCCATCCCAAAAACAAATGTCCTGGTAGACTTGAATCAAATTGGCCAGCGCCTGTACGAAATCAGGCTTGACATTAAGCGCTTTGCGATACCAATTGACTGCCTCGCCGTAGCTGCCGAAATCACGGCATAGCGCACCGAGATTGCTATATACTTCGGCCCGCTCCGGCTGTAGTTCTATTGCTTTGAAATAGCACTCGGCGGCTTCGCGCGGGCGTGCCTGCGCCTTGCGCACGTTGCCCAGGTTGTTCCAGGCTTCCGCCAATTCGGGTCGCTTCGACAGGACGCGGTTATAACACTCGGCGGCCGCATCCAGTCGATGGCGTGTCAAGTGGATATCACCCTGCTTTAAATCCGCCTCGACGTTGTTCGGATCGTAGCCGGATGAAATTTGGTAATGCTCCAGCGCGCGCTCGAGATCACCTGAGATCTGCAACAAGTGGCTCAAGCGACAATGCATGCGCGACTGCTGCGGTTCGAGTTGCACCGCACGTTCCAAGCAACGGGCTGCAGCTTCAATCTTACCCTGCTGTTCATAGATCAGACCCAAGTTGTAAAAGCTGTCGGCGTGATCTTGGCACAGCTTTTGGTGACTCTCATAATAACTCGCGGCGGCATCCAGCTCACCGCGGGCATGCAAATTAGCAGCCAGTAATACGTGCGCATCCGCGAAACAAGGATCGCAATCTATGGCCTGCTTGAAGCACACCGCCGCTGCCTGCACATCGCCCCGCTGCTGATAGACGCTACCCAATGATGAATGCAGTAGCGCAACGTTCGGTTTCAGCTCAATGGCGCGCTCGATGAGTTCGGCTGCACGCGCCAAGCGGCCGCCGCTATGTTCGATTACGCCTAACAGGTGCAACGCATCGACGTTGTCGGGCGTCAGATCAAGTACATCCGTATAAACTTTTTTAGCTAAATCCAACTCACCGGACGAATGCGCCGCTACCGCCTTCTGCAACAACTGCGGGATCCGATCCGGCGACGCGATCGTTTCGGACGTGATGGTCATTGTTTTTCTGTGCAGCGGCTGTGCTGCCCGCTGTCGCAATGCCGCGTCCACCTGCGCCAGCGTGCCGTCCCAATCACCTGAACTGATCTGGCGAAATAAACGCGCCGATGCATACCACGGGCTGTCGTCGCGCCCCGCCAACCAGCGCCAGTCGGCGGCGGCATCGAGCAGCAGCCAGACCTCGCGCCCGAGTGTGCCGGCCAAATGCGCCACCGCCGTGTCGACAGTGACAATCAAGTCCAGGTTAAGCATCGCCGCCGCGGTATCGGCAAAGTCGTATAGCTGCGCATCAAGCGCCGTCACGCGCCCGGCACCAGCGGCGTGCGCCAGCTCCCGCGCCGGCGGCCCTTTCTGCAAACTATAAAACGCAGTACCCGGGATCTCGGCCAGCCGCAGCAGCAAGTGCAACGGGCAAGCGCGTCTGCGATTGTTCGGTTGCTCCGTGTTGCCCGACCAAACAATACCGATGCGTAAGCGCTCTTGATTGCCAATACGATCGCGCCATTGCTGCACCAACTCGGCGGCGATCACGGGCGCTTGCGGCGCAGGAATCTGCTCAATGGCGCGACTGTAGAGCGCCGGTAGACTTAAAAGTGGAATATGCACGTCGAATTCTATTTTTCCGTCGTCGACATCCTCGCGCGCAACGATTTCGTCAGCGAACCCAGACCTTTGATACAAACGTGAAAGCGCCGCCGGGCATTCGAACAGTACCCGCCCGCCCGCTTGCAGCACGCGCGGCAAATAGCGCGCGAATTGCAGCGTGTCGCCGAAGCCCTGTTCGGACCAGACCAGGATGCGGCGCCCGTTCAGCGCCGCACCGTCCCAGCGCGGAACAGAAAAACTGCGCTGCACGCGCTCGCCACACGCAAAGCCCCACTCATACTCCGGCCAGCCGCGTGCAAAATCGCCTAATTGCAGCCACAACAGTGAACGGTTCCAGTGCGCCTGCGGCAGTTGTGGCGACAAGCCCAAGGCGCGTTCATAGAATTCAAGCGCACCGTCAAATTGACCAAGCGCCTGCAACGCGTTGCCGACGTTGCTGTAGGTCGCCGCATGTCCCGGCCGTATCTCCAGCGCCTGCCGGTAGCAATCGATGGCTCGACCCGGCTCACCGCGCTGTTTGACCACGTTACCTAAATTGACCAGAGCATCAAAGTAGCGCGGACGCAGACTGATCGCGCGCAACAGGTGGCTCTCGGCGTCCTCCAAGTGGCCGAGAGCACGTAGCGCAACGGCGTAGTTATTGTGCAACTCGGCGTTGCCCGACTGCATAGGCAACGCCATGCTATACACCTCGGCCGCTGCACCCGCCTCGCCGTTGGCGAAGAAGGCGCTGCCGAGCAGTTGATACAAAGCGACCAAGCTCGGGTTTTGCTCCAAGCCGCGCTGGCAATGCACGATCAGTTCCGGATAACGGTGCTGCGCGAGGAGCAGCTCACCGAGACGTATCAGTGTATCGGCATGGGCCGGTTGCGCTAGCAACAACGCGCGATAGCGATGCTCGCTCTCTACCTCACCGCCCTCGCTCGCCCGGGCATGCGCGTTCAGCGGCAACACTCTCATTTTCCGCCCGCGGCGCACGCGCCGGCAGCCGCGCCTTCCGTGCCGAGACCCTGCAACCAGTCATCAAAATGATCGTCAAGCATCCAATGCTCATGTGTCCATGCGCGTAGTGCATCACCTTCCCGGCGACTGGCGTCAAGATCATTGACGCGTTCCCGTATGGCTTTAATCCACGCCGCCGACGTGTTCGCGACCCGCGTGACCGGCGCATCGCGGTAAGGCTCAATATCCGTGCAAACTACCGGCCAGCCGAGCGCGCCGTACTCAAGCAGTTTAAGGTTACTTTTGCACTGATTGAAACGATTGTGCGCCAGCGGCGCAACGGCAAGATCCAGATCGAGCGCCGCCAAGGTGTTCGGATATTGCTCAAACACAACCGGGTTGTGCACCTCCACACCCAGCGAAAGCCACTCTTCGAAACACAGGCCGAAAAATACCCACTGGACTTCACTGGCCGTTTTCTTCACGACCTCGTGAATGATGTCTAAATCACCGCTGTGCTGCTGCGCGCCGGCCCAACCGACCCGCGGCTTGTCGCCGCGACCGCGACGCGATTTCAGCGCCTTCCAGATCGAGCCGTCCAGGTAGTTCGGCACAACCACAATATCATCGCTCCACCCGCGGTACGCCTGCGCAAGTGCCTCAGTGCTAACAAGCAGCCGGTGACAGGCGCTCATGGCACGGCGCAGACGCTTCTTTACGTCTGGATACACACTCGTGCTGAAACTGTTATAGCTCGGCAAATGATCGATCAAGTCGTCCTGACCAAACACCAGAAACACGTCTTTGTTGAACCGCCGGTAACGATCCAATGCTTCCAACTGCACGTCGTGCAATGTGTTGTGGGCCAGCAGAATGTCCGGTGCTTCGCGCGCCAGTTCGGACACACTCGGCACTCGTACACGCTCGATGCATTCCGGAAGCAGATGGGTCGTCGCCCGCCGCGCGCGCCGTAGCGCTTGCATGGGAATATCCAATCGATGCTGACGCGAGCCCGATGACCCAAGGCTCATGCCTAAGATGCGTGGACCATCCGCGCCGTCGTCCCACTGTGCGCACATTTCACTATCCACCGAGTAATCGGTACGTATTAGATTGAGATTGCGGTTGTAGGCCGGATCGCGCGCCAATTTCGGCAACCAGCGCTCAAGCATGACTGCAACTTCATTTTTCGCCTGCTGCCATTTTTTCGCATCCTGGTAGTGCCCGTCTTTAAGGCTTGCCGAGCCATGATGCACAGCGGTGGAATACGGTGTCCAGACGACGCGAAACCCGTGTTCGCGCACCTTCAAGCACAGATCGACGTCGTTATACATCACCGCCAGCTGGTCCTCGTCCATACCGCCGACTTGTTCGTAAATCGATTTACGGATCAAAAGACAAGCGCCGGTCAGCGCCGATACGTCGCGCGGACTCTGCGCGATGTTCATGGGACCAGCGATTGACATCGGAGCGCCAAAAAACGGATGTTCGGCAACCCCATTTTGGCCCATGCCTAAAACTACGCCGGCATGCTGAATACGCTGATCTGGAAATACCAACCGCGGGCCAACGGCGCCGACATCCGGTCGCTGCGCCTGACTCATTAAACGGTCCAACCAATTCGGCTGGACAATCACGGTATCGTTATTAAGTAATAACAGGTAGTCACCGCATGCTTGCGACGCGGCGACATTGTTGATTGCCGAATAATTGAAAGGATGATCGTAGCGAACCACCGACACCCGTTTGTGGCGCTGAGCAACCTCGTCCAGATAGCGCAAAGTCCGTTGGTCATCCGTCTGATTGTCGACGACAATCACTTCAAAGTTCTTATAGCCGGTTTTATGCAGCAGACTCTCCAGACACGGCTCGAGCACGTCCCGGCGGTTGCGCGTCGGCACGATGATCGACACCAACGGTTGAGCGCTGTGCTGATAGTCGATCAGAAAGCTGCCCGTAGCCAAACCCGGTTCGACCTTGGCGTCGACGCCGGCGCGCGTCAAATGCCCTTCCACGAGGCTCATACCCTGTTCTGACGTCACTTCGCGTCGTCGCGCGTTAACCTCTAACTGATGTACAAGGACGTCGGCAATATGACCTACGGCTTCGCCGCCAAAAGTCTCGACGACACGCAAACACAAATCGTGATTGACCAGCGACCCGAGGCTGACGACACCACCGATGGCAGCTAAAACGGTGCCTTTGACCAGGCAGAAACTGCCTACATAGGCGCAACTTCGCAGCAGTTCAAGATTGAGGTCCGGCTTGAAACGGGGGTGTGAGCGCGCGCCATCGACGTCGACCGTGTCTTCGTCGGTGTAGACAAATCCAATCGAGGGATTACGTTCAGCGAATTTCGCGCAGGCGAGCAATGCGCCGGCATCGAGTTGATCGCCGGGTTCCAACAGTGTCACCCAATCCGCGGCGGTTGTCGCGACTGCGGCATCGATCGCCGCCGCGATTTCCCGCTCAGCGTGTATCCATTCAAGCATGTCGAGTTCTTCGAACATGGGATCAGGACAGGCCATGGCGGAAACCACCGTCAGGCCCCAGCCGCCGTAAAGCTGCGCAGACATGCTGTCAATCGTCTTCGCAAGATGCTCAATCGAATCCTCATCGACCACAATGATCACGTGTATGGTTGGCTTGTGCACCAAACCATCGATCGTTTCCTGTGCGTGTGCTCGCTCGGCGTCGGCACGATGACCACGATGGCGTATCCACTCTGAGTAGGGTTCGACTGTCACCTTATCAGACGACTCATGCTCGACCTCAACTTCATCTGCATGCGGTATCGGTGCCGGGCGCACGGCGCGTTGCGCGGCGATTGCAGCCAGCTCTGACAAAAAATCGGCACGTTTTGCGTCGCTCTGATATTTCGCGGCGGCCTGGCAAGCCGCTTCGCCAATTGACGCGCGCAGGGCGGGGTCGGACGCCAAGCGATACATCCACTTCGCCGCTTGCTCAATATCGGCATCAGCCCATACCGCGTCGGCGCCGACGCGCTCACGGCTATAAGCGTTAATTGATGCCTGCACAGGAACTAAGCGATAATTGACCAGACAGGCGTTGGTGTGGTCCATGAAGCTCATGTTGCCGGACCAGCCGGTCGCGATCACCGGCTTGCCTAACGCCATCGCCTCCATCATCCCCAAACCGAAGCCCTCGGCCCGGTGCAGCGACACGAACACATCGCAGCTGGCGTACAACGACAAAACGTCGCTGTAGCTCAACGTATCCGTGATTAAATGGACGTTGGCACGGACGCCGCAATAGTCGCGCAAATCCTTAACCCATGCACGCCGTTCGCCGGCGCCGGATGCGCCATTCAGCTTAATGACCAAATGCGCCGACTGATCGTCGGCGAAAGCGTGCTGGAAAGCCGCCAGCGTCGCGGCCGGGTTTTTGCGTTCCGGATCGCTGTTAAGATCAAAGCTGGAAATGAAAATCGTCGCCTTGTCCGGCAATCCGAAGCGATCTCGCTGTGGAGACGACGTGCCCTGCTCGGGCAGCGGGTGTTTAGCGCTCAACACCGGTACGCCGGACACCGAAAACGCTAATGCATGACGGATGAAGTCCGATTGCGCAATGAGCACATCCATCGACTGTAGTGCATCCGACCAGCCTCGCGGCAACACGGCCAATTCCCAAACGCACCAGCAGGCATTAAAACGTGCCGGATTTTGGATAATTTCCGGATATTTGCTAATGAAGCCGGACAAATCCGCGAGTGGAAATACGAATAGATTAATTGCATGAGGAAGATCTGTGACCGCATCGACACAGAACCTCTCGAAGCACCGGTCGAACTTTCCGCGCCCCGCACCAGGATCGACGTCATATACCGCAACCGAACAGCCTTGATCCAAGAGCACCTGCACCACGCTACGCGCCGTAACGCCGACGCCGAGATTACCACTGACGTAGCCAATGACATTGACACCGATGTTGAGTTTTTGCTTACGCGGGACATCCATATCCGTGACCGTTACCACGGCATCATCGACTTGCATCGGTGCGCGTTGGATCGCCGGTTTAACGTCGGCGCAGCGCAAACGAACGCGATCCCCGGCCGCGAACATCTGTTCGGCCCGACTACGCTCGCCGATCTGATTCAACGCTTCGCCCAATAGCCAGTATAGGTCCTCACAATCCGGATGTAGCTCAACTGCCTTTTCAAGATAAGCGGCGCCATCCTGGGCCGCGTTGGCGTCAATGGTCGCGAGTGCCAAGCCGAGCGTTGCCGGGCAGCTGTCAGGCATGCGCAGTGACTCGCCGCCATAGAGATGGTCGTTCACCAATCGGTGGACGTAGTAATCCTTCCAAAAATGTGTTTGCTGGACGCCGGAAAGCTCAGCGACAGCCGGCAAACAGGCGGCCAGCCAGTCTTGGTCCTTGCGCGCGTACGGCGTAACCGATTTTCCGTCTGCGCGCAGCAGACGCATCTTTGCGAACGTCCGATCGACGTTACAAAACCGGTAGCCCGCGAGCGCTGCCCGCACCCAAAAATCCAAATCGACCGCATACGGCAAATCCTCACGAAACCGCCCCACCGCGCGTATCAGTTCGGCCGTGAAAAACATCGCGGGCTGAAAAATGTGCAACGGGCGATGCCAACGCAACAGGCGCTGCAGGTCCATTGTCGGCGGAGGCACGCGAATGCCGATAGGATGGTCGTTCTCCCCAAGAAGGACCACATTGCCGTAGATGAGGTGTACTCCGGCGCCAGGATCAAGCGCTTCCGCGGCTGTCACAAGTGCGCCTTCGAGGTAAAAGTCATCGGCATTCAACCAACCGATGATGTCACCCGACGCCATCTCCAGCGCTTTATTCAGGGCATCCGGCTCGCCCCGGTCAGGCTCTGAAATCCAATGTACATGCGGATAATCCCGCAAAATATCCAGCGTCTGATCGTCTGAACCGCCGTCGACGACGATATGCTCGAAGTTGTCGTAACCTTGCGCGAGTACGCTGTCAATGCATTGTCGAATATAGGCCGCGCAATTCAGCGCCGGCGTAATGATCGATATTTTTGCGCCGCACCCCTGCACGCCACGTCTACGGGTTGATTCTACCGCCTCACGCATATTCACTCCGTCCGTCTGCCTCGGTGCTGAGCGAGCGTCATGCGACTGCACCCCGATTTTCCTCGTGCTAGCACCATCGGCGCCAAGGCATTCAACATTCGTATGTTGCCGTGCCGAGCGCACACCCCGGCGCGTTTGCACAGCGTCGAGCATCTGCTGCCATCTGCCGGCCTGCACATCAGCGCAAAAATTCTGTCGTATGGTCTCACGCGCTGCTGAGCCCAGCGTCTTGCAGCGCTCGGGATCGCGCCACAGTTCAACCACGAAGCGCGCAAACTCTTGCGCGTTGCGCGCGATTAGACCGTTTTTGCCGTGTTCGATCGGCGATTGATCGGCAACGTTCCGCAGTGCAATCACCGGTACGCCGTAGGCCATGGATTCGAGAATTTTCACCTGCATTCCGGTACCGCCGATCACCGGACATATGGCGAAGCGGCTTCTCGTATACACGTCACTCAGTTCGGCTACGTAGCCCGCCAGCTCGACACCGGCCACCGGCACAATCTTGTTGCATGCGCCACCGATCACTTTCAAAACAAACTCCGGGCAGGCCGACCGTACGGTCGGCAGCACATTCGCGGCAAAATAGGCGTAGCCTTGAATATTCAAACAGTAATCGGACACCACCAACACAGGCGCACTGTCGTAGCTATTGTCGACGTTCACAATCTCATAGGTAATCGGGATTTCTTCGACCAATGTTTGCGATGTATGATTTTGAATCAGTTTCGCGTCCAACGATGAAAAGGCCACCGTCACGTCGTAGTTGTCATAAATCGCATATTCTTCCGCGCCCGCTAACAACGTGCTTAAGTCGATACCCGAATAGAAGTTTTCGGAAAGCGCCGCGGGATTGACTGCAGCCGGCTCCACCGGCACCTTGAGATACGGCGCGATACGCGCCTGCATGTGCTCGTTTAATGTCAGTGAGTCGTGACTAACGATGACGCGAATGGCGCTCTTGTACTCGTCCCCGAGCGCCAATCTTCCCCACCACGCATAATGCACGACAACCAGGTCCGGTTGGATTTTCTGGAACAGGTCACGAAAAGCGTCAAGAAGCCATGGCGGATTGAAGCGGCTCCAACTGTTTGGCGCCTTACCCCCTTGCCGCGCCGTGTAGAGCGCATCTAACCAGTCACCACCGTAGTAATATACCTGTGCGCCGAATTCGGTGTTCAGATAATCAACCGCTTCTTTGCTCCACGGAATATCGGTCGAAACAGAAGTCCCGAAAACATGCAGCTCATAGCCGATACTCGCCAACGCCCGAAGTATCGCCAGTTCACTTCGATGTGTGCCGGTTTGTGGCGGATACGGACAGTAGGGATCAAATACCAGCGCTTTCAATTTCATTTATCCGTCCGGTGGTCGACGTTACGTTTTCACACGTCTGCATTAGCGGCCAATGATCTTGCGCGAAGCATTACCGAAACGGTCGTTCGCCCAGGCGTCATTCGACTCAAGTCCCAAGGCCCATTCAAAGGCCTTGGCCGATTCCAACTGACGCGCGTCCATGCGCAAATGTTCGCCGAGCACACCCATGACGTTGGCGCAGTCGGGCATATCGTTACCCAATACCGGGTCAATGATCCCGCCTCGGACTAAACCCAATTCCTTTGCCGCCAGCATAAATCCGGTCATCGCTCGGGGATCGACACCGACTTCCACGGCCGCATCGGCGTAGTAGGCAGGACTGCCGAAGTTGCGGAACCGAAACTCGTAGTAATCTTTCCAGAAGTGAATTTGTTCGCCGTCGCTCAGCGCCTCGAGATGAGGGCTACAGATTTGCAGCCACTCTTGGGCCTTCACCGCGTACGGCGTCTCGGTCTTACCACCCTCGCGATAAATCATCGCCTTGGCGAACACGCGGTCCAGGTAGTGAAACGCGTAGCCTTTGGCGGCAATACGGAACCAATAGTCATAGTCAACGCCATAATTCAAATCTTCCCGGAAGGGACCAACATCGCGCATCAGTTCGGTCGAAAAGAAAATTGATGGCTGGAATAGATTGAGACGAAACCAACGGGTCAGGGTGACCACATTCAGGGGTGCGTACGGGATGACCCAGTTGGTCGGCACTTCGCTGTCGTCGATAAACAATGCTTTGCCATAAAACAGATGCGCATCGGGATTGTCCGCCGCAGCGTTCGAAATCGCGTCGAACGCGCCTTTGATGTATCGGTCGTCAGCGTTCAACCAACCAATGATGTCCCCCGAGACCATACGCAACGCCTTGTTGAGGGCTTGCGCTTCACCGTCATCGGGCTCAGAAACCCAGTTTACGTGTGGATAACGGCGAAGGACTTCCGCGGTGCCGTCAGTAGATGCGCCATCGACAACGATATGTTCGAAATTCTCATAGCCTTGCGCCATTACACTCTCGATGCACTTGCTGAGTAATGCGGCGCAATTGAACGTAGGCGTGACAATGCTAATTTTCGGCTTTGCAGCGCGTCCCGATCGATGAACTGCGCGCAGGCTCGGCGTCGCCGCCCCACGGGCCCGCACGGTGGCTTGCAAATGCTGATATGCGTCCTCATCTTCAGCCCTCAGCCGCACGGCTTCTTCCAGATCGCACTCGGACTGCTGCAGATATCCCAGTTCTCGCATCAGGATGCCACGATGGAGAAATACGCTTCCGGCGTCGTAACCGAATCGCATTGCAAGATCAAACAGTTGCCGCGCTTTAATTTTCTCGCCTCGAGCGGCCAAAGCCCGGGCATGTAGAAAATGCCATTCGCCATCTTCAACCAGATGTTCACCGCAATCGCCCAACAAATCCGCCGCGCGCTGCCATTGCTGCGCCGCTACAGCGCGCTGCGCCAACGCCTTCACGCAGTTCTGCCACCATTGACGCACTTCGGTCGAGTCGCGGCGACGCTCCAAAGCGCGCTTCAGATCCACCTGCGCAGCGTCCAAATGCCCGGCCTGCAATAGTCGCTTACCGCGATTGAAGCTCACCAGGAACTCGTCCATTCCCTCGATCGTGCCATCTTCAAGCAGTTGTTTCACGTGCTCGCGCAAGCGCGCCAGACGATCATCATCCGGGCTCTGATCGGCTTGCATGTCCAGCGCCGCAACACAGTCCTCGACACGTCCGAGATGCAGCAACACCCAGGCCCGCCAATAGTTCAATTGGTCGTGCGGCTGACCGGATCGCACGGCTGACTCGAGCAACGTCAGCGCATATTCGAGCGTCAGGTTATTGGACTGGCTCGCATCGGCGGCCTGCTCGACGGCCATGGCCACTACCTCAAGTACGTCGTCTACGCTGTAAGCCGGCAACTTCGGCACACGCGGGGCCTGTTCGCCGGCTCGCGTCAGCACTAGATGAAAACTCTCCGACAGCTGTAGCGGGCCACGCACCCAATCGATGTCAAAATAGTCGGCAAGCTTTTGATGGTGCCGGAATCCGTGCGCGGCGAACAACTCGAGCCACCATTCCTTTCCATGTACCGTCTGATGGTAAATAACGCCGCCGACGGCATCTTCGAAATCCGCCACGCTCATGATCCAGATGCCGCCTGGCTTTAGGTGTCGACGCACATTACTGCACACGGCCTCCAGCTGCGGCTCAGCCACGTGTTCCATTAGCTCCCACGAGGTGACTGCGTCGAACCGCAAGAGGCTGTCGGCCGACGATTTGCCATGCGCGGGCACAAGTGAAAATTCTTGCGTCACATCGCAGGTGAATAGATGCTCCGGTATCGCAGGCCACGCCCCGCGCGCGCTGCGCTGGCAGTAATCGCTGCCTTCCAAACCGATCGCCAAGTGGCCATCGTCCAGACAATCTTTGACGAAAGCTCCGCCCGAGCAGCCCAGGTCCAGAACGCTAGCGCGCGCCGCGTTGAGGAGTTTGTATAGCTTCTTGTTAAACAGGGGATTGCGGCTGTTATCCTGTTTCGCGCCGTGCGGTGCGATATGATCCGGAGAGTCGGTAGCGACGGGCTTATTGGTCTGACAGACAATTTTCATCGGTTTGGTATCCCCGGCCGCTATGGCCGCTAGAAGAATCGACGTGCATCTTGGCCTGTTGGGTACAACGCCTCACTCATATCGCAACGCGCATTCTGACAGTAAAGAACGCCCCGTCTGCAGCACAGTACAGACGGAACTTGAGTGCACTCATCCATCCGGACGCATGTTGAAACGCCGCCCTCGATCGGCCACGCCTTTACCGTCGATGCAATTCATGTGCCACGGCGAAAACTTATAACATTATGATAATTAATATTTTTTTATTTCTATGAGGTGTCGGGAAATTGTCACTAAACACGGTTGATCGCCGATGTGGCGCGCGCGGAGACGATATCGTGGCGCCGTATTAGCGCCATGACTAGCACACGCACAGCGCGGCGACCCGCAAACGTGCCGCATGCAGCACGCCCTCGCGCCACGCCAAGGCGGCCGGAAAGCCGCGCTCTAATAGCCGCGTCGTGCTCAGGTGGGTAAAAGGACGATCGATACTGAATTGGCCATTAGGCCGATTGTTGCAGACGCTCGACGCGATCCAGCGCTTGGCGCACGGTCGCCACGGTGTCGGCCTGTCCGTCCATGGTTTCCAGCACCGCAATCACGTTGCGTAGCGTTGCCGGATGTTCGGCGTTCACCTCCATGCTACGCTGTAGATATCCCAGTGCAGCCGCCGGATCACCACGTGTCCAGGCGACCGTACCGAGATTATTCAAAGCTTCCGCATGTCCAGACTCGATATTCAACACCTGCTGAAACGCGTTGGTGGCGCCATCAATATCGCCGCGCTGAAATAGCAGTTCACCTTCGGCGTTAAGCGCATCCGCCGACGACGAATCAGCGCCGACACTAGGGGCCGGACGCGCGGGCGTGAACGTGTCGCGTAAATCCGACAAGCGCTCGCGGATCTCTTGGTCGTCGGGGAAATCGGCGAGGTAGCTGGTGTACAAAGTCTCGGCATCAGCATGGCGATCACTGGACAGCAATACCTGACCCGCATTCAGAACCAGATTGCGGTTGTCCGGCGCATGCTCCATGCCGCGGGCGAAACATTGCAAGGCTTCACCTCCCTTACCAAGCGCCCAGAGGCATACACCCAGGTTGTCAAGCGTCTGTGGGTCGGTCGGGGCCAGTTGCAACGCTTGTTGAAAGCTGCGCAGCGCGGCAACCAAATCGCCCGCATTATAAAGCTGTTCTCCGACCGCGTTGAGTTGCGTCAGTTCCGTCGTGTCGTCGTAGGCAGTCGTCCTTTGGCCGCTTTGCGCGCGCCATTCGGGGTACAGGCGATCCATCAACGGTGAGCACCAGCGCTCGAAGGCGGCCCACTCCGGCTCGCCCCACGACACCGCAATATCGGCCTGGCCGGCGGCAGGCTCATCAAGATCAAACATCACTTGCGGTCCGTGCTTGAGACCGAGCCAGTCCATCAGCGCGCCGATATCCCGGCCGAGATCCTCCAGCCGTACAAGGCGAAATTGCGCATTGCGGGCATGTGTTCGTAGATCCGATTCGATCAACTGATTGATGTAGCCCCAATACCAGCACCGCTTTTCAAAGGCGGTCATGTTTGCCCACGCCTGTGCATCGACATCACCGCAAAAATCGCCGCGTACTTGACCTTGTATCCAGCGCTGTTCAACCGCCGACATACATCCATCAGCCCGCTCATGGTTGCCGTACCAACCTTTTAGCGATGCGGAGTTCACGAAATCGATAGCGTTGCGAACCAACCAAAGGTAGTGCGCCTCGGGGAACGCGCGCGACACCGCAGGAATAACCCACGATAAGGCGCGACTGGATTCGCCATACGGCTTATGATTTTGCGTGGCTGAGCGGGTGAGTCGCAGCATTCTTTCGATCTGTTCTGCGCTCGCGTTACCGTATCGAAATGCCGACGCCTCCTCGATCAGCATCGGTTCGGGTTCATGCAAGCACACGCAACGGCTCTGCTCGAGCAAGACATTCGCGACCGATAACATGCCGCATTGCCCGGTACCGAAAATAAAAAACATAACTTATTCGCCTTGTATCGTTTCCCGACGACCGCAACCGGCCATCAGCGTAGATAGTTGAACAACGAAAGTCCCTGCACCTTAACGTAGGTCTGCTGCGCGGCGTTCAATCCAGTCATTTGCTGATTGAGGCTGGTCACTGCCGAGGCGTAATCCAAATCTTCGATTTGGCTTTTGGTTTGTTGAATCTGCAGGATATTGGTGTCGTTCACACTTTTTTGCAGGTCGATGGCATTGAGCCGTGCGCCTACGCTCGCCTGAATCGTTAATATGTTTTTCATCGCCGCGTCGATTTCGGTAATCGTCGAAGGACTCGGAGTATTGGCATTCAGATCAGTCACCATTTTTTTCAAAATACCGAAGGTATTGCTCGTCGTTCCCGGAATATTCATGAACACGCTCGCGCCGGAATCGCCGGTGGTAATATAGCGCGTAGGTCCGATCTGCAGCGAGCGCTGACCCTGGTCACCAGCGTAGGTAAACGTGCCGTTACCGGTTTCCGAAAATGGTGTCTGTTTCGATTGATATCCAGCGAAAATATACTCGCCATTGGCATCCTGCGTGTTCGCCAGATTTTTCATACTGTCGAGCAGCTGGTTGACTTCAGTCGCAATGGCCTTGCGGCTGTCGGCGCTTTCAGTGCCGTTGTTGCCCTGAACCGCCAGTTCGCGCGCGCGTTGTAATAAACTTACCGCGTTGGTGAGCGTGCCGTCCTCAACATTCAGGCGCGCTTGGGCTGCATTCGAATTACTTTGAAACTGCTGATTCAATTGCAACGATTGACTCAGCCCAAGCACGCTGGCGGCACCGGATGGATCATCGGCCGGACTGACAATGCGCTTGCCGGTGGACAACTGCAACTGCGTCTTGCTGATCTGGGCCTGCCGATCCAGCATCGCATTAACGCTGAGCGTCTGCATCTGTTGTGTCGAGATTCTCATATCCGATTACCCCATCGCACTTAGGACGGCGTTAAACAAGGTATTGGCGACCGTAATAACCCGCGCCGAAGCCTGATAGGCTTGCTGGAAACGCACCAGGTTGGCCGCCTCTTCGTCCAAATTGACGCCCGATACCGAGTCTCGAGTCGAGGTCGACTGCTGTAGCAACGCGGTTTGCGCGCTAGTGGTCAATTCCGCCTGCTTGGTTTGGGTACCGACGTTAGCGACCACGCTGCCATAGACGTCGACGACGCTACTGGCGCCCTGGTCCATTACCGTTTTGGATTGCACGCCGGCCAATAGTAGCGAGTTGCGATTGTCGCCCGCGCCGCTGGTATTGCTCTGCACGGTAAACGTATCGCCGGCTGCCGGCGTACCACTGATTTGCAGCGTCCAGCCGTTGTAGCTGATGTCGCCACCGCTGGTGTAGGCGACGCTGGCTGGACCACCGGTGCCGGTACCGCTGACGCTGAACGTTGTCGGCGGACTATTGAACGTGATCGTCACCGGCTGCTGCAAATTGACGTTTGTGGGTGGCGGCCCGTTCACCGTTCCCGTACTGATAGTAGTGTCACCCGTGTTGGTGGAAGCCGCCGATGTGCGGATCGGCGCCGCGGCTGCGATCGCATTCGTCTGCGTAATCTTCACGCCG
Source organism: Gammaproteobacteria bacterium (assembly GCA_030147845.1). GTDB lineage: Bacteria > Pseudomonadota > Gammaproteobacteria > JASBUN01 > JASBUN01 > JASBUN01. Next base: position 112,049 of record JASBUN010000046.1, read on the forward strand.
ATATCGCGTGCACCGTTGTAAGTCGGACGGATCAGGAATTTGTCGCCGCTGGCAATAGCGCCCGAGCCGAGCGACAACGAGACGCCGTCGACGGTGACCGCCGAGCCGGGAAATCCCATCGCGCCGATGTCGGTAACGGTGCCGTCCGACTGGCGGGTCAAAGTATAACTGCTGCCGTTGCGCTGCAGCGTGTAGTTGCTATTGGTAAGATCGGCAATATTTGAAATCGAGGCGTTCACCGTCGCCGTACCGGAATTGCCGCTATTGGGCGTAACCTGCGGCGCGCCGACACTAAAGAAGTCACCGCCGAGTTTGCCGTTCAAATCCTGGCCGAGCTTGTGCTGGTCATTGAATGACTGCGCCAAGCCGATAGCTACACGGCCGAGACCGCTAATGGCTGGATCCAAAATATTGTCACGAAAATCAACCAACCCGGCGATCTTGCCGCCGCTCAACTGGCGCGTAACGTCAACGCTACCGCCACTCGAATCGACATAAGCCACCTGCAAGCGAGTCGGATCATAGGGGTCTTTAACCGTGGACAGTTGCTGCGCCTTGGTACCGACCACCATGCTTTGGCCGCTACCAATGAATACATTGAGCGTTCCGTCGGATTGCGGCGCCGTGCGCACAGACGTGTACTGAGACAACTCATTGACGAGTTGATCACGCTGGTCCAATAAATCGCTCGGCAATTGATTACCAGAGCCCTTGGGCGAGTTAAGAATGTTCTTATTGACCTGAGCGATGCTGGTCGCCAGCGAGTTGACTTGTTGCACCACGTCAGAGAGCTGGGTGTTCACCCCGGCACGCATGCCGTCCAGGCGCGAATATAGGTCTTGGAAGCGTGCCGCCACCGTTTGCGCCTGCGATAACACCACTTGGCGCGCCGGTGTCGACGTTGGATCTGATGACAAGTCCTGAACTGCGCCGAAGAAGTTTTGTATCGTAGGCGCTACACCACTTTTCGCGTCGGCCAACATATTGTCGACTTGTACTGCTAGATCATGCGTTGTTTGGCTCTGATTCATGGCCGAACTGGCGCTACGTACCTGATCGGTGAGAAACTGATCGAAGACGCGGCTGACATTGGCCACCTGCACACCGCTGCCGATGTACGTGCCGCCGGTAAACTGCGGTTGATTGGTGGTCAACTCGGTTCGTTGGCGACTATAGCCGGGCGTGTTGACGTTGGAGATATTGTTGCTGGTGGTCGCCAACGCACGTTGATAGGCCATCAGACCTGATACGCCGGTACCCAGTAAATCAGCCATGATGCCCCTCCTTCGCACCCTCGGCGCTTGCCGCGCACAGGCACGAGCCGGCGCCGTATGCGCCCATTCGCGCGCCGACGCCTCTCAGCTTAGCGGCCGTCCGGTTCATAAATTGAGCTCACCGAGTGCTTGCTTGAATGTGGGACTGTTTAATATTTTATTGATTTTATTACCATATTCTGGATCAGTAGCATAACCGGCGTGCTGCAGCGCGGCGCCTAGCTGGTGCGCGTTATCGACCGAACCGAGCGCCGCTCGATAACGTGGCGAACTTTTCAGCAGGCGAACATAGTCGTTAACACTCGCGGCGATGGAATCGTAGGCGCGGAACGTGTCGCGCTGCCGCTGCATCACGCCATTGTCAAATTCGAGTGTATCGGCTGCGACGCGCTTACCATCCCAATTGGTGCCGGCCTTGATACCGAACAGATTGAAACTGCTGCTACCATCGCTGTGGCGCAAAACGTGTTGCCCCCAGCCCGTTTCGAGCGCCGCCTGCGCGACGATAGCCTGCGGTGCCAAACCGAGTTGACGCGCCGCCGATACGGCGTGCGTCCACAATGCGCGCACGAACTGCGTCGGGCTTGAAAACGGGGTATTACCCGGCGGCGCGTTAACGCCGGCGGCCGACGTCACCGCGCTATCCTTAGCCTTGGCCGCGGAGGCAATATTGGCGGAGGTGGCGGCCGCTACCGCCTGCGCACGATAGGTCTGCAATTGATTTGCCGCGGGCGCCACAGGCGACGCTTCAGTCGACACCTGCCCGTTGTCACGGCGAAGTTGTCTGGCGATCACATCCGCTAAACCAATGCCTCCGCGTTGCGCCATGGTCAACGATATTTGTTGATCAAACATATCTCGATAGAATCGACTCTGATCGCTGCCGAATATCGGATCTTTAGTCGTCGCCGAACGCATGCTTTTGAGCATCATATTGACGAAAATAGCCTCAAACTGCTGCGCAGCAGCCCGAATTGCGGCCGGCGAATCCTTCTTCGCCTGACCACGTAGCGCGTTGAGCTCGGAGAAATCGGTGTAAACCGCCGATGCAAATGTATCTACGCCCATGGCCGCGCGCCTCGCACCCTACGATCCTGCAATGCGCAGACCAGACTCGAACATGACAGCCTATGCACAGGCAAACCAGCCGTCGGCCCGGGCTTCTGGTTTGTTGTGCTGTGATGCGAATAAATCAAAGACGCCACCTAAATCACAATCAATTCGGCACGCAAGGCGCCGGCCTGTTTGAGCGCCTCGAGTATTGCGACAATATCGCTCGGTGCGGCGCCAACCTGGTTGACCGCACGCACGATCGCATCGAGTTCGACCCCGGGGTTGAACAGGAACATGCGATTAGCTTCCTGTTTTACTTGTATCGTCGACGACGGAACGACCGTCGTGGTACCGTTCGACAACGGACCGGGCTGACTGACAATTGGGTTTTCGGTGATCGTCACCGTCAGATTACCGTGCGCAACCGCCGCCGCCATTACCCGCACATGACTACCGATTACCACGGTGCCGGTGCGAGCATTGATGATAATGCGCGCCGGCGCTTCGCCGGGCCTGACGTTGATATTCTCCAGCAAAGACACAAAGGCGACGCGCTGAGCGGGATTGACGGGCGCGCTGACGCGAACCGACGCAGCGTCGACCGGGCTGGCTGTGCCCATACCAACAGCGTTGTTGATGGCGGTCGCGATGCGATTGGCGGTGGTAAAATCAGCCGAATGCAAATCCAGCACGATCGAATTGCCGGTGTCGAATGACGTTGGCACGCCGCGTTCGATCACAGCGCCGTCCGGGATGCGCCCGACAGTGGGAACATTTACTGTAACGCTCGAACCGCCGCGCCCTCCAGCACTGAAACCACCAACAATTAGACTGCCCTGCGCAATGGCGTACACACGTCCATCCGCACCCTTGAGTGGTGACATCAACAGGCTTCCGCCACGCAGGCTCTTAGCATTGCCAAGCGACGATACGGTGACATCAATGGTTTGACCAGGTTTGGCAAACGCAGGCAATTCCGCGTGAATGGAAACGGCAGCAACGTTTTTCAGCTGCGGCCGAATGTTGGGAGGAAGAGCAATGCCATAGCGCAGCAGCATGTTGTTTAAGCTCTGTATCGTAAATGGTGTCTGACTAGTCAAATCGCCAGTACGATCTAGACCAACCACCAAGCCGTAGCCAATCAATTGGTTACTACGTACACCGGCGATGGAAGCCAGGTCCTTTACACGATCGGCCGAAGACGGCGCCGGCAGCAGTACCATCAGTACCACGGCCGCCGACAACCCACCCCGCACAATTATTCGCCACATGCGCAACACAGTAGTTATTCCTTAAAAGGGCCAAATTTTGCTGACAAAAAAGCGTGTCAACCAACCCATGGCATTGGAGTCAGCAACCGCTCCGCGCCCGGCATAGTTGATTTGCGCGTCGGCCACCAGCGTCGACGGCAAAGTGTTGCTGGACGAGATATCCGCCGGGCGAACGATGCCCGATAGCTGCACATATTCTTCGCCCTGATTGAGCTTCAGGCGTTTCTGACCGCGCACCTCCAAGTTGCCGTTGGGTAGCACCTTGGTAACGGTGACACTGAGCGTGCCGGTCAATGTATTGCTTTGCGAACTGTCGCCGGCGCCACTGAAATCCGAACCCGTACTGATCGAGTTGTTGAGTATGTTCTTGCCGCCGTAGGTCACACCCGCACCAAGCAAAGTCGGAATACCGGTATCCAGCGACGTCGATTTCTTGGTGGTGGTGCTCGCCTTCTTGCTGGCATTCGTACTTTCCACCAGCACAATAGTCAGAATGTCGCCAACATGGCGCGCGCGGAGATCTTCGAATAACGGTTGCGCAGTATTATCGTGGTAGATCGCGCCGTTGTTGGTCGCAATTTGCTGGGGGTAAGCGGGCATGGCGGGCGCATACGATTGCGTCGGTTTTTGCTCCAGAGTGACGCAACCGGACAACAACGCCAGGCACGCGAGCATCAACGTCGAACCTGTGATCTTGTACCTGTCGGTCTTCATATGCCCGATCCCATGCGTCAATAAACCAGCGTTAGTGCAGAGTAATGCCAGAAACGTGCCAGACTACAGACGCTGCGACACGTACTGCAGCATACTGTCGGCTGTCGATATGGCCTTGGAGTTCATTTCGTAGGCGCGCTGCGTTTCAATCATGTCAACCAATTCCTGCACCACGTTGACATTAGAGCTTTCCAAAAAACCCTGGCTCAGGGTACCGAGACCATTCAGCCCCGGGGTGCCGGCCTGCGGCGAGCCACTGGCGGCAGATTCGGTGTATAAGTTCTGCCCGATCGGCTGCAAGCCGGCCGGGTTGACGAAATCCGCCAACTGGATGTTACCGACCTGCGTCGGCGCGGTCGTACCCGGCGTCGTCACGCTGACGACGCCATCGCTGCCGATGGTGACAGACTGGGCATTGGTCGGAATGCTGATCGTCGGTTGCATGGTATAGCCGGCCGCGGTTACCAATTGTCCCTGATTGTCCAACTTGAAAGAACCATCGCGCGTATAGGCCAAGGTACCATCAGGCATCAACACTTGCAGAAAACCACGCCCCTGAATCGCCACATCAAGATTGTTGTCAGTCTTGGTCAACCCCCCCTGGGTAAACAACTTCTCGGTCGATACGCTCTGCACGCCCGTGCCTAAGGACAGACCCGATGGCAACTGCGTAACCTGGGAAGACTGCGCGCCGACTTGACGCACGTTCTGATACAGCAGGTCCTGGAATACCGCTCGCGCACGCTTGAACCCGGTGGTATTGGCATTGGCGAGATTATTGGTAATCACCGACAAGCGTGTCTGCTGCGCGTCGACACCGGTTTTCGCAATCCATAATGCTGAATCCATGTCCGTTCTCCTCTACCTGTCTTTCTTTGACCGCTAACGCCGGATTAAGCGCAGCATTTAGCCGTTAAGGCGCTATGATCGCCGCAGCAACGGCATCGTTGTCTTTAGACGTGCGCATGACGTTGACCTGCATTTCGTACTGACGTGAAAGCTCGATCATGCGCACCATGGAACCAATCGCGCTGACGTTACTCGACTCCAACTTACCACTGATCAGGCGCACCGATGCGTCGGCGGCGACACGCGTCGGATTTTTCATACGCAATAGCCCTTGTTCATTTTTCATTAACTGATCCGCAGGCGGATTGACCAGCTTGATGCGGTCGACCACGGCCAGGGTCGAAGCCGCTTGTCCAACCGGTAGTACCGAGATGGTGCCGTCCTCGCCAATGTCGATCTTCTGTGATGGCGGAACGGCGATGGGGCCGGAATTACCGAGCACCGGATCGCCTTCCGCCGTCTGCAGTTGCCCCGAATCCGTCAATTTAAGATTTCCCGCCCGCGTGTAAGCCTCTGTACCGTTTTTGGCTTGCACCGCAATAAAGCCTTTGCCGGCAATCGCGACATCCAGGGAACGACCGGTTGAAATTGTTTCACCCTCGCCGAGCTTTACACCGGCGCCATCATCTTGCGCATAGACGCGGCTCGGATAACCCGGCCCATACACCGGCAACGCGCGTATCGATTCCATATCCGCGCGAAATCCGGCCGTGTTCAGGTTGGCCAGATTATTGTTATTGACCGTCTGCGCCCTCATGAGCTGACTGGCGCCGGACATGGCGATGTAGATCAAGCGGTCCATTCAGTGATATCCCCTAGGTGTCACGTCTACGCGTCCATTTAGCGTATCTGGATGATGGTCTGGGTTACGGCGTCGGAAGTTCTGATGACTTGCGCATTGGCCTGGAAGTTGCGCTGCGCCGTGATCATGCTGACCAGTTGTCCGGTCAAATCAACGTTGGAACCTTCCAATGCGCCGGACTGAACCTGACCCAAACTACCGGTGTTCGGTGCGCCGACCAAAGCGGAACCAGAGTCATACGTTTCCGCCCAAGCCGTATCGCCGAGCTGACGCAGACCCTGGGGATTGGCGAAATTGGCCAGCGCCACCTGCGCCAGCGTTTTCGACTGACCGTTGGTGTAACGCGCCGTGACCACGCCCTCGTTGTTGATATCCACACCGCTCAGGCGACCGGTACCGTAGCCGTTCTGGGTTGATGTGTTGACCGCGAAATTGCTGCCATACTGCGACATGCCGCCAAGATCCATGGCGATAGAGTAAGGAGCGGAACCGGCTGAACCTGGAATCGTGCCGGTACTGACGACACCCGTTGAAGTCAACTTGCCAGCACTGTCGAACGTCAACAGCCGGTCGCCATTGGTACCCAGATCCGGTGCGCCGGCGGCCGCGTTTACCTTGGTGCCATCGACGGTCATGAACATACTCCAGGCCGAAGGGCCGGTATGCACGAAATACTGACTGGTCAGGCGCGGGTTGCCGAGGCTGTCGTAAGACGTAAATGTGGTCGAGTTGTTGTACGTACTGGGGTCGGTCGGGTTGAACGCGGCCGCGGACAAAGTGGATGCGCGCGAATCCAGATTGGCTTGCAATGTGCTCTTACTCGTCACCTGCGGCGCCAGGTCAGCGGTACTGAGTTGGAGGTCGCTCAGCGCGCCGGTGATGGTGCCGTTGGTGTCGGCCGCATAGGCGGTCAAACGCTGACTTTTGCTGTTAACCACATAACCGTTGCGATCCACGCCAAAAGCGCCCGAACGGCTGTAAACATTCACACCGTTGTCGTTGAGCCGGAAAAAACCGCCGCCGCTAATGGCCAGATCCAAGTTGTTGTTGGTAAAACTGACATTGCCTTGGTTGAATTCCTGACTGACTGCGGCCACTTTTACGCCGCTACCGATGGCATTCGCAGTAATACCTAGATTGCTTGCCGCATAGATGTCGGCGAACTGCGCGCGCGACTGTTTGAAACCTGTGGTGCTGGCATTGGCGATATTGTTGCCGATGACGCGCAGTTCCGACGACGCCGCGTTAAGACCACTCAATGCGATACGAAATGTCATGATGGATCCCTCTTAAAGATTTAACTAGCGGATTTCACTCAGCTGAGAGAACGCCGTTGCGCCGAGCCCGGCGAGGTTGACTTGAATATCCTGTCCGGTTTTGGAGAACTGCACGCTGTCGACACGTGTCTGCGACAAGTTCGCCGCTTGTACGCTGCTGCCGCCGGACGAAGCCTCAATCTTGATTTGATACAAACCCGGGGGTGCCGACGCACCGCTGCTGGTCAAGCCATCCCAGTGATAGTTGACTTGTCCGGCCGCCTGGCTACCGAGCGGCAGTTGGCGAACCAGCGCACCACTGGCATCGTATATATCGACATTCACCGCGGCAGCGCCGGTGGACAGCGTGGCCGCCCCATCCATGCCATTGCTGCCCAACACGCCGACGTTCGAGGGCACCAAAACGTTGCGCCCAACCAATCCGGTGGCCTGCATCGTGTTATTGGATGTCAACGAAGTCGCCAACGACGCGAACGATTTCTGCAAATCCTGAATACCCTGCACGGTACCGAACTGCGCGATCTGAGTCATGAACTCGCCGCTCTGCATGGGCTGCGTCGGGTCCTGGTTTTGCATCTGCGCGGTCATCAGCTTGAGAAAATCACTCTGGCCCAATTGATTGCTGGGCTGGCTGGCCTGCGGCGCGCTCAAACCGAGGCTTTGTAGCGCCGTCGTGTCGATAGTGCTCATGATGTTGCCCTCTTATCGTATTGCATCGTTACTTGCCCAAATTCAACGTGGCCAACAATAGTTGCTTGGTCGTTTTCAGTACATTGACGTTGTTCTGGAAACTGCGAGAGGCGGAAATCATATTCGCCATCTCTTCGATCGGATTAACATTCGACCGATAGACATAGCCTTGTTTGTTCGCCAAAGGATTACCGGGATCGTAACTGCGCACCGGCGCGGTCTGCTTTTCGACAATGCCGGCAACTTGTACACCCACCGCCGACGGATCACCGCGTACGCCTGACATCACGGCCGCGAACACCGGGTCACGCGCTTTGTAGACTTGATTAGGATCACCGCTGACACTGTTAGCGTTGGCCAGATTACTGGCGACCGTGTTCAAGCGCAGACTCTGGGCCGACATGCCCGATCCGGCAATATTGAAAACATTGAATAAGGACATGGTTTAAGTACCCCGGAACGCGCTGATCAATGATTTGAAACGTCCGCCAAGTATTTCCAGCGTGGCCTGATAACGCACCGCGTTGTCGGCGAATTTGGCCTGTTCCACTTGTACGTCGACGGTGTTGCCGTCCAACGATGGCTGCGATGGCACGCGATACAACAAACCGCCGTCGACCGATGACAGATCAGCCGGCTGAATATGGTCGGGTTGTGTCGTCGCGAGCTTCTCCGTCGTGCCCATGGCCTGCCCCAGTGCGCTTTTGAAATCCAGATCGCGCGCTTTATAGTTCGGCGTATCGGCGTTGGCGAGGTTGGCCGCCAAAATCTCGGATCGGCGCGCGCGCAGCATCAACGCGGCTTCATGATTTCCAAGGACAGAGTTGAAACTGATCGGCATGACTGACTCCGGCTATACGGTTCTTGACAGAACTAAAGCAATTGCCGTGCCAGAGTAGAATATTGTTCTAATTCATATTGTTATAATTGAAGAAAAGCGAGTGATAGGGACCACCGGCAAGCGCGCGCCTACTAGGCGGCAATAATTGCAGCCTACGGCAAAGCGCCTGAAGCAATCAGCTCTTGAGCTGATAAATGACGCCGCCGGGGTGTCGAATCATATCGAAGGCTTCGCTGAAACCGCTGACCGACTCCGAGCCGCCGAGAAAAAGATAGCCACCGGTGTTGAGCGACTTGGCCATCCGTCCGGCGATATCGCGCTTGGAGTCCGAAGAAAAGTAGATCAACACGTTACGACAGAAGATGACATCGAAGCGTCCCAGTAAAGCAAAACTCTGCAGCAAATTGAGATCACGAAACTGTACCCGGGAGCGGATAGCAGGAATCACTTCCCAGGCGCCATCGCGTTCTTGAAAATAGCGCTTCTTGCGCTCCGGCGACAGACCACGCGCCATTGCCAACGCATCGTAACGGCCGGTGCGGGCAGCCCGCAACATGGCCGGCGAAATATCGGTGGCGACGATCTGCACATCGGCCGTCAGTGCTCCAGGATTAGCCATCTGGTACTCGTGCGCGGTCATGGCGAGGGAATACGGTTCTTGCCCCGACGAGCAGGCAGCCGACCAAAGCCGAATCGTGCTTTGTCGACGCTTGGCCATTTCTGGAAGTACGCGTTCGCGTAGAACCTGGTATGGGTGGGAGTCGCGGAACCACGAAGTTTCGTTTGTGGTCATGGCCTCGACGATGCGGTCACGTAATTCCGGCGAGCGTCGATGCTTAAGCGCAGTAATCAAGCTGCCAAGCGAATCGAGCTCGTATTCACTGAGAATACGACTCAACCGGCTGGATACAAGATATTGTTTATTGTCACCCAGCACGATGCCGCACGCCTTCTCGAGGAAGTCGCGGAAATCGAGATACTCTTCTTGCGTAATGGAATGAGGGGCCACCGATAATTACTCGACTTGCAAATATCTCATGCGCAACGCCACCGCATTTGCGGCCGCGCCTGATGTTTACGACGACCGCCGGCGGACGCCGAGCACAGGTTAACAGGAAGCGCCGACCGCGACGCGCTACGAAGCCTCAGCGTGTGCCAATCTCGTTAAGAGCCGACATAACGCCAGTTGCCAATTCGTCGGCATTGAACTTGGCAATAAATTGATCCGCGCCAACTTTGTCGACCATGGCATTATTAAACACGCCGCTCAATGATGTATGGAGGAGGATATACAAACCCTGCAGCCGCGGGTCGCCCCGCACGGCCTTGGTCAAAGTGTAGCCATCCATCTCCGGCATTTCGATATCAGAAATAACCATGGCAATGCGCTCGTGCACCGCGCCTTCGTCCGCCCATTGGCTCAAAATATCGAACGCCTCACGGCCATTCTTGGCCAATGTGCTCTGCATGCCAATTTGATCGAGTGTGCGTTTAACCTGGTTGCGCGCAACGCTGGAATCGTCGACCACAAGGATATGTTTCGGCAAGGAACTGTCGGTCGTACTTACTAAGCCTTCAGAAATATGGTCGATTTGCCCCACCACTTCGGCCAATACTTTTTCGACGTCGATAATTTCAACCAGCTTTTCGTCGATCCGGGTGACTGCGGTCAGGTAGCTGGCGGTACCCGAGCCTTTCGGCGGCGGCAGGATCTCTTCCCAGTTCATATTAATGATGCGATCGACGCCCTCGACCAAAAAGCCCTGGGTCTTGCGATTGTATTCGGTGATGATGACATAGCAGCGAGTCAAATCATCGACGCCACGCAGGCCTACGGCCATGCCTAAATCGATTACCGGAATAGTCTTGCCGCGCATACTGGCGATGCCACGCACAACGCGGTGAGATTTTGGCACCTTGGTCAGCGCCGGGCATTGAATCACTTCCTGGACTTTAAACACATTAATACCAAACACCTGTTTGGTGCCCAGGCGAAACAGCAATAATTCCAGGCGGTTGTGCCCGGCCAAGCGTGTGCGTTGATCAACACTGTCCAGCACCCCAACCATGTATCGTCTCCCCGAAGTGAATTAGGCTTGCCAACATATCGGCACTGCCCCGACGGTTCTGAAGCTCCAAGCGGGCGGCACGAGATTTGCAGTAACTCCTGCGAAGACGGTGTTCGGCGGTAAATTCGCCGGAAAATTGACGAAATACCGGGCGCGGGCCACTACGTTGCTGACAACTCATTGAATACAATTGAAATGTGTAAGCACTACCAACTTAGATTGATTGCGCGAGCCGCCCAGCACCTCGGTCACGTGGTGCTATTCGGACTTATCATTGCGCTGACGCTGGGCTCCGCCCGCGCTGACAGCGGGCGGCAGAGCGCCGCCAGCATCCGCGCCGCCGTACACGCCTATCTGGTCACGCAACTGCGCAAGGATCACGACAAATTCACGGTGACGGTCGGTGACCTCGATCCGCGCCTGCAATTACCGCGCTGCCAAACTGCGTTGTCGGCGTTCGCCACCGGCACCCAGCGCCTAATCGGCGCGACCACGGTGGGAATACGTTGCAATGGCGCAAAACCATGGACGCTGTATGTATCTGCGCGTACCAGCGTATTCGAGAAAGTCCTGGTCACGGCCTATAGCCTGCGGCGGAATCATGTGCTTACTGCGGCCGATATACGTCTCGAGCGGCGCGATTTGGCAACGCTGCCGCGAGCGGTACTGGAACAGCCGAAGCAGGCCATCGGCCAGGTCCTGCGACGCTCGCTGGACGGCGGTCAGACGCTGAGTTTCGATTTCTTGAGTCCGCCGCGCTTGGTGCGGCGCGGACAACGAGTTACACTAATGGCAATGGCTGGCGGCGTGGAAGTACGCATGGGCGGAAAAGCGCTCAATGACGGCGCCAAGGGCGACGTCATCCGCGTGCGCAACACCAGTTCGAAGCGCATCGTGCAAGGCACGGTGGTAGCCGCCGGCAGAGTTCAGGTACGCTGATCCCCCACACAGCGTGAGTTCGGTGCAGTAGCCCTAAAGCTTAGCGGGCCGCGGCCGATATAGGAGTGTGCAAGACTCTACTTACGAGTCAGGAGACATCAGCAATGTCTATAGAAATCAATAAGTCAGGTGACCAAATCGCAGCCAGCGCGAGTCGCGCCAGCCAAACGACGCCGACTCAAACCGAAGCCGCGAAAACCACCGAGCAGAGCCAGCAGACGCGCGCAAACGATACCGTCAGTCTGACCGGGACGGCGAAGCAGTTGCACAAACTCGAAAGCCTGCTGAAGGATATCCCGGTGGTCGATACGCAGCGCGTCGAGCAGACGCGCACCGCGGTCAACAACGGCTCCTACGTCGTGCATGCCGGCAACGTGGCCAAGAAGCTCACCCAATTCGAAGCCTACCTGCCCAGCGCCAACCAATGAACCTAACGCAACAGCAGCTCGCGATGCGCGCACTGGTGGCCCGGGAACTGGAGCATGCCGAACACCTGCTCGAACTGCTCGCTAAGGAGCGCACGACGCTTGGCACCGACGGTGATGCCATCGAAGCGCTGGCGAACGCCAAAGCCGAGCGCATAGAACAGCTCGAACAGTTGCATGCTCAGCGTGTACAACTTTTGCAACAAGCCGGCTGCGACGGCAGTCGCGACGGCATGGATCTGTTTCTGCGGCGATCGCGATCCGGCGCAGAGTTGCGCAGCGCGTGGCAGCAACTGTTGGAAACCATCTCCGCCTGCCGCGATCAAAACCAGATCAACGGCATCATCGTCGAATCAACGCGCCGTAGTCTACGCGATACGTTGAGCATACTGCAGGGGCAACAACCGGACGACGCCACCTACGGCGAAAACGGTTATCAAACGTCGTCAAATTTGAGCCGCAGCTGGGCTAAAGCCTAGTCCTTCTTGGATTTACCCGATCAACGTAATGGTGCAAAGTGGACAGCGCCGAACAAGCGCAGTTCACGCGCGGCAACGAGCATGCTGCGCCGCTTTCCCACGCAATCGACGCTTCTTTGCGGATAAGTCCAAACGCCCTAAGCACCGATAGACCGGCATGTGCCGCGTCAAGGCTTCGTCCCACTTCTCGTTCGCGGTCGCTCGACGACGCCGCGTACCGCATACACTTCGACCTTTACGACCGACCGAAAATGACAAGCTATGACCCGTTTGGATGGTGAACGAATTACTGACGCCGCTCGAGTCTCGTCACTGTTAAAACAGCTTCACGAACAGCGCGCCATACTGGCTGTAACGCTGCCTGACTCGACCGACAAATTTAATAGCGCCATTTTAGCCATCGACGAACCTGCGAAGCGAATGATGCTCGACGAGCTCACTCCGCGCATCGGCCACGAGCGTCTACTGACAAACGGCAAGCTGCACGTATTCGCACTATTGCACGGCATCGGCATAAGCTTCGCCGCCACCTTACGCCAGGTAGGCCGCGAGTGCGGCATTTGCTACTATCGCATTCGCATACCCGAACAACTCAACTATCTGCAGCAACGCGCCAATTTTCGTATTCGCGTCGGCATAACCAGCGGCATCACGGTCGTGCTACGCTGCGACCAACAGCAGCAGTTCCGCGGCCGGGTAATCGATATGTCCGAATCCGGCCTAGGTATCATGGTTCGGCGCGCCCTGCCACTCGAATGCGGCGAACGGCTGCCCTGTACACTGACGCTAGCCGATGGACACGAAATCGAGTGTGAACTGGAGGTGCGCTACGTTAATCATGTAAGCCGCCCACACGAAGACACACACTTCGGTGGCCGTTTCCTCGATCTCGCGCCACGCCTACATGAGCGCTTAGCACGGGCAATCATAAATTTGCAGCGTGAGTTAATGCGCAAACGGCCCAAAAATGCGCGCTAACGCCGTCGTTTGGACCTGCGCATAGTCATGGGTGCGCCGAACAGGCGCAATCCAGAGCCGCGCAAATCCTGTGGTCGATCAATATCGGTCAAGCGTTCCAACTCGGACCAGCGCCAGTGTAGACGATCAAACCGCGCGCGGGTGCGCCGAGCGACGTCGGATTGCCCCCAGTGCAGCCGACGAAAAACCGTCGCATGTGCGTGACGTAAGCCGATCAGCACATAACCGCCGTCGAGCGTCGGTCCCAGTACCGCGTCGTCGCCGCGCTGCAAGCGGGCCAACGCCTCAGCGCAATGTGCCGCGGTTAGCCGCGGGCAGTCGGCGCCGATCAACACCGCGCCTTCGATATTGCCGCCCGACGCGGCGCGGAATCCGCACAGCATACGCTCGCCCAAATCGACTCCGTATTGACGGTGCAGGCTCACACCGAACGCCCGTCGACAGGCGGAAAAAAATGGGTGTTTGGGTGTCGGACTACACCAGAGCTGAAGCGGACAAAGACGCTCATCGGCCAAACGCCGCAGCAAAGACCACAACATGGCGCGATACACGATGGCGGCGCCACGATTACCGAGCGCGGGCGCCAAGCGCGTTTTTACCTTGCCGGGCAGCGGCGCTTTGGCGAACACCAGTATCCTGGCATCAGGGAATTGGTAATGCGCGCGCTGCCGCAGCGTAGTGGGCTTAATCACAACGGCTACGTTTGTAATACCGGCGCGCCAAGCGCGCCGGGTCCGCGCCCAGGGCGAAACTCAGCCGCAGGTACCACATCAATAAAATAGTACGCACAACGCCCTCACGTTCCCAACGACGACTCGACGTCAAAACGGGCGCTTTCACACGCAGTGGTCGACGTCTGCGTTTGAGCGCCCGGCTGAGCGCGATGTCTTCCATCAGCGCGATAGCCGGAAAGCCACCGACATCTTCAAACAACGATCGGGACACAAACACGGCTTGGTCACCGGTGGCAATTCCGCTCCAGCGCGAGCGCCACTCCATCAGCGCCTCCACCACTCGCAGCGGCCAGGCCGGTGCGGATAAGCGGGCCATACAACGACCCCAGCACCGTCGTCGCCCGAGCGCTGCCAGCTCCATTAGCGCGGCGATGGCCTCGGCCGAGGGCAGCGTATCGGCATGGACGAACCAAAACAGATCGCCCTTGGCCACGGCTGCGCCGGCGTTCATCTGCGGCGCGCGGCCGCACTCGGCTGTGATCAAACGGTCGGCATGCCTCTCGACCTTGCCCGGCGTGCCGTCGGTGCTACCGCCGTCGACAACGATGATTTCGTGCCCCGCCTGCCGTAGGCCCTGCAGCGCACGCATAAGCGCATCAATGCGTTGCGCTTCATTGAGGGTGGGAACGATAACCGAGATCAACGACATAGGACGTTTCCGTGCAGCTAGCAGACCAGGTTACAGCAGTGCTAGAATGTGGCGCTTCTACACCCAGGATACCCTGGCAGTAGCGGGGCCGTAGCTCAGCTGGGAGAGCGTCGCGTTCGCAATGCGAAGGTCGGGAGTTCGATCCTCCTCGGCTCCACCAATAAATTCATGATCGGACCGCACCCTGCGCGGTCCGCACCTTTTCACTCCGCCTCGGTAGCTCAGTTGGATAGAGCAACCCCCTCCTAAGGGGTAGGTCGCAGGTTCGACTCCTGCTCGGGGCGCCAATGGGCATGGCAACGGCGATTAGCGGACGCAGCACGCGGCGCTCAACTCAATCGGCGCGCTTCTACGACATTGGACAATTGACCGATTTTATCCAGCACGCGGCTCAACTGTCGAACATCAGTAATCTCCAAAGTCACGCGCATATGGGCAACGTGGTCCTGACGGTCGGTTACCGTGTTGAGCCCAATGACATTTACATTCTCGTTGGAAAACACCACAGTCACATCACGCAGCAGACCCTGGCGGTCGTACGCCAGTATCTGTACGTCGACCGTATAGGTCGAGGCGGTATGGCCGCCCCACGACACCTCAATCAACCGCTCGCGGCTACCTTGCTGCACGCGCAGCACGTTGGCGCAATCGCGGCGGTGAACAGTCACACCGCGCCCGCGCGTAATATAGCCAATGATCTCATCGTTGGGCACCGGCTTGCAGCAACGTGCGATGTTGGTCAAAAGGTTGCCAACCCCTTCGACGCGCACGTCACCTGAGGCGACGCCGGCACTACGGCGGCGCGGTTGGACCACCGGCGCGAGATCGGTACGCGCCGGCGCGGCCAGTTCCTGTACCGCACCGGCAATCTGCGCCGAGGTCACTTCGCCGCGCCCCAGCGCGGCCAAAAAATCGTCGGGCTTCTGAAATTGGAATCGTCGCGTCAATCCGTCCAGACCAATCTCGGACACCCCTAGCCGATGCAACTCACGCTCAAGTGCCGAGCGTCCGGCGCTGACATTTTTTTCGTGATCCTGTTGCTTATACCATGAGCGTACCTTGGCGCGCGCACGCGCCGTCCTGAGATAACCGAGGTGTGGGTTCAGCCAATCGCGACTGGGAGTACCGTTACGGGTAGTCAGAATCTCGACCAGATCGCCGGATTTCAACTCGTAGGCCAGCGGCACGATACTGCCGTTTATTTTCGCTCCTCGACAACGGTGACCGACATCGGTATGAATATGATAGGCGAAATCAAGCGGCGTCGCCCCAGCCGGCAAATCGACTACCTTGCCCGCCGGCGTCAGCACGTAGACCCGATCCTCGAATACTTCGGCCTTGAATCGATCGACGAAGGCACCTGCACTATCCTCTTCTTCCTTCCACTCCAGCAATTGGCGCAACCAGGCAATCTTCTTCTCAAAGCCCGCGTCATGGCCGGCGCCTTCCTTATAGGCCCAATGAGCGGCAACGCCAAGCTCGGCATGTTCGTGCATCTCGCGGGTACGTATTTGCACCTCCAGCGTTTTGCCGTTGGGGCCGATCACCGCAGTATGTAGCGATTGGTACTGGTTTTCCTTCGGCGTCGCAATGTAATCGTCAAATTCCTTGGGTATATGCTTCCAGAGCGTATGGACTACGCCCAGCGCGCCATAGCAGGCGGCGATGCTATCGGTAAACACACGCACCGCTCGCACGTCATATATTTCATCGAAGTCGACTCCCTTGTTCTTCATTTTGCGCCAGATACTGTAAATGTGCTTGGGCCGCCCGCTAACCTCCGCTTTGATTCCCGCCCTTTCCAGTTCGCGCTGCAGCACTGCCACCAGATCGGCGATGTAGTTTTCGCGATCGACTCGCCGCTCATCGAGTAGCTTGGCGATCCGTTTATAAGTATCGGCGTCGAGATAGCGCAACGATAGATCTTCAAGCTCCCACTTCAATTGCCCGATGCCGAGCCGGTTAGCCAGTGGCGCGAAAATCTCCAAGGTTTCACGTGCGATGCGCGTCTGGCTGTCGGCATCCAGATGCGATAGCGTGCGCATGTTATGCAATCTATCCGCGAGTTTAATCAATACAACGCGGACATCCTCTACCATAGCCAGCAGCATCTTGCGCAGACTTTCAGCGTCCGCCCAATCCCTTTTTCCGCGCGCGTCGGTTGCGCCCGGAAATTCCTCGACCACCTTCATCTTGGTGACGCCGTCGACGAGACGCGCAACCGACATTCCAAATTGCTCGCTGACCTCGGCCAGCGTCACCTTGGTGTCCTCTACCACGTCGTGAAGAATTGCGGCCACGATCGCCTCGCAATCGAGGTGCAGATCGGCGAGAATTTCAGCGACCGAGAATACATGTTGAACGTACGGTTCTCCGGACGCGCGCTTTTGTTCGCCGTGCGCGCGGCAGGCCAAATCCACGGCTCGGCGCACAATGGCACGCTGATCGGCGCTAAACTCGGCTGCGATCGCCTGCACCCAAGTATCCGCGTCGAACACCGGTTCGCCAATTGCGCCGGCCGTCTTGTCCTTTACACTCACCATCCGCTTTATCCCGCCTGCTGCGACCGCCGTCTAGCGCACCCGGTCGCGGTATACCGCGTCATCACCAATTTCTCATGCGTGCATGATCATCCGTAGTTTCTATGCCATCATACCAGTCGGGTTCGGTGCCGCCATGACTGCGGTAACACGACTACATGCAGCTTCCCCGTCCAGACACCCATCGGCCCGTCGCAGCGCACCGCGGCGGCAACGCCTTACATAAGACGAACCGGCGCCTGATCGAGCAATCCCAACGCCGTTTGCACCAATCCGATGGCCAAATCCGCAAACGCGTCGATGTCGCGGCACGAAATTTCGACGTCGACGATCTGCTCACCCTCGCTACCGATGGTGCGCACCAACGAGTTTTGGCGCTCCAGTTCACACGTGACAAACAAACTCGGTCGCGCGTCTCCGTCGGCCACCACGGCAAAGATATATCTATACCGCCGTGCATCATCACTTTCCACATCGCCTAGCAATACCGCACTGAAGCTGCCGATGGTATAACGGCGCTTGGGTACGGCGGTTTTAATAGCGGGGGCTTGCATAGCACGTGTCTCCATAACGGTCAAACAACCGCGATTGGATCATCGCCGACTTTGCGGATACCGAGAAATTTATTGTCGCCGCCGACACGCAGCACAAAGGTACCGCGAATGCCATCGCGACGAATGAAGGGCTGCAGAACGGTGGCGGGAAAACGCACGCTGCGCCCGTCAACGCTGCGCGCGGTCACGGTGCGGGCGGTACCGCGATAATAGGCAAGGTACCGCTCCGGGGGAATATTAAGATGAATTCGAATTTCCTGTTCCATGGCCGCCAACCTACGACTTGTAGCTTGGGTTAGAATAGCATTTTTCACGCCGCCGGTAGCGCATAGTACCGAGCCGACGTCGTCGCTATGGAGCGCGAATGACAGACGACTACG
This sequence comes from Gammaproteobacteria bacterium, assembly GCA_030147845.1. Lineage (GTDB taxonomy): Bacteria > Pseudomonadota > Gammaproteobacteria > JASBUN01 > JASBUN01 > JASBUN01. The sequence goes on from JASBUN010000046.1 coordinate 130,567, forward strand.
AAATCTTGTCGGATATGGGCGCGGACAAATTGCGCGTTCGATTTGACGGCCAGTTTGCCGGAAACGCGGTATTGTGGGACGCCACCATCGTTACGCTAAACCGCTACGTGAACGAAAAACTTGGCGGCGGGGGTAAATCAACCGCCATCCGCCCGTTCCTGCAAGTGTCCGCATACGAACAAACAAGCGCTGTCGTGCCGATCGAGATCGGCTTGCCGGTACTGCGCATCGACCGCCCGACAATTCTCAAGACCATAATCATGGTCCGCCAATACAAACGCCTTACGATCGGGCGGCACGAATTCGGGCAAGCCTGGAGTCAGCCCTGACGCAAGCACGACGAACATCGGCGTTATTGCGGCCGCGCGACCGCTTGCCTGATTTTTTGCCACGCCAGCCTCAATGCGATCGGCAGACCTTCCAGCGCCGCTTTATCGACCGGCGTGTGCCGTGTCGGCAGCGCGTGCAAGTAACAAACGTTGCGGGGCATGCCTTTCGGAAACTGGCCGTCGCGGGTAAACGCTACCGTGCCGTCCACCGGGACCTCTGACGCCAACGCGCGCACAGCAAAAACCCGCGCCTGATTAAGGTACAACGGGTTCTCAAAACGATAGCTGCGCCGCCCAATCAACTGCGTCCAGCCGTCGACGCCCTCGGCGCCAAAAATTGTGCCACGGTAATCGCGCACATCGATCACCCACAATCCACGCGCCGTTAACAGCAGATAATCCAAATGAATCTGACCGCCAACGCCGTCGGGGATCATAACATCGTGCAGACAATCTAAACCCAACTGCGGAATTAGACGCGCGGCATGCTTGCCGGCGCGGTCAATGCGCCGTCGGCGCACCAAAATCAGCGCCAATAGCAGCAGCAGGATCAAGGCAAGCCACAGTACCTGTGGGTTGGCCGCCAGCCAAGCCCGAAACGTCCCAAACTCTGCCTGCCGCACCCGCGTTCACTCCCGCCCAGATTCGCTGCCCAAATCATACCGGAACCCGACCGCGGCACAACCGAGCCGTAATAACCAGCGTCAAATAATCCGCGTCTTGCGCCGAGCGCAGCAACTGCGCATACTGGCACCCAGCCCAGGTCGGCTGACTATGATTAAACACAACCTCAAATGCGCCTGCGGGCACAACCGCAGTTCCAAGCTTGTACGCACGACGGCATTATTTCTGTTGCTGTTCGTTCGTGTGGGTCAGGCGCAAGACACCGCGCGTCTTGAACATCAGCGTCAAATGTTTTTGGAGGCTGAAACAGCGCTCAAGCAAGGGCAACGACCGCGCTACGTGGAACTGCTTGCGCGCTTACAAGACTATCCGCTCTATCCTTATCTTCGGTACGAGGACATCCAACAACGCTTCGATCGCACGCCGACCGAAGAGTTCGATACCTTCCTCAAAACCTACGCCGATACGCCGTTGGCGCCGCGCTTGCGCCGCCGTTGGTTGCAATCATTGGCTAAGCACGCACAGTGGCGCACCTACCTGCATGCCTACTCTTCGCCAGGAAACATGCGTGCCGACTGCAACTACCGCCTGGCGTTACTACATACCGGGCGCCGGCACGATGCCTTTGCGCATATGGACAAGATTTGGCTATCCGGCAATACGCTGCCGGATGCCTGCGACCCCCTCCTCGCTGCTTGGAATAAGTCCGGCGGGCTGACGACCGAACTGGCATGGAAGCGCATTCATGCCGCCATGGACGCACGAAATCCGCGCCTGGCGAAGTTTTTGGCCAAATACCTGCTAGCGTCGCAACGCCATTGGCTCGATGTTTGGTATAAAGTCTACCGCTCGCCGTCTTTGATCCTGACGGACAGCTCGTTACATAGCAAATCGCGGATCGCACATTGGATTGTGGTGCAGGGGATTCAGCGCCTGGCACGCGCCGACTCAGCCGAAGCGGCGCGCATTTGGCCGCAGATCGAAGCGCGCTACGAACTCACCGAGCAGGAACGCGCAAGTATCGAACGCGGTATTGCATTGCACTTGGCTTATGACGGCGATCCCCAGGCAGCCGACTGGCTGGCGCGGGTTCCAGCCGATTCGGCCGATCGTACCGTACGCTTTTGGCGCATTCGGGTCGCGCTGGCCCATCAAGACTGGCATTCAGTATTGCATTGGATCGAGCAAATCACACCGAACGAGCGCGCCGACGTGCGCTGGCAATATTGGCGTGCGCGCGGGCTTGCTGAACTTGGGCAAACGAGGCAGGCTGAAATCACCTTCAAGAGCTTGGCGAAAACCCGGAGCTACGAAGGCTTTCTATCCGCCGACCACTTGGGCCTGCCGTATCATTTCGAAGAGAAAGAGCTCAAATTCGATCCCGCACAACTGGCACGACTGGCTGCACTGCCAGCCATACGCAGAGCGCGCGAACTATATGCACTCGATCGCATCGTCGACGCACGGCGTGAATGGCGCGATATAACGCGCAATTTCGGCGAAACGCAGCTGCGTCTAGCGGCCAAACTGGCGCAGTCATGGGGTTGGCATGATCGCGCCATTCTGACACTCGGGCAGTCTCAATATCGAGATGACCTGCAGTTGCGCTTTCCCATCGTGCATGAAAATATCGTATTCAAACAGTCCGACCAAGCTGGCATTAACCCGGCATGGGCGCTCGCTGTCATGCGGCGCGAAAGCGCGTTCGATCCAAAAGCGCGCTCCAACCGCGGCGCAATGGGCTTGATGCAGTTGCTGCCGCGCACCGCTCGACGAGTCGCACATAGCCTGAAATTGCGCTTACGCCACAGTACACAATTATTCGAAGCGGACATGAATATTCGCATGGGCATCGCCTACCTGCGCATGCAGCTAAACCGTTTCGACGACCAACCCGTGCTCGCTACCGCGGCCTACAACGCCGGCGGCTACCGCGTCCGCCAGTGGCTCCCGGAACAGCATTCGTTACCGGCTGATATCTGGATCGAAACCGTCCCTTTTGGCGAGACCCGCAACTATCTACGCAGCGTACTTGCCTACACCGCCATCTACGAGGAGCGGTTAGGACGAAAGCCCACACGCCTGAAGGCCCGAATGCCGCCGATCGCGCCAACCAATCCACCCGTGCCGACGGACCAATCCGCACGGGGCGGATAAGCTTGACCGGCCATGACCAAGCTTAGCCCGAACGGCAAGCTGATTCACCGCAGCCACGATGGTCAAACACCGATTGAAATCTATGACGACGGACCGACGCGCGCTATGCATTTCGGAACCGTGGCGCGACAGAGCGCCATGCTGCTGCACACGCCGCATTCGCTAATACTGCCTTATACCCGCGCTATGATGTGTTTTTTGCTGTTCGCGGATGAGCCGAAAACGATTCTGATAGCCGGACTCGGCGGCGGGTCCATGCCGAAGTTTTTACTTCATCACTTTCCGGTCTGTCAGGTGGACGTGATCGAGTGCAGCAATCAAGTCGTCAAACTGGCCCATGTTTTCTTTTGCCTACCGGAATGCGAACGGCTACATATCCATGTGAACGATGCGGCCAATTTCATGCGCGTTCATCGTCCAAACCAGCGTTATGACGTGATTCTCCTTGACGCCTTTACGGCGCAGGGCACGCCGGAATGCGTTGGACAAAAAGATTTCATCCGTTCATGCGCGACTGCGCTCAAACCCGACGGGATTATTGCCTGCAATCTTTGGTCCGGCCGCGATACCGGCTATCACAAAACTATACGGCTACTGAAGTCACACTTCGACGGCAACGTACTGATTTTCCCCGTGCACCGCAGAGGCAATGTCATCGCCTTGGCGGCATACCGGGAAATGGACGCCCACGGCAGTGCGGTCAAGCGTACCGCCGAGCGCCTGGAACGAGAGCTTGATCTGCAATTTCCCAGCTTCTTGCGCAGTCTACACCGACCCGGCGGTGTCTGGCGCCGCCTGTTCCGCTAAACCGACTTATACGACATCGCCAACCAACCTATTGGGTAACGCGGCCCGCAAGGGACCGGTCAAGGCCATGCTCTGCTCGACATTACTCCGCATGCGCTACTTGGGAACATGTTTACACGCCGGCTGAGCGGTATATTTGGCGCCTGTATCGATCAAAAAACTACCGGCGAGGAAGTTTCTGCCGATGAGTAATGGGTAACTGTATCGTGACCGGTCCACCAAACTGACTTGCACGTTTTTATACACGTTTTTGACACACACCCCGAGCATGACTACGTAGCGCTTGCTCGGAATCCCGGTATGTTGCTTGATTCGCGCAGTGCGTACGATTTCCCGTTCGATCACGATCGACTTTCCATGACTGTCGAGCATAGGAATCGCAATCCACTTCTTTCCATTACGCTCGAAAGGTGGATCGCATTTGCAATGTAACGACGTCACCTTCGCGCCGCTATCAATCTTCGCAGGAAAAGTTACGCCGCCTGGATAGATCGTCGCCTTCTCGATCCAACCGATTGGCTCCTTTGCTTGTGCGCCGAGCGCCGCGAACAACGCCACAGACATGAGTATGGGAAGCATCCATCTAACCGAGATTTTCATATCTACCCATCTTTAAGTTGTATGAACGAAATCGAATCCCTCATGGCGCCGAGAGCCATAGCCTTGCGGATGACACGCAACCGCAACGCCAAGCTACGGTGGCTCAGACAGCGCGCTCAGCCTCCACAACTTTATAGCAGGTATGGCATAGAGGACGCTAGTCGTTCCGCACCGGCAGCCACGTTAGGCCCCTTACGGCCGCAGCGTTCGATTGCGCCATACCGGTTGGCTATGGCACTCTTATACCGGTTGCTCGCGCGACACGCACCAGGTCGACCAACAGCGAGGGAAATTCTGATTTAGTCGGTTAAGCGTATGACGGCAACGCGGGAGGCGGTGGCACGGCCCGGTTTACGTACAGCGACTGAGCGTACTGATCGGCTTCCCAACACCACCAGCTCCGCTTCAGCGCATTGATCGGCGCCTCGCCGGGCGGTTACCGCGTAGCCGCAGTCGCGATCTTCGCGTGCCGACAGTGGTACATACCCCGATCATCGGCATAAGAGCCCCGGCACCGGCCGCGGCGGCAGAGTTCAAAACGACAAACGAGCGCCAACACATGGGTCACTTTATCAAACGCTATCATCCGCCGGGGACGTCACCGGGCACGCTCGGTGAACCACCGTCGACAAGCGATGCCAAGAAGCCGCGCATCAGCCTGATCGACTATACCGACACCGATTTCGAAGAAAAAGATCTTGCCTCGCTGGACGAATGCCGGCTGCAACTCAAACGCGACTCTGTCACTTGGATACATGTGCAGGGAACGGTCACGCCGGATACGCTGCGCAGCCTTGGCGAGCTTTTCGTACTGCACCCATTGGCCATGGAAGACGTGATCAACAGCGGACAACGGCCAAAAACCGATTTTTTCGACAATCAATTATTTGTCATAATGAGCCATCCTGAAATCGCCGGCGCAGTCACTAACGTGCATCAGGTCAGTCTGTTTCAGGGTGATAATTTTCTGGTCAGCTTTCACGACGGCGATACCGATCCGTTCGACATGGTGCGCACGCGACTGCGCCGACACAGCGGTCGCATACGTAAACGAGGATCGGATTACCTGCTGTATGCGCTACTGGACGTGGTCATCGACGAAGGTTTCCCGGTCCTGGAAACGCTCGGAGAAAAAATTGAGGATTTGGAAGAGGCGCTTTTAAATCATCCCGGCAAGGACACACTGCGTGAAATTCACCGCATCAAGCGCGAACTATTGCTTCTGCGCCGCATGCTGTGGCCGCAGCGCGAAGTGTTAAACACCATCATTCGCGATGAAGTCGTGCCGATCGGCGATGACATAAAAATTTACTATCGCGACTGTTACGACCACACCGTACAGATCATGGATTTGCTCGAGACCTACCGCGATATGACGACAAACATGGTCGATCTATACCTCTCCAGTGTCAGCAATCGCCTAAATGAAACCATGCGTGTGCTAACCGTGATCGCCACCATCTTCATTCCGTTGACGTTTATCGTCGGTGTCTACGGCATGAATTTTGGCAACAACACCAAGAGTCCGTGGGCGATGCCGGAACTGAACTGGTACTACGGCTACCCGCTAATATGGCTGATTATGGTCGCCATCGCGGCGACCATGCTCTTTATATTTAAGCGCAAAAACTGGTTTTGAAGTGCACTAAAACTCAACGCCGAGTCGGAATGTGCGGGAGTAGCACACGGGCGCAAGAACTCCCGCGCGCTACTCCGCTCACATCGAGACCATCTACTTAATGGGCGCGACTCTTCATCGCCGGCGTCGGCAATGGCTTGAGCCGGCGCTCTTCCTGCGTCGCGCGGATAAAACCATGCTTCGCGTAAATATCCTGGGCTTCATCGGTACCCAGATACGCTAAGAACCGCGTGGCATTGTATTGATTACGGCCCTTCTTCAATGCACCGATGGCATAAGCCACTTTGCTCTGCATATTGTATGGCGGCGGAATCACTACGCCTTCGATCTTGCGTCCGATGCTGCGTTGATAGGTAATTTCCGTGGTCCATACCAGTCCGACGTCGGTCTTACCTTCCAGCAGGCGAATCGGCGTTTCACGATGATGGCGCGAGGTAAACCACGTTTTGCCTTCGATCGCCCAACAACTCTTACATTGTTTGTTGGCCGTGACTTTCTCATAGATGCCAAGCATCTTGAGCATTTTCGAGCCGTAAAATTTGAATATGCCTTCGGTTAACGGGTTGGGCAACGTCACCACGACGTCATCGCGCGCCAAATCTTCCGGGCCTTTGATATGTTTTGGATTGCCCTCTAATACCTCAAGCTCGAGCTTATTATGGGTATAAATCATGTAATCACGCATCATGTCTTTGGCGCGCAATTTTTTGAGGTGATTGACGTTTACGCTGGCGAATAGATCGGGATTCATGGCGATCTTATGGCCGGCGATTTTACCCTGTTTGAGAAGCTGTCCCTTGAGAATTTGGCCGGGCGGGATAGTTTCCACGAACACGGTCTTGATGTCCGGGTTACGTTTCTGGAAGTCGCCGATCAAGTCTTGCATCACCATAAATTGGTTGCCGGCTAAATACATGACTAAGTCGGCCTTATACGAGTCGCCGATCTTGCCATAGTCGATTTTGCCATTGGCGTGAAAGGTACGATGATCGTGTCCTTTACCGACGTCCTTGGCCGCGAGGGCCGCGGGAGTCACACCGACGAGGGCGGCCAGTGCTGCTGAAAGGATCAAAGTACCCAACATTCTTGGTATTTTCGTCATTTTTTGATCTCCTCCGGTTTTAAAGTACTCAATGTTACTGCCCGATCTGCTTTTACGTACTTATTCCGCGGACTTTAGGTTGCCGACGCCAACCTGTCAAGCGATCGATTCAGATCCCTGGCGGACCGGCAAGGCTTGCTCGAGAGCGCGCGTGGTGTGCGCCGACCGACTACACCGGCCCGACACGGTTCGGAGGCTGTAGGTAGCGCTTCCGCCGCGTGGCTTTGGTCATGGGTGCGTTCTGCGCGGAGCGGTCCGTGCCGACAAAACCCCTGCCACAATTAACCGCGTACCGTATGATTTTTGTAGGCACGGCTTTAGCCGTGCATTGGTCCGGTTTAGTCCGTCCATGCGCGGCTGCAAACGCATAAATCCTGTGTTTCCTTTGCGTGCTTAGCGGCTTTGCGAGAGATTAAGATTCGGCTAACACAAATGATGCTCTCGCAAAGACGCAAAGGGCGCCAAGGTGAATAGGCTACGTCGTGTCGCGACCTTTGAATTGTGCACGGATGAATCCGTGCCTACAAAACCCTGCCGTAATCACCGCGTGTCCTATGACCATATAGGCACGGCTTTAACCGTGCATTGGTCCGGTTTAGTCCGTCCATGCGCGGCTGCAAACGCATAAATCCTGTGTTTCCTTTGCGAGCTTAGCGGCTTTGCGAGAGCTCGAGTTTATACAAGATCAAGCCAACCCGGATTACTCTCGTGGAGACGCCAAGAACGCCAAGGAGAATTGGTCGCCTCATGTCATGACGTTGAGTCATGCACGGCTGAAGCCGTGCCTACGACAACGGTAACGGCAGTGAGATCTGCCATAAGATGACCCGGACGGGAACAATGGATACGCAACCGTACCCATGGTACCGTTCTACGCGCATGTGCCGGTCGGGGCGTTACATCCAGCGCTTCCACTTGAAAATCGTTATTTGTAACATCACCACGCAGACCAATAAAAAGATGAACAACAAGAAAGCGCCTGGATAACTAGCCCCGGGTATACCGCCGACATTGACGCCTAACAATCCGGTTAAAAACCCGAGTGGCAGGAATATGGCGGCGATGATCGATAGCAGATACATGCGCCGATCCATCTGTTCCGAAATTCGACTCATCAACTCTTCCTGCGTAACCACCGCGCGTTCCCTGGCCGAGTCCAAATCCTCGATATAGCGCATGGCGCGATCGGCCACCTCGCGTAAACGAATACGGTCGACATCGCTCAACCAATCAACAGTCTCAATGTGCAAACGCGCGAGCGCCTCGCGCTGTGGCGCGAGGTAGCGCCGCAAGCCTATCGCTTCGCGGCGTAAATCGGCAATACGCGGACGTAACTGGTGACTTTGTTGTGTAAGGACTTGCGTCTCCAAGTCATCCACGGTGTCGTCAATGGAGTCAATGACGTCAGCCATGCGCTCCATCATCATGTCGGCAATAGACGCCAAAAACTGGCCTGCGGTCTGTGGCCCGTGGCCTTCCCGAAGCGCACACGCCATGTCGGTTGCGGTAAGGAGCCGCCGCTTGCGAGTACTGACGATGCGTTGGCCATCGCTCCACAGACGGATGGCGACCATATCCTCGGGATCGGAGCCGGGATTCATATTGACACCGCGCAAAGTGACCAGCAGTCCTCCACCGATGAAAATACTGCGCGGTCTAGTTTCTTCGGCCAGCAAGCCTTCCGATACCATCGGATCCAAACCACTGCGTTGTTGCAACCATTCCTGCGCAGGACCGGCGCTGTAATCAAGATGCGTCCACAATACGCCCGCCGCGGGCGACCAAGCATCGACTTCATCCCAACCGATTTCCTGGCCGCCGCCCTTGCCATCCAGAATCCAGGCGGCAATCAACCCTAAATCACTTTGTGGCATCGTTCCTCCCTTACCTTATGTGTTGCGCAATCGAGTGCGTAATTTGGGCAAAAAAACAGGCCGCTGACGTTCGTGCCGACATTTTTCCCGCGCAGTATCCGTCATCAGCGCAGCGTGCGTGCGCCAATTTAGTCGTGCGCATCCGCGACTCAATTGCTATCCTTAAACGAACATTCGCTGGAAATCCACGAAAAAATCGCAGGAGTCGCTCGACAATGTCAAATAAAAACATTGCCAGTTCACTGGCATTGAGCGTTGTTTTTTTTCTTTGTTCCTTCGTTGCCCGCGCCGACATAGTGAAACTGAAAAACGGCGACACGCTCACAGGCACCGTGATCAGCAAGGCCGGCAATGAACTAAAAATCAAGACCACGTACGCGGGCGAATTGACCATCGATTGGAAAGAGGTCGAATCGCTTACCACCGACAAACCGGTACGTGTCCTGCTCAAGGACGACACCAGCCTGAAAGCCACCGTATCGCCGGCGGAAAGCGGCAAGGTCACCCTGCAGTCGGGCAGTGTCATCAAAACCGCGCCGATTGCTCTGTCGAACGTAGCCTACATCAATCCACCGCCGGAAATCACGGGTAAAGGCGTGCAACTCAAGGGCCGCGTAAATGGTGCTATAAACGCGACCTCCGGCAATACCAGTACACGCCAAATACACTTCGACGCGGAAATGGTCGCGCGTACGCGATCGAATCGCTACACCGTTGGCGGTCAAATCAATCGCGCCTCGGACAGCGGCACGGAAACCGCCAACAACATTACGGCGTATAGTAAGTACGATCATTTTCTGTCGCGCAAGCGCTACGTTTACATCAGCACCCGCTTCGAGCGCGACAAGTTCACCGATTTGCGCCTCAGAACCACGCTCGGCGGCGGCCTCGGACACCAATTCTGGGAGTCTGACGAAAAGAATCTGTCCGCAGAAGCCGGCCTGGCGTACGTCAACGAAGATCACTTCGTCGGCCCCGACGATGCCTACCCGTCCGCGCGCTGGGCGGTCGACTACAACCAATATTTCTTTCGTCACGCGTTCCAGTTTTTTCACAACAATGAGGGGACCATCGGGCTGACGAACGCCAACGATATCCTTATTTCGGCCAAGACAGGTATCCGCGTGCCGTTGTCCAAACACTTGAATACGTCATTTGAGGTGGATGCCCGATTCGACAACACACCCGTGGCCGGCAAGAAAAAAACCGATCTCGCCTACCTGCTGATTCTCGGTTACGGCTGGTAGGGCTCGGCACAACGGTGCGGCAAATGATGCCGCACCGCTGGCATCCGCTAGCCATTTTGCCCACAATAGCGTGCTATGGCACGCTCGTATCCGGCCCGGGCATCCGGGCCTGAACCCTCTCCCGGCCTTTTGCGACGGCGTAGCACCCGCGTCGTATTGGTGCTGGCTGCGCTGGCGATAGCCTTGCTGGTCGGCGCGCCGTTCGCGATTCAGTACGCTTTGCAGCGCTGGCTGGTGGAGCATGGCGCAGAAACCGCACGCATCGGCAACGTCGATTTCAACCCGTTTACCGGCTCGCTGGTCATCGAAGGCGCGAAAGTTACGCGTAACGGGAGTTCGTCGCTGACGATTCAACGCGCCCGCGTACGCGTCGCGTGGTTGCCGTTGTGGCACAAGCGCTTACAGCTCGACGCCGTCGCCGTCGAGCACGCCGATCTGTCCGTCAGTCGGTCCAAGTCCGGACTCTGGCGCATCGCCGGCCTCGCCTTGCCGTCGTTCGGCCGTCTCCACCAATCGTTCAGCTGGGGCATCAGTCTCGATTCACTGCAACTCAGCGACACGCGTATCCACTATGCCGATCCGAGCACGCATACGGTCCTAGCGATAAAAAACGCCTTGTTGAACGCGCTCAGCAGTTGGCAACATCAACAGCCCGCGCAACTGACGATACATGGCAGCCTGGGCGGCGGGAGCGTAGCGCTCCAGGCCCAAGTGAGGGCATTCGCATCCGAACCAACGGTGAACGGCAAGCTCAGCGTACACGGCTTCAAGCTGGCCACCGTGGCCGGCCACCTGCAAACGGAACTGACTGAGCTCACGGGTGTCACCGATCTGGATGGAACGTTCAAGGCGAAACTGCACGGTGACGGCACGTTGAGTCTTAGCCACAGTGGCACGGCAAGCCTCAGCATGCTGCACCTGCGCAGCGCCCATGCGGTTCTCGACGACGACAAAATCGCCTGGGCCGGCAGCGCGGAACTGGAATTCGTACCTGGTTACCCAGGACCATCGATCAGCGCCGACGGCCACCTGGATGCAACCGGAATCGATCTGAACGACAGCGCGCGTAAATCGAAAACTACGATCACGCACGCCAACTGGCAAGGCCAACTCGGCTTCGGACGCCACGACGTACCAACCGGTTATGAAATGCGCGGTGATTTAACTCTCGACGGCGTGACGCTACGCGATCCGGCCGAGGCGCGGGGCGTATTGCGACTGCGGCGGCTGGCAGCAAACACAATCCATACCCGCGGCACTTACGACATCCGCATGCGTGAACTGAATTTCGCCGATGTCACTCTCGGTAACCCGCCGGCCGCGATAGACGGCCCACCGTTACGCCCTCCTCTGCATATCGCGACGGCGAAGTTGCGCAACGTGGCGCTCAGAGATCTTTCCCATCTGAGCGTTGCGGACATGATTGTCGACGGCGTCAGTGCCCAAATCAAGCGCGACCAAACTGGGAAATGGCATGGGCTCGATGGACGCGCGCTAGCGTCGGCTGCTGATTCACCTGAACGCATCGACACGGGCCTCGCCCAACGGACAATACGCATTGACCGACTGCAACTCACCGGAAATAGTCAGATTCATTTTCAGGACGATAGCTTCAAGCCCGCCTATCGCACCACCGTCGCCATCGAAAGCGCCAATCTGGAACGGCTCGATAGCGCCAAACCGGGAGACAGTAGTCTGCTGAGCCTCAGCGCCAAAATCGGCAAATACACGCAGGCACGATTGCAGGGGAAAATTGCGCCATTCGCTTCGCAGTTGCGATTAGCGTTGACGGGCAAAATTCACAATTTGGATTTGCCGCCGCTCTCGGGTTACGCCACGCGGAACCTGGGATATGGCCTCGACAGCGGCCATCTCGACGCCGATGTGAAAATCGACATCGACTACGGCAAACTCACGGGCAGCAGCGCGCTGGTTCTGAGTAATCTGAAAATAGTGCCCAGCGACTCGGCGAAGATGCGCTCGCTGACGTCTTCATTAACGATTTCCCTGGATACCGCGCTCGATATGCTACGTGATCGCGATAACGATATTCGCCTGCAAATTCCCGTCAGCGGCAGACTCAACGACCCACGCTTCAATCTCGCCAACACCATCAACCAGGCACTCGCCAATTCACTGCAGCTGGCCGCACTAAGCTACGTCAAACTGGCCCTGCAACCCTACGGCGCCATCATCGCGGTGGCGCAATTGGCCAACAACGCGGCCAGCGCGGTGCAACTTCAGCCAATCCTGTTTCAAGCCGGCAACGCCGCGATCCCCAACGATGCGGCGCCGTATCTGCGGCGCATCGCAAAGCTAATGAAAGCGCGACCAGAGCTGCGTGTGCGCATTTGCGGAAATGCGACGGAATCCGACCGTCGGGCACTGCATACCGCGACCACCGGAAACGCCCAAGCGACCGGCAGCGCGTCCACCGTCGCACGCGTTGCCGATGAGCGGCTGCTGACACTGGCGCGCCGGCGAGCAGCCGCAATCAAGCAACAACTGGCGACGCAACTCGGCATCAAACCGGCGCGCCTTTTCGTCTGCCGGCCACAGCTGGATCTCGCCACGGGCGCCGAACCCAAGGTGAAGTTGCTGATTTAGCTAAGATGGGCACAACGAACTGAATGACTCAATCGCAGTTATATGTCACCATAGCCGACGGTACTTTCCCGTGATCTTGTCACGCACCGACTCGCATGCACGGAACATGAAGGCCCCGACTATTCTAGGGCAGCAATGAGGCGGATAAATAAAAACAGTCGTGCGGGCTCGGCCGCAGATAAGCGCTCGTGTTATCGACTTAGCTAATCACTTGTAAGGGAAACGGATATGAGGCGCTTTTTTACTACAGATTCGAGTAGACAAGGTTTTGCTAACAGCTTCCGAAAGTTGGCTCGGAAAATTCTGCCCCCGAGTAGGGCAAGTCATGCTGACAGTATACAAAAATTAGTAGAGTTCATTGATTTTAAATTTCATGAGAACGCATCGCCGGCAAAACAAATTTTATTGGCGCAAATCTCGGGGGGAGCGGTAAGACGACTACTGAAATATGACCGCATGACGATAAATATCGAATCGGATCACCGAGTAGCGGTCGATAGCCTCGATCATATACATCCTTGGGGAACAAAACGCGACAACAGTACAAATTTGAATTTTAATATAAAGCTGATCAATTGGCTGGGCCTGGAAAATATCCGCCTTTTAGACATCGGTTGCTCCGGCGGAGGATTTGTCAAGACCATGCACGATGCGGGCGCTCTGGCCATTGGTTTAGAGGGCAGCGACTATTCAAAAATCAGAGCCCGCGCGGAGTGGGCAACGATTCCTGATCGGCTGTTCACCGCAGATGCGACTAAACCATTTAAATTTTCTTCCTGCCTCGAATCTGGAAAATCCGTGCCGGTGAAGTTCTCGATAATAACTGCATGGGAATTTCTTGAGCACATCGAAGAGACCGACCTATCGACGGTGTTTGACAATATCGATAAGAATCTCGATTGCAACGGCGTTGTTATCATGTCGGTTTCGACTGTCGACGATTATATCGACGGCGTAAATCTACACCGTACGGTTAAACCGTACCCGTGGTGGTTGGAGAAGATTAATCATCTCGGCTTCAGGCACCACGAGAAATTCGTTCCGTATTTTGCGCCAGACAATTGGATTCGATACGAAGAGAATGCCGCAGGTTCATTTCATCTGGTTATGACGCGGATTAATGAGGAACCCAACGCCTTGCCGGACGCCTGGGCTGAATCATAATAATGGGCGCGTGCGGAGCTCGTGTAGCGGCTCTATATCAACTGACTAGTTCGGCGACACGGCGCGGCGCGCAGCAACTTTGGTCAGCGGAATGGTTTCATCCTCGACGGGTCGGCACGGCGCATCCGCGGGCGCCGACACCAATAACACGGTGACATTGTCGGAACCGCCAAATTCGAGCGCCTTCGCAATAAGCTGGTCGACCAAGCTCTGCTCGTCGACCTCCTCGCACAAGACAGCCGCAATTTCGCTGTCGCTCACTTCGCCGGTCAAACCGTCTGAGCACAATAACACGCGCTCTCCGGCATACAGTGTGCCACTCATGTGCCCCGGCTCGATAGCATCAATATCCGCCGCTCCCAACGCCTGGGTCACACAATTTCGATAGGGATGCGAAGCAGCATCTTCAGGTTCGATCTGACCGGCATCCAGCAACTGTTGCACCAACGAATGATCGCGGGTCAACTGTGTCAGGGCGCCGTGACTCCAAAGATACGCCCTGCTGTCACCGACCCACACCAGCTCGTAATCGCTACCCACTAACTTCAAGGCAACCAAGGTCGCGCCCATGCCGACCTGACCCAAACCCTGCTCCGCCGCCATGCGTACCACCGCATGCGCGCTGGCGACGGCGTCGAGCAGCGCTACGCCTTTGTGCACGTGCTCGCGGATGAAGTCCACCGCGATACGGCTGGCTACCTCTCCGGCCTCGTGGCCGCCCATGCCATCGGCGACCAGCCATAAACCCAGGTCCGCATCGGCACAGTAGAAGTCCTCGTTACTTTCACGCACGCAGCCGACGTGGGTCGCGTCTCCATAGATAATATTGGTCATAGTGAATAAGCTACGAGTTAGGTCCAATTTCCTTAACCACGCGCGGGCCAAACTTTGCGCGAGCCCTATACTAGGTTTAGCGTTCGCCGGCGCGCGAACTTGACTCAAGTGCGCCAAAAAATCGGCATGTGCGCCTGAATATAGCACTTTGGTGGACAATTTCCTGCGTCGCGCGCGCGCGCGCGCGACCATCATGTGCCGCAAGCCTCGGCGTCTGACCCGGGACATCGCCAGCGCGCGCCCAATTGCCCTCGACCGTACAACCGTATCGCGATATAAGCCGATGATGCTACACTGTTTTCCTGAAACCTAGAAATCGGCGCGAAGGCTCGTGCCGAAAATACGTTGCGGCGCACTGCAAAGCGCCACGGGCATTATCGGTCAAGCGGAGCGGCACCATGGCAAGTGATCTACTCAAGGTTCCAAAAACCCAACGAAAAGTCACCCTATGGGTGCACCCGGAAGGCCGGGTTATCGGCCACATGTTCCTGAACAAGTACAGTAGCGATCACGCCGGCGAACAACAACCGCTCGAGACGCTGAATCAAACCGAGGCGTTTGTGGTATTACGTCGCGAGCAGCCTGACGAAGTCCGATTTTACAATCGAGCCTCGATCGTGCGTGTCGAGTTCGACGATGACACGAATGCACATCCCGATGCCAAGCCCTATGATTGCCGTCTGCAGCTCATGGATGGCTCGCTGATTACGGGAACGGTGTGCCAACCGCTGCCGCCGGACCGCGCTCGGCTCTATGACTATCTCAATCGAACCGACGATCGATTCATAAAGTTGGCGCTGGACGGCACCACGGCCTGCCTGGTGAATAAGTCGTATATCATTCACGCCACCGACCTCGGCGACGCATAACCGTTTCGGCCGCTGTTACGCCGAACGCTGATACCGCCAGGAATTTGATATGGGTTTGTTGGATCGTTACAAGACAACTAAGGCGATAGATACCATTCTTTCGGCCGCCTCAGCCTCGTCACCGGACGCCGTGCAAGCTGCGCTCAAACTCAAACAAATCGGCCCCAGCGCGATTCCACAACTCATTCGCTCGCTCGAGGGCGCCGCCAATCCCGCCGGTATCGAGAGCCTGTTGGTCGGCTTCGTCAGTAGCGCTACATTGGCGCCTTTTTTCGAAGGACTATCACATCCCGACCATCGCGTCGTCGACAGCATTACGCGGGTGCTGTGCCAATCGGCGCACTTCGATCCAAACCGCTTGATGGATCTATTCGTCGAACCCGATATCTCAAAAACGGCGTTGGGACGAATCATGTTGACGCACCTTGGCCGCGTAAGCCACAAAGAGTTGGTCGGCCTGCTCGGCAAAGTGTCGTCCAGCACGCGCCCGATCGTCTATCAGTTGCTCGACAAATCGCTCACCGAGCGTGACGTCACATTGGTCGTCCATCGGGCTAAAATCGCCGATCCGGGCGTGCGCGCACGCCTGGCAGGCATGCTCGGGCGTTTCAGTACGCCTGAATCGCGCACGGCGCTGGTTGATATGCTCGGCGACAGTCACAAAAACGTACGCCAAGCCGCTCTCGACGGCCTGGGACAGCTTACGATTCCGGTTCCCGCCAAAGTCGTGGTCAACCTTTTGCGCGACCCCGATTTGACCGTACAAAACAAGGCCATCGAAGCACTGGTAAAAATCCAAGATGCCGCCACCATTCAGTATCTCATCGAGATATTGCAAGACGATTCCGAATATGTACGCCGCGCGGCGGTCGAGGTACTGAATGAAATCGTAGACCAGCGCGCCATCAAGGATCTGCTGGTGGCGCTGCGCGACAAAGACTGGTGGGTACGCGTACGAGCAGCCGATGCACTGGGAAAGATTGGTGGCCCGAAATTGGTGGAGGCGGTGCTAACCCTGATCCGCGATGAAGACGAATTTCTGCGCCGTACAGCCGTCGAAATTCTCAACAACAGCCGCGATGAACGCGCCATCGCCTATCTACTGCAAGCACTCGGCGACGACGACTGGTGGGTACGGGAACGGTCGGCGGATGCCATCATCGCCATGGGTGGCGATGATGTAGTGGACGCCCTGCGCGCCATGTTGGGCGGCGAAACCAAGTCGACCGAAATGGTCATACGTACACTCGCGAGCTTAGGCGACAAAGCGTCAGTTGACGCCATCGTGCCATTTCTCAGCAGCACGGACGAGGCGATCCGGCGCGAGGCGATCCAAGCGCTCGACAAACTAACCGACAACGAACACTCTTCGCTCGTACAAGCAGCAATGACGCAGCTAATCGCGGTAAGTTCCGAGAATGAACGCACCATCATCCAGAAATCACTCAACTCGATCAGTACGCGCACCAGCGCTAGCAACCAGCAACCAACGCCCGGTGACGCCGGCGCGAAAGGTGCAGACGAAGCACCAATGATCGATCTATCGCCTCAGACCACCGGAACCAATGCGCGCAACCGCCGCATCGACGTGACGGCGATGAAAGCCGGGACCATTGTCGCCGATCGCTTCAAAATTATACGTAAGGTGGGTAAAGGCGGTTTTGGGGAAGTATTCCTGGCCGAGGATATGGTGGTCAAGGATCAGATGATTCTAAAATTTCTGCATTCTCGCTTGTCGGAGGATCAGAACATGATTCAACGATTCATCCAGGAGCTGCGTTACGCACGCAAAGTCACGCACGAGAATGTCATTCGCATCTATGAATTCATAACCTTTGGCAACCTTTTCGCCATTTCCATGGAATATTTCCCCGGTCATTCGTTGGCCGATGAATTAGCTGCGCACAAGGCGCTTGCCACCAAACGCGGGCTCAAGTTAATCCTGGGCATGTGTAACGGCATGGCCGCTGCACAGGCCGTGAATGTCGTTCACCGCGACCTCAAACCGGCCAATATACTGGTCGGTGACGGTGATGCGGTCAAGATCGTCGACTATGGACTGGCGGCAGCCGCAACCAACACCGATGCGACGCTGACCAAAACCGGTCTTCTCATCGGCACGCCCACGTACATGTCTCCGGAACGCGCGCGTGGAAAACCCACCGACTCCCGCGCTGACATTTACAGTTTGGGCGTTATCATGTACGAAATGTTTACCGGTCGCCCGCCCTACACCGGCAGCGATCCGATGGCCATACTGCTGCAACATGTCGAGGGTGAAGCCGCCCCACCGGATAAAATCAATCCGGAAATCCCGGAGGCCTTGTCCGGCGTCATTCTAACCGCGATGGCGCTCGACCCGAATCATCGCTACCAAAGCTTCGACGAACTCGGGCGGCAACTGCGGCGAATCAATGGAGAGATTTCCTGATGCCGCGCATCAACGCCTTTCTGCAGCTGGGACGCGAACAAGGCTGCTCCGATATCCACCTGGCCACCGGCGTACCGCCACTGCTACGTAATCTCGGCGAACTGTCGCCGGTGAAGTATCGTGAGTTAAGCTTGGAGGAACTCGAGAATTTGATTTATGAAATCCTAACTCCGGCACAGCGCGAGCAGTTCGAAGCGGGGGACGATCTCGATTTCTCTTATCAAGACGATGAGGTCGGTCGCTTTCGCGTTAATTTATTTCGCAAAGTAGACGGCATCGGTGCGACGTTCCGCGTCATCCCACCACGTATCCCCAGTCTCATGGACCTGGGACTCCCACCGATCGTCGCCAACTTACTACTCGTCAACCAGGGGCTAATCCTGGTCACCGGCGCCACCGGCACCGGCAAATCGACGACGTTGGCGTCCATGATCAACATGGTAAACAACAGCCGTCGACTGAATATCATCACGCTCGAAGATCCGATTGAATTCGTGCACCGGAGCAACCAATCGCTTGTCATCCAGCGGGAAGTCGGTGTTCACGTACGCAGCTTCGCCGCCGGCCTGCGCGATGCGCTACGCGAGGATCCGGACGTTATCCTGGTTGGTGAATTACGCGATCCGGAAACCATTTCGATGGCTATGATGGCTGCGGAAACCGGTCACCTGGTGCTGGGAACGCTGCACACCACGTCAGCGTCGAAAACGCTTGATCGCATTGTCGACGCCATGCCCAGGGAGCAGAAGAGGCAAGCTTCCAGCTTTCTCGCACAGCATCTTCATGGCGTTATCAGTCAAAAACTGGTTCGCAGCTTCGATGGCCAACGGCGGGTTGCCGTAGTCGAGGTATTGGTCAATACGCCGGCCGTCGCCAACCTCATCATGAATGGAAAAATTCATCAAATACCGTCCATGATCCAGACATCACGCGACAAGGGTATGCAGTTGATCGATCAGGCGTTGCTCGAAGCGGTGCGCGATAAACGTGTGGACCCAGACGATGCTTACCTGAATGCAATTGACAAGAAATTGTTGCAAGCATACGTCACCAACGCGGAATTGTTACCGCAGATCAATCTGTCGGTGACCTAGTTGAGAACGCCTAAGAATCGGGAGAGATAAACGTTGGCACGTATCGATGCATTCCTGCAGTTGACGGTAGAGCAAGGCGGCTCGGACTTGCATCTGGTGTCGGGTAATCCGCCGCGGATTCGGCTCAATGGCGAAATCTATCCGGTCAAATATCGAAACTTGAGCACGGATGAAACCACCACCTTGCTGCAGGAAATCATGCCTCGGCGGCCCCGGCAAACCTTGGAGCAAACCGGCGGTGTCGATTTCGCCTATGTCGCGCCGGGCTTGGGACGTTTCCGCGTTAACGTATTTCAACACTTGGACGGCATTGGCGCCGTATTCCGCACCATCCCGGATCACGTCAAATCCCTTGACGAGCTGGCGCTGCCGCCGGTACTCAAAACTCTTGCCCGGCAGCGCAAAGGGTTGGTACTGGTTACCGGTCCGACCGGATCGGGCAAATCCACTACCTTGGCGGCGATGATCAAATTCATCAACGGCAGCCAAAAAGGTCACATCATCACCATCGAAGATCCTATTGAATACATACACGAGCGCCAACAGTGTTTGATCAGCCAACGTGAAGTCGGCACGCATACCGAATCGTTTGCCGACGCGTTACGCTCGGCGCTGCGAGAAGATCCGGACGTCATCATGGTGGGCGAAATGCGCGACCTGGAGACGATTCACTTGGCCATCACCGCCGCCGAAATGGGTATTCTGATTCTTGGGACATTGCATACCAACGGCGCCGCCGCCACAATCGAGCGTATTGCCAATGTATTTCCGGCCGGCGAAGGGGAATACATTAAAGCCATGCTGTCCACTTCGTTGTGCGGCATTATAGCCCAGCAACTGATACGGAGGGTGGACGGTAAGGCCCGGGTCGCGGCGCTCGAAATCATGATCAACAATGCGGCTGCAGCCAACATTATCCGCGAAGGCAGCACAGATCAACTGGTCAACGTAATTCAAAGCGGCGCCATGCAAGGCATGCAGAGTATGGACAATTCTCTGCGCAAGCTGCTGGATGCGAAATTGATTTCGGGCAACGATGCCTACAATTGTGCGCGCACAAAAAGCGATTTTAATCAGTACAGAGAAACTGAAACGATTCCCGCTAACAGCGGATATATTTCCGCGGATCAATTGCCGGGGACATAAGATTGGGCGCCGCTTAAACAGCGTGTGGAAGACGAAAGTCTTGGGGCGATGGAGAAAAATATATGACCGCAAAGTTAATTCTTAGCCTTGATGGGGCGATACTGCGCGAATACACCGTCAGCAAAGATAGCATCAGCATCGGCCGCAAACACGGCAACGATATTCAGTTGAATGACATGACCGTAAGTGGACGCCATGCCCTGATATCCACGCTGGTAGGCAACACCTACGTCGAAGATCTCGGCAGCACCAATGGCACACTCCTGAACGGCAAACGAGTACGCAAACTAATCCTCAAGCACGGTGATATCGTGCAAGTCGGCACGCACCAGTTCACCTTTTTCTGCGAGGACAAAGCCGCTTACGAACCGACCATGTTCATCAAGGCCGAGATTGCCGAGACGCAACTACTACCCAATACCGGCGACGTCGACGATGAGGTGCGCGGCATGCCGTTAGCCGGAATCCGTGTACTC
The DNA here is from genome assembly GCA_030147845.1 of Gammaproteobacteria bacterium. Taxonomy (GTDB): domain Bacteria; phylum Pseudomonadota; class Gammaproteobacteria; order JASBUN01; family JASBUN01; genus JASBUN01. The sequence continues at coordinate 151,567 of JASBUN010000046.1, forward strand.
AATGGCCCTATGGCCAAGACCGTGCTGGAACTGCGCAAGCCGTTCAATACCCTGGGCTACAAGGGCATAAAAATGGCCATGATTACGCGTACCAATACCGGCTACACGATCTTTTCGATCAAGGGTAAAAAGGGTCGCCGAGCCACCGATACGCCGCTGGTCAACGGCAAAGCCATCAACCAGGACGATCGAAAACTGCAGGATCACGACCTGATTGAGTTGGCCGGCTTTCAGATGGAGTTCTTCATCATCCGCTGATACGCCTGTAACGACCGCGAAAACGGTTGCAGCGGCACCTGTTAGTCATTATTTAATATATATAAAACAAATAATTATACCTAGCGCACAGACAACACCACTATTTTCCGGTATGATTTCAAGCGGAGCAAGTGGGTCCTGCGCGTCGGCCGCATCATGGCCGCGCGGATGGGTTTTGCACGACCGAAACCGTACGATTACAACCAGTGCCTGTGACGATGGACATGAGCGAACTATTACCTTCGCACGACCACGAGATTGATGGCTATACAGCCGCGCTCGGTGAGCCGGCGCATTCCTCACGTATTATCGCTATCACCAGCGGCAAAGGCGGTGTCGGCAAAACCAACGTCACCACCAACCTCGGCATCGCGCTGTCCATGCGTGGCGCCAAGGTCTGTATTTTCGACGCGGATACTAGCCTCGCCAACATCAACATTCTGCTTGGCCTGACGCCCGAATTCACGCTCCAGCATTTTCTCGAGGGCGAAAAATCGTTGGACGAAATCGTGCTCGAAGGACCGCGCGGAGTCAGTATCATTCCGGCCGCATCCGGTATAAGCGAATATGCCAACCTGAATCCCGAACTCCGGCAAAAGCTACTTGGCGCGCTCGAACAGCTGGAACAACGCTACGATTACTTACTGATCGACACCGCTGCGGGCGTAGGTGAGAACGTACTGTCTTTCGTCCAGTCGGCACAGTATGCGGTGGTCGTGATTTCTCCCGAACCGACCTCTCTCACCGACGCCTTTGCACTGGTAAAATCGCTAAAACAGCATGATTTCGACCGTCCGACCTATGTACTGGTCAACATGGTGTCCAACTTCCATGCCAGCATGGACATCTTCAAGCGTTTCCAAGCGGCGGTGCAAAAGTATCTAAAAACAACTGTACGATATCTTGGCTACATCACTTTGGACGAAACCGTAATCTCGTCCATCCATTTGCAGCGCCCGGTCATCCTGGCGGAACCCGGCGCACCGGCTAGCCGGTGTTTCCACACACTGGCTGACGCCATCCGTAAAAATTTCCGCTTCTCCGGCGCTACCAACAGCCTCAGCGGATTCTGGCGTGAACAAGGCAGCGACGATTCCGATACCGATGAAACAATTGAATCGCCGCCGCAGTACGACGCCTATGGCGCTGAGGATATCGAACCCCAAGCCACGGAGTCAGCCGAATTAGAGGCGCCCGCCGAGCCCGAAACTCCGGCACATGAAACACCGGCCTCACCGCTGGACAGCGCACGGCATTTTATCGAATCCGGCGCCGCGAACGCGGATGAAGCCAGAGAATTTCTCGGTGCATTGGTCGAGGGCTTTGTACATCGCTTCGAGGAATTTCCGCTGGACATGCGTCGTTCGTCATATCGCGTCCTGGAACTGAAAAATTTCCCGGAAGCAGAGATTCGCGGCCTCATATCGACGCTGGAATACCTCTATGAAAAACGCCTGCAGCGCCCAGTGCACGACCTCGAAGATACGATAATCAAGTTATTGGCGGACGTTCATGGCGACGAACAGAAAATTTTAGAACTTCGACACCAGCTGGAGAGTGGCTTCGAGCGTCAATTCGGCAAAAAATTGTTCGACGCCCGTGCCGTCGTCAATGCCCAGGTGCGCGATGGCGAGTTCAGCCACGATGAATTTACCGAGCTGGTGGAAGAACTAAAGCATTCGTACCAGGAACAGTTCGGGAAACCCTACGAGGACGAGAAGGACCGCATGCTACATGACCTTCACGACATCGCCATGCGCATGGAGGAACAAGAGAACGGTCTGCGCAGCGGCCTGACGCGACTGTCACAGTGGTTCAATGAAACAGTCTCGGCGCGTGAAGAATTACTTGATCGCATGGCAGCACCGGGGCGGCAAGCGCGTAGCGTCCCGCCTGGCGACGAAGGCAACGACTCGACACCGTAAAAGCTCCTGTCGCCTGTCGCAGCGCACCAAGAGGCGTGCGCGTCAATGGAACAACGCACAAGACGCCAGGTATTTCTGTTCGGCCACCGCCAAGGTTTGATCCAGCCCCGCCGGAACAATGCCGGCGTGTCTCCAGGCAGCGTCGTCGGGCGGGATCACAGCCATAATCTCACCTAGATCGAAGGTCATCGCCTGACCGATCCGGCGCGACAGACCGACCACAGCGGCCTCCAGTGCAAAATCGGGCGCAGCCTCCGGCCTCAAGTGATATTCAACTACTTGCTCGACTAAACCCGGGACTTTCCAAGCGCGCATCAAATACGCGCCGACCGCCGCGTAGTCGAAACCGAGGATATCGCGTTCAGCGTCCGGCAGCGCACGATCAGCGTAGCGATGCTGCAGCAGCGCTTCGCGGCATAACTCGGGTATCTTACGGTACATGACCAGGTGGCCGACTTCATGCAGCAACGCGCCCACGTAGATCGGTTCAGGTTCCCTCTGTTGCTGATATATCCCCAGCGCGTTAGCCAACACCGCGCAGCGCAGGCTGTTGTCCCAGAAAGCGGACATGCTCACCAACTCGTTGGGAAGGCCATTGAAGACCTCGATGACGACCGTCGTCAAGACCAAATCGCGCAGCTCGCGCGAGCCAACCAGAGTAACCGCCCGCGACACGCTCGACACTTCGGATGGAAAACCAAAAAATGCGCTGTTGGCCAGCTTGAGCAGCCTGGCCGCCATGCCCGGATCTTTCTCGATCGTGCCGGCGACGTCAGCGACGGTGTATCGGGCGTTATCCAATAGATCAGTAATGCGAATATAGACTTCGGGAGGCGAGGCCAACTCTACGATGCCCGACACCAGATCCGCAGGTGTAATACCGAGATTGTGGCGGGAATTGATCATATTCACGTGTGCGCCCTCGTTACCCGCACCGGGCGCCCTGGCAGCCTGCGGTGTCGATTACCGCCGGTACCGCATGCGCATATGCTGAAATGACAGGATACGGCTACCTAACAGCTTGCGCATCGGATACGAACTCCAGCTTTGGCAACGACGTGCCGGCTTGAGCCGTCACGCCCGACGACGGCATCCAATCGCGCGACACCAGCTCTGGCTGTGGGCAACCAACATAATGGCCCTGCACGTAGTCGACCCCAAGCCCAACGAGTTGCTCGAGGATACTGTCACTCTCGACATACTCGGCGATGACCTTTTTACCGAGACTGTGGGCAACTTCGGTCATGGACTTGACCAATAGCTGATCGGTCTGGTCGTTGGCGAGATTAGTGATGAACGAGCCGTCGATCTTCAGCAAATCGACCGGGAAATTCTTGATATAACTGAAAGATGAGAAACCAGCGCCGAAATCGTCCAAGGCAAAGCGGCAACCCAAGGCGCGCAGACGCGCAACCATCTTGCGTGTCTCGGCGAAATTCGTAATCGCGGCGGTCTCGGTAATTTCAAAGGTAAGACGCGATGGCGACACCCAGGTCATATCCAGCTTTTGCTTGATCAGCGGCAGCAGGGAATTCTCCTGGAAAGCATGCCCGGACAGATTCACGCTCATCGTCAGCCATTCAAGCTCGGGCGGCAGCGCGGCCATGTAGTCCAGCACATGCTCGATCACCCACAAATCGATTTGGTGAATCAGGCCCATACGCTCGGCGACCGGGATAAAATCAGCGGGCGTTAGAATTTCACCATTCTCGCCGTACATACGAATCAGCGCCTCGTAGTGCGAAATGCGCCGAGTCGTCAGCTCCATTACCGGCTGAAACGCCAGAAAGAATTTATCGTCAGCCAACGCGCGCCGAATTCGCGGCACCCACAATGCGTCGCTGCGCAGTGTATGCATGACTTGGTCGTCGGAACTGAACTGGTGGACGGTGTTGCGGCCTTGATTTTTGGCCATGTAACAAGCTTGATCGGCACGCGCCAGCAGCTCGCTGGCAGTAATCTCCTCGTCCGGGCGGTTAATGACGACGCCCACGCTGACGCCGACGTGATAACGGACGTCACTAACACCGAACTGGTAATCCGCCAACAGAGCACGTACCGACTCGGCGAATTCCATCGCATAGGCCTCATTGATGTGCTCGAGCAGAATAGCAAATTCATCGGAACCGATGCGCGCCACCAACTGACCCGGCTTGAGCCAAGCCCTGAGCTTGTTGGCGACATCCGTCAATAGGCGATCTCCGGCAACGTGTCCCTCGCTGTCGTTGACGACCTTGAACTGATCAAGGTCTAAATACAATACGGCGTTGGTTCGGTGAAAATTGCGGGAGCGGATAACGGCGAGTTCCAGGGCCTGGTCCAGGCGTCTGCGGTTGGGAAGCCCGGTCAAGTCATCGTGGTCTACCAGATGTTTAAGCCGCGCCTCCATGATTTTGCGTTCGGCCAGTTCTGTTTCCAGCGCTTCTTCGCGTATACGTCGGCATCGGCGTTCGTGCTGAAGACATAACATCAAATTTACCCGACGCACCAACTCGGCCGCGCCGATCGAGCGCGGCAGTACGTCCACCGCTCCGGCACCCAAACAGCGTTCTGCAAGCTGTTCGTAGGCATCGCCATCGGCATCGCTCAGTACGACCACAGCGGTACCACCGAATTCGGTGCTGGCGGATAAACTGCGGCAGCTATCCTCAAGTTCGTCACCAAGCGCTCGTTCGCCAACGATCAGTAGATCGGCAGCGTCAACGCTCTGCCCTCGGTGAGCGCGTTTCTGTTCCTTTAGGACACGAAGGCTGCTCGCCAAGTGCACGTCTTGTACATCGTTTTCGCTTAAGATCGCGTGAATAGCGGCGATATGCGATGCGTTCTTGTCAACGATCCAAATGCGCATCTGCTGTGGCTCAGGAATTATTATTGTCATTCGATAACCGGCCCCCGCGAGAAAATCCCATGGTTTTTCAGCCAGTTTAGAGGTATAGCTAATACATTGTCAAACACCCCGCGCTAACTGAACTCATGGCGCGCTCCGAGGCCACGCAGGCACGTCGCTTTATATTTTAAATCAGTGAGTTAAACGGAGTTGCATGGAAAGCACATAAGCACGTTCCACACAACTCCGCGAGGCGGCTGATGACACTCAGTCGGGCCGACGCCCGACCCAGCATTGGCTCAGATGCTTGGTAAATACACCCAGTACTTTCAAGCCTTCCTGCGTACCGGATTGCTTGGCGACGTGCAACAACCCACCAACACCGCCCTTCGCCGGCGCCGCGCCCTCCAACTCCTGACAGGTCGCGGCCAACGCGTCGCCCATACCTTCCATGAGACGGCGACTTTCCGGACGCTCCAACATCGACAACAAATGCAGCAAGCTGTCATTGCGGGCGACCCGATCCATCAGCACCATGGCCTGCGCCGCGGTTTCCGCCAATCGACTGATAATATCCTCGCTCAGCGCGTCGGACGCCGAACCCAGCAGTCTCGCCAACGAAACCACGCGATCCAGATCGCCGCTATCGACCAAACTCGTGATCGCCGGTAAGGCCCGCGACACGCCGCTGCGGTTGACACGATCGAGCAAATCGAGGCCATCGCCGAGGCTGGCCGCGACGCGACCGACGATATCGTCGGACAACGCATCTTCCGCCGAACCGAGCAAACGCGCGAGATTTGCGAGACGCTGCAAATCACCGCTTTCGACCATTTGCGTGATCACCGGCAGCGCCTGCTCCAAGCCGCTGCGGTTGACGCGATCGAGTAGATCGAGACCGCCACCGATGGTGCCGGATAATCGCGTCACCATGTCGTCGGTGAGCGCGTCGCCTGCGCTCTCCAACAAACGTTCCAGTTCGGAGACTGACTGTCTCCGGCCGTCGCCGGATTCCGGAGCTTGTTCTGGCTGACTCATAGCCGCACCCCCCCTATCACAGCAATCCGCGCGCGCTGGCCCAGTACAACTGGTTGTACGCCATTTTAAACCAGTGTACCGCCTTGGTCGGCGGCTTGGGGTCGGGCGGGTTCTGATAATTGAACATGGCATAGGTGGCGCGATCGCGACCGGCCTCGATGAAGCAGAACACTTTACCGTCATAATCGCGTACCGGCGTACCGATTTTGGCCATAGCCGCGATATTCTCGGCAATGGCCTCGGCCTCGAAATGAGCTGTCGAACCGGCCTTGCTGATCGGAAGATTGGTGGTATCGCCGAGCACGAATACGTTGTCGTGGCCTTCCATGGTCAAACGATGACGATCGGTCGGAATCCAACCGCTCTGGCCCAGGCCGTTCTTCTCAATCACTTCCATGCCCTTATGCGCGGGTACGGTGATGAGGAGATCGTAGTTGATTGCGCTGCCTTCTTCGCTGTGCAACACCTTGTCGGCGCCATCCACTTCTTTCATGTTGAACAAGGTTTCATAGGTGATACCGAGACGGTCGAACTCCGGTGTCGCCCACTTCGCGACCGGCTCCAAACCATGCGTACGCCCGATCGGATAGGTGTAATGCACTTGCACCTTGTCACTCATGCCGCGGTGCTTGAAGTAATCGTGGAGCATAAACGTGATTTCCAGCGGCGCCATCGGGCATTTGTGCGGTACGCCGACCGCCACCACCACCTTGCCGCCTTGAAATTCGCGCAGTCGGTTATACATCTTTACCGCTGACTCTTCGGTGTAAAAATACTCCGCATGCTCGGCCAGGCCCGGGATTGCCTCGGGTACGATGCGGGAACCGGTGGCGATGGCCAGCACATCGTATTCGTGCGTCTTGCCACTCTTGGTCTTGACGCGGTTGTTGTCGAGGTCAAACTCTTCCACCGGATCAACATGAAAATCGATCTCCGGCTCAAGCAAACTGCGTTGATCACGGTACAACTGGTCCGGCATCATCTGACCCACGGCCACGTATAGTAACCCCGGTTGATACATGTGCCGGTCGGAAGCTGACAGCATGGTGATGCGCGCCTTACCGTTGGCCAGCTCGCTTTTCAAGCGCCGCGCCAGATTGTTACCCAGAATGGTCCCGCCCATGCCACCGCCAACTATGAGTATCCTCATTTTTCTATCCTCCTCGTGCGTGGTTTGGCCCGCGATTCGGCCCTATAGCTGACGGACCCGGCTACCGCGGCTTGCAGCCGTTACTTCATTTTGCGTACTTTGATGTGCCACACCCCGTCCACCTGTTCGCTGCTGACCATCTCGTGCCCGACTTTATTGATCCATTCCGGCACGTCCGCCGCAGATCCGGCATCGCTGGATAGTAGCTCGATGACATCACCCACCTCAGCCTGCTTCATGCCGGCGATCAATTCCATCAGCGGACCGGGGCAAAACGTGTTACATGCGTCGATGACTCTTACATCACTCATTTTCAACTTTCTCCCGACTGCGCGTGGTGCGAATCGATTTCGTTAGCAACATCTCAAAAGGTTAACACATGGCCGCCGGCCATGTCGGAGAGAAACTTGGTCAGCCCCATCGGCGGCCCCATTGACTCGACAAGATCATTCTTGTCAACGCCGAGGACATCCATCGCCATTGAGCAAGGAAATAGTTTGGCGTCACCCAATTCAACCGCGTGCCCGAACAACTGCCGAAACGGCGGCGCACCCTTGGAGGCCATCAGTTCGCCGACAGCGCCTTCGTTCGGCGCTTGCGCGTCGTTGCCGCGGATAAAATAGGACAATGCATTCATGGAAAAAAACACACTGACTTCGCTGCCGCTGGCGGCGGCGACCGACGCAAACATAGCCGCCATCTGCAACTTTTCGTGGGTACCGGATACACATACGATACTGAGACGGTCCGACATTGGGCTCACTTCCTGGCACAGTCGAAAACAATCGACGCAATCGAATTGGCACGACGATTTGTCGCGGGATGCACAATCACGCGCCGGCGGCCGAAATAAGATTACGCGGACGCCACGGACGCGAAACGGGTCGCACCAACCAGTATAGGCGCTCCCGCGCCGCAACCGCGACACGCGCCGTTCAGCATAGCGGTACAAGAAATGTGCCAGCGCTCGCCAAGGGCCCGACCGGGTTCAACGCGGCGCGCCGAAAAACTGGGAAAACAACATGTTATGCTTAGGTGGGCTAAAATTTGGCAACTGTTGTCATTTCCATAAAAGTGCGCAGGCCGTGACAGATATGACATGTCATTTCATGCTGTGTCACTAGCTACGCACTCTGCTATTGGACGCGGGCGCGAATCGCTCCGGCGCCTATTCAATGGTGTAAAACAGATCGACACCGGAACGACTGCCCGTTTCGGTCTGCAGTTGTAGATGCCGGGCGAGGTCATAGCGTAATTGCAGTACTTCGGACTTATCAAACAGCCCAAGTGCGTATCGCAGATATAATTTTGGTGATAGATATCGCCCCAGCACCAATTCGCTACCCTGCGTACCACCGCTATTTTCGATACTGACCTCATTCAGACCCAGCGCCGAACCGATACTTTTGGCCACGGATTCGCCACCATATAGACCCAGCGCCGTAGCCGCTGCAGCCAACTGCGTGCTCTGCCCACCCGAGGCGGCGCCCAGCGCATGGCCGGTAATCAGATATGACAAAATCTGAGAGTCCGGCATGGCCGGAGTGGAAAACAGGGTCAGTCGAGGTGTATTGAGCGTACCCGAGACCTGTATCCCGGCCACCACGGATTGCACCGTGCGTGTAGCGCGCACATCGACGCCGGGATCACTGACCACACTGTCGGCAAAAATTAGACGACCACGGTCGATAATAAGGTTTTGTCCGTAGGCCTTGTAGGTACCGTCGACGATACTGAGTTCACCGCGACCGATGGTTAATCGGGCGGGTTCATCGATCAGCAGTAATTTACCCACCAAGCGCCCCCGCAGACCCAAGCCATCAAACATCACCTTGTCGCCCAATATCAACTGAACGCGCGCATGGATCTCCCACGGCGACTTCGCCCTACCCACCGGCTTACCTTGTTTATCCACCACTACCACGTCGTTCGATACCGCTACGGCGCCCTTCGGTAATTTCTGAGGCCGAATATCGGCGCGCGGCACGGTCACTTCGCCAGTCAGATCGATGCGCTTGCCGCGCGTCTGCAAATGCAGCTTCGGCGATACCACCACATTTGCCTCGGGAATATCGGCGACTTGAAAATCACTACCGTCGACGTCGAGCTTACTTGGCCAGCCGGACGACGCATTTAGGACGGTTTGACCGGAAAATTTGAGTTGCCCTTTGCCAGAACGAATCGAGCCGTGATAGTCGAGGTTGGCGCCATCGGCCTGCAGCGACATGCTCATCTCGCGCAGACCGATGCCTAGCGCCGGCACATCCACACTACCCGAATCCACGCTGGCGCTACCGCGCACTACCGGCGCCTGAGCCGTGCCGGCCAACGTCAGTTGCAGTGCCGCGCGCCCGGCCAGCTTTGCAGTGCCGGGAAACAACGGTCGCAACAAACCGAGATTAGGCAGATGTGCGCGCAAACTGCCGTCGATCGCCTGCGTCGCCAAAACTCGATCCGGTTGCCAACCCGGGGCACGCAATTGAGCCGCCACGGTGCCGTCGCGATCCAAGGGCAACTGCATGCGCAGGTCCACGCCCTGCTTGCCCACCTGCGCCTCCACGGTACCGGCGCCAAACGTCAAGGTTTGAACCGCATCGGCCAACGGGTACTTCAACGATCCCGCGGTATTGGTAAATTTTGCTTGTAACGTGAGCGCACGATGCGCCACGTAGCGTGCTTGCAACGAACCGCTGACGCTGCCTTCGAGTTTCGCCTCGGCTGCCAGCCACGGTTTCATCACCGCCAATGGCATGCGATCCAACTTGACCTCGGCGCTCCATGCGGCGTCCGCCTGCTGCGCCGAGACGCACAAGCGTGCGCTAGACTGGCGCAGACACCACGGTCCGAGCTGTAACGCTGCCGGCGCCACATCGAGTGGGCCGGGTTTTTGCAAACTCCAGGCGCCCGAACCCGGCAAACGGACATTTGCCATCGTCAGCTGGCCGCGCCAGCGACGTAGTCCCGACAGGCCTCCGCGCAGCGCCACTTCGATTCGACGTGCGCCGTCCGCCAGCCGAAGCTGAATCCGGTGGCGATCGCTCGCGCCTTTGCTAAGCAATCGAATCTCTTGCCAATGCTGCGCGGAAAGGTTTACACCGAGTGCGCGCGCATCGACATCGAACGGCGCCCCGGCAGCCAAGCCGAGATCGTAATTACCGTTCAACGACCGTACTTCGGCATTGGCGATACGGATCGACTTCGCCGTTACGGAACCTTTGACCGTGGGTGCTTGCCGCGCGCCGCGGACCGCGGCACTCAGGTTCAGCGAACCCGCCGCACCCGGCGCTACTGCAGCCAAGTCCGGTATCCGTAAGTTCCAATCCAGCTGCCATCGATCCGTCACTGCGCCGTTTACGCGCAAGTGCGCATCGCCCGAGCGCAAGCGCACATCAACCTGTTCCAGTCGCTCTCCGCGCCAACGCAAGCTGGCGTTGCCGCCAAGCTCATGACCACGCAGCTGGCCACCGAGTCGCTGAAGTTCGACCGTGCCGCCCAGGCCGTTTTTGCCGCGCTCACCACGCAGTGCGACGTCAGCCTGGAGCCTGCCCTTCCAAGCGGCCCAGTAACCACCAGGGTCGACATCGCGCATCTTTAAGTTAGCCTGCCAACGCAACTGCGGCGCCCAGGTCAATTGCGCGCTGCCATCGACGCGTCCGTTCAGTGCAGCCACCTGTAGCTGCGAGATATCGACGTGCTGCAGACTTCCCATACCACGACCACCGAGGTGCGCGGGCGGCAACCCTGACCCTGCCACATCGGCTTCAACGGTGTATTTGTACTGCGATAAATTGCCGCTCAACTGCAACCGGCCGCTGGGGCTGCTGACGCGCTGGCCCGGCCCCGCGCGCGGCCAGGCGAGCGCACTCCAGTTTACGGCCAAGTCGAACCGGGAGGGCGTCGATTGCCACTGCCAAAAACCGTGAGCTTGCAGCACCGCCGCACTGTCGACCTGATCAATGCGTAGCGCGCTGACGCGGACGCCTACGTCGTCGACGACGCCCTGACCACGCAGCCGCAGGGTCCCCAGTTCAGGCGCTTTCACGCGCGCCGATAGGGTCGCGCGACTGGACCCGGCATCACCAACGATGTCGGCGCTGGCAGTCACGGACGCTTGCCGCCAACGCGGGCCCAGCAGCACCGGGTCGATATGCTCCAAGGTGACGCGAGCTTGCCAATGTGGCTTCGTGCTGACATCGGTGACCGTTGCATTCAACACCGTGTGTGCCGCGCCGGCAGTTGTCTGCTCGACTTTCAGTTTTTTCAGAGATCCGCTCATCTGCGCGCGGCCGGTCATCGAGCGATCGTTGATGCGCGCCTGCCAGCGCACCTGTAATGTGAGCGGATAGTCGCCCTGCGGCGTAAGCGAACCAGCCGCGTCGACACGCCACGACGGCGCCACTATTTTCAACTCACTGAGCTGCAAGCGCGATCCGGCACTGTGGGCCCGCAAACGCAGCGACCGGATTTCCGTGGCTGGGCGCTGCGGCGCCGCCGAAAATTTAATTTGGTCGACATCGAGTTGATCGATGCGCAAGCCGATCGGCAATTTAATGCTGGGTAACGCAGCACTGGCCTGCGCCGCCGCCGTGGCAACTGGTTTGCGCTGGATATCCAAACCGTCGATGCGTACCTGCGTCAAGTGGACCACACCGTTCAGCAAGGCCCACGGCCGCCATGCGATACGCCCATGCGCCAAGCGCAGCTCAAGCGTTTTAGCATCGAGACGCAGACCGGAGACGACTATCGGCCCCAGCAAGCGGCCGCCCAAGTGCTCTACCTGCAATACGCCGCCGGCGCTGTGTGCAACCCACTGCAAGGTCCAGCGCAAGCCCGTGGTGGTGGATAGGAGGAAGGTCGCCGCGCCGCCAACGAGCAGGACGAGACCAAGCGCGATCAACAACAGGCGGCGCTTCATAGATCCGGGCCAATCAACACGTGCAGCCGCACCGGTGTGCCCGGCTCGCTCAGCGCCCAAGCAAGATCAATCCGCACCGGACCGACCGGCGAGCGCCAACGCACGCCAAAACCAGCGCCACGCGCCAACCGGTAGTGGCTGTCATTGAAGGCATTGCCGATATCGTAGAACAAAGCGCCGCTCCAATTGCCGACAATATGACGCTCATATTCAATACTGCCGACAAGTAGGTACTTACCGCCCACGACTGCGCCGGCGGCGTCTTTCGGCCCGAGTGTTTCATAGCCGTAACCACGCACGCTTTGATCGCCGCCGGCAAAGAAACGCTTGGAGGCGGGTAATGCATTGATGGACGAAACCACTGTCGCGCCGGCCTCGGCACGCGCGATAAAGCGGTTTTCAGCGCCCAAACTACGCACCCACTTGGCAGCCGCGCGCGCCTGAAAAAAGGAAACATCGGAAGCCAGTGCGCGCGAGCCGCCCAATAGGTCAAATTGTAAGCGCGTGCCCCGCCGTGGATAGAGTGCATCATCGGCGCGCGTACGGGTCCAGGTCACCGACGGATAAAGCAATCGCGTCTGATTGCTCTGACCTCCAATGCTGTAGTTTTCGAATTCGTAATGCAGGCCGAGCAATTCGCGCCACGAGCCGCGCGTACCGGAACGCGTGATACCGGTCTGCCAGATTCGACTGACGCGAGTAGCGGTATTTTCATCGCGGAATCCGGCTTCGAAGCCCAACCGCTCGGTTTGTGGATTCGCCAGCGGTATCAGATAGCGCAACGTGGCGCTACTCAGGCGCTGCGATAAGCGGATATCGCTGGTCGCAATATGGCCACGCGCGTTCAAGCGGCGCCAATACTGAGCGCTTACACGTGCACCGGTGTCGGTGCCGTAGCCCACGCCGAGCTTGTAATGTTGTTGCCGGCGCGGGGTGACGGTGATCACCACCGGCATTTCGCTATTCTTGGCGTGGGCACGATCGGGTTCGACCGAAATTTGGTCGAAATAACCGGTATTGGCCAACGCCGTATACAAGTCCAACAGCTTGGCCGGATTAAATCGTTGCCCGCGCTTGAATGACAAATATCGTCGGAGCAAATCTTCGCGCAGCGTATAGGGCGTCTGGCGGAAGCTGACCGGGCCGAACCGATACAGTGGCCCACTGTCAAGACGCACCGTGATCGACGCGCGGTAGGGTTCGATTTGTACGCGGGCCGAGTGCTGGGTCAACTTCGCGTCCAGATAACCTAAATCGCGCGCGTCCCGTTGCAAAGCCTGTTTCGCGTCTTCATACGGCGCATGACGAAATACGTCACCGACATGTATCGGCAATTTTTTCACTGCGTCAGCGAGTTTCGGGTCGTCGTGACCGGCGCCACTGACTTGGATGTTAACCTTTGCGAGCCTTACCGCCGGGCCGGGATCAACTTGATAGCGTGCCGTTATACGCTTACCGTCGACACTCAGACTCGAACGCACGCGCGCCTTGTAATAGCCAAAGGGCTGCAAAGCGCGTTTGATCTGGTCCGGAACAAGCTCGTGGAGACGCTGCACACGACTTCGCAATACTGCGGGGTTGCTGGTCTCCTTTTCGATGTCCAGATAGGCTTTGACATTGGCAAGCAGTTTTCCCCGCACACCATTGACCTGCACGCTCAGCTCGACTGCGGAGACGATCGGCGCGAATAGCGTAAGCAACAATCCAAGACAAAACCAATAACGCATCGACTTCGACTACCCCGGCCCGGACGGCACGCTCATTCGCAACCCATGGCAGCCGCGGTCGTGTGTAATCGCCGGGCGGTAACGCCGGTCGGCACGCACGACGCGGCATTGAACACTACCGCAAATCCCTGACCGACGAGAGCTACACCGGAAATCCGGCCACTAATGACAAGAAAATGGGTCTCACAATAGCCGGAGCTACGCATCGCACCAACGCAACCATGTTGACGGCTTGCGCGCGCCGGCGCAAGCATCACAAATTGCACCACGGATTGCATGCGCCGCGCCTTCAACGCGCTGCACGTAACTACGACAGACTATGTGATCGCTAAGCACACTAGTGCGGTGCCCGGCACCGTGATAAACAACCACGCGCCCCAAATCCCTCGCGGTTGTTGTGCTTTTGACTCAGGGGTAAGCGCGCCGGTACCGTTATGTGCGCGTGAGTTATGCGTCGCCGTATATCAGCGATACCGGCGCATCGCGTGGGCAACTTTCATCGTTGCCGCCGCGCCGGAGATTTTGGCACTGTCGGCTCAATGTCGGCGGTTGCGCCGTCACGCTGATCAGCGCCTTCAGCCGGCTCAAAGGCGGCAAACTCTGAACGTAAGCGTCCCTCGGTAACGTCGATGGTTGCGTAGTCGTGACCTGGCTCTAAGTGGAGTTGATTCCAGGGCACCAAATACCGCGATTGGCCGAAGCCCAGTATGCCACCCACAGCCACCACCGTATGAGTCACCCGCCCGTCCGGGCTAATGATGAGTTGATCAACCACGCCTATGTCGACACCGCGCTTATCGCGCACGATGAGTCCATCCAATCGGGCGGACATTAGTGAGTGCGACAGATCCGGGACGCGCTCGATCGGTGTCTGCGCCGCCTGCAGTGACGTCGGTGAAGCTTCATGCCGATGGGCGTGTCCCGGCGCGACGTTCGCCGCTACAGGCGGCGAATGCCCGGCTGTCGCGGGTGACTCGGCATAGCTGCCTGTAACCGTAAGCAACGCCACGCTGGCGCCGGCAAGGACTGTGGTATGAATCGGCTGTCTCATAAATAAATCATGTCCTTCGTTTGCGCAAAGCACGCCATCGAGTGCGCGTCAAAGCGGTTTTCGTTGTGCCGATTTCATGATCGGATACCTAAGGCGGCGCAAGTAGGTCGAAAGTCGGCGGCTCGCCGGTCATGGAGCAAAGCCCATGCCAACCGATAATGTGATGTAAAAACAATTGGTTATGTTTTTGTTGCGGTATCGAGTCGGTTGCCTTCGTTGTCATACGACGACGCACCGGCCGACGCTATCGATTAAGAAATTGAATTTAATAGAGTTTATAGTGTTGCTTAGGTCGTCCGGGAGACGGCACTTTAGCGCCAGCGCGCCGGGCCGACGCAGATTTCGCCGACATCGAAGCGTGTTACACGCAGTCCGTCGCCATCCAGCAACGTTGATAATCGAGCGCAAAACCCGTCGTATTACAAGTTATAGAGTGCCGAAACCTCTCCAACCGCATGCCCATCGTTACCGTATGACGACGCGCAACACGCTGTAATCACGCTTCAATTTTCTTATCAGGTTGTATTGCCTTGTTTTCTAGTATTGGTACGGCTATTGCTTTTAGGTACCGATAGGGAAGCGTTGCGACCCAAACACGGGAAATCACCACCCGCGTAACGGTCCGAGTCGGTAGGTCAGGTAATGCGCGGCAATAGCCTATTAGGCTGACTGCGTCAGGCTCGACCAACAGCAGGTGTAATTCAAATTGTTTACTGGAGGTTAAAATGAAAATCGCATGGAAATGGTTGGCCGTCGTTACGCTTGCGAGCGCATTTCTGGTCGGCTGCAACAATGAGGGGCCGGCCGAACGAGCCGGGAAAAAGATCGATAACGCCGCAGCGGAAGCGGGTCATCAGATTGAAAAAGCCGGCGACAAAATTCAGGACAAGGCCAACCCGTAAGCGGTTGGCTGGCACCCCACGCACTTTCACACAAGGAGTTTTATCATGTTAAGTTGGGCGCTGACGTTTCTGATCATCGCTATCATCGCCGGAGTTTTTGGCTTTGGTGGTATCGCCGGTACGGCCGCCTGGATTGCTCAGGTGTTGTTCGTTCTCTTCCTCGTGCTGTTTGTCATTTTTCTACTCGTCGGCCGTCGACCGCCGCTATGAAGCATGGCCGCAAATTTGGTCGCGTTGTTTCCGCTGTGTCCAGATTTTCGCGGTTGGCATAGCACGGAAATATGCAGGACGGTTCGCCCACGGCAATTCGCCGGGGCGAACCTGCACGCGGTTCACTTAACACTTGCCAGAACCGTGTTACAGCGTGGCGGGCAGCGTTCTCAAGCGAGCGGCGTTAGCGCTTCGCGGTAGCATCACTCAGCGCGGGTAACTCTCGAGCCAAGGTCTGTACGATAGGACAATGCGCCGCGTCCGTACCCGCGTGACAAGACTGGATCAATTGGTCGAGGGTCGCATGTAAGGCCTGTAAATCTCGAATTTGGGTTTCAATCTGCGTTCGTTTTTTTTCCGCCCGGGCGCGGACGTCTTTGCAGTGGCCATCACCGAACTCCAACAACTCGCCGATCTCTTGTAATCGAAATCCGAGTTGTTGCGCACGCTTGATAAAACGGATCCGGTCAACCACTGTCGCCGGATAGCGGCGAAAGCTCCGCAAGGGTTTGGGCGGCTCGCTTACCAAACCCACCCGCTGGTAGTAGCGCACGGTCTCGATATTCACTCCCGCCAGGCGCGCAACATGACCAATGGTCAGCGGCGAATTATTCATTGTCGCACTCCACCTTGATTCCAATCAGTGAGCCTAACCCGTGCCCTGGGTACGGCGTCAAGCGTGGCGCCCGCATCCAGCACCGTAACCTCGGCCAGCCGCCAGATCAAACCCCACGCAGCCATATATGCTATTGATTTAAAAATGTTCTTTTTTGCTCAATTGGCGCGGCCGGGCTTTATGGGCGGTACTTTTAATTACGCTTTGTCCATCTGTCATGTGATCGCCATTTTCCTGTTCCAATCTAAACGCATCCCACGTAAGCTTTGACCCACTGCTTGACGTGGGAATTTTTTCCACTAAAGTCTAATACGCGCTGCGGGTAGTTTTGAGGGGAACGGACGCATCGAAGTTAATGCGGCATTTAGGCACACAGGGAGATCGCCGTATGCACGATTATTTGGACACGGACCACCACCCTCGAAATCGTGGCGAGCGGAAACACACGGGTACCCACCTCCCCGCCGCGCTTGGCGCCGGCCCTCTGCGCGAAGACCAGTTCGGGCTGCATGCCGACTGCGGTCATCTTACCGGGCAGGCGATTCGAATCTACTCGACCGACGGTTCGCGGACCTTATGCCTCGACTGCTGGCGCTCGCAGCGCCGATTTTCCGCCTCGATCCGGCGCTACTCCCATGCCGGCATCGCGGTTCGCAGAGCGGATATG
Organism: Gammaproteobacteria bacterium; assembly: GCA_030147845.1. Classification (GTDB taxonomy): domain Bacteria; phylum Pseudomonadota; class Gammaproteobacteria; order JASBUN01; family JASBUN01; genus JASBUN01. Next base: position 168,853 of record JASBUN010000046.1, read on the forward strand.
AACGAACACGTCAGCGGACGCGTTAGCGCACACAGCGCCACGCCGGCAACCGCACTTCACCAAGTGAACGCCGGCGCAATGCAACCTCGCTCTGCCCGGCACCAGCCGATCTGGACCGACGCGCCGGCGAAACAACCGAAGGTTCTACTTTATTCGCATGATACCTACGGCCTCGGCCACTTGCGCCGCAACCTGGCTATCGCCGAACAGCTTCTCGAGCACGCCTCGCCATTTTCGGTCTTGTTACTGACCGGGTCACCCGTCATCACAACGTGGCCACTTCCCGTCGGCCTGAAAGTGCAGTCCCTCCCACCCGTAATCAAGGTTGCCGCTGAAAAATACGCCTCACGCGACAACGATGAGATATTCCCCATGGTCAAGGGCTATCGCGAAGCCTTGATTATGAAGAGCGTCATTCATTATCGCCCTGACGTCATACTTATCGATCATGCCCCAGCGGGCATGAACGGCGAACTACTCGCGGCGCTTTCACTCGTACGCCGTGAGATGCCCGACACACGCGTCGTGCTTGGCCTTCGCGATATTATCGACGAACCCAAGGTGGTACGCGCGCTGTGGGAAGAACAGGAAATCTACGCACTTTTGGATCGCGCCTACCACAACGTCCTGGTCTACGGTAGCCGTAACCTGTTCGATGTTGTACGCGAATATCATCTGCCGGAGCGCATTGCCGCCAAAATTAGTTACTGCGGCTATATCACCAGAGATAGCCGTAGTGCCGAAACCAAACCGCGTGCGGCAGACGCCCATCCGCCTACGCTACCAGCAAAACAACCCATCATATTAGTGACCGCCGGCGGTGGCGGCGATGGCCACTTCATGATGGATGCATACGTACGCGCGCTGGATCAGATGCCGAATGGCTTCGCACAGAGCATTGTTGTCACCGGTCCACTAATGCCTACGCACGAACGAGAAACGCTTGAACGCGCAGTCGTCCACCGTTCGGATGTCAGAATCATACCGTGCGCTACCGATATGATCGACCTCATGCAGCGCGCCGATCTGATCATTGCTATGGGTGGCTACAATACCAGCGCAGAAATTTTAGCGACCGGGAAACCGGCCATCGTGGTACCGCGCGCTGCACCACGGGCGGAGCAACGGATGCGTGCGGAATTATTAGCCAAGCTCGGTTTGCTCTGGGCCGTGCAACCCGACCAAGATCTGGCCGCGCAGCTAAGCGCTCTCATCCCTTCCATACTGTCCGGCACACGTCCCCGGCGCCAAACCGGTGCTGCGGTAGATCTTGGGGGCGCACATCGCGTCTGCGCGGTGTTGGAACAGTTGATCGACACCCGACTTCCCGCCCGGGAGAGTCTGTCATGAGCGACACGAGACCATCACCGCGCACCATTGGATATCTCTTGAAACGCTACCCGCGTCTTTCCGAAACCTTCATCTTAAACGAAATTCGCGCCTTGGAACGCCTCGGAGTCACGCTGCATATTTTCTCTCTGCTCCAGCCGGAACCGGCGCCACGGCATCCAACCCTCAAGGAAGTTCAGGCTCATGTGACTTATTTACCCCAGCACCTGGTACAAAAAATAGCCGCCGTCGCCGCTGCCCATACAGCCATGGTGAGAGCCCATCCATGGCGCTATTTACGCACGATTGCGGTGACGTTGTGGTGGTCGAGACGCGTGTGGCGACTGTTCAGCGTGTGGAAACAATTTCTACGCGCCGGCTTCATCGCCGATCAATGTCGGCGCGCCGGGATCGAACATCTACACGCGCACTTCGCCAATACACCAGCGGCGGTTGCACAACTCGCGAGCGTCATGAGCGGCATTCCCTACAGTTTTACCACGCACGCGAAGGATCTTTATCTAACGCGCAAAAAGGTACTTCGTAAGCGAATAGGATCTGCCACCTTTGTGGCGACGTGCACGCGCTACAACGTTGATTATCTACGTACCCTGTTGCCGGAGAATGAGCAGCACAAGGTGCATCTGATCTACCACGGCATTGACTTTCTTGCCTTCGAATCGGATATCGATCATGAACCTTGCTGCGACGCCTGTTCGCTGATTCTGTCTGTCGGCCGTCTAGTGCCGAAGAAAGGCATGGCCGATTTAATTGCAGCGTGCAGCGTATTGCAGGCCCGCGGGATCGAATTCCGCTGCGACATTGTCGGTCAGGGACCGCTATCGGCGGCGTTGCAGGCGCAGATCGAAAGTCTCGGCTTGCAGCGTAGCGTACGCTTGCTCGGCGCAATGGCGCACGATCGCTTAATTCAACACTATCATCATGCCGATGTATTCGCACTTTCTCCCCATATTACCGAGGACGGCGATCGCGATGGCATTCCGAATGTGCTGGCCGAGGCAATGGCCGCCGGCTTACCGGTTGTCACGACGTCGGTGTCGGGAATTCCGGAGCTAGTCGAAGACGGCAAAACCGGCTTGTTGGTCGCGGCGCATGACGTTGACGCCTTGGCTGACGCCCTCCAACGGCTGTTGAGCAACCATCGGCTGGGACAAATGCTGTCCAGCGCGGCACGTGCACGACTAAAACAAGACTTCGACTGTTGGGAGACCGCCAGGGCGCTATGTGCACTGTTACCGGGGGCAAAAGTAGCACACATGGCCTATGCATCGACTTCATCACGGCAACTTACCGACAACACCTGAATCGTCCATACCCAGGTATGCCTGAACAACGCTTACAAATTCTCAATGACTTTCGCTCACGGTGCGGAGAGGGCTCGGGCTAAATCCATGCGAATTGCCTATCTCAACGCCGACCGCGGCATTCCGATACTAGGTGACAAGGGCGCGTCGGTGCATGTGCGTGAATTTATCACCGCTTTGGCGGGATGGGATAACGAAGTAACCTTATTTTGTGCACAACGCGGTAGCGGCAACCCAAGCCCACCGGCGCAAATTGTAGAGTTAGCGCCGTCAAACACACGCGGCGAAATCGACCACGAAAGTGACCGGTTGTGCGTTCCTCATTCCGACTCGGATCGCACGCTTCGCCTTGAGCTGGCAGGGCTCGCCTATGACCGCACACTATGCCGGCGCGTGCTAGCAAAGATAAACGAAACCGGAAACCCTCCCCAACTACTGTACGAACGCTACGCCCTGTTCCACCGCGCCGGCATTGATATCGCCGCGGCGCTCGGCATCCCGCGCGTGCTGGAAGTGAACGCGCCGCTGGTCGAAGAGCAGGAACGTTTCAGGGGACTCAGGCTGAAACAGATTGCCGAAATGATCGAAACACAAACGTTCACGGCCGCACATCATATTATCGCGGTATCTGAGGCCGTACGCGATCATGTACTGACGCACGGAGTACCGGCCGAGCGTGTCAGCGTATTCGCCAACGGTGTAGATACCACTCGATTCCATCCCGAGGTCGACGGTACTGACATACGCACGCGTTATGGGCTAGGCGATCGACCGGTTATCGGTTTCGTCGGCAGTTTCAAACCGTGGCATGGTCTGGATTTTCTTCTCGATGGCTTCATTGACGTCCTTCGCCATCATCCATCGGCCGCGCTGTTTGCAGTAGGCGACGGCCCAGGACTGAATGACATGCGTACATGCGCGACGCAAAGCGGAATCGCCGATAGTGTCGTGTTTTCCGGCCGCATCGCCTACGCCGATGTACCGCGCTACTTAGCGGCCATGGATATCACCGCAGCGCCCTATCCCGCGCAGAGCGACTTTTACTTCTCACCGTTAAAAGTCGTTGAATCACTGGCGGCCGGTCGCCCGGTTGTCGCGCCACGCATCGGCCAACTCACGACGCTGCTGCATGACGGTGAAACCGGAGTGTTATTTACGCCCGGTGACAAGAGCGGATTTTCTGCAGCCATTGTGACGTTGTTAAATGATCGTCGCGCCTTACGCTCAATGACCCGGAAGGCGCGGATGGCGGCCGAGGCCAACTTTAGCTGGAGCGGAATTGCACGTCGGGTTTTGGACATCATGAACGTGCCTCACTACGTGGGCCACGTCTCGTGAGCCAGTCCGCGCCGCGTAAGACAAAAACGACGGCGATATCGGCATTGCGCCCCTATTTACGCCGACATACGAGCGTTCTTTCTGCAGCCGCCCTGTCCATGCTGGCGCGCGCCTTAATTTTGCTGGCACTTCCTTGGCCGTTAAAATTCATTATCGATAGTGTCCTATTCCAACACGCTCTGCCGAGCTGGCTTGTCGGCGTACTGCCAGATCCGCTCACGCAGCGCTTAACACTGCTAAATGTGCTGGGCGTCATCATGCTGGCGCTCGGCGCCGCGGACGCGTTGTTGACCTATCTTGGCAACCGCTGGCTATTGCATGCCGGGCAGTGGTCGGTATTCGACATACGCTGCGACCTATTCGCGCATCTGCAACGACTGTCGCTGGCATTCCATCGACGTCAACGCGCCGGCGATCTCATGACCCGGCTGGGCGGCGACATACAGACACTGCAGGATTTCGTTGTCTCCATCGGCACCGGCGTGTTTGCTCACCTACTTACCTTGGTCGGTATGGCCGTCATCATGTTAATCATCGATTGGCGCTACGCCTTGCTTGCAATCGCCGTCGTACCCGTGTTGTTTGTCGCCGCGCACTATTATACCGACAAACTAAAGGCGGCCCTACGACTCGCGCGAAAAAAAGAAGGTGAGTTGTGGGGCAGCGTTCAAGAAGTCATTGCAAGCATGCATCTGGTTCAGGCATATGGACGTGAATCACGCGAAAACGAGCATTTCTCCGAACAGGCACAACAAAGTTTAGACGCCAATCTCGAGGCCAACGAACTACAGGCACAATTTACGCCACTGGTTAGCGTGGTAATGACCACTGCTGCAGGTCTCATCGCTTGGTACGGGGCCACACGAGTATTAAGTGGCAACATCACTGCCGGCGAACTACTGGTTTTTTTGGCCTACTTGCGTGGCATGGCCGCACCCGTGCGCCAGTTCGCCAAGATGGCTCGTGTGGTTGGCAAGGCGTCTGTGGCCGCCGAGCGAATTAGTGAAGTATTCGCGGAGGAACCGGAAATTAAGGACGTGCCGGGCGCCAAGACACCGCAATCATGCCGTGGTGAGATTGAATTACGCGCCGTATCGTTCGGATATACGCCGTCCGAATTGGTACTCAATGATATCTCGTTGCGTATCGCGCCGGCGCAGACAGTGGCGTTGGTGGGTTCGACTGGCGCGGGGAAAAGCACCGTCGCGAGCCTGGTACCACGTTTTCACGATCCGGTGCGTGGCGGTGTTTTTCTCGATGGCGTCGACCTTAGGGACCTGTCCTTAGCATACGTACGTCGTCAAGTCGCCTTGGTGTTACAAGAAGCTTTTATATTGCATGCATCGGTATGGGAAAATATTGCCTACGGAGCGAGCGGCGCGGGCCGCGAAGCGGCCATTTCCGCCGCTACTGCGACGGGCGTGCATGACATTATTGATCGGCTACCCTACGGCTACGACACCGTAATCGGAGAACGTGGAGCGACGCTATCGGGCGGACAACGGCAGTGTATTTCGATCGCTCGGGCCATGTTACGCGACGCACACATCGTGATTCTGGACGAGCCAACCAGCGGTCTGGATGCGGTCATGGAACGGCGGGTAATGGAGGCGCTCCGCCGTCTAACCCAAGGCCGAACTACTTTGATCATCGCGCATCGCCTGTCCACCATCGTACAGGCCGACCGAATCGTTGTGCTGGAGCGCGGCGGTATTGTGCAGTCAGGTACCCATCACGAACTTATCCAACAGCATGGTCGGTACTTAGATCTGTGGAGCTGCATCAACGACAGCTCCGACACCAGGATTACGGCGAGTGGCGTTTCATGACCACTTTGGCCGAAAGAAAAAAGCTCAGCGGAAATATGTGGTTTCGTTTCGCCCGCTGGATTCAAGTTGCGCCCGCGTCGAGGTTCGGCCACAGGACGGTGAGAAAGCAGTGGATGGGGCTTAAAGTGAGGACAGGGAGATGAACACTAAGCGTATTCTAATCGCCGGTCTCGGTTACGTGGGACTAACCACCGGCGTATGCCTAGCGGAGTTAGGACACTCCGTAGTCGCATACGACGTAGATGACGAAAAAATTGTACAGTTACGTAAGCATTCGCTCCACTTTCGGGAGCCTGAGCTCATGGACCTGATGGAACGCAACGCGGGCGCCGGCCGACTGGAATTTACCTCGTCTTGCGAAGAAAGTATGCGCGATGTCGACATAGCCTTCATATGCTCGGGTACACAGCCTGACTCAAACGGTGCCGCAGACCTGTCCGATGTGGAAGCAACGGTGCAACGTATCGCTCTTGGGGCAACGAAACCATTCACACTAGTACTGCAAAGCAATGTCTCGCCACGTGGAAGCTTCGAGCGCCTCAGCGTGGTTCTGTCTCAATATTTACCTGAGACGATCAGTGCCGCGGTCGTAGTCAACCCGACCTTCATGCGTGAAGGCTCGGCGGTATTTGATTTTTTTCACTCCGATCGTATTGTTATTGGTGCTTGGGATTACGCCGCGGCTGAAGACATTGCGACCCTCTACTCACCACTGCACTGCCCTGTCGTACTCACCGACCCGGTCAGCGCACAGCTGACACGGTACGCATCCAACGCATTTTTAACCATGAAAACCTGCTTCATCAACGAAGTCGCTCGAATCGCCACGCAGGTCGGCGCCGATATCGGCAGCGTAACCGAAGCGATGGGCCTTGATACACGCCTTGGTACCGATTTTTCCGAAGACAATAAAACATTCAACACATCTTGTTACTCCGGCGACGTATTGGTGCTCGCCGCGCTCGCCGAAGACAACGGCGGCCAAGCGGCACTATTGCGAGCCGTCATCGAAAACGAATCGGGTCGCCACCTGCTAATCCGTACCTTGCACGATGCACTACATGGAATCACTGGCAAGAAAGTATGCGTGTTGGGCCTAGCCACACATGGGCGAGCTGATGAAGCACCCAACTCGCCGGTGCACGAGGTGGTCACCACGCTTTGCCGACAGGGGGCGCATGTGCACGCGTACGATCCGGATAGCGATCGCATTAACCTACCGGTAACGCAGTGGCCCGGCATCCGCTACTTTGCTGACGCCTATCAAGCCGCCAATGGCAGCGACGCAATCCTGGTCGCCAGCGACTGGCCTGAGTTGGGTGGCCTCGACTGGGGCAACATACGTGTTCACATGACTGGAAACACGGTCATTGATGGCCGCGGAATGCTTTCTCCAGACACAATGCGCGAACTTGGATTTGATTATCTTGCGCTGGCCAGCTAAACGTTCGGATGAACTCGTGGGTCCGCTAAAGGCCACGTCGAACGCGGCTACGCGTCGGTGCCGACGGACAATACAGTTATCCGCTTTTATCCTGCTCGCAAGCGTTAACGGGCTTGCCAATGCCGATGCCTGGATTCCAGCGGCCGGGCACGGCAAAGTAAAGCCGGTCATCCGGTGGTACGAGTCCGATCGTGCGTTTTCCCCGACCGAATACGGTACGCAGACCTATCCGAGCAGCTCACACGTAACCGAAATCCAGCTCAAGGTCACCGGCAACCACGGACTCGGCCGTGGATGGGCGCTGCAGTATGATCTTCGCGCGGCGAAAGTTCGAAAAGCCAAAAAACACAATACTTACAACTCCTCGGGCCTTGAAGACCAGACTGTGGGGTTAGCCTACGGATTACGTCAGACGCAATCCTTCGCCGACGCAGTGGCGTTCAATGTCGTCTTCCCAACCGGCTCGACGAGCAGCAATCCTCAACTCGGCGTCGGCGAATATGCGATTGAACCGGACTATCAAATGGGCATCACGCATCGTTACAACAACCACCATCGACTAACTGTCGGGCTTACCGTAGGACCACGCATCTTTCTCGACGGCGGCGCCACTCAACTTCGTACGACGCTCGGCATCGGGACCAATGTTTCGCCTAAGTTCAGTATCTATGGCTCCGTGTTTTACGTGCATACCGGGTCCGGCTATAGCCCGCCGAATGCGTCGAGCACCAACCTCGTAAACACCTCCGAGATTTACAACTTGCTGCGTCTGGGTGTGGCGATGCAATATCGGTTGAGCAAAAATATACGCCCCGTACTCGGCTATGAAGTCGACGTGGCGGGACGCGACATACATGCTGGCCACCGTATCGTGCTCGGCTTGTCGTGGCGATATTGAGGCGCTCTTGAATTGGCATGACGCAACATTGCTGTTAGTCCGTCATGGCGAGACTGAGTGGAATCGCAGTGGGCGTTACCAGGGGCGCACCGACACACACTTGTCAGCACTGGGAATCGCTCAGGCTCACGCGCTTGCCGAACGCTTGGCGCAGAGCAATCGTGACATTACGATCGTTTGCAGCCCACTGGCTCGTGCACGGGAAACCGCGGACATTATCGCGCGCACGATAGGTATACCATTGTCGTTCGATGCGCGATTACGCGAACTCGCCTACGGCAACTGGGAGGGCCTGCGACAGGATGAAATCAAACAGCGTTGGCCCGAGCAACTGCGACGGTGGAAGTCGAATCCAGATGAAGTCGAATTTTCCGGAGGAGAGACGCTCGCTGCCGTGCAAAACCGGGTGCGGTCTTTTTTGCACGACATGCAATCACGATCGGAGCAATTGCCGGTGCTGGCAATCACACACAAAGCGGTCATTCGCGTTGCATTACTAGAGAGCCGAGACGAACCGCTGTCGCGGTATCGCAGCCTGCACATCGCCAATACATCGATCACACCAATATATTTGTCCGGCGGCCGCTTGCGTGCCAATAGACCATCGCGGGTAAGTCGTGATCGCTACTAGAAGTTGCCGGCCCGTGCCATTTGACGCTGCGCTGCCGCAACGGTATTCACCATCAGCATGGTAACCGTCATAGGCCCAACGCCGCCCGGCACCGGCGTTATGTATGCGGCCTTTTCGGAGACACCTGCGAAATCCACATCGCCGACCAGTTTGCCGTTGTCAAGGCGGTTGATGCCGACGTCGATGACCACCGCACCTCGCTTGACCATGGGCGCAACGATCAGATTCGGCACGCCGGCGCCGATGACCAAAATATCCGCCAAAATCGTGAACTGAGCCAGATCACGTGTCTTGACGTGGCAAATCGAGACGGTCGCATTTTTACGCAGCAGCATCAATGCCATCGGCTTGCCGACAATGTTGCTGGCACCGACGACGACTACGTTTTGTCCCTCGATTGGTATTTCCGAATATTCCAGCAGGCGCTGCACACCATAGGGTGTGCACGGGGGGAAAACGCTTTTAGTGCCGTCATCGGCGGTCTCGACCACCAAGGCACCGACGTTATATAGATGAAAGCCGTCGACATCCTTATCGGGCGATATCGCCTCTAACAATGCGCGCATATCAAACCGTGGGGGGAGCGGTAACTGGACGATAATACCGTGAATACGTGGATCGCGATTTAAGCTCTCGATTCTGCTCAGCACGTCGGCCTGCGGCACGTCAGCCGCAAACTCGTGTGTCTCGGAATGAAGGCCCACTTCCCGACATGCCTTCATCTTTTGCCCGACATATACTTTTGATGCCGGATCATTGCCGACCACTAGTACGGCCAATCCGGGAGTGATCCCGTGTGCCTGCAGACCGAGAATGTCCGGCTTCAACTCGCTGTCGCGAATTTGCTTTGCAATCGCCTTCCCATCGATAATTTTTGCTGACATGTTTGGACTCATCTCTGATCAAGAATGGCTCTTTTGATGCGCCCGCGTCCGCTTCCGGTTCGTTCAACCGGGCGAAATGCCGCCGGCGGCTTCCCGCTAGCTTCGCCAATCAACGCGGCACGCGCGAGCCGATGACGCCGGATCAAACGATCCGATATTGACGGACACGCCGGTATTTCAAATGCTTGTATACCGGCCAATTTCGAACACCTGGGATTCGCGTTCTTTCACCGGCAATCCGCTGATACGGCCTAGCGGATGTTTCAGCGCGAGTTCGACTCACGTGCTAACGCACGCAGCGCCTCTAACCCCACAGCGCCGCCATTGAACTCCTGCATGGCATCGAGCAGACAAAACCACAAATACTCCGCCGACGCGCTGTCAGCCAATAGATGAAATGCCGGCGTAGTACCGAGAAGGCTTCGAACCACGATAGCATTATTGCGCGCCACCGAAGTTTGCGCGACACAGCCGAAAGGAAACTGTTTAGGCTGCATGTCTACGCCACAAACCTTTGCCAGCATGGCCGATGCATACTCACCAACCAACAACAACCAGAAATGACTATGTTCGCGCAGAAGTTTGTAACATAGACGATCCGATTCAAACGCCCATAGCGATGCCAGTCGGGCGACTAAACCGCCGCTGAATTCAACATCATCGAGCAGCAAATGCTCGTCGTTGGAGAGGCGGACGACCAGTGTCGCATCCTGCTGCAAACACGCTTGATTAGGTCCGCCAGGTAGCTTCACACCGTGCTGCACCAGCCACGCTGGCGTATCCTTGCCTTTGAAACCAATGCGAGGCAGCGTAGTGAGGTCCGCGATACCCATTTTGCGTGCGCATGCGACCTCGTTTGCATTCGCATAGCTGGCTGGCGCGGCGCCGTCGTCAGTACGTTCGAAACGCGCGCCCTCCGTGGCCAGTTTTCGGTAAAGCATACTGCGTCGTTTTAATGTTTCTGGATGCACGGTGGTCACGCGCTACATCTCCTGGCGTTTGTTGTCCGGATCGTAGAACGGCAGCTTGACGATTTTTGCCTCAACCAAGCGCCCATTGGTCGACTTGATTGTCACCGTGCTTCCTGGTTGCGCCTGTTCGGGCGCGACAAAAGCCATGCCGATAGTCTTTCCCAAAGTGGGCGAGACGTAACATGAAGTAACGCGCCCGGTCATACGGTCACCGTCGAGCACCAAATGGCTTTCCTGCGGGCACGGTGCGTTCGCGTCCTCAATCACGAAACCCGCCAGCTTACGCGTCAACCCACGCGTGTTCACCTCTTGTATCGCGCGGTTACCGACGAAAAATGGCTTCTCTTTCGCCACGGCCCAGTCCAGATTGACCTCGGCTGGGAATGACATTGCATCAGTATCCTGCCCGATGATGATATGCCCTTTCTCGAGCCGCAGTAAACGTTGCGCTTCGATACCAAAGGGCTGGATGCCGTATTCGACCCCGACTTCCATGAGGCGATCCCATAGATACTCGCCATAGTGCTGTGGGACGTGAATTTCGTAGCCTAGTTCACCAACAAAGCCCACACGCATAATGCGCGCCGGAATCTCCGCAACATGACCCTCCTGTACACCCATATACGGAAAGGCTTGAGATGAAAGGTCGACATCCGTGCATAAGCGCCTTAGTACTTCGCGCGACTTTGGCCCGGCAATATTGACACCGCACCAAGTAGACGTCACATTGGCAATGTCAACGTTAAGCCTCCATTGCGCATTCCAGCGCAGCATACTTTGGTACACGCGATCCACGCCGCCCGTAGTCGCCGTGACATAGTAAAGCTGTTCGTGCAATCGGCAGGCGACACCATCGTCGATAACCACACCTTGTTCATTCGCCATGACAGCATAACGACAGCGTCCTACAGCCTGTTTGGCGAAGCGGAAGGTATATATTCGTTGCAGCAACTCTGCCGCATCCGGACCTCTCACTTCGATACCGCCTAGGGTTGAAACATCGACCAAGCCGACGTTTTGACGCACATTGAGCGCCTCACGCGCCATACATTGATCGCGCTGGCCTTTTTCGCCATAGAAAGCCGGGCGCAGCCATGCGCCGGCGATCAGCATCTGCGCACCGGCTTCCAGATGACGATGATGCATGGCACTGTGACGCTCGGGATAAAAACTTCGACCGGCGTTATGTGCGATGCGTTCAGGCGCGAACGGCGGCCGCGCGGTGGTGACACCCGTCTCTGCAACTGTACGCCCGGTCGCGTCGGCAACAATGCGCGCTGTCGCTAAAGCCGAATGACGACCTTGCGAAGGCCCCATGCCAACGGTCGTATAACGCTTGACCAGCTGTATGTCTTCATAGCCGTCGAGTGTCGATACGATGATGTCATGGATCTGCAGATCCTCGTCGAAATCGACGAATTCCTTACCGGCTGGATGAGCGAAAATCGGCCAATCGAAATTGACGCGATCTGACAGCCCGCGTACCGGAGCCGGCTCGATGTCCTCAGTCGACAACCCCAATGATTGAAGCGCCGCGCGCCCGGCGTAGCGACCTTCCGCACATACGCTCTCATGGACATACATGCCCGTGACCGAACCTGCCATATGCATATGCTGTGGCAAACCTTCGAGCGTAAACATCGACGTCGCGTCATCATAGGCAACCCGGCCGCCTGCGTGGCAGATCAACTGGTATGCCGGGGTATAACCAGGCGACATGCACACTAGGTCGCAGGGAATACGCTCGCCGTGATCGGCACAGCGGCCACGTGCCGAAATACCACGAACCTCGACCGCTACGACGTGATTCTTGCTTGCATCCGGCACCGCCTCGTATATCGCGCTGCCGGTAATAATGCGTACCCCCCGATCGGCTATCGCACGGCTCAAGGCATCAGCCGTGGGCTCCGCCCTCATATCCACCACGGCCGCCACTCGCACGCCCGCATCCAGCAGATCGAGTGCGACGCCATAACCGTGGCTGTTGCCGGTCAAGACGACCGCCTGCCTGCCCGGCCGCACGGCGTACCATTTGATCAGCCGCTGCGCCGCCGAACCCAGCATGATGCCGGGAAGATCGTTGTTGCGGAAAATGGCGGGCTGCTCCATGCTGCCGCTGCAGACGATCACTTCTTTTGCCCGCACCTTGTATAAGCGGCTGCCCTTAATCACAGCTAACCAGTTGTCCGTAAACCAGCCATTGCACATCGATTCACACATCACCGTGATGTTTGCGTGCGCGCCTACCGCAGACACCAGTTGTTCTCGGTGGCGAGCCGCCGCGTCGGCGGCGCCGGCAAGCCGTGCGTAGGTCAATGAGCCGCCCAAAAGACGATTTTCATCCACCAGAAGCACGGATGCGCCGCCGTTGGCGGCTGCGAGCGCGGCGCTCAAGCCCGCCGGTCCGGCTCCGATCACCGCCACATCGGTAAATGCGTACTGCTTGTCGAAGTACCCGCTCGTATAGTTTGTATCGACTACGCCTAGGCCGGCGCGTGACCGGATAATGGGAGCCCATATCTTCTCCCACACGCCCTTGGGGCGAAAGAAAGCCTTATAATAAAAGCCTGCGGGCATAAAGCGGGAAAAGCGACCAATCCATGCATGTTTATCGTGCTCCAAGCTACCCTTAAAATTTTGAGCCACCACCGCCAGTTGGTCACTGACCGGCGTAACGTCGGCCAACGTATTTGGATCGCTAGGCAATTGTACCAACGCATTGGCGTCTTGCCCGGCCATGGAAAGAATTCCGCGCGGCCGGTGATACTTAAACGAACGCGACAGTATCCATTGGCCACTGGCGGCTAACGCACTGGCAATACTGTCGCCTTGCCATGCTTCATACTGCTTGTCCTGAAACCGAAAACTGATCTTCTTCGACCGATCCAGCAGTAGTCCGGCTGGCGCCGGAAGACGCTCTTCAACACTCACGTACTCTCCTCCTGCGAGAAATCAACGCGCTTTTGGAACAACTCCGAGGTTGGATACGTTTTGATGATTTCATCGGTCACGGTATTGCGTTCGGCGATAAACCAGTACGACGTCGCCGTGTGACACCACCACTCATGTACTAACCCGGCTGGATTTTGGTGAAAGAACAAGTATTCCGCCCAGACGTCGGAAGCATCGGTGACCGGATTCGGCATGCTCTCGACCTCACCCCCATAGGTGAACTCGGAGATATTCCGCCAGCCGTTTAATGGACAACGCATGAGTTTCATAGCCGTCCCTCAATGACTCGCGGCCGTAGCCCCGGCTTCGTTGATCTGCCGAAACTGGTAGAAGCGATCCAGGGAAAATGGTTTGATCAAATCGGGAACCCGTTGAGTGGCAATCAGCTCGGCCATGGTAACGCCACAAATCGGCGTCGCCTTGAAACCCCACGTTCCCCATCCCGCATCCAGGTAGTAGTTTTCTAACGGGCTCAAGCCCATGATCGGACTGTAGTCGGGCGTCATATCGGTGATACCAGCCCACTGGCGCAGCAAGCGCATCTGCCCCAAGAACGGCAATACTTCCATCGCGGCGGCGGCAAGCGACTCTTTCATCTCGAGTGTAGAACGCGTGTTATAGAGTGGATAGGGGTCTGAACCGCCGCCGATGACAAATTCGCCACGTGATGTCTGCTGCACATACACATGGTACTGAGGTGAACTGACCAACGGCCCGAGCACGGGTTTATAGGGTTGCGTTACCATCGCTTGCAGAGGAAAGGTGTGAATCGGTAGATGAATACCGGCCATTCTGCCGACTACGCTGCTGTTTCCGGCGACGGCCTGGACCACGCAACCGCACTGTATTTTCCCGCGGTTGGTATTTACCGCTTTAACCCTTCCGGATTCGATATCGAGACCTGTCACCGTGGTGAGCTGATGCAATTCAACGCCCCGTTCGCACGCACCCTTGGCATAACCCCAGACCACGGCGTCATGCCGTGCGGTACCGCCGTCGGCGTGCCATAAACCCGCCAGAATGGGAAACCGTGCGTGCTCCGACATATTGAGCATCGGCACCAACTCTCGAATTTCATCCAGCCCGATAACTTCCGAACGCACGCCCAAGTGTTTGTTTACCTCCGCGCGCCAACGAAAACTACGAATCGCCGCATCAGTGTGCGCAAGCGTAAGCTGCCCGCGATTTTCCCACATGATGTTGTAGCCAAATTCGTTACTGAGACCGCGAAATAACTTGAGCGAATCACGATAAAAACACACGCCCTCTTCGGTCAGATAATTGGCCCGTATGACGGCCGTGTTGCGCGCCGTGTTACCACCGCCCAAATAACCTTTCTCAAGAATGACGACGTTCTTGACACCGTGATATTTCGACAGGTAATAGGCAATGGCGGCACCGTGACCGCCGCCACCGATAATGACCACGTCATAGTGGTCCTTTAACTCTTTTCTACTGTTGAAGTGACGGTGCCCAGGGTACGACCGGCTGAGTCCATACTTGATCAGCGCATGCGGCATAACAGTCTCTCAAATTCTTCTATCGACGCAATATCGAGCGTCGGATTCGAAATTAACAATTGCATGTGCTTAGCGAACGAAAACTCATTGAGTTTGTCCCGGCAAGCCCCAGATCGCAACGTAATCGGTTATCAGCGACATTGTCCTCTCCTCATGCCGCTACTTGCAACCGATAGCACATCCCTGTGACGGCGTGTCGAGCTCATCCCGACTTATAGGCTGCGGCCGATACTGAATACGAAGCGACCGCGATAGTTGCCAAAGCCGGTGTCTGGCTGATAGGCATTCGGCTGATTGGTATCGCTATAGCGGACGCCAACGTTAAAGCCGACGATTTTTCTGCTTATCCCAACGGAGTAATGATTCCAATCCGGTCCATATTTGGATTTATTGTTGATGTTTTCACGACCGACCGTTGCCGACCAGGAAAACCCTGCGGGTAAATCGCCACTGGCGGTCAACTCATAGTTGGTCGCGCTGGTGCCGGCATGGAAATAATTGTTCGCATACTGCACACCCAGCTTCAGCTTGACCGGACCGACCGGATAGGAAAGTGAACCCCACACTTCATTGAAGTCATAGTTGGTAACGGTGCCGGGATAGGTGTAGTTGAGAAACGAGACATCATAGCCAAGCTTGGAATTGGAAAACGTGTTCGCAAAGCCGACATATTGATCGAATTCCAGGTAGATATCGGTAGTCGCGAACTTGCTATTGGACATGAACACGCCGGCGTAGAATCCGCTTGGATGCGCGTAATCCAACGTACCCTGGACTGCCGGATCACCACGCGTTAACGATACTCCACGGAAGATATAATCGGACACCATAGTGACCGAGCCACTGAAATTCTTGGCGGCGAACGCGCCCTCCTCCGCTTGCACCGTACCAGAGGCCATCACTATGAAGGCCAATACCGATAGCATGGATATGACTTTTTTCATTATATTATCTCCTGTAGTGCCATGACGCTTTAGCTTGCGATGACGTATTCACCCTATTTGCCTCAAGGCCGACTAAAGGGTGAAATCAAAACATCGGACGATAACTCCCATCAGCATTACCGATCCGACGGGCCGGGAGTCGGGTACTGCACTTTCCATTACGATGGTGTTATGCGCACCGGAATGGCGCAATTCCTCGTGCGTATTAACACCTTCTGGGTAGGCGAATTAAAAGTCCGTCACTCGCATTCGATGACTGTCGTCAGCGACCACGCGGCGGCCGACTCATTGGAAGTGCTGCTTCAATTCTTCGGCAATATCAAATAGGTCGGCAACAATACCGTAGCGGGCGATATTGAAGATGGACGCCTCGGCGTCCGTATTTACCGCGACAATGGTTTGGACGTGTTTCATGCCCGCCATATGCTGCACCGAACCGGAAATACCCATCGCCAGATAGAGCTTGCAATTGCTTACGGTTTTTCCGGACTGCCCGACTTGGCGCGATTTCGGTAACCAACCGTTGTCGGCAATGGGTCTGGAGCAGCCCAGTGTGAAACCCATTTGGTCGGCGAGTTCATTGAACTGCTCGACGTTGTCTTCTTCGGCAATCCCCCGACCGATGGACAATATGTATTCGGCCTGAGCAATATCGACATCGCCGCTGGTATCGGGCGCGTGAAAGCCGATATGGCGAGTCCGCGGTTCTACCGCTGGCGCCTGAAACTCACTAATCGCCGGCGTTGCGCTCGTTTCGCTGGGTTTATACGTATTTCCGCGGATGGTCAGTACCACCGTTTCTTTGTGAGGAAAATCCAGTTCCATGTGCATTTTCTCGGCGTAAGCGGCGCGAACTGCAACCGGTTTCCCGTCCTCATATCGAATCTCGAAGACATCCGTGGCGCAACCGTAACGCCGTTTTGCGGCGACAACCGGCATGAAGCTCCAGGCGTCGACGCCGTGCGGCGCAAGGATAAGTTGTGGTTTCCGCTCGTCCGCGACCGCCAGCACGACGCTTTCATAGTAGTCCGGCTGAAACTCCGCTTGCGGGACCGACACCTTAATGATTTCATCCACGCCGCCGACGCTCAACGCCTTTACGTACTGGTCGGGCTTGTCGGCAATAATGACAACACTGATCTTATTACCGGTAGCCTGCTTCAGCTCGGTCGCCGCCGTGATCACTTCCAAAGTTCCCGGGTTCAGTTCGCCGCTTCGATGCGAGGCAATCACCAGTATTTCGGCCATTACGCGTCTCCCCTCAGTTCCTTGATAATTTCCGCCAAACGTGTCGCCTGCTCTGCAGGCGTACCTTCGATCAACTCTGCCTGTCCTTTTTCCGGAATGTACATGCGGCGCACCTGAGAAAGAGAGCCCGCCTCACCCACTTCTTGCGGACTCAAGCCGAGTTCGGACGGCGTCAATGTCTCCAACGGCTTCGCTTTGGCCTGTTTGATGCCACGTAATGACGCATAACGTGGTTCGTTGATACCGAGCTGAATGGTCATCACCGCCGGAAGCTGGATTGCCAATTCTTCTTCAATGCCACCCTCGAGTTCTCGGCGAACATTGGCTTCGGAAGCCTCGGGATCGAGATCCAGGCGCGAAACCACGGCAATGTGCGCCCAGCCCAATTCCGCCGCGGCGCACATACCGGTCTGCGCGTAGGCGTGATCCGAGGCCAACGTGCCCGCTAAAACCATCGTTGCCTGTTCCCGCTTCGCCACGGCAGCGAGCAGATGGCCAATCACCATAGGATCCGAACCCTCCAGCGATTCGTCCCAGACGCGTATGCCACGCTCGCCACCCTTCGCCAAGCACTTGCGGAGACCGGCCTCGGCGCGCTCGGGACCGACAGTGACCGGGATTGCTTCGATTTTGTCCGGGAATTTTTCCGCTAGTTGCAGCGCGACTTCCCATGAGTAGTCGTCCCATTCATTCAATTGGTAGTCGAGATAGTCCGGATCGGCGTCACACCCATCCTCGCGGATCTCGAAGTCTTCGTCCAACGCCGCTACTAGTTTTATCGCCACGAGAATTTTCATAGCCTCACCTCTATTGCCATCAACACTGTTCGGTCGCGGTGTCTTCGGCCTAAACTACTCAAACAACGGAACCGCCAGTGAGACGACGCACGTATTGCTGCGTCGCGGTAAATCGAACCTGTGCATCAGGATCATCCAACATCCGTTTCAACGCTTGACTATCCAAGGCGGGATGCATGGCTAGGCACGCGCGGTTGAGCGGGTACGGATCCTCGCATAACGAATCGAGCACCTGCGCCGATGCGCTGCGATTGCGTATCACGGCGCGGCGAACATCTTTGTCGCCATGTCCGGCAAGGCGCGTCAGAACGTGAACACGGCTGGCGGGATTCTGGGCGACGCCGGCAAGCACGTCGAGACTCGAATCCTGCTCGAATGCATCGATAAGTTCCGGCGGACAATCTTGGCGGTATGCCACTGCTGCGCGTACCCAGGCGCATTCGTCCCTCGCCAACGCCGCTATCAACTCCGGCGGGCTGCCTGGATTGCGCGCAACGCCCCGGCGAACCTCCTCATGTTTGTCCTGCGCCAAATGAGCCAAAGCTTCGCGGCTTACGCTCGGGTTACGCGCAAGCCATCTGCGCACCCAGCTATCGTCGTCCGCCGCGAGTCGATCGACCAGTACGGCGCCCAACCCGCCGCGTCGCGCTTCACACCGGCGTACGCGCGCGCTGGCGTCCGGAGTTGTCGGTAGCTCGCACGTCGACGTGCGTGGATTGCGCACAACCGCGGCGCGGACCTCGGACGCCGCGTCGGACGCCATCGCGCGCAGCCCGTTTATCGACATATTCGGATTACTCGCCGCTTTGCGCCGCAACAAAATAACGTCGCTCCGCATAGCTTCCTCCAGCGCTGTCTTCGAACAGTTCGCATGTGCAGCCACCTCGCCTCGAACAAATATGTCACCGGTAGCCCACAGCTTATCCAGCACTGCTGTGGGCGCCGCCGGATTACGCGCCAACAGTTTATTTCCAGTCTCTGACACTGCTCCACTAATACGCTCCAACAACTCCGCTGAGGCGCCATGATTACCGGCAATTGCCTCGGCAATGGCGCCGTCGGATTTCCACGGCAACGCCTCCAATAGTTCGGGCCGCATGTTGCGATGCTTGGCCAGCACACGCGATAGTTCTGCCGAGTTGTAATGCCACGTCAAATACACCAAGGTCTGCGTCGGCGTAACGGCGTTTCCCGCAACCAACGACACCAAGCGCCTGTCTTCACTTCGGCCTAATGCATCCAATAGAGTTGCCGGTGCATAACCAGCCCGCGCAAAGTCACGCGCGACGCGTGGAAATGACCGCACAACCCCCTCAAGCGCCTTTCCAGCCGACCGACCGACGCAATACCCATACAGAGCCGCACAACGAAACGGATCGGATGCGCGGATAGCCGCGCGGCTCAGATCTTGCAATATCCGTGCACTACCCATAAGCGCGAACTCCGGCGAACCGGGCTCTACCTCGGCATCGCTCAAAGCAGCTACGCCGTCTCCGGAACGTCGTGGCTAAACGGCTGCTCAGTTCCCGCTTGCATACAGGCATCGACCAACTCGATCAGTTCGCGCACGGCAATTTTCTGTTCATTTCCGGTCGACTTGACCGCGTCCTCGAACATGTTCATACACTTCGGACAACTCACGACGAACACTTCCAAGCCTTCGATTGCCGCTGCCTCTTGCATTCGGTTCTCGGCGGGCTTTTGCAATTCAATTGGGTCCGGCGTCCAAATCCGCCCGCCACCGGCACCGCAACAGAACGAGTTATCGCGCGAACGGTCCATTTCCACCAACTCGGCGCCGATACGGTTCAAGGCATCCCTGGGTGCGTCGTAGCCGTTATTAAGACGACCGAGATGGCAAGGGTCATGAAAGGTGACGCGCCGATCGAGTTTTCCGCTTAATTTTATTACGCCGGTCTCCAACATCCGCTGGATCATGCTGCTCGCATGTTCAACGTTGTATACGCCGCCAAACTGCGGGTACTCATTTTTTAGTGTGTTGTACGAGTGCGGATCAGTGGTTACGATATGCTTGAACTCACATTCCGCCAACGCCGCGATGTTCGCTTCCGCCAGGTGCTCATAGAGCCCTTCCTCACCAACACGACGGACATCGTTGCCGGCATTCATCTCGGCTTCATATAGAATTCCGAAATCCACTCCAGCGGCATGCAGTACACGCGCAAACGCTTGCGAAACTTTCTGATATCGAGGATCGAAGGAGGCAAAGTCACCAACGAACCACAGTACGTCGACGGCTTCCTTGCGTGCATCCTTTATTGGAAAATCGAGTTTCTTGGTCCAAGCCGCCCGCTTGCGCTTATTTTCGCCAAACGAGTTGCCTTTGTTTTGTATGTTTTGCAGCGCCGTTTGTACGGCAGGATCCATATCGCCTTTGTCGACCAGAGCTCTGCGCATCTCGACGATCATGGGCACATGCTCGATTCCGACGGGACAAATCTCGACACAGGCAGCGCAGGTTCGACATGCCCATAGCGTCTCCGCGCGCACTTGGTGCAGTCCTCGCCCCAAGACGGTCAAGTCCTCGTCCGCCGGAAGCGCGTACCGTTCCAAATTTGTGTGCGAAAACTCTCTGATGCTTAAAACAAGATCGCGAGGTGACAGGGGGTAGCCGGTCGCTTTGGCCGGGCATGCCTCGTGACAGCGACCGCACTTCGTACATGCATCGACCTGCCAAAGGTAGCGACGGGAAAAATCCGTAATTTTGGAATAGCCTATTCGATTCGCGTCCAGATCGGCCGTCGGCAGTCGGGCCGCCGGCTTGTCGTCACGCAAGGACAACGACACCATAGCGGTAAGGATATGTTTGACTTTCGTGTAAGGAATGAGGGCGATAAACACCAATGCGATAAGACCGTGCCCCCACCATAACCACATTCGCAACGCTGCGCCCGCCGCCGGTCCGACTCCGGCCGCCTTCAGTCCATAGGCAACCGCAGCACCGACGGGAGACCACCATCGGTAGTCCCAAACACTAGGATCTGTTTGCAACCAAACCAGCCGTGCCGCCTCGAGCAGGAATCCGGTCATCGCGATAATGATCAGAGCCCATAGAAACGTCCAGTCTTCTATGCGGTAGTCCCGCCGCGTATAGTCCGGGTCGGCTTCACTTCGATCCGGACGCTTATAGTTCAACTTGGGCGGCGCCAACCACTTCCGCCGATACATCATGTACAGCAGCCCGGCGATCAGCCAGAGGCCGGCAATATCCAGCGTTAATGAAAACAGCAGATAAAATGTTCCGTACCAAAAACGAATTCCAAGAAGAGGATGAAGGATATCGTATTGAAGCGTGATCGTTGACGTGCCGATAAACAGAAGCGTGAAGCCGAAAAAAATGTACGCATGTGCTTTGCCGGCCGGTCGATCACGCCGCTTGATACCACGGTGCGTCAGCATATCGGCCAGCATGCGCCGGAATCCCGCCAACCCTGAATGCGTAGCGGACGTCGTTCCGCGATGGTATTTTCGAATCTGGATGTAGCATCCGTAGGCAAACACCGCAATCGCGGTGAACGCGACGACGTAGAACGAAAAAATCATCCAGCCGGAAAAATCCTGGAAAAGAATTCGAGTAACGTGTTCCGCACTCTGGCCGTCTACAATCAAACTCATAGCGTAACTCGCGGATTTTCGGCAAGACGAACCATCGATCGAGTGACTGCACGCAATCGGAACACCGAGCAAGCTTGTGCGCGATATACCGCGCGCCCGCCCCGCTCAAAGGACGGACGCGCGCCGGGGACGGTAGCCACGTTAGACGGCTACTCTTGGTACTCTATTTCGACTTTACCACCGGGCATATGCGGAGCCCCCCATACCGCCACCTCACGCCGATATGGCTTCGGGTGTTGGGCATCGTCCTCCTCGATCTCTCGCGCCAGGCGATGGCCTTCGAATGTAGCATCCGCAATCAATTTCGGCGCCCAGGCATCGCCAATCACATAGACATCCTTGACGTCATGCTGAGCCCATTCGTCTTTGCGCGCCTTCAATTCCCGATAAAGCTCGTCATTGGATTTTCTGCCGGTAACCAACACAAGGGTGTCGAACTCATGCCACTTATGCGTCTTATTCTCGGAACGCGGCAGCTTGCCTGGCCCACGATATTCGCGCCGATAGCCGTCGCCCCATATGTTATAAAGTTCTACCCGACCCTTTTCGATGCGGGACGCCCATACATCCGAAATGACCTCGATACCAAGTTCATGCAACATGCGATGCATATTCGGTGCCTCGAGGGTAAAATGCATATACCTTCCCAACTCGACCCCCGCGGCTACTGTGACTTCATGTCCCTGCTCGCGCAGGCGTTGCGCAAGGCTCGGCGCCATGAAATAGGCGTCAGCACTGAGGATCAGCACGCGCTTGCCGATTTTCTTGGCGCCCGAAAAGATTTGCTCCGGAGTAGCTTGGTCGGGTTGCCCGGCATCAGCGCCCGGAATTGCTTCGTGGGTGAGCGGATTGGTGCCATCAGCCACCCACGAACTTCCGGTGGCGATAACAATTTTCTCCGCGCCATAAGCAAGAGCCTCGTCGGCCGTCATCGCATCAGCACCCAATGCCAGCTGCGAATCCTTGCTTTTCTTCATGAGCTTATTAAGTTGCGTCTCGCGATAATCGCGGTGATAACCCCATTCACCCAATCCGGGCAGAGTCGCGATGTCATTGACACAGCCGCCCACCTTGTCGCTCTTGTCGACCACATGAACCGTGTAACCGCGTTCCAAAAGAACTCGTGCACACTCGGCGCCGGATGGACCGGCGCCGACCACCAGCACGGTATCGTCAGAACCCGCTTTAGGAAATTTTTCCGGGTGCCAGCCGCGCCGGTACTCTTCGCCCGCGGTGGCGTTTTGCGTACAGATCATTGGCGGGCCGCCGATTTCCCAACGCGAGATACAAACATTGCAGCCAATACATACACGCAGATCATCGAGCCGACCTTGTTCAATCTTGGTCGGCAGGAACGGATCCGATATACTCGGGCGCGCGGCGCCAATTATGTCCAGGTGACCGGCACGAATCACCTCACTCATTTTTTCAGGATCGGTAAAGCGGCCGACGCCAAGCACCGGCTTTTTCGACACGGTCTTGATGTACTTCTGCCAAGGTATTTGATGGCCCTGGCGGTAGAATCGGGACGGACCTGCATCTTCGCCCCATTCAGCGATATCGCCTACATTGACATCCCATAAATCGACAAACGGATCCGCCAGCTCGACGAAACGTAAACCATCGCGCTCAACTTCGATACCTGCCTCACCGTAAAGCGTATCGACCGCGAACCGTGTCGCGATCGCACAATCATCTCCCACGGCTTTCTTGACCTTTTCCAGCGTCTCGACCCAAAACCGCGCGCGGTTTTCGATACTGCCACCGTAATCGTCTTTGCGCTTATTGTAATACGGCGATAGAAACTGTAGCGGCAGATAGGAATGAGCGCCGTAGACATAGACGATGTCGAAACCGGCGTCTCTGGCACGATATGCGGCATCGACATAGAACTGTTGCACTGCAGCGATGTCGTCATGATCCATTTCATGGCAATAGGTCAAGGTCTCGAATTCCGAAGCATACTGGCTCGGGCCGCGCGGCGTACAGCGAGACTCCATACATGGCGCGTGCGCGCCTCCATACCACATCTCTACTCCAGCCAACGAACCGTACTTATGAATATGGTCGGTCATAGCACGCAAATTTCGCACATCACCTTCATCCCATAGGCGTGCCGATACGCGGTGAATGTCATCGGATTCCGGATGGATCGAGCAATATTCTGTATTGATTCCGCCCCATCCGCCTTCCGCTTTCAGCGAGCGATGTGCCGCCTGGAAGCCCGGCTTATCGGAACCGGCGCCGATACAATGTGGGACTTGATAAAATCGGTTACGCAGTGTCTTTGGACCGATATCAATGGGTTCGAAAAGGATGTCGTACTTTGAATCTCGCGCCATCGTTCTATTCCTCACATTGGTTATACATTGCGCTTGAAGCGCCTCGCTCATGCTCGCCGTAAATCGATGAGCTCATATCGCTGCACCAGATCAATATGGGGCGCATTACCCCTTTCCGCCACTCGATAATGTGCGAAATACAGCCAGACCAGTTGGCGTCGATAGACGCGTCTCGCACGTAATCGCGGCATGCCGAAACGCACAAGCGACGGATCGCGAGCTAACGCCCTGGAGATACTGCTCTCGCGATTCTATCGACCGTCCGGAACCGCTTACCGAGGGCTGACGCGTAACACGTTGCGTTCGGGTGTTGGCCTCAATCCCCCTCTCGTCCAACGCGCGCGCCCCGGTTTAGCAGTTGAAGTCGCTTGTCATCGCACTATTGAGTCGTCGAACAATCATGGAAGTGCATCAGCAGACGGTCAATCGCACCTAGGACGTACCCATTTCTGAGTAAGCTACAAACTCCGAACGCACTGATAGCGAAAGCGGATCTAGTGACGCATATCCGCTAACAGAAATTTAACGAAGGGGGATAATGCCGACTTAAAGTCGTATCTACTGCTTCACGGCAATTTATGGCGCCGATTGGCTATTGAATAGCGCGACCACATCCGAAGCATGGAGCAAAGCTGCGATGGCAGGTCCTTGGAGATAGTCCACGCCCGACGCTTCTAGAACGCGACGTTGTCCGGCGGAGGAGACTTGGCTGGCGATAACATCGATACCTAAGCTATGTGCATAGGCGGTAATGGCTCTGATAATGTCTGAATTGAGTTCCGCCTGCGCGACTAGTTCAGGGTTGAGCTTTACTGCACTAATCGACATTCTGCGTAATACGGCCGGCGCCAGAAGACCGGTACCGAAACCGTCGACCACGAGTTGAAGGCCGCCGCTGTCCACTCCATTGAGTATTTCTTCAACAAGGTTGTCCGGCTGCATAAGAATGCTTTCCGGAATGCCGAGAGAAAGTCGGCATCTAGGTGTAGACACTGACGCCAATTCCTCGGCAAGACGCAACATTACATTGGTATCCAGCAAACTCTTACCGTGAATATAAATATTCACCGACATCTGTTCCGGCGTTACGCTCTCGTACCATTCCCGTACATGTTTCGCAACGCGGGCGATCATCCATTCCCATAGCGGCACCACATATTGGTTTTCGTCCGCGATGGGCACGAAATCTTCCGCCAACAACTGCCCATGGCGCGGGTGATTCCAGACCAATCGCGCTTCGAGCCCGGCGACTTTACCGTCGCTGGCGTTGACAATAGGCTGAGCCAAAACCTCGAGTTCGTTCCGCTCCGCAGCCAATTCCAATTCTGCCGCCATCTGAGACCATGCCGCGGCTTGTGCGTGTGTCTGTAGATCAAATACCTCATATCGACCACCACCGAGGTTACTGGCACGGCTAAGCGCCGTCGCCGCATCCATCATCATGTCGTCGCCGGTAGCGTAACCACTGTCACTAAGTGAAACACCGATACTGGCAGTGATAAAGATTTGATGATCGTCGATCCGGATCGGCGTCAGAACCAGTTCTTCGAGGCGCTTGCAAATTTTGGTCACAGCGCTAACACCGTCGTAACCATCTGCGGCTTCCACCAATATGCCAAAGCCGGCCGGCTCAATGCGCGCGATCGTGTCCGGCGCTACGATATGTCCACGCAAAAGATTACCCACTTCCGTCACCGCGCGCTCCGCAATCCCGATAGGATATTTTTTCTTTAAACCTTCAAATCGGTCAATTTGTAGCAACAACAGAGCGAATGAACTGCCCGATGATTTTCGCGCGCGCATCAGACGCTGTTTCAATCGATCAGTAAACAGCGATCGATTAGGCAGGCCTGTATCAATGTCATACAACAGCCTGTCCGTACGCTCCTCTTCGTTACGCTTCCAGGATGTAATTTCAACGATAAATCCGTCGATGGTCAGGAGCTCACCGCTGGCCGTGTAATTTCCCTGGCCGGCGTCGAGCACCCACTTTTCTTCACCCTGCGCGGTGATCAGTCGGTAGGTAACATTGAACGGTCGATCTTCACGTAATGCCGCCTGAACCAAATTCCAAACCCGCTGCCGGTCGTCCATATGGATGAGTTCAACAAACGGCAGCTTCTGATTATTGGTCAAATCATCGGGGAAATATCCGGTAAGGTCGCGGCAACCCGCGCTACAGAACTCCATCGTCCATAGCGTGTTCGCTCGACAGCGATAGATCATTGCCGGAACATCCGCGACAATCGTCTCCAGCGCGCGGTGCCCGGCGCGCGTCAAATTTTCCTGTTCAACGTGCTGATTGATATCGGTAAGCGTGCCGATCACCTGTCGCGAGGCGAGACCGTCTTCGTTCACGCTAATGGTATTACATCGCACTTCCACCCAAACGGGGTCACCCGTGCGGCAGAGAATCCGCATGGAAAACATCGTTGCTGGGTCGTCATCAACAAATTGCGCACGCAAATAGTCGGTCCATGCTGCACGATCTTCCGGATGGATGTAATGCACACACTCACGGCCGATCGATTCAGAGGACGTATAACCAGTTAATTTTTTCCATCCACCGTTGAGGTACTTCCAAGCGCCATCGCGATCGGCACGGAATACAACTTCCGGAAGATTTTCCAGTATTTGCCCGATGGTCGCCGCATCGGTTGCGCCGGCAACAGATTCTTTTTCGATGCGATCGGAGCGTGTTGGCCCGAACGGAATCAATATATTAAGCCAGCCCATGATCGAGTTCCTCTACGTTCCGTCGCACAACCCGCTTAGTGCTCACTGTATTGCACTCCCTGCCTACGCGCAGACGCCAGACATACACAAATGTGCCCTACGTACCGCAGCGCGCCAATGCCCCCGAGGAGATAAGTGATATCAGCGTCGACAATATATTATTACGCATGTCCCGGCGCCGTTTTTTCAGTTGGGCTATCCTGGCGGCCGAGCGCCCACACCGCCGCTTCCAAGCGCGAGCGCAGATTGAGCTTGCGTAGCATGTTCTTAACATGCACTTTGACTGTACCGTCGCTGATATGTAGTTCTCGGGCGATCATCTTGTTACTCATCCCTGCCGCAATAAGTGCCAGAATCTCTCGCTCCCTTTCCGTCAAGGCGCCGTCGTTCTGGGCTGGCGCGTCATCCAAATCTTTCATCGCGTGCGCGAGCAAGCCCGATAGCGACGGATCCAATACGGTTTCCCCGTGTGCGGCCGCTCTCAAATTGTCGAGAAGCGACTCGGGCTCCATGTCCTTCAACAAATAACCGTCGGCTCCCGCTCGCAGCGCTGCGACCAAATCGGATTCCTGATTCGAGAACGTCAATATAATCACGAGTGCTGATACGTGTTCCCGCTTCAGTCTGGACAGCGTCTCTATACCGTCCATACCGTGCATATTCAAATCAAGCAGAATTAAGTCCGGACACAACGACTTCGCCAGCTCCACGCCCTCGGCGCCTGATTTAGCTTCGGCTAAAAGCCTGAATTCCGGTTCCATTTCAATCAAATCGGCGACCCCTTTTCGGAACAAAGGATGGTCGTCAACGATCAAAATTGATTTCTGCCCCTCTTGTCTCATATCAGCCCACCTCTTTTAGTCGCTCTTGCTCGCTACGGCTGTTGGCGCCAAAACGCACATGCACCCGTGCGCCACCCCGCGGGCTCTTGGTAACCCTGAGTTCACCACCCAACTCGTGAGCACGCTGCTGCATAATCACCAGACCGTGGTGTTGTTCCCGCAGCCCGACCGCCTCAACGCCAATACCATCGTCATCGATCGTGATATCGACAACGCCACCCCCGTATTCTCGTAAGCTCACCTGGGAAGCGTGGCCGTGAGAATGGCGCACGACGTTGGTGAGCGCCTCTCGCACAATTTGCAGAACGTGCATTTCCTCGTCCACCGATAAGGTCCCGATCGACAGACGATTGTCCACGCTGAATGCAATCCCACTCCGACCTTCAAATTCGCTGATGGACGCTTGCAAGGCCTGCTGAAAGCTGCCCCCGTTCATGGTTAAACGGAACGTAGTAATAATTTCCCGCAGCTGTCGGTGCGCCAAATTAAGTTGCGTACGAATCTCTTGTAGCATGGAGTCGGCGCGCGCACGATCGATATCGACGTCTGGCCTGTTGAGTTCGAGAACCGATTGCAGACGACTGACTTGAATTCGCAGATAACTCAGCGACTGTGCCAACGAATCGTGTAGTTCCCGCGCGATAACGGCGCGTTCCCGATACAACGCCAACTTTCGGTCCGTCTGCGCACGCTGGGCACTGCAAATTATTGCCCCCAGGATCGCTCCCAGCCCTTCGCCGAGCGTTTCTATGGCCGTATTACTGGTATTCGCCAACTGCTGGGCAGGGATCTTTAACAGTAGGCATCCGCGACCGCCTTCGATGCGCGTATCGAGAGACGCGATGGCGACGTACGAACTGGCGTCGTCCCGCATGCGCACAAATTGTAGTGGTTCGGCTCCTATTTTCTGATCATCCGCGTGACCATCAAGCAATAGCCTTTCGCCAAATTCGACGAAATCCGCGGAAGTCCAGGCCAGGCGCTCGAACCGTCCGCCGTCTCTGGAAATAAATATCGCACTTGCCGATCCACCGGTAACCGATTCGACTTCACTCAACAAACGTCGATACGCCAGTTTTGACTCCGGCGCGGCCACCAGTTCGGCCAAAACGGTTTGAAGTAGGGACAGAGGATTAGGCGTAGCGCTACTGATGGGTGGGGGAAGTTGTTCGTGCGTCGAAGCGGCTTGTTCGCTAAACCGGGATAGACGCCATGCGTACATAAGCACCAATAGACAGACTACCAAAATCGCCGCGGTTATGGCATGCGTGACAACGGCAGGAAAGGAAAAGAGCGGACCGCCGAGCCAGTCTTCCGCCAACGCGATAACGATAAGAATTACGGCAACGCCAATGGCCACCGCCGGATGGCGTGACCCAAGCCGAACAATTGTTCGCCCCTCCGTCATTTCACATTACGCCCCGCCACAGAATCGCCAACGTGCGGTCATCGCATCGAAGAGCGGCCGCGCGAGCCCGCGGCGGCCAATATCCACCTCGATATTTATACTGAAAATACCCTACCACATTGGAAATGGAAACGTTACGGAATTGGCGCTAAAGCCGCCACATTCAGCCAAACTTAGTACCTCTTTATGGGTACTCACAGAACATATGGATACTCTCGACCGGCATAGATGAAGCGAAAACGATACGACTATTGCGTCCGTTTCTTTTTATCGGGATCTACCACCGGCAACGCGTGCGTGACCGCGCTACATTTGATCGTCGGTCCACGGACCTCGACTTTGATGCCGGGACGCGCCAACGAAGGCTGCAATTGCACCATGGCAAAGGATTTTTTCAACAACGGCGAATACATCGGCGCGGTGACCCGACCGACCTTTTTTCCGTCCACAAAAATATCGGCGTCGGCATCGACCGCCGTCTGGCAGTCGGCGATCAAACCAAAGGTCTTTATCTTCTCCTTGCCGCGCGCCGCGTGCAACGCCTCCTTACCGCGGAAGTCGGCCACTTTATTTTTTGAGACGGTAAAGCCAAGACCCATCTCCCACGGCGTATTCTCTTCCGTCATATCGTAGGGATAAAAAAGCAATGCGGCTTCGACTCGAATCATATCGATACAATTGAACGAACAGGGAATTATTCCCATAGAATTGCCCTTGTCGAGAATATTGTCCCAAAGCTCGCCAATGACATCGGCTTTGGCGAAAATCTCATAGCCTCGCTCGCCCGAATAACCGGTACGAGAAATTAAACAGTCAATGTCAAACAGCGTAGTCGGCGCGTGATGAAAATATTTCAGCTCCGCCAATGCCAATGGCGTGAACTGATCAAGAAACTTCAACGCCTTTGGGCCTTGTAACGAAATATCATGCAAGTCATCATCGAAATAGATTGAAACATCCTTCCCCTTAGCCGATTTTTGCAACTGTTCCATACCGTGGCCCGCTGCGTGCACCATCAACCAATCGTTCGGGCCTATATGGAACATGATGCAGTCGTCAGTAATTCCCGCTTCGTCGGTCAGAATCAGGGCGTAAACCGAACGTCCAGGATATACCTTGGTGAGATCTCGTGTGCAGACATGGTCCAGCACACTCCGTGCGTCAGGACCACACACATGGATTTTCTTCAGCCCCGATACATCGAACAAACCTGCTGCGGTCCGCACTGCCTCATACTCTTCATTGATGTTGCGGCCGTACTCCCAGGGCACGCCCATGCCATTCCAGTCGCTCAACTCGGAGCCGAGCGCCTGGTGGCGTGAAGCGAGTGCCGATTGTCGTGGACTTGTCATTGCGTGTCTCCTGCCGTTGCTATTCGTATATCTCAACTATCGGCCGCCGGATGGCACGTGCGCCACCGATAGACTTTCGTCGATTGTCACGTCTCGTCATCGTGTCAGACACGAGCCAAATGGTACTTTCCGACCGGGCCGCCCGCTGTGCTTGACAGCGCATGCCGTCGGATCGGATTTCCCGCCCGGCGCGAAATTAGGCAAGCAGGTGCGCTCGTGAATATATACGACGACGCAACGATGATTGCTTCGACCAACACACGAAGCAATTGCACGTTCGACTTACCCCGGAATAGGTATTTCGGATTTCTTGTTACTAACGCAACGAAATCGACCTGCCGAAACCAGTTACTTATACCACCGAGGTATTACTCCGCAGGTGCCATTGATCACCTTTGCAGTGTGGCGAATCATCAACGGGCTTTATCAGCGAACAGGCGACGCCAAGCCGGCGCGACGGATTACTCCACCCGAGTGCGGAGCCCCATCAATGATGCATCTAATAGTTCAAATTCTGCGGGCGAAGTTGGGCGGTGGCACCCCCGACAACACGTCGGCGAGGAGACGGCTGGAAGGCAGCAGCTTCGAACGATACATGAGGATTCATAACGGTTCGACAACCGAGCGGCGGAAACGGGCACAGCTTACGGGTGCCGGAAACCGTGCGCCGAGCGCACAACCCCCAACTCGACAATGCAATCGTTGCCGCTGCCGGCGATTTCGATTCGATCCACTGCAGTCGGCGCCGATTTTAGCAAACTCCCGCTTTACGGTTGGTCGCGGAGTGTATCACCCGTTGCGTCAAATAATTCACCCAGGCGCATGCGGAATAAACGGTCATACCGACGCACGTGCCTGTATAAGCATAAGGATTTGGCGGTCTGTATAAGGTTGGAGTTGCAACGTCAAACGACAGTCGGTGCGTTCAATAATTAGTGAAAAAACTGAGGAGACACACCCATGGCACAATCTGCTTCTTCAACCGACGGCGCACAGCAGCTCTACAAAGGCATCCGCTGGTACGACGGCTTTGTCGTGGCACTAGCCAATCCCGGCTTTTTGATCGGCGCACTCGGCTATTCAATAGGTGCCCTGGGTGCATGGGGCGCGGTAATCCTCTGGTCGATATCCATGATCATCGGTGTAGGTCAGAACTGGATTTACGCCGAAATGGCCGCCATGTTTCCCGACAAGCCTGGCGGCATCACCATGTACGCACACGAAGCCTGGCGAAAGTATTTCTCGCCGGTCGGGGTCGTCGCAGCTTTTGGCTACTGGTTCGCCTGGTCGACAGTTCTATCCATCTTCGGGCTCGTAGTCGGCGCGCTCATTCAGCAGCAGTTTTTTCCGCACGTAACCTGGCACTTCTTTGACGGCGTTATTAATGTCGGACTGCCACAGTTGATCGCCGCCGGGCTAATCATACTGGTTTGGGCATTCAATATATTCGGCATTCGACCGGCGCTATGGCTCGGTTATATAACCGGCGCCTTGCTGATGATTCCGCTGTTCGTGTTCATCGTCGGGCCATTCGTTACCGGCACTTGGCACGCCAGTAATTTACACTTTGGCTACGGCGGGACCGATATTACCTTAAAGGTCGCATTGGTCTGGCTCTACATCATGGGCTGGTCGTCGTATGGGATCGAAGCTTGCGCAACTTTCGCGCCCGAATATCGTTATACCGTAAAAGACACCACTATGGCGTTAAAGACCTCCGCCTGGTTCTCGTTGTTTGTGTATATCATGCTCCCATTTGGCATCGGCGGCTTACACGGAACCGAAGCGGCGGCACTTAAGGATCCGGTCTCATTCTACGTTACGTCTTTCACCCAACTGGTTGGCCCGGGTTGGTCAAGCCTCATGGTGATTTTCTTATGTGGAAGTCTTATTTTGTCCATGAACTCGGCGACGGCCGATGGATCGCGTGCGCTCTACGGCCTGGCACGCGATGATATGACCATCAAACAAATTCACTTCCTTAGCAAATTCCAAGTGCCAAGCCGAGCCATGACGATCGATGCCGTAGTCAATCTTTTTCTAGTGTTCTTCATGGGTAATACGCTGGCAATACTGGTGGCTGGAAATCTCGGCTACCTTTTTGCCCACTTTTTCGCGCTCACCGGCTTCATTTTGCTGCGAAAAGATCGGCCAAATTGGCCCCGTCCGGTACGCTTGACGGCAAAATGGATAATGGTAGCGGGCGTACTTGCGTCATTAAACTTTCTCTTTATCGCGCTAGGCGCCTCTAATCCCGGCATCACCGGCTACGGCAACTTCCGCGACCTGATCGTCGGTATAGGGGTTCTGTTAATTTCAATCGTGCTGTTCGCCTACAGGCGTCTGGCGCAGGACAAAGTTCGTATAACGCTGAGCGAAGCAGTGCCGGCGCTGCCCAACGAGGAACAACTGCGCCTGATCTCGGCTGAAACCGAGCAATATCGGTGATACTCAGATAACTCGCATCGCGTCGCTTTCATAAAAACCCGACACATGGATGTGCCGGGCCGCGCAGGCGAAAACTCTCGCGCTTATCATATAGCGACCCTCAATACAGCGGGCCAAAATTCGCGTACGCCCGAGCAATGCCATTTTTTAATCAAATGACAACGGTGGCATCGCCGTACTTGTGGCCGGTGACGTGCCAGGCGACGGCATGTTCGATCTACCCCGCAATGGGTATCCGCCGATGCGCGCAAAATATTCGAAAGCCCGCGTTATCAATGCGATCGCCCGATTCTACCCATACCACCGAGGGAATACCCCGCACGTGTCATTGACCCGACTTACCGTGTAACGAATCATCAAGTGGCTTCCGCGCAAAATTCGAATATCCAACAAATGGCTGCGTAATCGGTCCGCGTGAATCCGTTGCGGACAATTTGAGCAGCACAGCCTCGCGGATCTCACATGAGCTAGTGGAGGAGAACTTTACATGGGAATTACCAGACGAGATATCTTGAAGGCCGCTGCGACGGGCGCAGTGCTCAGCGGAGTCGGGCTTCCAAAATGGGCCTTGGGCGCAAAACGAAAAACGCTCAAGATCGGATTGTGTGCACCACTAACCGGAGAAGTTTCGGCGTGGGGTCTTCCTGGCCTGTATGGCTGC
Source organism: Gammaproteobacteria bacterium (assembly GCA_030147845.1). Taxonomy (GTDB): domain Bacteria; phylum Pseudomonadota; class Gammaproteobacteria; order JASBUN01; family JASBUN01; genus JASBUN01. Next base: position 202,388 of record JASBUN010000046.1, read on the forward strand.
GAACTCTGGGCCGACAACGTCAATGCAGCCGGAGGCGTAAAACTGGGCGGCAAGCATTACGACATTGAAATTGTATCGTATGACAACGAATACCTTCCTGACAAAGCCTTGCAGGGATACAAAAAGTTGGTCGCCGAAGAAGGTGTTAAAATGGTCATGATGCTCGGCGGCGACACATGGCCTGGGGTGCAGCGTTGGGCGAACCACGCAAAAATGCTTACCACGACTCTGCTACCGAGTGATCTGTCACCCGATACTCCCTACCTTCTCGCGCCGTGCGAAGTTCATCCGATTTACAATGTAACCGGCGTCGATTGGCTTTCGAGAAAATTCCCGCAAGCCAAAACGGTCGCCATGTGCGCCCAGAACGACTCCCTTGGCATACCTTCGGTGGCCACCTATGAGGCCGCATTTGAAGTCGCCAAAATCAAGATGGTTGATCTTAATATTTTCGACCCGACTACGACTGACTTCGCTCCGATTGTGACGTCACTGCTGGCCAAAAAGCCTGATGTCCTTTGCCTCGATACTGCTTATGCAGACTTCGTCAACCTGATTTCCGTGCAAGCCAAAAATCAGGGATATAAAGGAAAAATTATCTCCTGCACTTGTGACAACTATCCGGCAATAATTTCCAAAACGAGCAAGCAATTCATGGACGGCTTTATTTTTCAATTCCCCGACTTCGATGATCCAAAACTAAACCAAAAATTCATCAATTTTCACAACCCGAACAAGTTTTACAAGGACTATATCGAACGCCGCCCAGGTACATGGACAGCCGTATCGTGGGAATATCCATCGATCCTCGACCTATGGAAATACGGCGCCGAAATCGCCGATAGCCCGGAACCGATGTCTGTACTCAAAGCGCTCAAGAGCAAGCCAACTGCTCCCCATGCCTTCGGCACTGCTGAATGGTGGGGCAAAGATTTGTGGGGTGTGGACAACGCCCTGGTCGGTAATTGGCCGGTAGTCGCAATCAACGCCGAAGGTAAAGCTCGGATACAAGAATTTGGCAGCATTCCGAAATGGTGGGACAAGCATAGCAAAGTGTTGATCAAGCATATGCGGGCCCGCAAACAAATGTGGGATCAGCGTGCTTGAGGGAAACGTTGTAGCGGTACAGTGCACGTCCAGTGCACTGTACCGCCCGTTCGCACTCTATCTGCTATTTGTTCATCTACTGCGTCATAAGGAGACGTCCGTGGATCTCATACTCCAGACCGCAGTCAATTCCATGGTGGCTAGCAGCTTCTTCGCCTTGATGGCAGTCGGCTTGGTTTTGATATTCGGCGTCATGGGCATCGTTAATTTTGCCCACGGCGAGCTCTACATGGTGGGCGCCTATAGCGTCTGGTTTCTCTATTCCGCGAATGGCTGGCCGTTTTGGTTGGCCGTCATCGGCGCGTTCGTGATCGTCACCTTGATCGGCCTATTGATGGAACGGACGCTGTTTCGCCCCATGCGCGGCAACCCCCTCGGCGGCTTAATTAACTCCATCGGCGTACTGTTCATTTTGCAAGTCCTAGCGGTTCAGCTCGGCGGCGTAGGATTAATGAAGACGGTCATTCCGCCGTTCCCGGGCTCCACCACCATCCTCAACGGCGTGAGCATATCCGATCAACGAATCGCAGCGTTGATCGTGGCCATCGGCTTGCTGGTGGCGATGTGGCTGTTCTTAACGCGAACCCGCCTGGGTTGGGCTTTACGGGCGGTATCCCAAGACAGCGAAGCGGCGGCACTGCAAGGGATCAACATCAATCGCATCTCGATGCTCGCCATGGGCCTCGGCGCCGGCACCGCCGGTCTTGCCGGCGCACTGATTTCACCAATGACGCGGGTCGAACCGTATATGGGACATGGAGTAATTATAACCGCTTTCATTGTCACCATCGTCGGCGGCATCGGCAGCCTATCCGGGGCGGTCCTGGTCGCGGTCCTGTATGGCTTTTTTTATACATTCGTCACCACCTACGTTAGCGGCACGGTCGCCATGATGCTGGGCTTGCTCATCATGCTGTTCGTCCTGATCGTCAAACCCAACGGCCTCATCGGCGTACGTGCCAGCGAGTAATCAATATGCCATTTCGGAAAATTATCTCTATCGGCGTGATCTACGCGGCATTATTAGCACTGCCGTTTGCCCTCAAATTACATCAACAAGACTTTATGATCATTTTGGTCATCAATGTCCTCATCGTCGTCAGTTACCGACTCATGACGCTAACCGGCGAGTTTTCCCTGATTCATGTCGTCCTGATGGGTGCGGGGGCCTATACCAGCTCACTTTTGGCTAAGACGATCGGTTTAAGTTTTTGGTTGAGTATGCCGCTGGGTGGTGTGGTAGCGGCCTTACTCGCGCTACTTCTCAGCTTTCCGCTATTTCGCATGAAAGGCTTCTACTTCCTGATTGGCTCTTTCGCGGTTGGTGAGGCAATTCGGCTGAGTTGGAGCTATTTCGACTTCTTCGGCGGTCCCAAAGGCGTCAAGTTGATCCCCTCACCGCATCTATACATACCGGGGCTCGGTATGCAGGACATTTGGCAGCCGATACCGTACTACTACCTGGTGCTGACCATCGTCTCGCTCGGTTTACTCGTACTATATCGGCTTGAACACTCGCGCATCGGACTCACCATGAATGCCATACACTGGCGCGACGCTTTGGCCGAGTCCGTTGGCGTCGACACGTGGCGCTACCGCACCATGGCATTCGTAATTGCGTCTTTCTTCGCCGGCATCGGCGGCGCTTTGCTTGCTCATTACATCGGTACCATCAATCCGGTCATGTTCGACGTTACGACCATGGTTTATGTCCTGATCTGGGTGATCGTCGGCGGCACCAATACGTTCTACGGCCCCATCATCGGCGTCGTACTGCTCTCGATATTGAATGAGATGTTTCGAGAGGCGGAGCAGCTTCGTCCGCTCGTCTATGGGATATTGTTGCTTGCCGTGATGCGCTTTTTGCCAAACGGCCTCGACAGTCTACCGGGGAAAATCCGTGATTACCGGCGACGCAAACTTGACAGCGATTCGGTTGACGCCGCCGGCAACGCACCATCACAAGCTGCGTCCGGCTCCGGCCAACCGTCCACAAACACGATCGGCCCCAACTAGGAAACAGTAATGGCGTTGCTAGAAATAAAAAACGTAACCAAGAATTTCGGCGGATTGACCGCGCTTAACGATGTCAGTTTCCAGGTGGAAAAAGGCGAGATACGCGGGCTTATCGGCCCCAATGGTGCCGGCAAGAGCACCTTATTCAAGAATATTGCCGGATTCTATAAGCCGACCCGCGGGCGGATATTACACCAAGGAAGGGATATATCGCATAAAAAGCCCAGCCACATCGCTGAACTCGGCGTCGTACGAACGTTTCAAGAGACTACGCTGTTCCAGGAAATGACCGTGTTCGAGAATGTGTTGGTCGGCTGTCATCTCAGTGCCCGATCGAACGTGTTTTCGGCGCTACTGGGTTTGGACCACGGGCGGCAAAAAGAGGCGGAGGATCGCACGCGCCAAGTGCTGGAATTTATGGGATTGATGGAACGCCAGGATCAACTCGCATTAAACCTTCCATTAGGCTCACAACGCGCGCTTGCGCTGGCAGTCGCGCTCGCCGCCAGACCCACGCTCTTATTGATGGACGAACCGTTTGCCGGCATGAACGCCGAAGAAACCGGTCACATGATGTCGTTGACTCGCCGAGTGCGCGACTCCGGCGTCACCATCGTATTGGTCGAACACGATATGCGTGCCGTCATGGGTCTTTGTGGTTATCTGACTGTACTTAACTTTGGCAGCCTTCTGGCGCAAGGGACGCCCGACGAAGTGCGTCAAAATCCGCAAGTCATCGAAGCCTATTTGGGATCCTCATAATCATGCTGTTAGAAATTCAAGATATACAGGTACACTACAACAAGGTTGCCGCCTTAAAAGGAATCAGCCTCAAGGTCGAGGAAGGCGACATGATTACGCTGATTGGTTCCAACGGAGCGGGTAAAAGCACTACGCTGCGAACGATATCGGGCCTGGTTCACCCCAGCGTGGGCCAAATACGCTTCAAAGGTCAGCGCATTGATCGACTGAGCCCCGACAAGGTGCTAAAGCTCGGAATCGCACACGTACCCGAGGGCCGGCGTATCTTCCCAGGACTGACTGCGATCGAGAATCTGCGTCTCGGCGCATTTATCCGCAAAGATAAGCAAGCGGTTGAGCGCGATTTGGAGCGGGTGCTTGATCACTTCCCGCGTCTTCGGGAACGTGCACATCAGCTTGCTAGCACCATGAGCGGCGGCGAGCAGCAAATGCTGTCGATCGGTAGGGCGCTGATGTCTAAACCGAAGTTGCTGCTACTCGATGAGCCGTCACTAGGACTGGCACCCGTTATCGTCAAGCACATCAAGGAAATCATCGGTGAAGTCAATCGCGAGCACGGCGTCGCCGTCGTGCTGGTCGAGCAGAATGCCGAGTTGGCGCTGGATCTATCCCGCTACGGTTACGTTTTGGAAACTGGAAGTATCGCGATCGAGGGAGAGGCGAAAGGTCTCATGGGTAACGAACACGTACGCAGGGCCTACCTCGGGCTGTGATTTGAGTCAAATAGCGTTGCATCGGAACGAACAATCGCCAACCCCATCGAGAGATTCCATTATGGACGCGGCTCTGCCTGATATCGACGATGTAGAAATCGAGTGGATGGATTTGAGCGTCGCTGCATCCTTGGCGCTGCGCTTAGGCCACAAGCAGCAGGCGCTTTCGGCCTGGCGCTCTGCCCACGCGTTGTCAGATCAGTTTGACGAAAATGATCCTCGCCACGCGACCAGTGTAAACAACCTCGCAGTCTCCTACCATCTCGACGCCGACCTGTCACAAGCCGAACGCACTTTTAACCGCGCCATGTCGCTGTGGAGAAGTGCCGAAAAATGGACCGCCTGCATGCAACTTCCCGCACGGGCACGCAGTTCATTATTTCATCTTCGCTTGGAGCAGCGGCACCGCGAGCACTACGATCAGCAATCGCGCTTGGACCACAAAAACCATCTTCTGGCCGGCTGCGCCGCGACCTTGAGTGGTCTGGCTGCGCTCCTCTATAGCACCGGTCGTACCGCGGACGCGCGCAAGCTGCATATGCGTGCGCTGGCGCTCCGACTGAGAGCGGCGTTGGAGAACGACGACGGCCTAGCTGCAATGCGACGAAATATCGGTAAGCCCCCCGATGAGCAACTCGCGCATAGCGCGCCGGGCGTTGAACTGGCTGATTTCCGCACCCATGCTCTAAACAATCAATGGATCATCGATTCGCCGCCGGTATTTACCGACGTAGGCCGTTTGAAGTGCGCGCTTCACCTCGCTCATATCGTCAGTGTAGTCGCCCTCGATCATCGATAGCGCCGACCGATGCTGCTTTTCGCCGCACCCGCGAAGTGCACCACCGATACCCTGTTTTCAACGACGCGGAGCGCGGTCCTGAGCATCCCGCGGAGACGGCAATCGCGCGTCACCTTTGTGAAGTGAACCGGTAAGCATGGTGATTTCGATTCAATGGCGTGTGGTCCATGCTAGACCACACGCCAGTGCGCTTTATCGATATGTAACTTCACCAGAAGATGAAGTAGCCCAACGCAACGCAACCGAAGCCGCCGGCGAGCGCCAGATACGGTAGGATACCCGAATTTTTGGGCCCAAGTTCCGTCTCTCCGGACAATAGTAAGTCATGCCACATATGTTTCGGAAATTGGCCTCGATCTCGAATGTAATGACGGAAAATGAACACTGGTAACACGAGCGCCGCGGAAAGAAAGCCCGCAAGCAGCGTACCCTTGCCCCAAACATTGGCGCCTGCTCCCAGCAGAAACGCGTTGACGTAGCCCAATACGGCGCCACTCGCCAATAGCCAGTTCGGGCACTTAAATGGCCGAGCTACATTGGGATTGTCCCGGCGATGTATCCAACCAGCTTGCAGATTGAGGAAGTTGAATATCAGATAATTGACGTTCGAAACCGCCAGCACGAATAGATAATTCGACATCATCAACAACACGAGATTGAAAGCCAAATCGGTCCACATGGCGTACGTTGGCACTCCATGCCGATTGGATTGCCCAAGGTACTTCATGAGCCAGCCGTCCTCGCCGCCTTGGTGCAGCGTTCTGGACGATCCAGACATGGCCGTTATAATGGCAAGAATCAGGGTAAAAAATAGCATCAGTATGATGATATTGGTGATAATGGGGCCGAAGTGCACCATCTCCGCCAGCGCTTTGCCCATGCCGGAACCATCTGCGATGCCCGGTGACAACATACCCTTGGTACCCAACACGCCCTGGAAAATCGTCGGTATGGTGACGTAGGCGATGATACACAGCACGCCGGAATATACGATTGCACGCCAATTATCGCGCGCGGGGTCCTTGAACTCACTCATGTAGCAGACGGCGGTTTCAAATGCGTAGGCCGACCAGGCGGCAATAAACAAGCCCCCGCAAAACAACTTCCAGCCGTCAAGGTTCCAGTGCCCGCGCACAATGTTGCCGGCTGCATCGAGCGCCAACGGCTCGAACGGCGAAAAATTACTTAGATGTACGCTACCCTGAATTAGCGGCAGGATCGATACTAAAAGTAGCGGTAACAGCGTTCCCACGGCGAGGATTCTCTGAATACGTGCCGTACGCAAAATTCCACGATGCTGAATCCAAAAAGCTGCAAGCAGAATGGCGGCGCCAAGAATGAAAGTGGCATTGATTCGTAGTGTCAGACCGCTAGCCAAAAATCCGAGATCCAGAATTGTGATTTGCCACGTATTGATGGGCGCACCGGGCAGGAAAAATATCGACAACAGGTAACCAGCGCCCAGTCCGGCGCCAATGGCCAACACCGGCGTCCAGGCGAGCCAGTTGCACCACAAGGAAATAGGCGCGGCTATTTTACTGTAGCGAATCCAGGCCGTGGCTCCGTGAACCGCTGTACCACCCGTTTTTGACGGATGCAGCCCGGCGATCTCGGCATACGTGAATGCATTGATGAAGCCCATGAGCACCGACAGCGTCCAAACCAACGGCGCGACCGCGCCCACCGTGGCCGATATGCCTCCCATCGAAAAAAGAACCAGCGCAGGCACACCTGCAGCGACAAAAAATGCGTCCTTCCAGTTTATATCTCGGCGCATAGTGGACTTATAGGTCATGCGATCACTCCTCTGTCTACGGAAAGCTCGATATACGATATTTCTGCAGCTATTATTTTTCTCCGATTCTGTTTTTCCGGAAGATCCCGATTCATCGGTTAGATCGGGTATTGTTATACTTGGTGTGGCAGCAACGTTTTATATCGATACGAATGGTGAGAAGTTATTCGTATACCGAACTGCTCAACGCGGGCGCTGAGCGTACAGTACGTGTTGAGTCGAAGTGCTTTCGGGTAGTTTGGGTAAGCCAGAATATTTCGATCGGCGCTAGTAACGTCATGCCTCGTCATAGCTGCGCTATGGCGCGGATTTAGTTCAGGCTGCTCCCCCACTGCCATCACGTCGTTAGTTGACATAACTTCGCTTCCACGGTTGATCTCTGGCACGGGCTGCATCGCTATACTGGGACAGTCCTTGGACTGCTATCAGTAAAGTGCCAGCCGTCGAAATCTGAACTCTGCTCTTTGGCGTGCGCTTAATCTTAGTGACGCTTTTTATTGTATAGGTCGAATAGTCACGGACGGCGCCACGACGATCAATGTCCCTTGAGCGATACCTCCTTGAGGGTAGTTAGCGCCACCGCACGCACGTTCTGGCATTGCCGAGCGGTACTATCCGCTCATGTTCCCGGCTCGATCACAGCCAAACGTCAGGACGACAGCGGGTCGCTACCGGTGTTCGGTAAGCCCTCGCTAAATTGCTTTAGATCGTCGGTAAGGGCGTAATAATCACCCTTGCTGGCCACGTATATGTGCGCGCACATGTACAACTCAGTCGGTTCGTCCAAGCTTCCGGCGCTTATACTGATAATTGCACGATCGATTCGATCCCAGAACAAACTGGAGCCGCAAAGCTTACAAAAGCCGCGCCGTACATTGGCCGGTTTGCAATACCATTGCAGGCATGACTTGTCATCGTGAATTGTCAGCGCCTGACGATCTACGGCCGTATATGCGGCAAAATGGCCGTTAAAATGTCGGCAGTCGGAACAGTGGCATGCGACGACCGGCCGCAGCGAAGCTGAAACCGAGTAGCGCACGGCGCCACAGAGGCAACCTCCACCATGCAAGCGATGTTTACCGACTGATGTGTCGCACACGGCTCATTCTTCAAGCAAGACCGCCGACGCGTACTCGAACGCGGTGCGTTTATAGGGGGGACGGGTCCGCTTCAACCAATCGCCATTGAGGTTGGAATCCAAGCACCTGCACATCACTCGGCATGTGTGGATTGAATAGGCAATTGTGCCAGTAGGTGACTTGATACGCCGGGTCATCCTGTTCGAATCGGCGCACCGTGCATGGCAAAACGTAGCGCTGCCGAGCATGCTCGAATTCGAGTCGGCAGTGATCAGCCTTAAGCAAAGCATCAACCAGCGGCGAAACACCCGGAAACAGCGCTGCTAGCTCATCGGAAAACTCGCTGGCATGCTGATAGTAGGCTTCTGCCAGCTTCTGTAGCACGGATTCCATACGTTGCACTGGGTCTACGGTACGCAGATAAACGTGTCGGAATTCCGCCGCGGTTGTTTCCGCGGAACGCTTATTGATGACGACAACGATCGGGCCGATTTTCTGGCCGTTGAGATACAACTGCGGCCGCATCCCGGGACCGGGGCGTCCGGCGTCACGACGTACCGCAAACTGACGAATGCGGCATTGCCAGGCCAAAAACCGGTCCCTAAGAATGTTCTCGACCGCATCCATATCGGCGCCGTGTGTGTGCATTCTGGTCATCATCGGCATCACTCCAACTGGTCAAAGCGGGTGGCCCGTTTTCGGCGCAGCGCACCCGTTTCCGTCGAGGTTGATTCGACCTGCAAGTCGTCAAAACTTCGAATACGCGCGATTCAGATCGACCATTGGATGCTTTGGCGACATCTGAAACTTTATCAATAGTTCGCGTGCGATCATGTCGCGATCCTGCTGATTATCGGGAAGATGTATGTCACTCGGAACCTGCACCCATCCATTGATGTTGCGGTCGAATACCGCGGGTTTCCCTTCTTCATATCCCATATGCACGTCTTCCAACCAATTGAGATCCTTCCATCCCATGGTATCGATGTACGTTTTCAAAAACGGCGTCATTTTTTCGAGATCGGGAACCAGATTGACGTCATACCGATAGCCAATATGCTGCCCGATCCACTTCTCACGTTCGGTATCGACACCATCGCCGGTTATGAATTTGTCGAGATCTTTCTCTGCCATGATCGTCTCCCAATTAATACCGGGTCATATCGGGACGACCCACGGTGTGTTGTGAGCCAGCCAGAGGAACTTGCGCCATCGCCGATGCTTCCATAGTCAAAGCCGCGAGATCTTCCGGCTCCAGTGAATGCACATTGGTCTTGGCGCATGCGCGCGCAAAAAGTTGCGCCTCGATGGTCAGCGTGTGTAGAAAATTGTAGACGCGCTCCGCCGCCTCATCGGGATTCAGTCGCGCTCTCAACTTAGGATCTTGGGTCGCCACCCCTACCGGGCATCGGCCCGTGTGGCAGTGATAACAATAACCGGCATCCACGCCCACCTCGGCGGGATAATCGGCCTCGTCTATGTCTTTATTGCAGTTGAGCGCGATCAGCGCCGAATGACCAATGGCCACTGCGTCGGCGCCCAACGCCAGAGCCTTGGCCAGATCCGCGCCATTGCGGATACCACCCGCATAGATCAAAGAGATCTCGCCACTCTTGCCGACATCGTCAAGCGCCTTCCGTGCCTGGCGTATGGCGGCTATGCCCGGCACCCCGGTTTCTTCCGTCGCCAAATGCGGGCCCGCACCGGTACTACCTTCCATACCGTCGATGTAGATGCAGTCGGGGTCCGTCTTGGCCGCCATGCGCACGTCATCATAAACGCGGGCGGAACCCAATTTGAGTTGGATCGGAATCTCCCAATTGGTCGCCTCGCGTATCTCTTGGATCTTCAGTGCCAAATCATCCGGGCCAAGCCAGTCCGGATGACGCGCCGGTGAGCGTTGATCGATGCCAGCCGGCAAAGACCGCATTTCCGCCACTTGGTCGGTAACCTTTTGCCCCATGAGGTGACCGCCCATTCCGACCTTACAGCCTTGACCAATGAAAAACTCACAACCGTCAGCGAGTCGCAAATGGTGTGGATTAAAGCCGTAACGAGACTGAATGCACTGGTAATACCATTTCTCGGAATAGCGGCGTTCATCCGGAATCATGCCACCCTCTCCGGAACAAGTCGCTGATCCGGCCATGGTGGCTCCACGCGCCAAGGCAGTCTTGGCTTCATAACTCAACGCACCGAAACTCATGCCGGTAATATAGACCGGGATGTCCAGCACCAACGGACGTTTCGCGCGCGGACCAAGTACCGTCTTGGTGATACACTTCTCGCGATACCCTTCGATAACGAAACGCGTCAGCGTGCCCGGCAGAAAGGTCAAGTCATCCCACGTCGGGATATGCTTGAACAACGAGAACCCACGCATACGATAGCGGCCCAGCTCGGCCTTGATGTGTATATCGTCAATGACATGCGGTGGAAATATAAAACTCGAGCCGAGGAGACTTCGGTTTCGACCTTCGAGTTTACCTTCCGTACGGGCGACAGCGGCGTCCGCGTCTTTCTTGGATACGCTCATGTTAAAATCCTCGGTTAATCTTCACAGAACCAGCTTCTTTTCCATCGGTTCAAGATTGTCGTAGTTCCAAAGCTGCTTACCCGAAATAATTTTTGTGATATTTTCAATTCCGTTCGGCGCTTCGAGCCCGTACATCGCCAGCTTATGGGTTAGCCATTTCACGTCGGTATCCGTCATCTCGCCGACCACAGCATCAACACCCAGGCTTTCATATTTACCCGCGATATAAATCGTGCCGTCATACATCGAGTCACCAAGATTCGGGCCTGAATCGCCCAAAATGACCATGCGCCCACGCTGCATCATAAAGCCGCTGTTCATTCCAACCCGGCCGCCGACAATGATCGTGCCGCCCTTCTGATCGATACCGACCCGACTTCCGGCGTCGCCTTTACACACAAGATCGCCGCCGCGCATCGCCGCACCAAATGTGGATCCGGCGTTTTTTTCTATGACCACCGTGCCGGCCATCATATTTTCCGCGCACGACCATCCAACTCGGCCACTAATACGCACATTCGGTCCATCGATGAGACCACAGCCGAAGTAGCCGAGACTACCCTCAAAGTTCAGGTTTAGACGGTTCAAAATACCGACACCAAGTGAGTGCTTAGCACCAGGATTTTTCACGTTGATGGTGCCGTGTCCTTGCTTCATCAACTCACGAATTCTAAGATTGACGTCGGTGATACTCAGTTCGGCAGCGTCGATTTCGGCTACTTTATTGAAATCGACTTCGAACGCTCCGGGATAAAGGAAATTCTCTTCCGCCGCCGGATCAAAGAAGGTCTGCTGCGTTCGTCCCGCAAGCTGCTCCGTGTGCATGCCCAAATCATGGGAATCTCTATGCTTCAGCTGTGCCATACTCGTACCTCGCCCTCATACGGATCGAACGTATCGATCTCATGCGGAAAAATACTTCGAATCGCCACTTCCTCGGAGGCCATGACAACGAAGTCGTCGCTTTCATAGAGAACCAGCGGCTTGGCTGCCATGGAATCTTTAGCAATACCCAGCGAGTTGGATGTCGCAACTATATAAGTAAACACGCCATCCAGATCGCTTACCGATTGCCTCATGGCAGCTTCGAGCTCGATTCCTTGCTCCAACTTGTCGGCAATGTAAACGGCGATCAATTCCGAATCACAGTTCGATTTAAAACGATGCCCCTTGTGTTCCAAGCGCCGACGGGCTGTCCAATAATTGGTTAACTGTCCATTATGGACGACCGCGACGTCGCTATACGGATAAGCCCAGTAGGGATGCGCCGAGCGGATATCAACGTCGGATTCGGTAGCCATACGGGTATGGCCCATACCGTGCGTACCCTGAAATCCATTTAAATGATATTGTCCTGATACGCGTTTAGCATCGCCCAAGTCCTTAATAAGTTCCAAGGCTGAGCCTATCGAGAGAATCTCGACACTCTCGATATCCTCGATATAATTGGCAAGCTCTTCCATGTCGCCGTCATAGGTAAACACGACGCGGCGCGCGTATTCCGTCGCTTCGTCATCCGATAAAATAGTAGCTCCCCGTTCCTTCAATTTTTCGGTGACGAGCTCTATACGGGCGGCCATCTTTTTGTGAATGTCGAATCCTTTCTCCACTTCGGCGCCTTCGGCGACCTTGTAACGCATGATATGGCGATCATCCTGAGGCACGCCATATAACGCATAGCCGGTCGAGTCGGGGCCGCGGTGCTTTAGCGCCTGGAGCATCGCGGTCATTTCCGAGCCCACGTCCGCGCTTGATCCCTTGTGTATCAAGCCTGCAATTCCGCACATCTTGTATACCCTCCAAATTCTGAAGACGAAGAGCGAGCATTAATGCAAGAGCGATATCTGCTCCCGCGTATAGTCAGGTAGTTTTCGCTACGGCAAATAATCCAAGTATGTCTTGACGTCCCATTCGGTCACGGTGTGATTGAATCGCTCCCACTCATCATTTTTATAGTGCTGAAAGACCCGATACATTTCGTCCGGCATCGCTGAACGTATAGTTTCATCTGTGGCCAGAGCTTTGAGCGCGTCACCCAAGGACATCGGTAGACGTCGTACTTCCTTTCCCGCTTCCATGGCTTCGTAGATGTTTCGCTCCTCCGGTTCGCCAGGGTCCAGTTCGGCATCCAATCCATGATCGAATGCTTTAAGCAATGCCGCACCCATCAGATACGGATTGACCATCGAATCTACCGAGCGGTATTCGAAACGCCCCGGCGCGGACACGCGCAACCCACAGGTACGATTTTGATAACCCCAGTCGGCAAATACCGGCGCCCAAAAGCCTGTATCCCAGAGGCGCCGGTACGAGTTGACTGTCGATGAACCAATGGCCGTCAGCGCCGGCAGATGTTCGATCACGCCGCCGATACACTTAAGCCCGACCGGTCCGGGCTTACGCTCATCGATGCTGGGATCCGGCATAAACATATTGTTGCCATCGACCTTATAGCTGAACACATCGGGCATCGCCGGCAGCGGATCATGATGTAGCATGTTGACTTTGGTCTCACCACCGTTCCATAACGACACATTGTGGTGACAGCCGGACGCTGAAACGCCCATAAACGGCTTGGTCATAAAACAGGCAATCAAGTTATTCTCGCGGGCCACCTGTGCGCATATTTGACGGTAGGTGGTTAGCCGGTCGCTATTACGAAGCACATCGTCGTACATCCAATTCAATTCCAACTGTCCCGGCGCGTCTTCATGGTCGCCTTGAATCATGTCCAAACCCATGGCCTGGCTGTACTCGATGACCTTCATAAAGACAGGACGAAGTTCCTCGAACTGATCGACGTGATAGCAGTTTGGTTTGGTCACGCCGCCGCTCGGCGCACCGTTTTCGCCGCGCTTGAGCCACATCATTTCCGGTTCCGTGCCAACACGCAGATGCAATCCACCATGCTTTTCCTTGAACTCCTGGTGGAAAAGACAAAGATTGCCGCGACAATCTGACGTCAAATGACCACCAGGATTCTGGCGTTCTTCGCGGTTGCGGAAACAGGTGCAAAATACCCGCGCTACACGCTTGTCCCACGGTAGCTGACAAAATGTTTCCGGGTCCGGTATACCGACCAGTTCTGACGCCTCCGGCCCATAACCGATGTAGCGCCCGCCGCGATCGAGAAATAAATTTGCGGTAGAGCCGTATACCAATTGAAATCCGCGTTCTGCCGTTCGCTCCCAATGATCTGCAGGAATGCCTTTGCCTACGATGCGGCCGGTAACCGACACAAACTGAAAGTAGATATATTGGATTCCGAGTTCGTTTATTAGTTCTCGAACTTGCTTCACTAGCGCATCGCGACCCGGTGCATTTACGTGTTTATCTAAGTCAGTCATGCTGTTTTTCCTTTACTCTGATATCGGTTCGAATTGAGCGTAGGCCTAACCCGCTGGCTACGTGACCACATCATCTAGTGCCGTACCAGCAGCCCAAATCCTGACGACGCCCAACGCGACGGACTCGCAGGTTCACACTAGCTCCAGGGAAAAGGGCTGTGAGATACGGGATGAAGTTTTCCTTCAGCGTAGCGAGAGAAACGGAAAGGCGTTAATAGCCGGCTGGGCTCGCCACAAATCTCCTGCGCGACCAACTTTCCAACACCTATCATTTTATAGCCGTGATTCGAATCAGCGATGAAATAACAATTCTCTCGGAATACGTCGAATACAGGGAAACTATCGGGTGTAAACGCACCAATTCCTCCGGATGGCTCTCGCTTGTATTGAGGCAGTGTGCCATGGAAGCGCTCCTGGCAGTGCGCCAGCGCGGATACCCACATGTGGGCGAAATTATCATCGACGATATAGTCTGGTGACTCGGTTCCGTACGGGTCCACGCGGACCTTATCGGCATCGACGTCCAGCTTGACCGGTGCGGCACCGCCTTGCACTCCACCGAAATGAAAGTCGGGTTTGTAGTATATCCCCCACATGGCATCGGTTATGAGTGAGCCATCCGCATCCGAATACAATGGCGCGTCTGAATCGACATGAATAACAGGGGGCATTTTTCCATCGTTGGTTTTCTGCAGCTCCGGATCGACACCCAGCGTACCTTCCTGCAATGACCAATAAACCCACATTGGCACATCGCGATGAATGACGCCGTCGGCAGCCTTTATCTCGATGGTCTTCGGTAATTCGAGCATATCCCACAGCAACTTCGCCCACGGACCGGCACCAATGATTATGTGTTCACAAGCTATCGTTCCTCGGTCGGTCACGGCGGCCGTAATCGCGCTCCCGGGGCCCTTGCTCTCAAACCCTTTAACTCGCACCCCGCTAATGATCCTGACACCCTCGGCTTCCGCTTTCGTAGCCAACCCGTACATACTGCGGGTATTGTTGGCGTAGCCACCACGCTTTTCGTGCAACACCGAGGTAATACCTTTTGCACGCCAATCATGAAACAGACCTTTCATGTACGCGGTGCAGTCGTTTTCGCCTTCTACGAAGACCGATTCATAACCGATCTCACGTTGCTGTTCGGCGATCGTTGCAACGTCCTGATGCATCACCTCGGGGCTAATCTGCATATATCCGACCGGATGATAGCTGTACGACTTGGCGTCGCTCTCCCAGACGTCGACGCTATGCGCCATTAATTCCCGCATCGCCGGTTGGAAATAATTGTTTCTAATCACACCGCAAGCGATCCCGGACGCGCCCGCGCTCACGCCTGATTTATCTATTATTAAAATATCTTTGCCGCTACCCGTACCACGGGCTTTGAGTTCCAGCGCTAAATGATATGCGGTACTCAAGCCGTGAATTCCCGCGCCTACCACCAGATATTTGCTATGGCTCGGAAATGCCATTCGTGCGCTCTCCTCGACTACACTTACCAGTGGAACAATACTTTCCGCCAGTTCAACATGGAAACCACGACGATGCGTCGCTTGGTTTTTCGCCGCGTTCTGTATGATTTCCTTGTCGACAATAATCGGCCTCGGCGCGGTTTCGAATCAATCGCTCGTAAGACATACCCCCTATTGAGTAGCAAGATCCCAGGCGCAATCGTTTTCAAATCGGTGGGTTTCAAACGTCGTTCGACGGTATTATAAAATGGCAGCGTCCAGCGAATATTTCCACGCTGCAAGCTGATAGTCGCTGCAAGTTAGCGCAAGAAATTGGACTGAAATTGTTCTAATCGACGATAGCAATTGTTTGAGCCAGCCGCTGAAGTGCGGGTTACGTAATCGATATTTGGAGCGGACAGCCATGCAACCAATACGCATCTTCCGGCACCAGGATTGGATTGGCCCTGGACATTTAACGGAAGTGTTGGATGAACGACAAATTCCCTACGAATTGGTTCGGATAGATGCCGGTGATCCCATACCGAGCACGCTTTCCGATACCTCGGCGCTGGTGTTTTTGGGCGGTACGATGAGCGTCAACGACCACTTGCCTTGGATGTCGCACGAGAAAGATTTGATCCGAACAGCGGCCGAGCTTCGATTGCCCATGTTGGGCCACTGCCTGGGTTCGCAGATGATCAGCAGCGCACTGGGCGGACAGATACGCGCTATGCCACAAAAGGAAATCGGATGGCACCGAATGACGCAGCTCGGCAACCCGACTGCGGGGCGCTGGTTAAGTGGTCTTCCGGATCAATTCGACCTATTGGTATGGCATCACGATGAGTTTTCCTTGCCGCCCGGCGCCACACCGTTATTTACGGGTGACTTTTGTATCAACCAATCGTACGTCATAAATGAAAATACGCTTGCCACGATTGCTCACGTGGAAGTGACGGTACAGCTACTAAGCGACTGGCTGGAGGGATACGGTTATGACGTTGACCCGGTATCTGACCAAGTTCAAGCAATCGAACAGATCCGCGAAAACATTGAACTAAAAGTCGCGAATATGCAGCAGGTAACCGATACATTATACGGTCGATGGCTAGACGGCGTGCTCCGCGCCGAGAAATTCCGTTAATGCGGCTCTGATCCGCAACTAACAACCCATTTTCCGCTGGGAAACGATATTTTAGTTCGCCAATGACAACAAACGCTTGTATGGCAACCGTCCCGACCGCGTGGAGTTTGCCTGCGTATTTTTTTGATCTATTACCACTATGGTCCAGGTGCCTGTTTTATCTGCTTCAGTAACGAGGCGAATTCGTCCGACGATAGCGGCTGACTGAACTTATAGCCCTGCCCTTCATCACACTTCATCATACGCAACAACGCCAGTTGCTCCTCGGTTTCCACGCCTTCGGCAACAATGCGCTGTTGAAGGGAGCGCCCGGTCTCAATCATGTCGCTAACGATACCCACGTTCTCCAAGTCAATGGTGACATCTCGTACGAATGACCGGTCAATCTTCACGGTATCGGCACGGACACTCCTGCTCAATTTAAACTCGTTACTGCTGGCGCTTTGTGCGTCGATTGCGAGAGTCACGCCCATTCCCTTGAGGGCCTTCAAACGCTCCTCTAACGCATCCATGTCCTGAGCCAACACACGCGCGTTCAACTCTAACTCCAGGTAGCGGGGTACAACTTCGGTATCGCGTAAAATGCGTGCGAATTCTTCCAGAAATCCACTGTGCTTCAATTCGGTCGCGGAGATATTTATCGCTATTGGGACCACGCTCAAACCATCGCTCAGCCACGCTTGTATTTGCCGACAGGCCTCGCGAAGGACCCATTGTCCTATTGGCACCATAAGGCCGCAATCTTCGGCAATCGACACAAAATACCCGGGGTAAACGAGTCCACGTTGTGGATCGCGCCAGCGAATCAACGCCTCAGCACCCGAGACCGCACCGGAGTTAAGTTAGACTTTCGGCTGGTAGTACAGAACAAACTCGCCCTCTTTCAGTGCTCGACGCAATCCGTCCTCGACCAAGAGTCTGCGGATCGAACGCGTACTCATCTTGGCGTTGAAGAATTGATAGTTATTTCGGCCATCGGCCTTGGCGTTATACATCGCGATGTCAGCGTTCTGCATCACGCTATACAGATTTTCGCCGTCATCCGGATATACGCTAATTCCGATACTAAGCGTGGCATGAACTTCGTGTCCGGCGACGATTTGCGCTCGATCAAATGCGGACAGCAACTTCTGGGCGACTTGCGCCGCATCTTGAATCTGTTCGATCTCCGCCAGCAAAATCACAAACTCGTCACCGCCCTGGCGGCACACCGTGTCGGTCGAGCGTACACATGCTTGCAATTGTTTCGCTACTGACTGTAGGAGCTGATCTCCTGTCGCGTGGCCCAGTGAATCGTTAATGTGCTTGAAGTAGTCTATGTCGACAAACATTAGCGCAACTTGCTTATTATGACGCCGAGCCAAACCTATTGCCTGGGACAGGCGCTCGGTAAGAAGCGCCCGATTGGGTAATCCGGTGAGGAAGTCATGTTGCGCCAAATGCGCCATTTTCATCGCCATCGCGCGCGATTGACTTACGTCGTGAAAGATCAATACGGCGCCCACGACGCGTCCGTCCACGGCATGAATAGGAACGGCCAAGTCCTCGATTGGGGACTCGACGCCATCCCGGCGCACAAGTACCCGCTCCATGACCGGACCCAGAGTGCGATGCTCTTCGAGCACACGGTCTACCGGATTGTCCGCGGGTTCGCCGGTCTCACTGTCGATCACGTTAAATATTTTCTGTAGCGGAAACCCTACGGCCTCCTGGCTACTCCACCCGGTCATCGCTTCCGCCATCAAATTGAGATAAATCACATTACCTTCGTCGTCAGTACGCATTATTGCGTCCGCGATCGAATTCAGTACGACGCGCGAAAACTCCCTCTCCACGTACAACGCATTTTCGGCCTCACGCACGGCGCTTTCGGCCTGTTTCTCGGCCGTAATGTCCTCTATCGTTTGCAGAAATACTTTCGGCGCCAACTCCGCACTCAAGACCGTACGATGTACGCGGCCCCAGGCGATGGTCCCATCCTGGCGCAGAAAGCGAACTTCGTCGCTAATCGGTGCGTGCACTCGCTTTTCGTCGCACCACGCGGCGATGATTCGCCTTCGATCCTGAGGATGAATCGCTGCGCTCCAGCCCATCGCTAACGTTTGGTCAAAAGTCAGTCCCGATATTTTCTGATATGCCGCATTCGTGCCGATGCAATTTCCTTTGCTATCAGCGACCAAAATGCCCACGGGCAAGTCGTCGTTCAGTGCTCGAAAATGGCTATCTTTTTTCTGCAGCGCCTCGCGAGCAGCCTTGC
This sequence comes from Gammaproteobacteria bacterium, assembly GCA_030147845.1. Classification (GTDB taxonomy): domain Bacteria; phylum Pseudomonadota; class Gammaproteobacteria; order JASBUN01; family JASBUN01; genus JASBUN01. Next base: position 221,406 of record JASBUN010000046.1, read on the forward strand.
ATTCGAGCGCATATCGCAAAGCCCTCGGCAACCAATGTCCGTCCACGCGCGCTTTGCACAAAAAATCGTATGCCCCGCGCTGTACCGCTTGGCGTGCAAATTCATCATCATTGCTCTCACTAAGCACCATAATCAGAGCATTGGGTGCGGCCCGCGCTATTCGGTCATATACCCCTACACCTTCCTCTTCATCGGGAAGCGTAAGGTCGGCCAAGATGACGTCAACATCCTGCGAGGCCAAGTATTCAAGCGCGTACGCCAAACGCGCTACCCAGACGACATTGAATTTTCCGTAACCGGAACCCGCGAAAGCGGCTTGAATCAAGCGCGCGTCGGCCGCCTGATCTTCGACGACCAGCACGGTCGATAAGCCGTCGCCGGCACGCGATAAGTCCGATACGATAGCTTTCTTCAAGACAGAATGACCGTGGAATAGCGCGTTGAAACGCTCGTTTTTCGAAATTGCTTCACTGACCCCAGCCCTGGTGGAACGGACGCATCATGTCATCACGGCGCGCATCGTTCGGTTCGTCGCGACGCGGTGAACAGCGTCGGCTTTAATCAATCTTGGATATTCCCGGATACCAATAAAACCACCGGGCAATCGCCCGCCCTTGGACCGATCAGGTCACGACCACGGAGGGTAACGAACAGATGTAAATGATTTAGTGCTGCCGGTCGGCAAAGCACTGAGGCTCTACCATGCGATGCCGTGGCTTATAGAACACATCAAAATCCTATGCTGACATAACAACTTTTACCGGACAGAATCATCATCACCCTCAGCGACGCTGTGCACGTGAATGCCTCGTGCACAGCGTGGATTTTCCGTGTCAGAAAATCCTATGGGCGGAAGTCCTTGTTTCGATCCTCAAACTCTTTTATTTGTTTGTCGGCCTCGTCCTTGGAGACGCCGTACGCTTCCTGAATCTTACCGGACAACACGTCGCGTTGGCCGTCGATAACGTCAAGGTTGTCGTCGGTGATTTTTCCCCATTGTGTTTTTACCTTACCCCTAAACTGCTTCCAGTTACCCTTGACGATGTCCCAGTTCATATTAAAGCTCCTTTTCCCGATGACATGTGTGAAAATATCACACGCTTACCCACCGTAACGATCGGCACCGACTCGCTATGTAAACGTAGTTAGGCAGTCGGCCCGAGTTTACGGTATCTCAACATACACGTGGAAGACTAGGCACAGCCGCAAGCGCAGTCTGTACGCTAACGCACAGACGTTCCATCTCACCGATCCGGAAATACTGACGTTGGCGTATTCAGCAAATGCGCGCCGACGCTGTCCGTGCCGGCGCGCTAGTTACCAGACGCCAGCCTTTGTGTGTGCTCACGTACAGACCGGCACGTGTGGCTTTACTAATCTTGTGGTCAAGTCCAAAGCTAACAAGACAAGAGACGACGCACCACGGCCGTTTCGATCATGCTAGGGATACCTAACGAACAACGCTCAATAGATGCTGACATCTGCGCCAAGGAGAACAACATGACACTGGGAACCATACTGTTGATCATCGTAATTTTATTGCTGATCGGCGCGATACCCGCATGGCCACATAGCCGCGGATGGGGATATGGCCCGAGCGGAGGGCTTGGAATCGTACTGATCATTTTGATCATTCTGTTGCTAATGGGGCGGGTATAGCGCACACAACGAACTGCAACCCTGCGCGGTAACAGCGCGGAATTCTGCACCCCATGGGCGATATTCACGCACTTTTTTCCTATTCCCGTTGTTGGCTCTTTCTCGGCTGCGCGTCGACGCCGCAGCAAGAAAGTACGGGAGAGTATGTCGATGACACGGCGCTCATTGCCAAAGTCAAGACGGCCATTTTCAACGAACCGCCGTTATAATCGGCAGAGACCAATATCGAAACATTTAACGGCGTAGTACAACTAAGTGGATTTATCGGTTTGGGTGCTGACCGCAAAAAAGCGGTGATTGTTGCCCGCAAGGTTAAGGGCGTAAAGTCCGTTAACCATGATCTACGGACCGAATCCCAGTGAACTAAGTTCGGAGTTGAAGCGGCTTGTAGCTCGGCCGTTTAATGATTCAGGTCTTCCGACGACGCGCGCGGGTCGACCTGGATCGCACGTGCGCAAGCACACAACCGAAAACAGCTTTTATCGCTAACGATTTCGGCCTTTGCCTTAAGACACCACCTTCTACCGTAGACGGCCGACGAAATTACCACCGACGCGACGCTATTTCCCGCTAACACCGACAAACTGCGTCGGCACGCAAATAGCGCATGTTGCGGTCGGCGCGCACCATCCGCATAACTATCCCTAGCAGATATACGCCGGCGCCCAACCCACCTGCTCACATCAACACTGCGCATCTAACTCAGCTTGAGATCAACCTCGAAACGGCCACACAGCGCAGTGGGCCGCATACGGGTTTTCCCATATCCTCAAGCACATGCGGGGCCTTTCGTCGGTGCGATTTCACACATAGCGACAGTTGATGACCTATACTGCGTGATATAGGAACGGGCATTTACGGTGTCGAACCCGCCCTGGAGTTTTGGCCGATCATTGGGAGATCATTGATGCAGTCCCCATGCGGAAAACGCCACAACCGCCTTCTGGATTCGCTTCCGGACGATGTGCGCACACGCCTAACTACGCATTTGGAATTCATTTCTTTTCCGCGCGGTCACGAGCTGTTTCAGCCCGGCGCCCGCATACATCACGTATTTTTTCCGACTTCGGCGACCGTGTCATTACTGCACGTCATGGCCGACGGCACATCGAGCGAAATGGCGCTGATCGGCAGCGAAGGAGTGCTCGGCATACCGTTGTTCATGGGCGAAGACTCAGCGCGTAGCCGTGCCATCGTACAAAGCGCCGGATACGCGTATAGGCTCAGAGGTCATACCCTCAATCAAGAATTTGACCGCGCCGGCGCCATGCAGCGTTTGCTGCTACGCTACACTCACGCACTACTCATGCAACTGGCGCAGAACGCTGTGTGTAACCGGCACCACTCGCTCGAACAGCAACTGTGTCGTTGGCTACTATTGAATCTGGATCGCGTACCTTCGAACGAACTGCGCGTGACTCAAGAATTGATCGCCAACATGCTTGGCGTGCGCCGTGAGGGCATTACGGAGGCGGCCGGAAAGGTGAAGCGCGCCGGCTTGATCGAGTACCATCGCGGTCGCATCACCGTGCTCGACCGGGCGGGACTGGAAGCGCGCGCCTGCGAATGCTACTCGGTAGTGAAGAAGGAATTCGATCAACTACTGCCACAAGCAAGCGTTCTGTAGTCCACGCCTATAGGTGATAGGTACCGGCTTGAGCCGAGAGCGCGGTTCGAGAATGGCAGCAACAAGCGATTACGCCGTAGACCGGCCAGTGTAAAGGACCGAACAAGACCCGTACGCGATCAACGCACACGCCTCCTGGTCGGTCCCTCGTTCTAGCGCAGGCAACGGCGTCCATTCGAACGATCGCTGATCTCGCCCTATCCGCGCCGTCGTTTGCTGGTCACGGAATCACAGTTCTTGCTGTGTCGGACGAATGATCATCTCATTGATATCGACATCGCCCGGCTGTTCGATCGCGAATGTGATCGCACGCGCGACCGCATCGGCATCGATCGCCATCTTATACAGCTCGCGAGCGTGCTGCGACGCGGCGTCGTGAGTAATGTGATCCGGCAGCTCGGTGGCGACCGCTCCGGGCGAGATATTAGTGGAACGAATTTCTCCATTCGACTCCAATCTCACACCTTCGGACAGCGCACGCACCGCAAATTTGGTGGCGCAATACACGGCGCCGCCGGCAAAGACCTTGTGGCCGGCGACCGACGAGATATTAATGATGTGGCCGGAGTGCTGTTTGCGCATGGTCGGCAGTGCCGCAGCGATACCATAGAGTACTCCCTTGATATTCACGTCCACCATGCGTTCCCACTCGTCGACCTTGCCGGCGTCCAACGGTGATAGCGGCATCAAACCGGCGTTATTGACCAGCACGTCGACGCGCCCGAACTGCTTACACGTGTCGTCGATCAACGCTTGCACCGCCTGGCGGTCAGTGACATCGACCACGCGGTATTCAGCCTTGCCACCGTCGGCTTGGATCGCAGAGGTCAGCGCGCGCAGTCGATCTTCGCGGCGCGCAGCCAACATGAGCTTCGCACCCTTGCGACCCAGCATACGCGCTGCGGCTTCGCCGAGACCGCTGCTGGCTCCAGTAATAACTACGACTTTTCCGTCTATCTCAGACATGGTATTGGCTCCTGTTGCAGATGAAATGGGTTTGTATCGGCATGGACGCGATCACGCCCGTGAGCGCATGCGCGCCTGATCGGTCAAGGTTGGGTAATCGGTGTAGCCATGTTCATCGCCGCCGTAGAAGGTATTGGCGTCCCATTCGTTCAGCGGCGCATCGCCACGCAGGCGCTCGACCAGATCCGGGTTGGAAATCATCGGCCGCCCGAACGACACGAGGTCACAACGGCCTTCGGCAAGCCGGCGGCGCGCTTGCTCGGCGTCATAACCGCCGTTAGCAATGTAGGTACCTTTATAACCGGCACGAATGGCGTCGATAATGTCCTCCGGACGACCATCGGCATGGTTGCCCTGGAAAGAATCCTCAACCACTTCGACATAGGCGATACCACGCTCATTTAAGCGCTTGGCAAACTCGCCATAGGTGGCGAGCGGATCGTGGTCTTTCATGTCATTAAAACTGCCCGTGGGACTCAGGCGTATGCCGACGCGGTCCGCACCCCAGACCTCGATCACGGCATCGACGATCATTAAAGGCAAACGCAGTCGATTTTCGACCGAGCCGCCAAACTCATCGCTACGCTGATTACTGCCGCTACGTAAAAACTGATCAATCAGATAACCGTTGGCTGCGTGAATCTCGACACCATCAAACCCCGCCCGTCGGGCGTTTTTGGCGCCATGGCGAAACTGTTCCACTACGCCTGGAATCTCCGCTGCTTCAAGCGCACGCGGTTCGAGAATGTCGACCATGCCGGACTCGGCACTGATAAAGGTCTTCGCGCCGATCGGGCGAATCGGCGACGGCGCAACCGGAGTGTCGCCGTTCGGCTGCAGCTCGGGGCGGGAAATCCTGCCGACGTGCCAAAGCTGCAGATGGATGTGACCGCCGGCTTCGTGCACGGCATCGGTGACCAGGCGCCAACCATCCACCTGGGCATCAGAATGAATACCCGGCGTAAAGGCGTAGCCCTTTCCCTGCGGGGATACCTGTGTGGCTTCACTGATAATGAGACCGACGCCGGCCCGTTGCCGATAATATTCGGCGTTCATCATTGAAGGCACGTCACCGGGTTGAGTGGCGCGCGAACGCGTCAAGGGCGACATGATCAATCGATTAGGAAGCTCCAGCGAACCGAGTCGGTATGATTGAAACAGCGGATCATTTGCATCGGACATCATCAATACTCCAACAGTAAGAGAACCTAGACAGAAAAGTAGACTGTTCTACTAGGAGGTGGGGAAATTTTTTAACGACTACCGAGAACACGCTCGAATAAGACCTGTTCGAAGCGTTGCATGGGTTCAATCGAGCGCAGCACTTTCGCTCGCAAAACAGCCCCTTCCCAGCCGGCCAGCAGAAAACCGGCGATTTGCCGCGCGTCGAGCTGGGTGTCCACTTCGCCGGCCGTTTGCGCCTCGGCAATACAGTCCGCGAAACGCTGCTCCCAGCGCGCAAATACTTGATCCAAGCGCGACCGGAACAGCTCATTCTGCGCCGCCAATTCCTGCCCGAGGTTGCCAATGAGGCAGCCACGCGAAAAATCGCAGGCCGTCATGTCCTCGTAGGCGCGATCGAAATAGGTACGCAGTCGCTGTAGCGGTGAAGACGAACGATCTTGGAAAATGGCGCTGAGTTTGGCGTCATAGTCGGCCGCATAGGTATCGATGACCGCCAGTCCAAAATCATTTTTGCTACTGAAATAATGGTAAAACGAACCTTTCGGCACGGCTGCGGCAATCAGCACGGCATTGATCCCGGTCGCCCCAAAGCCCTTCAGGGCGATCAGATCGGCGCCGGTGCGGATAATCGACTCGCGGGTGTCATTGCCTGCCATGAAGGCAAGAATAGACCGGTCGTCTACTAACTGTCAAGCCAAATGATCCAAGCTTCGGCGCAGGTATTGCGCCCCCCATGGGCGCGAAAAACTACCCATCACCGCAGCAGCTTGCCCGCAGCGGCATCGATGACGCATGCCAATACCGCCGTCGGTCGCCCGTATTACGACGCGGCCCGTACACGCACGTCGACGGCATGCTCTACCTGATCATCCAGCAAAGGAATCGACAACTCGGCCTGCGCCACCCCATCCACGGTCACGCTATTCTTAGTCTCCGCTTCGGCCGCAACGGCAGACACGCGGATATGATAAACCGTCTCACGGTAGCGGTAGTGAATGGTCACCGTGCTCCAGTCCGCGGGCAGACAAGGCTCGACATACAACCGATCCACTTCCAGCCGCAAGCCCAGCAACGATTCCACCACCAGTCGGTACATCCAACCGGCTGAACCGGTATACCAAGTCCAGCCGCCGCGGCCGGTATGCGGCGCCACCGCGTAAACGTCGGCCGCAACCACATACGGCTCGACCTTGTAGATATCCATCGCCTCGCGGGAAGTGGCGTGATTGACCATATTGATCATGGTGGTCAACTCCCAGGTGCGCGGCGATCAACAAAATCAGATAGGAAACGCAGCGGTAACGTCGGCGGAGGAGACCCGATCCCGCCGCTACCCATACTTTATCAGCAGTTGAATGGCAGTCCCTGACCGGTTTTGCACCGTGGCGAACCACTTGTCCGCCAGGACTCGGCAACGGCCAATCGAGCACGTATGCCAATCGCTGCTCATACGCCTGCGGGCGGCGATCGACACCGCGCGTTTTATGCCCGCGAACCACCGTCGCAGACGACCGGCCAATGCGTTTGGCAGCGGGCGGTTTTCGGCTGTGCGCAATGGTAGCGTAGGATGCCTTTAACGCGAGGGCGGCCGTGACCGGCGCAAACACCTGCAGAGTGAAACAGGACAATGCTTACCGGTATCGAATGCAGCGCTCAGCAGGAATAAGCGGCAAATTGGCTGCAACGCGCCTATAATCGAGACGCATTACAATGCGCTACGGCATCGGCGCGCGGCTCACCGTCGAAGACACTGGCCCACCGCGCTTGCCATTGGCGTCCGATGGTCCATCACAGTAACCGGGAATACACCCATGTCCAAAATTCAGCGCTCCAATAAAGAAACGAAGAAACAACCGGCATTGTCGCCGAAGGAAAAGAAAGCGGCCAAGGCAGCGAAAAAGCGTGGTGGCGATGCCGCCCCGATGATCGTCAAGCATTCCTGAGCACGCGCCACCGCCGAGGCTGCCCATCGCCACGGACCGGTGGGGGACCGAACAGCTAAACCTTGGTGCTTATATTCAAGCCTGGGTTACTGCCTTGTAGGTTGCCAGCGATAGCGCCGAGGAAACTGGCCAGCGAGGCCTGATTCCCGGACGCGCCGACGGAACCGAGCAGGTTCTGGTAATCACTCTGTAAGCTCGATAATGCCGAGTTCGATGACGCGGCAGCGGTCGTCGTACTCGACGATGATAGTTGCTGGATCAGCGTCTGCAGATTGTTCTCGATGGTACTCAAGCCGCCGCCGTGACGACCACGCCCCTTGACCGCCTCAGCGGCCCCCGGCGTGCCACTGCCGTCACTAACACCGTCGCTATCCGTACCGGCATTGGATGCCGTTTGGCTCGCGCCCGCCGCGTTTGACTGGCCACCGCTCAATGAATGCAGCGCGGCAAATAGATCGTGCATAAATGTTTTTAACGCCGCATCCTGCGTCGATGAAGACGTACCATTGGATGCCGCATCCTGCGTCGACGACGCGGCACCGACCGCCGATGCGTTAGCCGGCGAAGCGGCGGCCGAGACACCGATCTGAGCTAACGCTTGCACGATCGCAGACGAGAACAGGCCACCTCTTCTCGCCGCCGCAGACACGCCTGACCCACCATGATCTCCGTCGCGATCGGCGCCGCCGTTACCGTGCCCGCTAAAACGCGTTAGCGCGATTGGCGCCACAGCATAGTTACTCCCTGAAATTCCATTGATCGATGACATAATCTCAAACTCCCAATGCCATGATTGACGACAAACGCTGCCGCGCAACCTGTTCGCGCCGGGTCTGCGCAGCATCCGGGCACCTTTACCCGCGCGCAGCCGAAATCGCATCGGGCATAGATCGTGCCGATCGGTCGATCCGTTAAGCACCCTCGCCGTGCTGAGCGGCTCAGGTTGCACGCCTCATATCGAAAACGGCGAATTTTCCGCACCACCGGCCCGTGAGTGGCGCACGACGATGTGCTCCGGAGACCGCAGCGTCGCGTCGCCTTGAATGGCGGAGATTGCCGTAGGTAGCCTTAGTCGCGGCAAAAGTTGCCGCTCGCACGGCAAGTATTACCGGTCGTTCATCAATGCGGCCACTGTAACCTTGGATCCCTGCATGCAAGGCACGGGACGAGGGGAAATGGTCGCTGCTGCGCAGCCACACCGGACGACGTTATATCTATATTTGTTAGCGAAAAATCCAAACGAAGCGCTGGATTAAAGACCTCGGGCTGGCGAGCGTAAATACGGCCGACGCATAGAATCCGGTCGAGTCTGACTCGGGCTCTGCCTGGCCTGAAATACCTGCCGGGGAAAGATCAAGAGAACGATCATCAGTATGGGAACTTGGTTTTGATGCACTTGCGTCCGACACTGCACCATCCTGCTGCAAACTTTCGTTATCACTCCCTGCTGCCGGCGTATACACCTGTACTTGATCATCTGTGCTATCAGATGGCTTATTATTATCAATTCCGACACTTGGTGGCTTCACTTTGTCACCATAAGTGCCGGGGTAACCATCCGAGTCCGGACGCTCTAAACGTGCATCTTTCCTATCTGGTACCACATCCAGATGCTGTGTCGGTTGGGATGTGGCTCGCGCGGGAGAGGGTTTGACAGTGCCCCCATTCCTACGGCCACGAAGAATCCGCTTTATAGCGCTAATCACAGAACCATAGATAGAAGCAATAAACTTTGAGACCATGTTCATAGCGAATTTCTACTGGACGCACTAGGAGTTACAAAGGCTCGGTATATGTCGGCATCACTCAGTAGCATCGTCTGATTCTAGTCCGCCGCCTGCTCCAAGCCTTCACTCAGGACCGCCATGTACGCCTCATAGAGATACAAGCGATTTCGCTGACGTCCCGTGATCTCCCGCACGATTCCCATTTCCTCCAGCTTGCGCAGACTCTTGTTAACCGCGGGGTGCGTCAGTTCCAGTTCCTTGCAAGCTGCCGTAATGGAAATGATCGGGCGCTGTTGCAACAGGTCGTGTACCCGCACGGCGGTGGCTGAAATCTTGCCCTGCTCCTGAATCCGTCGCCGGTCCTCGTCAAACAGGGTCCAGAGTTTTTGAGCGGCATCGGTCGCTTCCGTTGCGGTTTCTGTGACGCCTGTCAGGAAGAATTTCAGCCAACTCTCCCACTCGCCTTCGGTGCGCACACGTTGCAGGTGATCGTAATACTCTGCGCGATGAATCTTGAAATACAGGCTGAGATAGAGCGAGGGCTCCTGCAGCACTTTGTCGTGACACAGCAACAAGGTGATCAGCATGCGCCCCAGTCGGCCGTTGCCATCGAGGAACGGATGGATGGTCTCGAACTGGACATGCGCCAGCGCCGCCTTGATCAGCGATGGCAGGGGCTCCGGTTCATCATGCAGGAAATGCTCGAATGGCCCGAGGCAATCCATCAGCCGTTCGGGGGGCGGCGGCACGAAAACAGCATTGCCGGGGCGGGAACCGCCCAGCCAGTTCTGACTGCGGCGAAACTCGCCAGGTGACTTGTTGGCGCCGCGACCGGTTGTCAGCAACACGCCATGGATTTCCCGCAGCAAGCGCATGCTCAGGGGGAATCCCTCGCGTATCCGCGTCAGCCCGTGATTTAACGCCGCAACATAGCTGGAGACTTCCTGCACATCGTCCAGCGGCACTCCGGGTGTCTCCTCCAGCTCGTAGAGCAACAGATCCGACAGCGAGGACTGGGTACCTTCGATCTGGGATGACAGCACCGCCTCCTTGCGAACATACTGGTAGAGCAGCTGGTTCAGAAAGTGGCCGGAATTCGGCCACACACGGCTGATGCCGTCCAGCCGGCCCAGGGCACGGTTGGCCTGGTCCATGTGCTGCAGCAGCCCGGTATCCAGGGCAAGCGGCGGGTCTGGCGGCAGGGGCGCAGGCAGGTAGGCCCGGTAACTCTCACCGGTGACGGTCTGGGTGACGTATTCCCCTGATTTACGTTTCATTAAATCGCCGGCTTCCGCGTGTAATGTAAGGACCCTTTCATAAAAGCCCTGCCTGGACTCAATAATGAAACGATAGCGCTCTATCGCTTAATAAGCAAGCTTAAATTCCTTACTTTATGGAGAACATCCATCGAAAATCATTCAGGCGCGTCGAAAAATGCATCATTTTCAGCCTCGATGTCGAAACACGATCAGTCAGCTCACCGCCCGATGTAGGCTCCGACCACGGCCCCGCGCTCATGTCCCAGCTCACGGCTTATAGTAAGCCGGGCCTCATGATCGATTTTGCGCTGTTCCTGGGTCAAATCCTTTGCCACCGGTCTGTCGGCGGCCGGGCATTGCCAACCGGTCAGTTCTTCGTAGCGGTTCTGGGCATAGGCGTGGCGCAGGCCATGCATGTGGTGGAGGCCGGCCCGGCGGGTGTTGCCTTCGCAGACGCGCATCTTATGCACATAGTTGCGGTTGCTCGGGATCAGAGAGCCGCGGCCGGCGAGGCGGCGGGCGCGGTTGAGGACTTCCCGTTGTTGCTCGGTCCGGATCGGCACGATCCGCTCGCGGCCACCCTTGGTCCAGCTGCGCTTGAGGAATAGGTGATCACCCTGATCGGCCATCATGCGCTGGATTTTCATTGCTTCTTCCCGGCGCAGGCCGAAGGCCTGCTGCAGTTCCAGGCTCATGCGGACGTGTACCGGTTCCTGAATTTGTTGATCTGCACGTCCACATCTTTCCAGGGCAGGCGGCTGCCATCTGCGCGCATGGCATCATAGGCTGATTCTGCCCGGTCCACATCGATCACGCCGGATTCAAGCAGTTCTCCCATCAGCCAAACCGTGCCCCTGACCTCGACCTCTTCGATGATCGACACCTGTCGCAGTGCATTGTCCCCCGTCAACAGCGGACAGGATTCCTGCCTGGCAAGCGCCAGGGCCAGACAGTCATTATTGCTGACACCGGACCGGGCATGCTTGATACCCAGTTGTGCCGTATCGATGATGGCCGCTTCACCCAACGCCAGAATATTAAGCCCCCTGTCCGGAAGATCCGGGTGCTGCTTACGCAACTCTTCATGAAACAACACATCCGGCACCGCGAACTCATAGTCCAGCGAGAATATTTCCTCGAGGATACCACCTGCCATCACATCGATAAGGATGTTGGCATCACTGATTAGCAGCTTGTGGCTCACAGGTTCCCACGTTCCTTATGGCTCTGAAGCCTGAGAGTGATTTCCCTAAGAGCTCGGCTGCCTTCGATTCGCCGATAAGCTCCTCTGCATAGGCATGAAACACGAGCTGCATAAACAATTTTGGCTGTTCTGCCGGATAGGGCTCGCCAGGCTCCTGCTTTTTCCAGCCTTTCATCGCAAACAGCTTGCACATACTTGCATAGGCCGATTTGGACAAGACGCCCAAATCTACTGCTCTGTGCAACCAGCCTTGCATACTAAGACCATAGGCACTCTTTAATACGCAAAGCTCGACGGGTTCGAGCCGACTCCTTCGGCTGCCCAGCTCTTTGAATACCTCTGGGGCCGGCACCAGGAATGCGCCGGCAAAGCGATTCGCCGCCATTTCTTCATCAAGGTCTTTGGCCAGTCGGTCCTTTATCACCAGGTGACCCAGCTCGTGTGCCAAGGTGAAGCGTTGCCGATCCCCGGGCCAGCCCTGGCCAACCACAACCACCGGGGTACCGTTAACCTCGGCTGCGAGTCCGTCGAATTTCTCCCCGTGCAGTGCATGAGACTGAAAAACCATAATCCCCTTTTCTTCCAGCGTATCGATCAGATCAGGTATCGGGTTATCACCCAAACCCCAGGCATGCCTGACGACGCTGGCCGCTTGCTCTATATCATCGTAGCTTTCGATAAAGGGAAGCTCATCCGGAAGCTTGAACACTTCGACAGGGCTTACCGGCAAAAACTCTTTGAGCTCCAGGAAACGTTCAATTTGTTCGATCACATCACCCTCGATCTGGTCGAGGGTCTTTTTAGGCAGCTTCGAATGTTTGCGGTACTCGACTTCTTTCAGCTGCACTTTGGATGCACGAAAAAAATACTCCACGCGCACGCCCAGCGCATCCGCAAGCGACAACAGGACCCCCGATGACGGGGTCGATTTGTTGTTCTCGTACTTTGAAATCGCCATCGCCGATATCTGCGCCTTTTCCGCGAGAGTTCGCATGGAAAGGCCCGCAGCTTTTCTTGCCTGAAGAATGCGGTCTCCGATCATGGGGTTGCCTCCAGCCAGTTTACAAAACTTGACTATTATCGTATTTTTGTAAACTTTAGTGCATGTGATCGCGGCAGTCAAGCGCCATATTAATAGTTTATTAAATGATTTCATGAGGTTATCAGATATGGCTACCAATCCCCCACTGGCGACGGACACCGCAATGGCGCGGTTCGTGACCGCTCCCAGACCCACAACCCCCGCAATGACCGATGGGTAAAACGGAATACTGCTACTGGTCAGTTTATTGATCAGAAAGCTGATCCAAAACCGTTTAAAGGCATTCGAAAGGAGAAATAAATGGCGAATGCTTTTGCTCACCGACTCGGTGCCACCACTGCCGTGGGCGGAATAGCTCTGGCGTCTGAGAAGGATCAACCTAGCGCCACAGTAAAACCGCTTGCAGCCGGTGGACTGGCCTACCTGTGCGGGACGCTAGCCGACAATCTGGAGCCCGCCCCGCACCCCAATCGTCGTCAATTTTTCCACAGCTGGGCGGTTGCCGGAGCGGTGGGATACGGGGTGTATAAGACCTATCGATGGAAAGCGAAAACCACCGCACAAAAGTATGTTCGTTTCGCTAGCATGGTAATTGAATTGGCGGCGCCTATTTGATGCGTCTTGGGATGGATGCAGCTACACAAACGGGATTGCCAATCGTTTGAAGGTCGAATATGGCAAATGTCTTTCTATCTTACTCGCACCGAGACGAAGAACTGCGCGACGAATTAGAGAAGCATCTGACCGCACTTCGCCGGCAGGGCGTCATCGAGACCTGGCATGATCGACGTATTAAAGCCGTGAAGAGATCCATCCCAGAGAGTGTTCGCTGAAAGAGATTTGTCAGCCTAAGGCGCTGGCGGAACAGGGCAGATTAAAGCGCTTGCGTGAGGAATTGTTCAGTGCTGCGGGGTAAGGTATTGCGCCATGCCGCAAACACCCAGAAAGGCGCGCTCGACATTTGCCATTTCCTCTTCGTTCAATGTGGTCAGCGGCCCCTCCCCAAAGCGCTCACGATCCAGCGCGCGGGGTTGATCCACGACCACCTGGCAATCCACCAGCAAACGACCTTTGGCGCGAACCGGTACTCGCCAAACGTTATAGTCGGGATACACCTGTGTTGTGATCGGCAAAATGACAACCATGGGTGTGCCGATTGCGTTCAGTTCGTCGGCCTGCAAAACCAGCACCGGTCGGATCTTGCCGATCTCCCGCCCACGACCGGGGTTCAGGTTGGCTACCCATATCTCGCCACGCCGCATCATTTCCACCACTGTTCAGGCTCAGAGTCGCCTGGCTTGCGGCCTTCGGCTATATCCAGTGCTTCGTTATCCAGCGGCAAAAACTCCTCCGCGATTTCGCGCGCGTGTTGGCGCACGGCTTCATCCGCATATGCAGCTTTGGCTTCGGCAACCAGCGTATCCATCAATTGTTTGCGCTCCAACTCGCGCAGAAATTTCTCCAATGCCGTGCGCGCCAGCTCGGAACGGTTTTGGTGGGTCTGTTCCGCCAGCGCGGTTAATTGCCGGTCCAGATTATCCGGCAAGCGTAAGGTCAAGGTGGCCATACCATCTCCCATAAACTACAATTCGTATTGTATATTGTAATACAAAAATGCATACAATTCAAAATACGCTCTATGTCATGACGCCCCAGGCCTATGCGCATCTGGAAAACACCACCCTGCGCATCGACGTGGAACGGGAGAAAAAGCTCCAGGTGCCGCTGCATCACCTGGGCGGGCTGGTCTGTTTCGGTAATGTCATGGTCTCGCCCGCGCTCATGCACCGCTTGGCGGATGAAGGTAAATCGTAGGTGTTGCTGGATGATTCAGGCCGTTTCAAAGCGCGGCTCGAAGGCCCGGTCTCCGGCAACATCCTGTTGCGCCAGGCGCATCACCGCGCGTCCTTGGAGGCCGCTTTCACTTTGCAGTTTGCACGTGCTGTGGTCGCGGGAAAACTCAAAAACAGCCGCACCAACCTGCAACGCGGTGCACGTGAAGCTGCCGACCCGGATGAAGCCGCGACACTCACTCGCACCGCCGATAACCTCGCCGCTTCAGTGCGCGCAGCCGCCGTCGCCAACACCTTGGACGAACTGCGCGGCGTGGAAGGCGAAGCCGCGCGCGGCTACTTCGCTGCCCTCAACCTCATTGTCAAACCCCAGACGCGTGCATCATTTGCACTCGATGGCCGCACCCGCCGCCCACCGCTTGACCGTTTCAATGCCCTGCTTTCCTTCCTCTACGCCATGAGCATGAATGACTGCCGCTCCGCCTGTGAAGCTGCCGGGCTGGATGCACAACTCGGTTTTCTCCACGCCGTGCGCCCGGGCCGTGCCGCACTCGCACTGGATTTGCAGGAAGAGTTCCGCTCGATAATCTGCGACCGACTGGCGCTCACCCTCATTAACCGCGGGCAGATTACCGCAACCGATTTTGACGAACGCGAAGGCGGCGCGGTTATGCTGGGCGATAAAGGCCGCCGCGCGGTCGTCACGGCTTGGCAGGAACGCAAGCACGAAGAAATCACCCATCCGCTCACCGAAAACAAAATCCCCATCGGCCTGCTACCCTTCATCCAGGCACGTTTCATCGCACGCACGATCCGCGGCGAAATGGAAGGCTACTTGCCTTATCTGGCAAAATAGGAAACCGCATGCTCATCATCGTCACCTATGATGTCTCCACCGAAACCGCGGCCGGACGCAAGCGGCTAAGACGGGTTGCAAAAGCCTGCGAAAAGATGGGGCAGCGCGTACAGAAATCCGTGTTCGAATGCACCGTCAACGAAATGCAGTTTGAACAACTGGAGCGCACACTGATCGCTGAAATCGACGAAAGTCAAGATAACCTGCGTTTCTACCGCATCACCGAACCGGTGGAAATGCGGGTTAAACAACATGGCTGCTTCCGCTCTGTGGACTTTGAAGGCCCACTCATTGCCTGAATGCGCGAACCTCTATCAACGACCAATCTCTGAGACTTTCGCGCAGGAACTAACCGGATGACTAATAACCATTTTCACACAGAAAAAATTCATGAGCCAAAAACAGTGGCTTTCTGAAGCAGGTTCGCGGGAAAATGCATGAATCTTCTTACGTGGCAACACGTTACTTGAGCAGAGCATCGTCCGGCCGTGAGGCCGGACGCGGGGAGAAGGGAGCGTCTTACGCATGGATCGACGGAAACCACCAAGCGAATCTATCGGCGCAAGCCGGCAAGGGTACCGGCGCTGATGCTCAAAGTGATCAAGAACAGCCTTAAATAGACCAACTCAGCGCACCATCTATGGGGGAATGTACTTTACTATGGGGGACTGCCTAAGTTGTCCACAGCCTAAGTTATTGAAAAATGGCGCGCCCGGAGAGATTCGAACTCCCGACCACCTGGTTCGTAGCCAGGTACTCTATCCAGCTGAGCTACGGGCGCAGAATGCAAATTGTGCGTTGCTTAGCAGCGAATTCGACCACGCGAAGTCGCAGAAGAGCGCGAAATATACCGGGTTCGCGCGCATCCTTCAAGCCGTTCTAAGAATTTGGCCTGCATATCGCCCGCACAAGCTTCGACATTGGCGCAATTTTGCGCAAAAGCGCAAGCCGATCCCTAAATGGCGCCGAGAGATGCCGTCCAGCGGTTGCCTGCCACCCTCCGAGACCGTCCTATCACGTATTATTAATCAATAACTTTGATAATAAATAATCCAGCATGGGGCGTTTTAGTCCAAGTGAAGCGATAGGCCCGGTCGGGAACCGCTCTGGACGATTCAAAGCGCGTCCGGGAAGAGCTCCGCACCGAATACTCAGTGCCACCCGATATCCATGGCTGCACGCTGACCATAAGTACGCAACAGGCGAAACACACTAAGGGCTTCTTCAGATGCGCGATCGAAACGGCCATCACCCAGCCGGACGGTCCATGGTTGACCGATCTGTCGCTGGGACCCGTTCAAACAGCGTTATTTTACTGGCTTGGAGGCTGATCGCACCTGAGTGAATTTAAAACCAAAAGCGGGCTGTTGCATGGCGTCCGCCGTTGTTAGGCTTTGCTCGGCAAAGCAATCATCATCGCCGCGCTCGAAATTTCCGCTAAAAATGATCCGCGCTCCAACCCGCTCCGCGGCGACGGTTTTGAACAGCTGGGACCGTGGCGAGATGGTGTCGTGCGTCATAGATTCACCGAAATCGTCCGTACTCGATGTGGCCAGCGTAATGTTTTGGCCAACGTTTACGCCAAGCACTCCTCGGCCACTACCCGTTGTATCGAGCATGGTAATAGTGCCCACCCAATTGCGGATGCGCATGGAGCGGAAGGTCGTGCAAAGAGCTTTACGTCTGGCGGAACGAGCGGCACCTCTCTGCATGCCATTGGATGCTTGGCTAAATTGCTTAGCGTATTGATTGATGATGCTTACGAAGCGCGCCTGGTCCGTAGCGGGAGAGTAACTGGCGCCCATGGCGACGCTAGAGAAAACCAATAGCAGCAGTGCGAATTTCATGGCATTTTCCTTGTCCCACCGACAAAGCGGCTGGGCTCACATTGGTACCGCCATCATTTTACCCATTCCAGCACAGTTTTAGGCCACCGAGCCCACCCAGTGGCGCACCCTTCAGCACTCGGGCAGACCTCGGGCGGCTCGCACTTGGCAGGCGCTCACACGGCCCAGCTACGGTGTGGCTTTTTGTACTACGCTGGCGGACTTCTACGCAGAGCACGACCACCAGGGGGAATAACGGTCCCGCACTTACGGAGCCTTCCCGCGCCGCTGGACGCATCGTGCATACGCCTGATGTGCCACCTTGGAGGCGGGCATATCGTGGAACTCAGCGCCAAAATAGACCTGATCGAGGATTCGCTGTAGCTGCTGCCCCGACACATGGTGGCGCTTTATGTCGGGCTTGAGCATCGACCGGCACCCATCCGGGCCAACATCGCCTTCCTGACAATTCGCGGCATCCCAGTAGATCGCCGCAATGTTGGCGCATCGCGAGTCAATGCGAGACTGAGCGAGCGCAGCGTGGCACCCAAGCGCAACAACAGGCAACAGCATTGCCATGCATCTTAGCGAGCGAAGTACATTCACGGCGTCCCCCTGGTTCGTTCGTCTTGTCCCACTGATCCTAGAACGCATGGTGGCGAGGGCCAAGGCTCAGCACGGCAGGGAGAATCTGCAAAGAGGGTCCGGCCGGCCCGATTAGCGTGTCATGACCGGTTTTGGAGGGCCAGCAACCGGCCGAAATGTTGATGCCTGGGGGACTTGCTACACCTAAAAACAATAAAAATTAATAATTACAATAGGTTATCTATAACATATGGCGGAGAGAGAGGGATTCGAACCCTCGATGGAGCTATAAACCCCATACTCCCTTAGCAGGGGAGCGCCTTCAGCCTCTCGGCCATCTCTCCGGAATCGCTAACGCATCCGATCAGCCCAAAGCGCGACCATCCACGATCGAACCAGCAAAATCGCATGCGTACGAGGGGGCAGAGGATACCAATAGCGTCGCCAAAGGGGAAGCACTGAACGTCCGCTGGGTCCACGCACGTAGCATCGCAAGGCAACGCTGGGCGCCTTGGCGGGATAAGGAATGAAAATTTGATCTGAGAACGGACCCCGGGGGGGCTAGGGGCCCGCGATATCAGCCGTAGGTTCCAGCGGGCGAGTCAGTGATTACCGCTATCGTCGCCATCCGACTCGGTCGGCTGTGCGCCGCCCATTTCTTTCTCACGCTTGATGCGCTCGTAAATTTCTTCACGATGTACCGATACGTCTTTAGGCGCATTCACGCCGATG
>JASBUN010000048.1 GCA_030147845.1 Gammaproteobacteria bacterium
TCGGGCTTCCTTCAGACATCCCCTCACGGGTTTGCCCTTGCCGTCGGCTAGTAGTTATGATTGATCCATGATGAATCAATTTAGGTTCTCCTACAGGGGACTTGTACCCCATAAGTTCATGCCCATGCTGGGCGTACACAAACCCATCAACTCGGACAGCAAAAAGCGTCGCTCGTTCCTCGCTCTGCTTTTTGCTGCCGATTATGGGGGGCGTTATGCCGCCGGGTTGACATACCATATAACGTATATATACTAATTAAGGTATGTGGGAGATATACGAGCACAGGAAGGCTGTAAAGCAGCTTGCATCGCTGCCAATTGACGTGCTTAAACGATATGAAAAATGGAAAGATATCATATTGATAAGTGGCCCTGATGGGTTGAAACAAATCAGAGGATTTAGGGATGAAGCGCTTCGTGGCGAATGGAAAGAGCATCGTTCATCCCGTCTAAGCATTCAGTATCGTGTCATCTACAAAATCGAGAAGGATCTTGTTTTAGTTCAAGTGGTTAACGTGACTCCGCACGATTATCGCAGGAAGTAAGATGAAAGATTATCGAAAAGCAAAGAAGTTGGTGGATGTCTCTGTCGGGGAGTCGGTTCGGATTCTTCGTGAATTACAGGAAATGAGTCAGAACGAGCTTTCTGAGTTAACGGGTATTCCGCAATCCACGATTTCTGCCATTGAAAATGATCGGGTCAATCTGGGCGTGGAGCGGGCCAAGATTCTTGCCAGGGCGCTTAAGTGTCATCCCGCAGTTCTCGTCTTTCCTGGTTGGGATGTCCGTCAGGAGTCTGCGGCATAACCAATCATTCGAGCCGACGCTAAAAATCAGCGCGGCCCAATTCAATCGTTATACTGCCGACCACAACTTGTAACCCGTAACGTTATACGTTACAGTTCATTTCATGATAAGGAACTTCAAGCACAAAGGTCTTGAAAAGTTCTTCCTAAAAGGAATCGAATCAGGAATTCAGGCCAAACATGCCGCCCGAGTGAGGCTAATTCTGGGCCGGCTGAATGCTGCTACGAACCCAAAAGACATGGATCTTCCTGGGCTCAAATTACATGAGCTCAGCGGTCGCCGGAAGGGAACATGGTCTGTTTGGGTTAGCGGCAACTGGCGTGTGACATTTCGTTTCGAGGGAATGGATGCGGAAGTTGTTAATTATGAAGATTATCATTGAGGTGTAATGATGAAGATGCACAATCCACCCCATCCCGGTGAAGTACTCAGGGAACTTTGCATCGATCCAATGGGGCTAAGTATTACTGAGGCTGCCGAAGCGCTTGG
The DNA here is from genome assembly GCA_030147845.1 of Gammaproteobacteria bacterium. Taxonomy (GTDB): domain Bacteria; phylum Pseudomonadota; class Gammaproteobacteria; order JASBUN01; family JASBUN01; genus JASBUN01. Next base: position 1,297 of record JASBUN010000048.1, read on the forward strand.
TGTTAGTAGAAAGACTTTGTCCGCTATTTTGAATGGTCACGCAGGCATTAGCCCTGAAATGGCAGTTCGTCTTTCTTTGGCGTTCGGAACGTCTTCCGAGAGTTGGCTGAATCAGCAATCGCAGTACGACTTATGGGAAGCCGAAAAAAAACGCAAATCCTTGAAGGTAAGGAAGCTATCAGCAGTATAACAACGGGGTCCACTTCAGCCAGCACGGTTCTCTCGCCTTAAATATAAGGCCAGTCCGACAGCTGATATTGATATTAGGCGTTACCAGCGCGGATACGATGATAATGGAGAGGATGCGTTCTTTCGCGCCGCTGATTTCGAGCGTTAAAAGGTAAAAACAAATATGACCGCGAAAGTCGAAATGTACGCCACCAGTTTTTGCAGACACTGCATGGACGCCAGAGAGTTTATGCAAGCGAAGGGCATTGAATACGAGGAGTACCTACTAGATCTAATGCCGCTTGAAAAAAATGTGATGATCGAACGCTGCGGCCAGAAGTCTGTACCACAAATATTCATAAATGATCGCCATATTGGCGGCCTGAGTGATCTAAAAATGCTGGATAGCGTCGGTAAGCTGGACAAGCTACTCACCAGCTAAACAGGATTAAATATTAATAATCACTAGAGTCTTCCCCATTAATCACAACGGCCAACGGATGGCCCGTTACCCGCACTACTGCTACGACCACAGCAGGATGATCCCGATTTCATTTCGGCGCCCGATTCTCCCCGGCGTGCTCGAGTACACCTGCTGTAATCTGATCGAACATGAGATGGAAGCGCTGGCAGCAGTACATTGACATTGATATCTTGAAACGCCACGTGAAGGAGTTCAAAACCCGGTCAGAGGGCCGCGGCAACAGGCCCGGCAGGACGGGTAAGCCATGCAAGAGCGATGGTACTGACGACGGCGCCCAGATGAAGACCGGTCATGGCGTGAGCCAAGACTATGATGGCGGCATCGCCGTTGAACCGGTATGTAGGCGTCGACGCAACATTGGGTGCGATCGCTTCATCCTCAGCGCCAAAAAGAAGGCCGATTCCGAGTGAAATCCGGGCTGTACTGTGCATGATATACTGAAATTCCGCCGCAGCGGGGCGGAGTCTGGGTGCAGGCGGGAATATGAATACAAGAAACCACCGCTATCACAAACCTACAACAACATGCACGGCCTGACTAAATAATTCACGGATAATGCGCATGTCATGGCCAATGTCGGGACGCGTTGTGGTAAATGCGTTTTTCAACAGGCTCGTTAGCCTAACTATAAAACCGTTTATTGGAGGATTACATCATGGCATTAAAAATCATTGGGGCGGGTATGGGCCGGACCGGCACCGCATCATTAAAGGTTGCGCTTGAATCACTCGGTGTTGGACGTTGCTATCATATGAGCGAGGTTCTAAAAAATCCCAAGTGTACAGCCGACTGGGTCAGTGCAGCCGAAGGCACTGCTGATTGGGATAAAATATTCGATGATTATTCCGCCACGGTCGATAATCCAGGGTGCAATTTTTGGAAGGAACTTTCAGACTATTATCCAGAAGCGAAAGTTATTCTAACCGTCCGTGACGCCAACAAATGGTTTGATTCAACCAATGAAACCATTCACTCGGTCGAATTCGCGCGTTTCATCGAACATTCTCCGTTTGGTGTAATGATACAAAAAACCATTTGGGACAAGATGGACAATCGCATGCAAGACCGGGAATACATGGTCGATTTTTTCACCAAGCGAACGTCAGAAATCATTGATTCGATCGCTGCCGAACGGCTACTGGTATATCAGGTCAGTGAGGGCTGGGAACCGCTGTGTAAGTTCCTCGGCGTTCAGATCCCGGACACGGAGTTTCCGCATATCAACAGCCGCGAGGAGACCAAGGAATTGCTGTCGAGCTTAATGGCTGCTAGCGGAGAGAAACTCAGCGAAGAGGCGATGGCGGCGGCAGGTCGTGAATTACACAGCCACTAATTCAACAGGCGATTCATAGAAACCAATTAAAATTAATTAGCTGGGCTTTCGTTTCGGGCCTAGGGCGTTCTTGCACGCGGTTCATAGTGACAGCCTGATACTTTTCGGCTTCATCACCGCACAGCGAGAACAGAAACCGTAGCCGACTTCGTTCGTACGTTCGCGGTGGCGTGGGCAAAAGGGCAGTACCCGACAAACACACGCCGGCCATCATCGTCGCTACCTTAGAACGCCAGTTGGCAGACTTGGCGTAATTGTTCGATGCAGGCTTGATGGTGGTAATACAAGTCCCAGACGTCGGATGCGGCGCGTCGGCTGAGTATATATTCCTGGCGATCCGCGGTCGCCGGTCCCCAAACCGAAGGCCCGGACTCCGGAAACATATCCAGACCCGCTAAGCCGGCGTCAATCAGCTGCTCCTTGGTCCCGACATAATGGGTATACGGGAATCCGCCAATGGTGGTGACCGACTGCGTAGCCTGGATACTCATTTGGTTGTCCCTTTCCTACTTCCTTGTTCGCTCCACCACTGTCGTGTTCCGCCCTGGATCAACACGCCAGCGGTATAATTTATATCATGCGGTGGCTTGCGCCAAGCTAGCGATCTTGGCGTACAGCTCATCGGGAACCGCAATGCCATCCGCATGCGCCGCCGCTTCGTTGGCTACCCGCCGGTCGCCCGGCAAGCGCACACCCTCATCGGCCAACATGGCGCTGATCAGGGTTTCGATACGCTCATCATAAACGTTCGCGCCCGCCAGTGCACCGGGGTCGATGACCAAAAATACCTGCCCGATACCCGGCTGATTGCCCTCGTCGATAAAGAACGAATCCGCCTCGAAGCCGAAACGGGCGCCCGTTAGCGAGCAGCACAGCAATTCGACGATAAGCGCCAGCATGGCGCCCTTTACTCCGCCCGCCGGCGCCATGCTACCGGCCAACCCAGCCTGCGGATCGGTGGTGGCGCGGCCTTCCGGGTCGTAGGCCCAGCCTTCGGGAATGGTTCCGCCGCGTTGCGCCGCTACCATGATCTTGCCGCGCGCCACTTGTGACAGCGACAGATCGACCACTAACGGCTGCTTACCGGTACGCGGAAACGCCGCGGCAATGGGGTTGGTGCCAAATAGCGGCGTCTTACCGCCCCACGGCGCAATCGCCGCCGGCGAATTGCCGAACGCCAGGCCGACCAGCCCGGCCGCGGCCACCGGGCGCAGGTGCAGGGCCGTGGCGCCAAAGTGATTGCTGTTGGTTACGCCAGCCAGCGCCACACCGTGTTCGCGCGCGCGGCGAATGGCTTCGTCAACGGCCAGCGCACAGGCCGAAAACGCCATACCGTAATCAGCATCGATCAAGCAGGCAGCGCCGCGATCACGGACCACGCGCGCTTCGGCACCACCATTGGTACGGCCGTTCTTTAAATGTGCGCAGTACAACGGCGTGCGTGAAACACCATGCGAAGCCAGACCCTGGCTATCAGCGCTGACCAGATGTTCGGCAGCCGCGCGCGCCATGGATTGGGACGCGCCGGCATTGCGCAACGCCTCGGTAACCAGTTTGGTTAGCTCATCAATCGATAATTTGGACATAATGTAAACCTAGTGTGTAAAGAATTCTGCGATACGTTCGGCAATCATGCTGCTGACACGTTGATTGGATTCGACCGTTACGCCGGCAATGTGCGGCGTGAGAATCAGATTCGGTGCGCTTGCCAGCGGCGTTTTTGCCGGCAGCGGTTCGTTGGTGTAGACATCAAGGGCCGCGCCGCCCAGATGGCCGGACTCCAGCAACTCGGCCAGGGCGGTCTCGTCGACGATGCCGCCACGGGCGGTATTAACCAGCACCGCACCGCGTTTCATGGCCAGCAGGCGCTGACGCGAGAACAAGTTGCGTGTCTCATCGGTCAACGGTAAATGCAGCGAAACGACGTCGGCGCGTTCGAGCAGGGCGTCTAATCCGACCAGGTCGGCGCCGGTGTTAGGCGCACGCGCATCGACGTTGGGATCGGACGCCAGCACGCGCATGCCGAGCGCTTGCGCAAGCCGCGCAGTCAACTGGCCAATGCCGCCATAACCGACCAAACCCAGCACTTTGCCACCCAACTCACAGCCCTGAGACAGCGCCGCGCGCGGCCATTCGCCGGCCGCCACCTGTGCCGACGAGCGATAGGCGCCGCGCAGCAAAACCATGGCTGTGCCGATGACGTACTCGGCTACGGCTTGCGCATTCGCACCGGTGGCCGGAATCACGTTGATGTTGCGCTCCTGACAAGCGGGCAAATCAATATTGTCCAGCCCGACGCCCAAACGACCGACCACGCGCAGTTGCGTTGCGTGCGCGAGCAAATCGCCGCGTACCTGGGTGCGATTGCGCACGATCAACGCGGCAGCCTGCGCCAACGCCGCATTCAGTTCGTCGGGGCGATCGACCAAACTCGGATCATACAAGGTATCAAATTCGCCCTTGAGATAATCCACCGCCTGGTCGTCCATAAATTCGCATATGACAATTTGTGCCATGGTTGTTGCCTACCTTTTTCAATCCAGCAGAGTTTCGCCAGGACGTACGCGCGTAAATTGAACCGGCTCAAAGCGTGTCGTCAACTGGCCATCGGTTTGCGTAACGCAGGTAAAAGCCGACTGCGCCAAGTCATCAGCGTCGGGAAAATCTTCGCGGAAGTGGGCGCCACGCGAGTCCTCACGCGCCAGTGCGGCCACCGTTATGGCTTGGCTGATCTGAATTAAGTTGTCCAGATTCATCCAATCATGCCAAGTGACGTTATAAGCGCGATCGTTGCCCGCCGTGCCGATCTGCATCAAGCGCGCGTGAAGATCAGTCAAGTTCGCTGTGGCGCGCTGCAGTTGTTGCGCCGAACGAATGATGCCGGCATCGTCCCACATGATTTCCGAAAGCTCGGCGCGCAATTGACTCAAGTTGCCGGCGGGCAAACCCAGCGGACGCTCGTAGCGAGCAATGGCCGCCTTCACTGCCTCGGCATCGGCCTCATGCAGCTCACCTTCACGATCGACCCAAGCGGCCATGGTATCGCCGGCGATACCGCCGAATACGGTCGAATTGGCCACGCCGTTACCACCCAATCGATTGGCGCCGTGTACACCGCCGGTGTCTTCTCCGGCGGCGAACAACCCCGGCAACGCGGTATGGCAATCGGCATCGAATACGACGCCACCCATCATGTAATGCGCGGTCGGCACGACTTCGACCAAGCCACCGGCCAAATCGAAGCCGCAGTCGGCGCAGCGATCCACCATGCCCTTGAACTGCTTGCGCACCTTGTCCGGGCCGAGATGACTCATCTGGATGTAGACACCGCCGTTTGGCGTCACCCGCCCGGCACGCATTTCGCTATAGATGCCGCGCGAAACGATGTCACGCGTAGCGCGTTCGCCGCGCTCATGGTAGTTGTGCATAAAGCGTTCACGATTACCGTTGAGCAGATAGCCGCCACTACCGCGCAAGCCCTCTTCGAGCACCGTACCGGTCATGCGTGTGTGCGTACCGGCCAACAAGCCGGTCGGATGGAACTGCACCATTTCCATATCCCGCAGCGTCAAGCCGGCACGCAGGACCATGGCCATGCCATCGCAACTCTTCTCGCCGCTAGGGGTATGATATTTATACATGGTCGGACCGCCGCCGGTGGCAAGCAGCACCGCCTTGGCGCGCACCAACACGAATTCGCCGGTACGCATGTCGATCATCAGCACGCCGGCCAACGCGCTGCCATCGGAGTTACTGATAAATTCAACCGCACGGTGCTCTTCGAGCCGCTCGATACCGCGCGACCAGACTTGCTCGGCAAGACGGTTGATAATCTCGATGCCGGTCAAATCGCCCTTATGCACGGTCCGGTCGAAGGTTTGTCCGGCGAACGGCTTTTGATGCAGCGAGCCATCGGCATTGCGATCGAAAAAGCAGCCCAGTTCGTTTTCAAGTTCGTGTACGCGCTCGACCGCGGTTCGGACCAGCCGCCAGGCCAAATCTTGATCGGGCAGCCACTTGCCGCCCTCGATGGTATCCATAAAATGGCGCTCGACCGAATCGCCCGGCGCCAATGCAACGTTATAGCCGCCCTGGACCATACGCGTGCAGCCACACTTGCCGAGCAAACCTTTGACCGCCACGGTGATTTTCAAATGCGGCGCGGCGCGGTGCGCATGCAATGCGGCGAACAGCCCGGCGCCGCCGGAGCCGAGGATCAATATATCGGTACTTATGTTTCTCATGCGCTATCAGTCCCCCGGACCGCGCGCGGCGGAACCGGACACGGTGTTATACCCAAGTTAGTTAGCGCTGCTTGACGCCGAGATTGGCGAGAACCTGATCACGCCGACCGCGGCTGTCGCTGCGCACCGTCGTGTACAAGCTCTTTCCATGACTATCCATGGCCACCAGCAGCGGCCCGAAATCGCGCACGCGGAATTTCCACAACGACTCGGGATTGAGGTCATCCAGATCGACATCTTCAATAGCCTCGATCCAGGTCGTTTCCAACGCAGCGGTGCCGCCGATGATGGCCAGATAGACGCCGCCCAGGTCGCCAAACGCGGCCAGCGAATCGTCCAACAGCCCACCCTTGCCAATGACCATGCGGACACCGTTTTTTTTCATCAACGGGCGCGTGAAGCGCTCCATGCGCGCGCTGGTGGTCGTGCCGATACATACCGGCGCATAGCCGGCCGGGTATTGCTCCGATGGTTCAACTTTACGCACGTTCGGCGCGGTATGAATCACGGCGTGCCCGCTCAGGTCAAAACGCGTTTCGCGGCCGTGGTCAAACATATGAATCTGCGTCGCGTCGCGAATGCCGAACAATGTACCGCTCAGCGTCACGGTGTCGTTGACGGACAGTTTTCGTACGTCGGCATCTGAGATCGGGGTGGTGATGTCGTAGTGTGCCATGGTCTAAAATCCGTATTCGACGCCCTTGGGCGTAAACGTTGCCGATGACCGGCGTGCCGAGTGGCACTGCATGTTGACCGCCACCGGATTCATGGTGATGTGGGTCGCGGCCAATTCGACATGTACGGCAAATGCAGTCGAGTCGCCGCCCAGCCCTTGGGCGCCTACACCGAGTTCATTCACTACCGCGCTGAGTTCTTGTTCGAGCGCATGCCCTTCCGGGTCTTGGCATTGCGAACCCAAAGCGCGGGTCGCCGCCTGCTTGGCCAAGTGCACGCATAAATCGGCAGTACCGCCGACACCGACGCCGACGATGGTGGGCGGACACGTGCGACCGCCGGCATCCAATATGCAATCGATGACAAACGCCTTGATGGCGTCGACGCCTTCGGCCGGAACAGCCATCTTCAGCCAGGAATTATTCTCCGAACCGCTACCCTTCGGCACCATTTCAATGATCAGGGTTTCGGCATCGGCGCTGAAGTCGTAGTGAATCACGGGTACGCCGGGGCCGGTCGAAGTGTGATTGTTTTTGCGCGTCAATGGATGCACAACGGACGAGCGCAGCGGATATTCACGTGTCGCTCGCTCGCATCCGCGCCGAATCGCTTCACGCAATTCCGGGCCGCCGATCTCGACGTTGGTGCCGATGGTAACGTTGTAGATCGGAATACCGGTATCCTGACACAACAGATTGTCGGTCTGTTCGGCCACCTCGATGTTCTGAATCATGGTGCCCAGCACGGCGCGCCCGGTGACATTGCTTTCCTTTGCCGCAAGCGTATCGAAACCGCGCTTGATATCAGGAGGCAACACCTTGAGCGCACGGATATAAAGCTCCTTGGCGGCCTCTTCTACGTGACTTGCATCGATTTTCATGGCGAATTCTCCACTTTGACGCACAAAGCGCCTACTGCTGCATGCCCCACTTACGTACGGTACGGGCCTCGATATTGCGAAAGATAAGATTCTCTACCGCAAGACCGATGATGATGACGGTAAACAAGCCGGCGAAGACGTAGGCGATGTTGAGTTCATTTTTGTTCTCGTAGATGAACCAGCCGAGGCCACCCGACCCAGAACTAACACCGAACACCAATTCGGCGGCGATCAAGGTACGCCAGGCGAACGCCCAACCGATCTTCAGGCCGGTGAGTATGGAGGGAAACGCCGCCGGTATGAGGATCTTGATGATGTATCGAAAACCGCTTAAGCCATAATTCCGACCGACCATGCGCAACGTACCTGACACGCTCTGAAAACCGGAATGGGTATTCAGCGCCACTGACCACAACACCGAGTGAATCAACACAAACACCATGCTGCCATTGCCGAGTCCGAACCAAATCAGCGCCAAGGGCAACAGCGCGATGGCCGGCAGTGGGTTGAACATCGATGTCAGTGTTTCGAGAAAATCATTGCCAATGCGCGACGTCATAGCGGTAATCACAAGCACAGTCGCCAGCGCCAGGCCGGAAGCGTAACCCATCAGCAGCACGCGGATGGAGTAGCCCACCTGAGTGAACAACTCACCGTGAAACAATGCATCGTATAACGCCGCGACCGTCGAACTGAATTTCGGCATCAACAGCGGGTTGTTCAGATGGCTGGAATAGACCTGCCAAATTACCGCAAGCAGCACCAGTATGGCGATTTTGCGCAGACTCGTGATGTTGTACAGCTTCTCCCACAACGTCAGCGGCTTTTGCACCACCGTGTCGAGGTTTGCTTGTATCTCTTGACGAATAAATTCATCGCGCATCATCGGCATTTTTTCGCTCGCACGTGTCGGTGACTCAGCCATGTATCACCTCCTGTTCTTCTTCAACCTGATCGGCGAACAGCATTTCATGAATACGGTCCGACAACTTGACTCCGGTGTCCGGATTCACTTCATCCTTGCCGCAGCTATTCAGTTCCGCTTTGACCTGTCCCGGGTGAGGCGAAAGCAACAGTATGCGATTACCGATCATGACCGCTTCGGGTATCGAGTGCGTCACGAACAAAACGGTAAAGCGCGTGTCTTCCCACAGTTGCAACAGCTCTTCCTGCATTTTTCGCCGTGTAAGCGCGTCCAACGCGGCAAAGGGCTCATCCATCAACAAGATGTCCGGCTCCATGGCCATGCCGCGCGCAATCGCTACACGCTGTTTCATGCCACCCGAAAGCGTATGCGGATACGAATTGGCGAACTTGGTGAGATTCACTTTTTCGATATAGTTCATTGCCCGCTCTTCGGCTTCCTTGGCCGCGCACTTACCGCTGGCGCACAACGGGAACATGACATTGTGCTTTACGGTCTTCCATGGCAGTAATTGATCGAATTCCTGGAACACCATCATACGATCCGGGCCTGGGCGGGTTACTCGCTTTCCGCCCAAACTAATATCGCCTTCTACCGGACGCATATAGCCGCCAACCGCCTTGAGCAGCGTTGACTTACCACAGCCCGACGGACCCAACAGCACGAAGCGATCAGATTTGTACACTTCGAAATCGACGCGATAAGTCGCAGTGACCAGGTGCTGTTTGGTCTTGTACTGAAGCGTTACACCATTGACGTCCAACAGTGGTGAGGTATTGGTTTGCTGCATAACATCACTCCCCGCACTCATCATAATAAGGCCGTTAGAGCCGGGCCGAAGCACCTCGCTGGATGCCGCCGGCCCGGCTGGAGCCGGTCCTCAGCTACCCGGCAGATTGTGTACATTGCTAAAGAACATGTCTTTCCACGATTTCGGTTTGACCTTGATCGCGCCCACTTTGTACAAGAAGCTCGAGTACTTGGTGGTATTCTTCGGCGTCATCGTGAATTTCACTTTCGGATCGGTAACGATCTTATAGATGAAATCGACCGGATCCTTACTATGCGCTGCCTTCAAATACAGCTTGGATGCATCACGCTTGTTGTGATTGATCCATTTGATCGCTTCGGCCAGCGCGCTGGTGAAGGCCTTATATACCTTCGGGTTCTTATCGTGAAATTTCTGCGTCGTCCAGATGACGTTGAAGGTCGCCGGACCGCCCAGGACATCGAACGAGGTCAGCACCGTGTGCACCTTCGGGTCTTGTAGTTCCTTGTACTGAAACGGCGGCGAGGTGAAGTGGGAATCGACCTCACTCATTCCCGACAGCAGCGCCTGCATGCCGTCCGGATGAGACATGGACACGGTGTATTTATCGAGCTTGTTGTAGTGCTTGTCTCCGAACGCCTTGGCAGCGGCCATCTGCAAGGTCACCGCTTGTATCGAGACCTTGACCGCCGGTAGGGCAATCTTGTCCTTGGAGGTAAAGTCTTTGACGGTCTTGACGTCGGGGTTACGCGTATTGAGATACAACGGCATGGCATTCAATGCGGAAACCGCCTTGACGTTCAAGTTGCCGCGGGTTTTCGCCCAAATCTTCACCAACGGACCGACGCCGCCGGAGGCAAACTGCAAACTGTCGGACAACAAAGCGTCGTTCATGACGTTGCCGCCGGCAAATTTGACCCACTTCACCTTGAGGTGCTTGAGGCCTTCGGCCTTGGCGTGCTTTTCAATCAGATGATGCTCCTGCATCACCATGAGCGGCAGATAGCTGACGCCGTATTGGCGCGCGATGGTTATTTCGGACAACTCAGCCTGCACGCTGGTAATGACACCCGCAAACATCAATACGCCGGTAAGCGCTGGTATTAGTATTTTTCGTTTCATGAGATAAACTCCTCCGTTACCTGCTTTCGTCATTTGTGTTGAAATTTCGCACATGCCCCAAACCGGCATGACGTTTCCACTCCCTTCAATATTCGCCCACGAACCGGGCCCTTCCCTACCCCCGAGAATAGCAGCCGATCAAAACCGACGCAGGACCGATTGATTCCGCAACGGCAACGTTACTAGCCGCTCCTCCCGGTGACCGCGCATCACATCAGCAACAATATGCCGGACGTTAAAAAAAGCAGTAAAATCAATCTTCTAAAATGGTCATCACTAAAGCGATCGAATAGCGCCAGGCCAACCACCGCACCCAACACCAGAGCCGGCAGGCACAATACAACATCATGCAAGGTCTGCTTTCCGATACCGCCGACACCGCCAAGCCATAACAACGTGTACAAATGTACAAGTAAAATATAGGGCTGTATCACACCGCGCTGTTCGCGCTTATTCCAGCCCCGCAGTCCGGTCCACAAGGTCGGAAACATGCCATTGAGACTGGTCGCGCCACCCATAAAGCCGCCCAATATGCCGACCGCGCCATCGAGCTTGGTGGCAATAGGCGCTGACAGTCGTAGCACCGGCATCTCTCTTTGTGCGTACATAGTCACGCTGTAAGCCACTAATACCCAGGCGACCAGATCCCGTATTATCGACGGATCGAGATAACGCAAGGCGTAAATCCCGATCGGTACTCCTACCACGGCACCGAGCAGAAACGGTGTCAAACGGCGAAAAGCGACATCGCCGCGCAGATGCCAGATCAGCCCGACGTTCAGCACAATCGAACTCACCACCACCAACGGCACCGCGCGCGCCGGTGGCATGATATGCAGCCAAATCGCCATGGCGATAATGGCATAAGCAAAACCGGTACTACCGGCGGCCAATGCAGCCAACAGCGCGCCGCCGAAAATAATGAACGGGTCAGGCAACATGCACCAGGAACACGATACCAATCGCCACGGTTACGACCGTTGCCACGGCCAACAATGCCTTCTGCCACTCGCGCCAATCGAGAAACTCGAGCATTAGCAAACGTACGCCGCCGGTAAAATGCGCACCCAATAAAACCACCAAGCCGAGCTCGGCAAATTTAACCAACGGTTGGTCGGTCCAGCGCAAAAACCCGTCCATAGCGGCCGCGCCATGCAGCGCTCGCCCAAGCGCCCAAAAATGGAACGGTAAAAACAAAACCAACAATAACCCCGACAGCCGATGGACGATAAACGCCCAATATGCCGGGTGATTGCGGCTGCGCCAGGCTTTGTTCATGCGACGAACACCCCCCACACAGCACGAAAACCCCATGCCGCCAGCATTAGTGCAAGCACCAGCAGCGACCAATCGACCGCCTTACCGGCGAGCCCAAACCATTCGGCCAAAACGGCGCGCAGACCAATCGGCGCATGGACCGAAACGGCCAGCACAAAGAGGCCGTAAAACAGCATCAAAGCGACGTTGCCTTGTGTACGGGAAAGAATGTCCGCGGCGCTCAGATTGTCACGCATCACGTATAAGATGGTAATCAGGTGCGCCAGCACGAAAATGCCTAATATCATGGCGCTGATGCGCTGCGCCAACCACAGGTAGGTATCGCGGCCGGCGTTCACAATTCACCCTTCAATGCTGCAAGCGCCGTGGCGCGCTTTAATCCGGCGATCGAGGCGGTCGGTGATATGCCCTTTGGGCAGCGCTCGGTACAACTAATATGAGTATGACATGCGTGGCAACCGCTGTCGCCGGCAACCGCGGCAATACGCTCGGCGCGCCCGCCATCACGCACGTCGTTGATCAGTGTCCACGCCCGATTCAAGGCCGCTGGGCCGAGATAATCAGGCCGCCAACTGACGACGTCACAGGACGAATAGCACACCCCGCAACCGATGCATTCAACGCCGGCATCGGCGCGCTTGCGTGCGCGACTGGTGGGCGAAATACGCTCCAAGTCGTCAGTTCGGTTACGAGTAGGATGAAAGTATCCGCGCGCGCTGGCCCATTTATCGAAGAACGAACGCATATCGCAAACGAGATCTTTGATCACGGGAAGATTGCGTAACGGACCCAATTCCAATTCACCATTACCATCGACTACTTTGTCGACGTGGGTACGGCAAGTCCAGCGAGCGACGCCATTGACCGACATGGCACAGGAACCGCACATGCCGACCCGACAGGCGAATCGATAGGACAAATTAGGATCGATGGCGCGTTGTATATGGGTGACCACATCCAACACCGTCTGGCTCGGTAATCGCGGCACGTCATAGGCGCGAAACTCACCGTCCGCAGCACCGCGCCAAACGCGCACTGTCAGCTTATCACTCGTTGATGTCATGCAATCCAGCCCCCGACAGGCAACACGCCGGAGCAACCTGCGTCGCCCCGGCGTGTGCTCTTTACAGGCGTTTTTAGGCGCTTCGGTACAGCCTCGTCAACACAAACTCACGATGACCCAGCGCCTCGGCTGCCGTATAACGGCCGTTACAGGTACGCATCATGGTATCGAGCAGCATGTCGCCGGCCTTGTCCAGATTAATCTCACGCTGCAACAGGCCGGACACGTCGACGTCGACGTGTTCGCTCATGGTACGTGCGGTGCGCGGATTGGCCGTGATTTTGATGACTGGAACGATCGGGTTGCCGATGATGTTGCCTTGTCCGGTAGGGAAAAAGTGCACAACGAACCCGGCGGCGCCACACAACGTCACCATTTCGGCGGCGGCGGACGACGAATCCATGAAGTGCAAACCCTTGCCTTTCGGCTCTTCGGCCGGCTCCAGAATACTGTGCACCGAACATTTACGGCCGATCTTCTGGATGTTACCCAGCGCCTTCTCTTCGATCGTCGTCAGGCCACCGATGATGTTGCCCTTGGTCGGCTGCGAATCAGACAGGTCATTGGTCTTGTTTTCCTGCACCATGTCATCATAGGCTTTCCAAGTCGCCATGAACTTATCGGCTACTTCCTTGGAAATACAACGGTCGCGGACCAAATGTTCGCCACCGGTCAGTTCGGTGGTCTCACCGAACACCAGCGTATTGCCCATTTCGTAGAGCTTATCGAAGGCGTTACCGACAGTCGGATTGGAACCCAGGCCGGAGGTGGTGTCGGACTCGCCGCACTTGCACGAAACCCAAAGTTCCTCGACCGGGCATTCTTCGCGCTGCAGCTCGGAGGCCCACTGTACGTATTCTTTGGCTTTACGCGAGGCGTTGGCGATGGTGGTGATGTCACCGTTCAACTCGATACTGAAGCCGGCCACCGGCTTGCCGGTTGCGGCAATGCCATCGACCACTTTCTGCGTCCAGCCCGGCTCGATGCCGATCACTATCACGGCGGCCACGTTCGGATTGGCGCCGGTGCCAATGATGGTGCGGAAATGCAACTCCAAGTCGGCGCCGAACTGCAGGCGGCCGTACGGGTGGGGAATAGCCAGGGTACCCTTGATATTGTTGCCTACGGCCTCACAGGCCGCATTGGACAAATCGTCTACCGGCAGAATAACGACATGATTGCGAATTCCAACGCGACCATTTTCTCTGCGATAGCCTAGAAAAGTTTTGCTCTGCATTTTACCACCTCTTGGTCTTCAAATTGTGCACATGAACATGCTCGCCGGTCTTGATCGGTGCGACTGTGCGCCCGATATCGGTGTCATACTTCATGACCGTGGCGCCGTTATCCAAATCTTTAAGTGCGAATTTGTGACCAATCGGCACGTCGTTGAGCACTTTGGCGGTAATCGTCTTGTCTTGATCCATAACCCAGCCGGTAAGCTCCTGTTGGGCGGTCACACCTTCGACAACGACCACCCCGACAGAGTCCCCTTCGTCGTGAACGATAAAGTGAATCATCTTTCCTCCTCGCCTAAGAAATCCCGCCCATTCGGCGACATTCGGAGCGGGCTCTGTAGTCACCGGCGCGGTCGCCAAACTGTGGGCGCGTTGATTTGCGCTGTTCGGGAAACAACACTAAAATGCTTTGCGCAAAAAGTCAACTAGATGACCTATAGAACTGTATGATCTAGATGATGTAAAGAAAATCGGGCAATGGTAAACTGGTCGCACGACCCGCTAGGGCCACGGGAAATGACATGCACGGCACATTTGAGCAGAACGATCTCGCCCTGGGGCCGCTATATAAGCGTGTCAAGACGCTGCTGGTCGAGGGTTTGGCGCGCGGTGATTGGCAACCCAACGGCGCCATCCCGAGCGAATCGCGCTTGGCCGAACAATATAACGTCAGCATCGGCACCATCCGCAAAGCCATCGACGAGCTGGTAGCGGAAAAAATACTGGTGCGCCAGCAGGGGCGCGGCACCTTCGTTGCCGCTCATGGCGAAGATCGCTTCCTGTATCACTTTTTCCATATCGTTGGCTCCGACCGCGTAAAACATTTTCCGGTCGCCAAATTGTTAAGTTTTAAGAAAGTCCGCGCCGATGCGCTGGTGGCCGAACGCCTCGGCCTGACACGCAACGACCGCGTCATCCAGATTCAAAACGTGCTTTGGCTCGAGGGCAAAGCCATCGAAGTCGATACCATTTACCTCAGTAGCGCTCTGTTTGCCGACCTCACGCGTGAAATATTCGTCTCCCGACCCAGCACCATCTACCAGTTATATCAGGTGCGCTATGGTCTCAATGTGATTCGCACCACCGAGCGCCTGCGCGCCGCTGCGGCCCGCGCTGACGAAGCCGCCGTGCTGGAAATCCCGGAAGGTGCGCCAGTGTTAGAAATTGAACGAATCGCTTTCACCTACAGCGACGCGCCGATCGAGTTTCGTGTCAGCCGGGTCAATACGGCGCAACACGTCTATTTGAACGACCTCGACCGCATGCCGTGAGCCGTTAATTGCCATTGGTATGCGTGCCGATGGATAACCCAGCATATGTCCATCGCCGATCTACTCATACCCGATTTCGCCCTGATACTGCTCGGCTTTGTGCTGCGGCGTTCGTCGGCATTCACGGCCGACTTTTGGGCCAATCTCGAACGCTTTGTTTACTACTTACTGTTTCCCGCCCTGTTATTCGGCGCCTTGGCGCGCGCGCATTTCGATTTCGTCACCGCCGCCGCGCTCATCGAGACGGGTATTCTGTTTACCGTTGCCGGCATCGTGTTGAGCTATGCCGCCCGGTACCTGTTCGATGTTCCAGCCATCAGTTTTGCCTCGGCGTTTCAGTGCGCATTCCGCTTCAACTCCTATGTCGGCTTTGCCATCATGGGCAGCTTGCACGGCAGCGCCGGCATCGCCGCGTTCGGCCTTTTGACGGGATTTATCGTACCGCTGGTAAACTTTGCTTCGGTGTGGGCGCTGGCGCGCCACGGCGACGGCCGGCTATTGCGCGAACTGATTCGCAATCCATTGATTCTGTCAACATTTGCGGGCTTGGCTTGGGCAACGCTAGAATTACCCCTACCGAAAGCAGCCGCATCGACGCTGGGCTTTCTGGGCGTGGCCGCACTTCCCATGGGCTTAATCGCCGTGGGCGCCGGGCTGCGGCCATTTGCATTCGGCGCCTTCAAAGGGCTGAGCGCTTATGTGCTGGCGATCAAACTGATCGCCGTTCCGGCGACCGCTTATCTTGTCGCGCATTGGCTCGGCCTTAGCGGTACTTACTTCAGCGCCGCACTGGTATTGGCGGCTCTACCGACGGCGTCGTCAGCCTATATTCTGACCGTACAGATGCGCGGCGACAGTCAGTTGGTGGCCTCACTGATCGCACTCAATGTGCTCGTCGCGATCGTTACCTTACCTTGGTGGCTGACGCTGATTCCGACGTAGCACCTTGTAAGGTCGCCGCGCCATTTGGCGCCATCGGACATACGTCATGACACCGGACGACAGGCGTGAATGAACACGAACGGGACGAATGGGCACGCAGCCATCCAGGGCGGTACCTATAGATGTTGGCGCCAGAGGAAAGCATGGAGGAACGCACCCGCATCGAGCGGCGCAAGCGCAGACGTATGCGTCGAGTGCGCCGCTTTGTGGCGCGCTTGATGCTGGGCCTGGTGCTGTTGTTCATCGTAATCGTTGTCGGTAGCGGGCTGGTGGTATCGTGTTCGCATATGTCGCTGGCCTCGCCAAGCCAAACAACCGGCAAGCCAGCACGCTGAAGCGCGCACTGCGCAAAAAATCGCCTAGCCGACTAACGTATTCGCTTACCGAGCGGGCTGAAGCATGCCCGATATCGAATGCGTGCTAATTAAAACCCCACACCGGCTTCAGCAGGCGGCCCATATTCTTATACTCGGCGTCGGTGGCGGGCACGAAGCGCTTAACACGAAAACGAGACAGAATCGGTTGGGCGATTTTTGCCGCCTGGTCGCTTAACAGCGCCGCCCTGAGCTTTTCACGGACCTTGGCATCGACGTCAGTCGTAATCGACACGGCGCGATGGGGAAAGGGCGTCTTCGACGTGTACATCAGGTGCAGCCCTTTCTTTTGCTCGGCCGTGCGTTTATCCCAAAACTTGTCGCGCATGATGGCGGCCACACCGCGTTTCGACTTTACACACTTGAGCGTGTCCATAAAGGACGTCGCCTTGACCATGATTGGGAGGCGGGCCGGATTCGGAAACAAATCGAGAAAACCGAGCGTGAGCAAATTCGGCGAAGCGAACGAGCATACTTTTTTGCCGGCAAGGTCAGCGACCTTGGAGACATTTTCATCATCGCGCATGATGACGACGAAAACGATGGAGCCGGGCAATTTGGCCAACACGGTATGGTTCAGGCGCTGCATGCGCCAACCGACGAATTGCGGCCCGTCGAATAGCATGTCGTATTTTCCGGCACGCATATCATTGGTATATTCGAGGAACGTCTTAGCCGGTTTCAAAACGATCTTGGCGCCCGACGCCTTGCTTAAATAATCGACCAAGGGCTGGAACAATTTGACAGTTACCGCAGGCGATTGGGTCGGCGCGGTCGAGAAAACGATTTCGTCCTTTGCCAGGGCGGGATGCGCGGTCAGGCCGAGCATCGCCAACGCCGAGAGCAGTGTCCGCAACCAAGTACGGACTCCGTGTTGGTCTAGTTTTTTCACCGGCTCCTCCATTTTTTTCCGCAAGTTCCAGCGCTGTTATTATGGTGCGCATGCCACTACGCAAGCCCCTCACTAGGCTATCTCGACATCATAACCAAGTATGCCGAATTTGCATAGTTTCCCCTTTAGTTACAACGATGTAACTGGACCGCGCCGGGGCCGCCAATGAGGCCGGGCCGGGTGACGCTCACTTGCTACTATCGGCCAGCTGCGCAATTTCCTTGAAATTTCGCCGCGCCATGCGGGGCCAATCCGTGCTCAGCTGCCTGAGCGCGAACATTCCTATCGCCGCGGGCGGTCGTATATACTCGGTCGGTGGGCGGGTTTTTGCCTGATTATGACCATAATATGAACACCTACAACACGGCAATGGCACGCCTCAGCCGTGCGCATTCGCGCGCCGCAAGCGTGGCTTTACTGACCGCGCTCGCATGGTTAGCAGCTGCGCTGAGTGGATGTGACGACGCGGCGGCGCCGTCTACGGCCCGCAAAGCACCATCCGCGCGCGTACACTGGGTTGAGACGGTTGCCGCCAAGAGCCAACGCGTCGGCCACACCGCGCTGCGCACCGGCACGCTCGAGGCGTTGCGCAAGGTCCATATATTCAATCAGGAAGAAGGCCGCATCACCGAAATCGCGTTCCACGAAGGCGACCGCGTGAAACGCAACCAGGTTCTGGTGCGCCTCGATGATGCACTGCTGCGCGCACAATTGGATAAGGCCGCGGCAACACGTAATCAGGCAGCACTGGATCTATCGCGCTTGCGCGGACTGGTGAAGCGCCGCTTGGCGGCGGAGGACGAGCTGGCGCGCGCCGACACGGCGCTAAAAGTCGCGCAGGCCGAACACGACCTGTTGCGTACGCACCTCGAATATACCGTCATCCGCGCCCCGTTTGCCGGCGTGATCACGGAACGCGCGCTCGAGCCCGGTGACATTGCGCCGAAACACACTCAACTGCTGACGCTGATTGACCCTGATTCGTTAATCACCCGGGTACAGGTCTCCGAGTTGTTGCTGCCACAAATTCGCCGCGACGACGCGGCGAAGGTGCGCATCGACGCTCTCGGCCAGCGCGTCTTTAGCGGCCGTATCAGCCGCATCTACCCGAGCATCGATCCACGCACGCGTCAGGGTACGGTCGAAATCCTACTTGCACCGGTACCCGACGGTGCGCGCGCCGGGCAATTGTGCCGCGTCACCATCCTTTCGCGCCCGCGCAACCGACTGATGGTGCCGTTCGGCGCACTACGACGCGGCCGCGACGGCACCTATGTCTACGTTGCCAGTGCCGACAACGTCGTTCGTCGCGTGGACGTGCGGACCGGCATTCGCCGCGGCGGCGAAATTGAAATCGTGGACGGATTGGCGATCGGCAGCAGGGTGGTGACGAAAGGCATGCTGGGCCTGGAGGAAGGTATGAAGGTACGCACCACCGGCACTAGCGCGCGCGCTGTCGCGCCGCCGCAACCCTGAGCACGGCGGTTCACGCGTATGCCACATCCACCACCTTCAGAGCCCGATGCCGAGCCCCGCATAGTCCGCGGCGGCGGACTCGCGTCGTGGTCGATCCGGCACCCGATCGGCGTCGTCATGCTGACCTTGGCGGCAGTCGTGGTCGGCGCCTTCGCCTTTGGGCGACTGGCGGTCGACTTGCTGCCGCACATCATTTACCCCGAAGTGCGCGTACGCGTACTCGACACCGGCGTCCCAGCCGCGATCATGGAAGATAAAATCACGCGCCAGGTCGAGGAACAACTGGCCATCACTGAAGACGCCATCGGTATACAGTCATCCACTACCGAAGGCCGCAGCGCCGTCGATCTCTCATTCCGCTATGGCGCCGACATCAATACAGCGTTACGTGACGCCAGTACGCGCCTGGATCGAGCCAAACGCTTTTTACCGGATACGATCGATCCGCCCATCATTTTCAAACGTGACCCCTCGCAGCGTCCGGTAGCCGAATTTGTCGTCAGTTCACCGACGCGCTCGCCGGTGGAACTACGCACTTGGGTAGACGATGTATTCGCCAAATGGTTTCTGAATTTACCCGGTGTCGCCGCAGTCGAGGTGGGCGGTGGACTGTTGCGCGAAATCCATGTGATCGCCGATCAACGACGGCTGGCCGGACTTGGACTCAGCACCAACGATATCGTGAGCGCGCTACGTACTGCAAATGTCGAGGAATCGGCGGGACGTGTGCGCATTGCCAGGAGCGAGCTGTCCGGGCGCACGGCGGCACGCTTCAAGCGCGTACGAGATATGGAATATCTGCCGATCCGGTTAGCGGACGGCACCATCGTACCGTTACGCGAAGTGGCACACATCGCCGATACACACGAAGAAGAACGCTTACGGGTGCGCCTGGACGGCACCCCCGGCGTCAAGCTTTCGATTCAGAAACAACCGTCAGCCAACACCGTCGCGGTAGTCGATACGGTCAAAGAGCGTTTGGCGCAGTTACGGCACCAACGCTCCATTCCCGCCGACTTGGAAGTCCACAATGTCGCCGACCAATCAATCTATGTACGCACCGCACTCGACAACGCCGGCAAGGCCGCGCTCACGGGGGCAATACTGGCGATGCTGGTGGTGTATGTCTTTCTCGGCAATCTGCGCCGCACGCTGTTGATTGGCAGCGCCATTCCAATCGCAGTCATGGTCACTTTCGTGCTCATGGATCTAGGTGGATTGACGCTCAACATCATGACCTTGGGTGGCCTGGCGGTGGGTATTGGCTTGCTGGTCGACAATACCATTGTCATGCTCGAGAATATCTACCGCCACCAGCGGCTGGGCGAGACCGACCACCAAGCGGGCACGCGCGCCGCCGCCGAAGTCAACGGCGCTATTGTCGCCTCTACCAGTACCAACCTGGCCGCTATCATCCCGTTTTTGTTCATCGGTGGTTTGGTCGGCTTGCTGTTTCGAGAATTGATCTTTACCGTTTCGGCGGCTGTGGTCGCCTCCATGGTGGTCGCGCTTACACTCACGCCCGCACTTGGCTCACGCATACACGCCGCTCGTGTCAGCCGCGCGCGCGCTTTCATCGACGCCGCCATGGCAAGGCTCGAGCACGCGTTTGGATGCATAATCGGCAGCCTCTTACGGCGTACCGCTGCGCGCCTGGTATTGGTCGGAACCTTAGTGGTCGCATTGGCCTTGTGCGTGCCGTGGCTGCTCTCCGCTAAACAGGATTTCCTACCACGATTGGACGATGGCCAGATTTATATCCGCCTGACCACGGATCCGGGCTTGAATCTTGAAGCAACAGACCGCAGCGTGCGTACCATCGAAGCACTGGTACGCCAACTGCCCGCGGTCGAAAGTGTCTTCACCACCACCGGCGGATTCATCTTTGGACGTTCGCAATATGAAGCCCGCAACAAGGCCACGCTGGACGTTCAATTACTACCGGCCGACCAGCGCCGTATCAGCAGCGAAGCTTGGGTCAAGCGCCTGCGCACCGCGGTCGATAACGCACAATTGGCCGGCGTACGCGTACGCATCAGCACCGGCGGCTTACGTGGTATTCCTTTGAGCCGCGGCAGCGATGATATTAGCCTGCGGGTTCAGGGACCTGACCTGCGAACGCTCGACGGCCTCGGCAAACGCATCGCCGAACGACTGCGCGACATGCGCGGCGTACGCAACATCACCTTATCTTCGGAAGAGGTTAGCCAAGAATTGGCGGTTGAAGTCAACCGCGATCGTGCGGCTCGTCTTGGCGTCAGCGCCGAACAAATCGGCGACGCTCTTCGTACGGCGGTTGATGGCAAGATCGTAAGCGAGTTCGTCGACGGCGATCGTGCCTACGATATCCGCGTACGCCTACCGCAGTCGGACGTCGGTGATTGGCAGCATCTTGCGGCGCTATTGATCGGTCACGGCGCCACCGGCACGACGCCGGTCTATCTCGGCGAAGTCGCGACGGTAAAATTGGTACGCTCTTCGGCCGAAATTTTGCACGATCACCAACAACGAATCGTCGAGATAACCGCGTCCATGTCAGGTGATGTCGCGCAAGGAGAAATTGCCCGCGAACTGACTAAACGCTTGGCCGATATATCCCTGCCGGATGGCTACAGCATTTACGATGCCGGCATCGGTAAGACGTTGCAGCAGGGCAAAAATGTCTCCGAACGTTTACTGGCGCTGGCGCTATTTCTGGTATTCGTCGTCATGGCGGTGCAGTATGAATCACTGCGCAACCCACTGGTGATCATAATAAGCGTACCGTTCGCCCTGATTGGCGTGGTGGTCGGCTTAAACCTCACCGGCCTCAATCTTTCGATGCCGGTATGGCTTGGCTTGATCATGCTGGCCGGCATCGTCGTCAACAACGCGATCGTGTTGGTGGAATACATCGAGATTGAACGACGGCGGGGACTGGACGTGCGGCCGGCCATCGTCAGCGCGGCGCGCCTGCGCCTGCGCCCGATTCTGATGACCACGCTGACCACCATCGTCGGTCTGCTGCCATTGGCAATGGCATTGGGTGACGGCGCTGAAATGCTGCAACCGCTGGCGGTAACCATCGTCTGCGGGTTAAGCTTCTCGCTTTTGGTTAGCTTGTTTTTAGTACCGGTGGTCTATCAAATGCTGTGCACTGGAAGACGCCGAAACGCGGCAATACCGGTCACAGCGGGGCGCGCTTAGGATATTTTTTTGGGTATCCACTGGCCGATTTGGCGCGTGCGCGTCGCGCGTCTACCATAATGCCACCGCGAACCGTGCTAATACGCTATTGAAATATGGTAAAGCTAGACCTCCCAGAAACGAACAAAGACCCGGCGGAACTGGGCGTGTACGGCACGCGCGAAGGCATGCAGCGCTGGATCGGCGAGTTGCCGCTGGCCAATGTCGATTTTTGCGTGGACGAACTGCTGCAAAAACTCGATAGCATCAACCGCACCGCCATGGAGCCGTTGCGACGCTTTCAGCTGATGCAGATCACCCAACCGGTAGTCGAAAATCTCATCGACACGTTGCGGGACCGTTACGGACGGGCATTGCAACCGCTCGCGCCGCGTTACCTCGATGCCTTTCGTCGTTCGCTACAGTTGAGCACCACCACCGCCATCGGCTTCAAACGCGTGCTCCACGACTTGATCGCCGACCCGCGCGCTCGAGCGAAAGCGGAACGCATGGAGCTGGCCGCGGTGTACATGGCCATGCATCACTGCAGTCTCATTCTGCTCGAAGCGTACACCGTATATGCGCCGGAGCCGCAGCATGTATGGAGTGAGATCAATGCGTTGTACCGATACGCGGAAAGCCGCGCGGTTCTTGACGCGCCGATTATGTATCCAGACACCAGCAACGAACCGCGCACCATTTCGCTTACCTACCGCCGCGCCGTGCTGCTGGCGCTGGCCAATCCGTATCATCTCATGCAGCAAGAAGCGCTCACGGTATTCAAGCTGTTGTATAAACTCGCCGGCGCCTGCGCGTTAACGCGCGCGCACGAAGCGTTGATCGGTTGTTTTTATGTTGACCTCAAAGCCGATAACAGACCGAAATTCGCGGCCAAGAGCCAAGCCATTCACCCCATCGAAGCGCGGGTGGTGGACTTGCCGCCATTGCTGGCTGTCTTGAATAAGCGCATCAATGCCCTGAGCAGTAAAAGTGACGACGAACGCATTCGGAAAATGCCACGGCTGGTGCGCCGCATACAGCGCGACATGCTGCGCCGCCTGGCTTCAAGCTGGGGTCGAACCACGGATCGTCAGCACGAGCGTTTCGCGAAACTCGGCAGCATCATGGCGGCGGCCAGCTTGAGCGCGGCTCATCATCACTGCGGCCAAGGTAAGCCCTTCACACCGGAGATGGACGAAATACGCATTCATACCGGCTATTCGCCGCGCGGCTCCCTAAGACTGTCACTGGTACCACTTGATTTCGCGCCCTGGGAGTCCGAAGACGCCGCTCAGCGCCTCGGCACCGGTGTGCATACGCCGCGCACATCACGCTTCGGCGACGAAAAAGCGATCGATATATGGGAGAAAATCTACGCGCACGATACCAGAATGGATTTTGTGCGCGAAGACAAAGACGATGCGGAGTTCGCGCCCACCGCCTGGGAACTGCGCAATGAAAGCGAGCAAGGATTAAATTTGTACTGCGAGGCGCTCGCCGGCATGCCGCTACGCGTTGGAGAAATCATCGTCTACCGCCCGGTAACAGATGACGACAGCGCCCAACGGTGGAATATCGGCGCCATCCGCTGGCTACGCGTCACCGACAACCGGGCCATACAGATGGGCATACTGCGATTGAGCCAAGGCGCTTCGGCGGTTGCAACGCGCGCCGTCAAAGGTATAGGCGCAGGTGGCGAATATTTTCGCAGTTTGATCGTCCCTGCGGTTGCTCTTGATGATCCGTCGGCTACGCTGATCGTACCGGCGGCGATTTATGACGTAGACACCATACTGGCGCTCAACTTCGGCGATTCAATCACGTATGTTCGTTTGAACAAAATCGGCCATGCCACCAAATCCTACACCCAGTTCCATTTTAAGACGGTCACGCAGCCGGAAAGCGAAGCTCGCGCCATCGACACCCTACGCAAACTACTATAAGCCGGGAGCCGCTCCGACCACCGTCTCGCGCCCTACCCGCTCGGCCTCGACGCTCATCATGCAAGGAGAGTTCAGATGTCAAAACCGCCGATGAAAGATCACCCGATGTATCATCTGTTGCGCGAAGGAAAACTGGACGAGTTCAACACCCTAAAGAGCCGTGGCGAAGCAGCCGATCTGCGTGCCTGCGACCTACGTGGGCTGGATTTACGCGGACTGGATGCCAATGGGCTCGACCTTGGTGACACCTATCTGCGGCAGGCCGACTTACGTGGTGTTGATCTGCGTGAGACCAATCTAGAAGGCGCCAGCATCAATGGCGCCAAAATCTCGGGCGCTTACTTGCCCGCACAACTGAGCGCCGACGAGATCACGCTGTCCTTGCTGCACGGCACGCGCATGCGCTACCGCCGTTAAGCGTGCGGCGCAACGTCAATCGGCTGTGGCATCGGTGTTGACGTTATCCGTGCCACGATCCTTGGCTTGCGCAATCGCAACGGCCTCGATCTGACTGGCATACCAGAATGCGTCTGACTCGATGTCGGTGCGCCCGACATTGAGTGCGCTCAGGGCGCGTTTAAGCAGCGCCTGGTCGCCGGATTGGCGGGCCACCTGCAAACTAACCCGCACCAGCACAGCCGACGGCGATGGCATTGGGCCATCGGGAATGACCGGTTCGGCTCCGCCATAAGCAATCGAGCGGTCGCGATCGAGACGCCAGCCGTCGGCATCGTGAAAACGCTGCCAGCCCTGTTCGACCAAGGTATGCACCAGCGCAAGGTCGCCCTTCTCACCGCTCGCCCGCGTCCAGGCCAGAAGACCGCTGGCCACGTACGCATAGTCCTGCAATGACGCGACGCCGAGCGGCTGATCGCCGTTACGGGCACGCCAGAGTTGCTTGCCGTCCCACAACTCGCCGACTAGGTAATCGCGTATGCGCTTGGCGGCGCGCAAATACTTTTTATCGCCACGCAAACGCGCCGCATCACTCAGAGCGCGTAGCGCCAAGCCGTTCCAACCGGCCAGCACCTTGGTGTCGCGCGGAATACTCCGATGTTGCTGCGCGGCCATCAGCTTCCGACGGGCCGAGCTCAGCAGCGCGACCACGCGCCTGGGGTCCAATCCCAACTTCGCGCCCACCGCTTGCGGACTCATGCTGATCACCGGCAGATAACCGTTGGCCAACGGTGGCGGCCCCCGCATATGCCACGCGAGTTTCACCACCTGCAATTCGTGCTGGTCGAGGAGGCGCTTTAGATCGTCTTCACTCCACAGATAAAACCCGCCTTCCACGTTTTTGTCATCGACCGCCGACAAACTAGCGATCATCGCCCCCGACTTTGTGGTCAAATCGTGGAGCATGAAATTGAAGGTATCATCGGCCACCTTTTGATAACGCGGCTGGTGCAAAACTTCGGCCGCCTTGAGATAAACCTCGGCTAGCAAGGCATTGTCATAGAGCATTTTCTCGAAATGTGGCACTTGCCAATTCGGATCGGTGGTGTAGCGGAAAAAGCCGCCACGGATGTGGTCGCGCAACCCCTGACTGGCCATCTGGTCCAACGTTACGCGTAGAAATGCCGCCAGCTTGGCATCGGGCCGCGCCGCCAACGCATCCAGCAGCGCCAGGAGCTGCGGCGCGGACGGAAATTTATTCTGCTGCCCGAATCCGCCCGCCAATTCGTCGCCTGCGCGTAACGACGTGGTGACGAGACTGGCGCGCAGCTCGACTGCCAGATTTGCGGGAAGATCAGGGCCTGCAGAACGTTCGTGCGGCTGCATCGCCTCGGCCGCGGCGCGCGCCATGCCCTTCAGGTCATCTTCGTCTTTGCCCCATCGCTGCGCGACCTTGACCAGCAGCGCCTTAAAATTCTTCGGCGGCAGATAGACGATGCCGACCAACGGATAACCTTCGGGTGTAATGAACACGTTCAACGGCCAACCGGAATATCCGCGCGTACGCTGGACGAACTCAATCAAGCGCGCATCCAACGCCGGGTGCAGTTCGCGATCGATTTTGACTGGAATGAAATTACGGTTGAGCAACGCCGCAATTTCGGGATTCTGATACGACTCGCGCTGCATGACATGACACCAATGGCAGGCAAAGTAGCCGCTCGAAATATAGACCAGCTTATTTTCGCGCTTGGCCTGCTGCATGACCGCCGGCGTCCACAGTTGCCAATGCACCGGATCGTGGCCATGCATGGCGAGATACGGTGAGGGATTATCGAGTAATTCATTGCGCAGTTCCGCGTGTGCGGACAATACGCCTAGCGCCGGCAGAATAAGCAGAAGGGAATACAGCTTCTTGACAGAAAATCGCATTTAGCCCGCCCCGGTCTAATGTACCGATACAGATAGGACCACAGCGCGGGCGGAAAGATTCCCGGCGTCAGCCATTCCGCAACACGCCGGAGGGACTATTTGTCCTTTGGATCCTTGCCCGCAGGGTCATCCCCACCCTTGGGGGCGTCTTTCGGCGGCTCCGGCTCGTTGTCCGGCGATGCGTCGTCCAGCTTGGAGAGTCGATCCAATTCCTGCTCCATTTCCTCGTCCGACATCGGCTTATAATCGCTGTCGGGTTCGGTTGCAGTGGCACCGGCCGCCGGCGGCGTGGCCACGGCGGTACTCGTGGATTCAGAAGCAGGACTGGAAGCGTCCTCATCCTCGTCGTCGTCGCGGCGCTCCCTGGGTTGATAGAAGCGCGAGAATACTACGCCCAACTCGAACAACGCCCACATGGGCAACGCCAGCATGCTCTGCGACACCGCGTCCGGCGGCGTCAATACCGCACCAACCGCAAACGCACCGACAATGATATAGGGACGCATCTTGCGTAACTGCGCCGGCGTCGTCACTCCCATCCAGACCAGCACGATAGTGGCAATCGGCACCTCGAAGGCGGCGCCGAAAGCGAAGAAGATCGTCAGAACGAAGTCCAGATATTTGCTGATATCCGGGCTGAAGGCGACGCCGACCGGTGTGGTACTGGCAAAAAACTTGAATATCAGCGGAAATACCGCGTAATACGCAAACGCCATGCCACTGTAGAATAGCGCCACGCTGCTGACCAAAATCGGCACTGCCATACGCCGCTCGTGGCGATACAAGCCAGGCGCAATGAAACCCCAGAATTGGTACAGCAGGTACGGGATCGAAATGAAGATGGACACCATCAAAGTGAGTTTGAACGGCGTCAAAAACGGCGACGCCACTTCGGTGGCGATCATCTTGCTGCCCTCCGGCAGCATTTTCAGCAGCGGCTTCGACAGCCAGTGATAAAGGTCGTTGGCCCAGTAAACCAGACTCAGAAAAACGATAATGACCGCCAGCACCATGCGCAGCAAGCGATCACGCAACTCAAGCAGATGCGAGATGAAACTCTGCCCTTCGTCGCCTTCTTCGTCGTCCGGCTTAGCTTCTGGATTCGCCATCGTGGACATTCTGTTTATCGGCCTTGGGTTCGGCCTGCGCACCGGCTTTGGGCTCCGGCACGGCCTTGACTAAGTGGCCGCCGTCGGCAGGTTCGGGCGTTACGGCTGGTTTTTTTTCGTCGGTGGGCGTTTGCACCGCCTTTTTTACATCGCTGGTTGCGCTACGGGTGGTGTCATCGATGGATTCCTTGACCTCGGCGATCGACCGCTTGGTTTCCTCGATGATCTCATGCACCGATTCGGATTCGGATTGCTCCTTGAGCAGACGCTTGAGTTCATCCGCCGCCAATTCGCGATCAATATCTTCCTTGACGGTCTGCACGAAGCGGCGTGCCTTGCCCATCCACAGGCCGGCCTTACGCGCGACACCCGGCAGGCGCTCCGGTCCAATGACCACGAGCGCCACGATGCCGATGACGAACAATTCCCAGAATCCGATATCGAACATAATGGTGTGCGTTTCGTATCGAGACGCGCTGTCCGCTACGCGTCGACATCCGCCGGAGCGAACATCGTGCTTGCCGGATCATGCGCCATGGATAATCGCTTCAGGCCTTGTCTTTATGTTGCTGCTTAGACGTCACTTCACCTTCAATGACGCTGCCATCCTTATCCTCGAGCTTTTGCTCGCCCGACTTGGCGTGCTGATCTTCTTCATGCATGGCCTTGCGGAATCCCCGAATCGCGCCACCCAGATCGCCGCCGATATTGCGCAGCTTCTTGGTCCCGAACAGCAACAACACGATTGCGAGAATGATCAATAATTGGATCCAACCGACACTCATAGCCGCCTCCAAAACAAACGAAGTAACCCTACCCCCTCAAGCATGCAAGCGCAGCTGAGGCAAAACCGGGAACAAAAACCACTGCGGCCTAACTTGCCACATCCGTGACGACCACAACCGGACTTCACAACGCCAATCACTCAATCCTGCTCGCGCTGCGCCTTTTCGTCGATGCCGGACAAACCGAAGCGCCGATCCAACTCCGTCAGCACATCTCCGGGTCCGAGATCATTGGCGGCCAACAACACCATAGTATGGAACCACAGGTCGGCCGTCTCGTAGACAATCTGCTCGCGGTCACCGCCCTTGGCGGCCAGCACGGTCTCGATCGCTTCCTCACCGACCTTCTTGAGAATGGCATCGAGCCCCTTGGCGTACAAGCCGGCCACGTACGACCGTCCCGCATCCGCCTGCTTGCGTTGCTCTAAAACCGCAGCCAGGCGATCCAGTATATCACTCATTGCTGCGCCACGAATTCAATGTATGCATATCGACTTCCCGGCCGCCACACCGGCGGCTTATTCCCTAAACAAAAATACGGCAATAAACCGTCACGGACGAGCCACTTACTTATAAATGTCGGAAGGATCCTTTAACACCGGCTCCACCGCAGCCCAGCCACCGTCGCCGAGCTGCTGATAAAAACAGCTATGCCGACCGGTATGGCAGGCAATACCGCCGCGTTGCTCGACGGTCAGCAATATCACGTCGTTATCGCAATCGAGGCGGATGTCTTTGATCACTTGCTGGTGACCGGACTCCTCACCTTTGTGCCATAAACGACGCCGGGAGCGCGACCAATATACCGCATGTCCCCGTTCTGCGCTCAGACGCAAAGCTTCGCGGTTCATCCAGGCAAACATCAACACGCGCCCACTACCCGCTTCCTGTGCAATCACCGGCACCAGGCCGTCGTCGGTCCATTTGATGTCGTCCAACCATTGCTCGGTCATGATCTCCGTCCACAAATGCTGGGCCGCGCGCGCTTATAATCGTACTTCGACGCCGGCGGCGGCCATATATTCCTTGGCTTGGCGGATACTGAACTCGCCAAAGTGGAAAATACTGGCGGCCAGCACCGCATCGGCGCCACCGCCGGTAACGCCCTCGACCAAGTGTTCCAGGGTGCCGACACCGCCGGACGCGATCACCGGCACCTCGACGGCATCGCTGACCGCGCGCGTCAGTTCCTGATCAAACCCGGATTTGGTGCCATCGCGATCCATACTGGTGAGCAAAATCTCGCCGGCGCCGTACTCGCCCATGCGCACCGCCCACTGCACCGCGTCGATGCCGGTGGGCTTGCGTCCGCCATGGGTAAATATCTCCCAACGCGGCGGCTCACCGGCGGTGCTGACGCGTTTGGCGTCGAGCGCCACGACAATGCACTGCGAACCGACCTTGGCGGCAGCCTCGCGAACCAGTTCCGGACGGAATACCGCCGCCGTATTGATGGCAACCTTGTCCGCACCGGCGTTAAGCATGCGCCGGATATCCTCCACGGCGCGGATACCACCACCGACGGTGAGTGGGATAAATACTTCGCCGGCGACGCGTTCGACCACATGCACGATGGTTTCGCGGCCCTCGTGGCTGGCGGTGATATCGAGGAAGGTGATTTCGTCCGCGCCTTCCTGGTCATAGCGACGCGCGATCTCGACCGGATCGCCGGCGTCGCGGATCTCAACGAACTTGACGCCCTTGACGACGCGGCCGTTGTCAACGTCCAGGCACGGAATGATGCGCTTCGCCAGTCCCATATCGATTAGCGCGCGCGCGGCGCGTCATCGACCGGCCGCCGCCGGCCGGGCGCCGTACGCCGACCATTCGTCGGCGAGCCGATCGGTAGCCCTATCGACACCATTCGTCCGCCCGCTGCTGACCGTCGGCAAAGTCCAAGGTGCCCTCATATATGGCTCGGCCGGTAATAGCGCCCATAATGCCTTCGTCAGCGACGTCGCACAATGCGCGTACGTCGTCGAGCGTAGTGATGCCGCCGGACGCGATTACCGGGATGGTGATGGCTCGGGCGAGTTCCACCGTTGACTCGATGTTGATGCCCTGCATCATGCCGTCGCGGCCGATGTCGGTATAGACGATCGCCTCAACGCCGTCACGCTCGAAACGCTGGGCCAGATCGATAACACCGTGATTGGACAACTTCGACCAACCGTCGATGGCGACTTTACCGCCTTTGGCGTCCAGGCCGACAATAATATGGCCCGGAAATTCAAGGCACAGATCATTGACGAAATGCGGCGCATTAACAGCCTTGGTGCCAATGATCACGTATTGGACGCCGGCGTCGAGATAGGTCTGCACGGTGTCTTCATCGCGTATGCCGCCGCCGACCTGGATCGGCAAGTCGGGAAACGATTCAGCGACGCGGTGAATGACCTCCGCATTCACTGGATGGCCGGCGAGCGCACCGTTCAAATCAACCATGTGCAATCGCCGCGCTCCGGCCTCGACCCAGCGTTCGGCGACCGCAACCGGGTCATCAGAGAACACCGTCTCGTCTTCCATACGGCCCTGGCGTAGACGTACGCACTTTCCGTCTTTCAGGTCGATGGCAGGGATCAACAGCATGTTTCTGTCCTCTTATCTCACAGTTCACATAAAACCCGGTGACAAACGACGGCTGCCATACTCCCGCGCGGCCACCGATCAATGATCGTATCGTGCACGCTTATTCTTGGCCATCCCAGCGCATAAAATTCTCCAGCAAACGCAACCCGGCATGCTGACTTTTTTCCGGATGGAATTGCACCGCAAAGAGGTTATCGCGGCCGGCGGCGGAAACGAACTCGACACCGTATCGCGTAGTGCCGGCGACCACCGAAGATAGCGACGTATCGGCATAATAGCTGTGCACGAAATAGAACCGGCTGTCTTGCGCAATGTCCTGCCACAACGGATGTTGCGGATCGGATTGATGGACCTGATTCCAACCCATATGGGGGACCTTCAGCCGCGAACCGCTATCGGCGTCCTGCAATCCGCCCGGAAAGCGCCGCACCGTACCGGGGAAGGTCGCAAAGCCGTCGACACCACCATCCTCTTCACTGTGATCCAGCAAAGCCTGCAGGCCGAGGCAAATCCCAAGAAAAGGTTTGGTGCCGATCAGTTCGCGTACGACGTCGTCGAGCCCAAGGCGGCGCAACTCGGCCATGGCGTCACCAATGGCACCTTGTCCCGGGAACACGACGCGCTCGGCGCGCCGCAGATCAGCGGCGTCGTTGGACAAGGTCACGCGCGCGCGCGGGGCCACACGTTCTAAAGCCTTGGCCACGGAACGGAGATTACCCATGCCGTAGTCGATTACTGCAACGGATGTCATGCAAGAACGCTCGTCTGCGAGTTGCTCGGGTGCGCGATACTCGCGCCTACAAGTTTGTCAGAGGCTGCCTTTGGTGGAGGGCGTAACACCCTGCATCCGTGGATCCGGTTCGACAGCCATGCGCAAGGCGCGGCCAAACGCCTTGAATATGGTCTCGGCTACGTGGTGCGCATTGACGCCGCGCAGGCTGTCGATGTGCAACGTCGCCTGCGCGTGATTGACAAAGCCCTGGAAGAATTCGTGAAACAAGTCGACGTCAAAATCACCAATGCGGGCACGCGGGAAAGTGACCTGATACTCCAGCCCCGGCCGGCCGGAGAAGTCGATGACCACACGCGACAAGGCCTCGTCCAGCGGCACGTAGGCGTGCCCGTAACGCCGAATGCCCTTTTTGTCACCGAGCGCTTGGCGTACTGCCTGGCCCAAACCAATACCGATATCTTCGACGGTATGGTGCGCATCGATGTGCAGGTCGCCCGCTGCGCGGATGTCCAGATCCACCAGACCATGGCGCGCAACCTGATCCAGCATGTGCTCCAGGAACGGCACGCCGGTGTGAAAACTACTCACGCCGCTGCCGTCGATATTTACAGCAACAGTGATCTGGGTCTCCAGCGTATCGCGGTTGACCTTGGCGGTACGTTCAGACATTTGGAATTTGAGCTCGCGATTGGTAAAAACGAGGAAGTTGGCTGCTTTCGCCTATAGAATACCCGGAACATGATCGAGTTTAAATAAAAATCCGGCTCTGCGACGCACGGCCGGCGGCGGGCGCTGGAAGAGTGGCAGACCCATGCCGGGGGCATTGACTTATCTATCTGAATTTGTTCAAATATTTTTATTATTCAGGAGTATCGGCCGAAGCCAGCCCTCATGTCACACCCAGAGTCGGCGAAAGTTATTGATCTTGCTAGCATCAAAGCGGCCTGCAAGCAGTGTATGCTGCACCGGCTGTGTCTACCCGTGGGCATGGACGGTAGCGACCTCGAGCGGCTCGAACAGATCATTCAACGTGCACGCCCGCTGCGGCGCGCCGACTACCTGTTTAAGCAGGGCGCTCGTTTTCACTCGATCTACGCCGTGCGCTCGGGATCACTCAAGACGTATACGATCACCGGCGATGGTCACGAGCAAGTGACCGGCTTTTACCTGCCCGGCGAGCTGGTCGGTCTGGACGCCATCGTTTCGGAACGCCACCCGTGCAGCGCAGTGACGCTGGAAACGACCAGCTGCTGCCAGATTCCGTTCGATCAGCTCGAACAACTGGCCGGCACCTTGCCGAGCCTGCGGCATCAATTGCTACGCTTGATGAGCAAGGAGATTATGCAAGACCAGCGGCTGCTTTTGCTGCTCGGCAAGAAATCCGCCGAGGAACGCCTGGCAACCTTGCTGCTCAGCCTGTCGCTGCGTTTCGAACAGCGCGGCTTCTCGGGCCGCGAGTTCAATCTGAGTATGTCGCGCGCCGACATCGGCAACTATCTTGGCTTGGCGGTAGAAACGGTCAGCCGCCTGTTCACGCGTGGTCGCGAACAAGGCCTATTGGAGGTCGCCGGTAAGCGGGTACGCCTGCTCGACACCGACAGCCTGCGCAAACTGGCCGGCGGCTGCGGCGCCGATTCGGGCGAACACCCGCATAAGGCCTGATACCGACCGGCGCAATCGCGGCAGCCGCTGCAACGCTAATTTTCATTCTATTTTGTATGGTTAGCGCCAAAAACGGCGCCGTAATTTGGCCCCGGCCGGAACCCGTATAAAGCAGAACGGCGAGCATAGACCAGGGATTGGCGTGTTGAATAAGGTCAGAGGCGGAACGCGCTTCATGATCGGACAGCCCCCCACCGTTCGTCCGTCGATTCACGCGCCCCGCCCCTGTACCCATTTATATCGGCGCGCACGCCGCGCAATTGAGGCCTAATTTTTTCCTTCAATTTCAGTCGACTGGAGCATAGGCCTGGACGCTGAGCCGCTTGCGGGGCGCGGCTCGACCTGTAACCAGAAGGTGGCGGGTCCATCATTGATTAAACTGACTTGCATGTGGGCGCCGAAACGACCGCAGGCCAGCGGCTGATGTCGCGTAGACGCCGCCGCCGCCAAATAGTCGAACAACTCGGCGCCACGGGCGGGATCGGCCGCCGGCGTAAAACTGGGGCGCATACCTTTGCGCGTGTCGGCAGCCAGCGTGAACTGCGGCACCAGCAACAAGCCACCGTGTACCGCCGGCAAGGCTAGATTCATGCGCCCGTCGGTGTCTTCGAAAATGCGGTAGCCGAGCATACGTTGCAGCAGCCGATCGGCTTCAGCCGGACAATCGTGGCGTTGCACACCGATGAGCGCCACGAGCCCGTGCTCGATCGCACCCACGACTTCGTCATCGACGGAAACGCTGGCCGAGCGTACCCGCTGCAGCAATGCAATCATGCCAAGCGCGCGCCCATCTCGATGGTCGCACCGATCAGCGCGTCGACGATGCCCGGTTCAGACACCGCGTGACCGGCGTCGGCGATGACCCGCAGGTCTGCGCTCGGCCACGCTTGGTGCAGCGCCCAGGCCTGGTCCAGCGGACAAACCATGTCGTAGCGACCATGCACGATGATTCCGGGAAGCGGCGCCAAACGAGCGGCGTCAGTGAGAATCTGGTTGGCTCGCAAAAAACATTGATTGACGAAAAAATGCGCCTCGATACGCGCCAAACTCACCGCCGTATACGGGTCAGCAAACTGATTTACCACCGCGGCATCGCTGCGCAGCGTGGCGCATCGACCCTCCCATGTCGACCAGGACTTAGCCGCCGACATGCGGCCGACTTCATTGTCGCCGGTCAAACGCCGATGATAGGCGCGCAGCAAATCGTCGCGCTCGGCGGCCGGAATGGCATCGATAAAGTCCTGCCAATAATCCGGGAACACGTGGCTGGCGCCATCTTGATAAAACCAGTCGATATCCTGCGAGCGACACAAGAAGATGCCGCGTAACACCAGGCCCAAGACCCGCTGCGGATACGTCTGCGCATACACCAACGCCAGCGTTGAACCCCACGAGCCACCGAATAACAGCCAGCGTTCGATACCCAGATGCTCGCGTATGAACTCCATATCGGCGACTAAATGCGGCGTGCTGTTATCGATCAACTCAGCGTGCGGCGCCGAGCGCCCGCAACCGCGCTGGTCGAACAGTACGATCCGATAGACGTTCGGATCGAAATACTGGCGATGCATGGGCGCGCAGCCGCCGCCCGGGCCACCGTGCAGAAATACCACCGGCACACCGGCCGGATTACCGCATTCTTCCACGTACAGCGTGTGCCGCTGGTCGACCGCCAGCGTGTGCGTCACATAGGGGTGAATCGGCGGATAGAGCGTATGCATAGCGTCCCTTATTCAGAACTCGGCCACGATCACCGATCACGCACCACCTCGGGCCGGAACCAAAACGTGACGGCGACGCCCGCCAACAGCAAACCGAGCAGGACCATAATGGGGCCAATCCCCGTATCTAACAGTTTAGTCGCCCATGGCACATTAAAAGCGCCGAGGTAGAGCATGCCCGAATGCAGCAGCGCGCCGAGAATAAATATCCAACTGATGAGCTGTTTAAACAATATCGGCGCGGCAACAAAGCACAGCGTCAAACCGACGATAATGTTCAACACGGCCTCAAGATTACCGTGCGCGTGCGGGCCACCCTTGATGGCATCGATCGGCGCCTGCGCATTGTTGAGCTGATTAATGCCGAGTATCGCCTTGGCGTCGGCCTTGGCCAAAGCATCGGCGCTGATCGGCTCCAGATCCTTCTCGAAGTTATTTTCCGCTAACAGTTGCAATGGCGCCAACGCGGCTTGTTTGGCCTGCTGTGCCTGCCCCAGGTCGGGGAACAAAACCTTGATCATATAAGGGCCGAGCGCGGCCGTGAGCACCAAATACAGGAATCCGAAAGCGATGTTTTTGCGACCGATCATGGCGCTGCCTCCTGGGGTTTTTAGGCTTCGTGAAGGTTAACCGTAAAAGATACTGTAGCAAAATAAGGGGCACTACTGGGTTTAGGTTTGTAGGCATTTTCCTACAAAATATGGCGCGTACGGCTGACACCCGGCAGCGTTCGCGCGTGGCATGCTGGCGTCTTAGGAACCAACCGCCGGATTGCGGCTGGGTCCAAGGATGGTAGGACGCCCGGACCTGACCGGGCTAGCGCATGGATGCGGCTGTGCCGACTCGCACGGATCGCGGGTTGTGTACGCAATCACCTGATGCCAAATCGGCAACCACCCCGGTGCGCCAACACCGGGGTTCTTTTTATCCGCTCCAGCCTCAGACCACCGCGCGCGATGCTTTCTTGCGCTCGTGTTCCTGCCGCAATTTTTTGCGTATGCGTGTGTGCCGCGGCGTCACTTCCACCAGTTCATCATCGTCAATGAACTCCAACGCCTGCTCCAGACTCAGTCGGATAGGCGGCGTCAGCAGAATATTCTCATCGCTGCCGGCGGCGCGAATATTGGTGAGCTGCTTGGCCTTGAGCGGATTGACCACCAGATCGTTATCGCGCGAATGCACGCCGATGACCATGCCTTCATAGACCTCTTCACCGGGGTCAATCAGCATACGGCCACGTTCCTGCAGGTTGAACAGCGCATAGGCAAGCGCCTTGCCGGCGCCATTGGAGATCATCACACCGTTGATACGGCCGCCGAAGTCGCCACGCTTCAGTACGTCATAGCGGTCGAATACGTGGTATAGCAGTCCGGTTCCCTGCGTGGCCGTCAGGAACTCCGTGCGAAAGCCGATCAGGGCGCGCGACGGCACAACATAGTCCAGGCGTACTCGGCCGTTGCCGTCCGGGATCATGTCTTTGAGGTCAGCGCCACGCTGGCCGAGCTTCTCCATGACGGTTCCCTGATGGATTTCCTCGACGTCCACGGTGAGCTGTTCGTACGGCTCACAGCGCACACCATCGATCTCCTTGATGATCACTTCAGGCCGCGATACGCCCAATTCATAGCCCTCGCGACGCATGTTCTCGATCAGGATGGACAGGTGCAATTCGCCACGGCCCGATACTCTGAATTTGTCCGGGTCGCCGGTATCGTCC
Organism: Gammaproteobacteria bacterium; assembly: GCA_030147845.1. Lineage (GTDB taxonomy): Bacteria > Pseudomonadota > Gammaproteobacteria > JASBUN01 > JASBUN01 > JASBUN01. The sequence continues at coordinate 38,183 of JASBUN010000048.1, forward strand.
ACCCGCAAGGCAACGTTGTGCACCAATTCGCGCTCGAGACGTTCGCGAATCTGGCGCGAAGTGACGAAACGACCCTCGCGGCCGGCGAACGGCGAATTGTTGACTTGAAAGGTCATACTGACGGTCGGCTCATCAACCACCAGCGGTGGCAACGCCTCGACCCGCGACGGATCACACAGCGTATCGGAGATGTTCAGCACCTCGATACCGGTGAAGGCAATGATATCGCCGGCCTGGGCCGTGGGCACCTCGACGCGATCGAGGCCGTGGAAACCCAGTATTTGTAATATACGGCCGTTGCGGCGCTCGCCGTCGGCTCCGATGAGTGTGATCTGGGTATTGGTCTTGACCCGACCGCGGGCGATGCGACCGATGCCAATGACGCCGACATAGCTGCTGTAGGCCAGCAAGCTGACCTGTAATTGAAAAGGCCCGTCGAGGTCGACATTGGGCGGACTGACTTTTTCGATGATGGTCTCGAACAGCGGCGTCATGTCGCCATCGCGCGCATCCGCATCAAGACTGGAATAGCCCTGCAAAGCCGATGCGTAGACCACCGGAAAATCGAGCTGCTCGTCGCTGGCGCCGAGTCGATCGAACAATTCGAAGGTCTGATCCAGTACCCAGTGCGGACGGGCGCCGGGACGGTCGATTTTGTTGATAACGACGATCGGCTTGAGTCCGCGGGCGAGCGCTTTCTGCGTGACAAAGCGCGTCTGCGGCATGGGGCCGTCGACCGCATCGACCAGCAACAGCACACAATCGACCATCGACAACACGCGCTCGACCTCGCCGCCGAAATCGGCGTGCCCGGGCGTATCGACGATATTGATGCGGTAGTCGCGCCAACGGATGGCGGTATTTTTGGCCAAAATCGTAATACCGCGCTCTTTCTCCAGATCGTTGGAGTCCATGATGCGTTCGACTTCGCCCGCACGATCGCCGAGCGTACCCGACTGCTGTAGGAGCCGGTCCACTAGCGTGGTCTTGCCATGATCGACGTGGGCGATGATGGCGATATTACGCAAGTTATTGGTCATACTTCTTCCCTTTATCCCATTTCATTGATGGGTTTGGTGTTTTGAGTTCTCATTCTGATACCTTGTTATCCACAGAACAGCAAGAAAAAAAGCGGTCAAATCCGTGATTTAACCGCTTTTTCCGATGTTTTTATCGATTTTCCGTATTAAAAGGCTTTTTGCCACCCTAATACAAGACGATAATCACGTTGCAATTGCGGACCATCAAAGTTCTCATAAACTGGAACAAAGAATTCAGCCGCAAGGCGATGACCGGCTAAAGCGCCCGTTTGATGCATGTAATTCACACCAATCGACGCATCCAAACGCTCACCCGCACGTAGGTCTGCACGCATAGATGGAGACATTAACGGGTTTAGATCACTATCCTCACCTGAGATATCATCCCAGACTTCACCAGATAAGCGTGCAGAAACACTGACATTCTGGTTAAGATTACGTGCAACCCATGTTGTTGCGCCGACACGGTTTCCAAGGCGATAATCTTCACTATTTTCGCCAAGACGGATCACTGTGTTTGCCTGCGCACCGAATGACCATTCGGGGCGGCTTTGCGTATATGTCACAGCAAGCATTGGATCGAACGTACCAGAGCCAAGCTGCATACCATATGGCAATTTATTGCCAGGTCCTGCCAATGTTGTGCCACGGCCATCAACTTCACCTGTTGGCAGGCTAAGACCAAACTTCATCAACCATTTGTGGTTAATATCGCCTTTTTGTGCTTCGGCTAATGTGTAAAGGCCAGAGACTTTCACGTCACCAAAACCTTCATTTGAGGTACGCGCGCGTGCTAAGGCACCATTTTCCATCAACATTTCTTTGCGAATATAAGGCAACATTGCCATCACAGTTAATGTGTCAGACACACCATACATACCGCCAAACATGTGCATTTCCATGTCCATTTCAATTGGCGCCATACCAAAACCTTGGGCACGGACTTGGGCCGGTGTCAGCTCAGTTGTACCATCTTGGTTACCTGACATTGACATTTGTGAATAGCGATAAGAAAGCATCCATTCGCCTTTTTTATGGTTATGGTCACC
>JASBUN010000057.1 GCA_030147845.1 Gammaproteobacteria bacterium
GGCAGAACACAACCCGCAACGGATAGGTTGGTTCCTTGCCGACCTCGTCCGCTTTGAGAAAATGATTGCACCACGGCTGGCTGCCGAGATCGACCACCGGCTCGAGGTTTTGCGAATCGCATACACGACAATACATGGTCAGATACTCCTTAGATCACGGGTGCGCGGCTTGAAACCGTCGCTATGAAAATTCGGTTATACCTAGCAAGCGAAATCCGCGCAGCGACCGTCAAGATTCGCTTTTCCACACGCCCTGGTGCTGTTCATAGCGATTATCATTGAACACTTCAAACGCCGGCACCACCATTGACGAAACCGATTTGAATTTGTTTTGCACCTGACTCAGCGAACGCATAGCGCGCACAATCGTGCCGGAAACCGACACCGGCGTAGTATTCGGCAACCATTCGAGTTGCCGATAGATTTTCTGCACCATCAGCAGCTCCTGCAGGAACCGCGAAGGCGACTGAGCGTCGCCGTGTTGCACTAACGCCTGCGCCAGATTTACGCCGTAGTCGATATCCGAACTCCAATGCCGACAGTATGATTTTCGGTATTTCAAGCAATCTTGCAACAGCGCCTCGGCGGCCGCCGGCGTCATACCGCTCAATGCATACTGCACGCCTGCCGCGGAACGATGCAAGTACCACGCCCGCACGTCTTCCAGTTCGGCCAGTGGGCTCTGTGTCGTACGTTCGTCGGGGTAGTTCAAAAACACACCCAGCGTCTCTCGAAGATACTTGGTCTTGATGAACGGCAGTACGCGATTTTTGAATTCCGTGTCGCCCGCGGCGCGAAATGTGGCGTCGTAGTAGCCTATCCGTTCATGGATGGAGCGCCTGTACGGCGCCCCCACCCATGACAGGTAGCACGTCTCCAGATAGGGAGTTTCGCGCCGGCCTCCGTCGCGGTCATACATCATGATATCGCTTCGCCAGCTACCGTCGTGCGCGACATTCGTGGCCAGACTGTTGGCCTGCACCCAATCCAATGTCTGGTCGGCGTCGAGTTCGGCCGCCAGGCGCTCCAAGCAGGTCGGAAGAACTGCCTCGTCCGTGCCTAAAAACGCCAAATAGGGGGCGCGCGAAACGGCAATGCCGCGGTTCCAGGCCGCCTGGATCGTTTCGCGGTTTTTGGTGCGCACATACATCGCCGGCAGATCCGTAACGCGCACGAATTCTTTAAATACTTGGTACTCGTCGGTCGGCGAACCGCTGTCCACCAAAATGATTTCAAGTTCGCGCCGCTGAAGCAGGGTCTGCGCACTAAGCGTGTGCAAAAAATACCGCAGCTTCGCCGCCGCACCGTACATCGACACAATAACCGCGACCCGGAAAGACGAGTCTCCGCGGCGGTCGTCCACCAGCTCGAACTCCGGCTCGGGATTATGCGCGTTTCGAGCCAACGCGTCGTCAAGCAGCGCTTTGGCGCTTGCCGGCCGTTGTACTTGCGGACCAAATAATGCCCTACAGGCCTCTGCCTCGGTCGGCAGTCCGACCGCATTGAGCGCATTGATCACCGCCGGCAAACGCCCAAAACGGTCTTCACCAAGCGCACGCATGACACGGATATCGTAGGTCGCCGAAGTAAGCGCGTTGCCGCGTAGCCGTTCCAAGCGCGCGATTTCGCTCCATACGCGCGCACGGTCGATTTGTGTCGAACCGGATATCGCCCAACACATCTTCAGCTTCTGACGCAAATGGCTCTCGGTTAACTCACGAGACTCGGTCGCAAAGCGATTGTATTTGCTGTGCAGCCGCATGGCTCTGCCCCATTGCTCCACCAGGCGGCCGCTATTACGAAAGCGGCTGCGCCGCAACCAGGCCTTGAACGCTCGCGGAAGCAGTCCCTGCTCCCGTGCGTCGCGCACGCGTCGAAGGCGCCCGCGTAGCCGCGCGGGCAAAACCGCTTTCACCCTGGTCGCCGTTCGAATCACCAGTCGCGTTGGGCGTTTAATCGTGCCTTCGTCCCAGTAGCCGCGCAACAATTGGTACCAGTGCTCGGATGCCGCCACCACATCCGCGTCGGCGCTCGCTGAAGACTGGTACGCCGCGATCAAGCCTTCACCTTGCGGATGCAGTTCGCAACGCTGCATCTCGGCGACCACCGTGTCCCGATAGTCATCGTAGTTGCGCAGCGCTTCGCTCAGCGCCGGCAAGCAGGCAAAAACGTTGCCGACATCGATGCGCACATACGGCACATCCGGCATGCGTTCATCCAAAAACCGCCGCACGCCGGCGCCGCTGCCAACGGCGACCGGGCAGCCCGCGAACAATGCTTCCATGGCCAGCAGGTTGAACGTGTCATAACGCGAAGGCAGGCACACCAGCGTACGCGAGCCGAACAGGGCGTGCAGGTCGGTCTTTGCCATTCCGCCGCGCAGGCGTATGTCGGCGCCGCGCATGGCAATCATAGCCTCGAGATAACTGGTCGAACTTCTTCCGCTGTTGTCATGGCTCTCGGGACCAATGATTTGCGCCTCTCGATAACTGTGGTCCGGCAACCACCAGGTAAGGTCGACGAAGATATCAGGACCCTTGCGCCGCTCGGTCCGGCCAATAAAGCTAAGCGTGGGACGATCGCTGGAGCGCCGGCTGCGCAAGGGTTCGACCTTGCCCAGTATATGCAGCGGGTCCAGGTACTCGATGGGCAATTGGGTGCGCGTTGACCATTCGTCCATGTAGCTTTGACTAATGGCATAGCGCACGTCCGCGGCGCGGAATTGGACGTTTTCCCGATCCTCCATTTGTACCGATCGGATTTCGTCGGTGGCCCAGTTAAGACGTACGGTGTTGGAGATGCAACCGTGCATGGCGAGCACAATTTTTCCTACCCGCACCTGGTAGTGCTTCAACGCCGGCCTGAGGAGTGCACCGCATTGCTCGTAATCCGGCAGATCGACGATGTCGAACTGCATGCCGGCCACGGATGCCGCGATATTGTTGGCGCGCGCAAAATCGTCAAACAGCCAACTCAGCGGACTCACATCGGTGAGGTCTACGCGGAATTCGGAGGCTCCATAACGGGATTTGTACGGTATACCGTGGGCGTTAGCCGGTCGATTATGGTGCGAACTGTCGGTCGTCGTCAGATAGTAAAATTCGATATCAGGATTGCGCTCGATGAGCGCCCGATAAACGCTTTGCCCCCCTCCGGTTGTGCGAAACAAATCCCACTCGACAATCAAAACGCGCATTGCTACTGCATCCGTGACCACTACGATTACCTCTGCCCGACACCCGCACTTCGGCGCCCCGGGACCATGTTGTCTTCCGACTAAAAATACGGTTTAGATACGACGTTATCGAATTCCTGGACTTTTTTGATGTGTGCATTCTCGAAGGCAAAAGTCGGATCGCGGCTGCCATTCTTAAACTCGAAATAAATCTCGATGTCGCCGGCCTTATCCAGGTGCAGAACCCAGTCCCGATAATCTTTCGCCAGTAAATGGCTATAGGCGTGGTAGCGGAAGACATCCTTGCCGCCTTGCCGAATGCCACACATCATTTCGTTGTCCGTGCCCTGCGCCGCGAATGCCATATCCAAAACATAACGGCCCCGCTCGAGCGGTAAGGGCGATTTTTGGCGCAACGAGCCGTCCGCATCGATTGAAAAATCGTTTACGCCGAGCACGCCCGCTTCCACGAACGTAAACGGCATTCGATACGGCGTTTCCGCCAATCGATCCTGATGTATATATAGGTTGTTGCGTATGTCGGTCGCGGCCGGATAATCCGCTGCCGAACGCACCTGCCGGTATGAATTGAGGTCCATAGCCACGTATCCCGCCGCCAATAAGTGATCCAAGCAGCGGCTGTCTTGCGGCTGAGTTTCGAGCATCAAGTGCGGCTTGTGGGCTTCGAGCAGTCGGGTCATACCGTTCAAAGCATCGAACTCCGCCCCTTCTATATCCATCTTGATTACCACCGGCGCCAAACCGGTCGATTCCACGAAGTCATCGAGTGCGATGGTACTAACCGAATACATCGCACCCTGACCGCTCTCGTCGAAATAGATGCTGTCATTTAGATGCGAGCCGCAGTATATGGGCACGGTATCAGCACTCGTATGATAAACCGCCGCGTGGAAGATCTGGGTATTGGCGCAGCCGCTCAAGACCACGTTGCGCTGCAATTTGCCGACGATTCTTGGGCTGGCCTCAAACGCGCACACGACGCCCCGCGGCCCCACCATGCGCGACATGACGGTCGTCAAGCCGCCGAAATTCGCGCCGACGTCAAAAACGACATCGCCCGCTCGACACAGGTCGCGCAGCGCTAGCTGTACCGGCGGCTCCCAAAGGTTGCCCTCGTACCAATACGACAGTCCGAATAAATCCAAAACCTCCTGCGACTCGGGCCAGCCGATTGCGCGCCGCAGCGTTTGTCGCGCCTTATTTTTTGCCCATCGCTCCACCGACATATTGAGTATCCTCGTCTTATCCGGTTACTTTGCGCGGGGCGATTCGATCGGCAGATGCACCGGCGATTTCGTCCCGCTTTATCATACTGACCCAACAAGGGTTTCATCACTGCAGCGATCTGACCCGATGCACTTAGCGATGTAGGTCGGTTTAGCGTAGCGTAAGCCGACGTATCGTTCCCCGCCCGAGCCACGTCGGGTTACACGCACGGGCTAACCCGACCTACGCGATTGGTATCCACCGTCACCCAACCAAACACTAATCCACCCTTTTGGCTTAAGTAAGCGCCAGTCCACTTAGGTTGGCTCAAATCCCTCCAGCAGTACTTCGGCAAATGCGAATGCACTGGTGAACGCCGGCGAAATGGAATTCAGCACATGCGTCGAGTGATCCGTTCGCTCGATGACATAGTCCATCTCCAATCGTCTGGTCCGCGTATTGACCAATTGCGGGCGAATTCCTACTTTA